>CAVRAZ010000006.1:0-637889 GCA_963719135.1 uncultured Gammaproteobacteria bacterium | reverse complement strand
GGTCGCGAAAAGACATTCGAGAGGATGCCGGATACCTCATCGAATCCACTGGTGAAGGACCGAAGTCGCCGGCGGCAGCCGGTGTTTCGTCCGCGACCGCGCTGGCGAACTCCAGCGCAATCGGCGGGTGGGGCTCAAGGACATCACGGTCGCCCTGGCGACGGCGTCACGCCGCCGGTGATATCATGCCCGTTTGCCTGGAGCCCGCGGTCGCAGCCGGTTTCCCGCAACGTCTCACGAGAGGTGCAATTGACCGATCAAGTGCATTCGAGGCAAGGCCCCGTCCTGGCCATGTCGATCTGGCTGGTGCTGCTGTGGGTCGTCACCGCGGTCGAACCGGTCAGCCGCCGCGACTGGTTTCTGGAAAACCTGCTGGTGTTTGTCTACGGTGGGCTGCTGCTGGCCACCTACCGCCGCTTTACCTTCTCCACCCGCTCGTATCTGCTGTTCACCATCTTCATGAGCCTGCATCTGGTGGGGGCGCACTACACCTATGCCGAAGTGCCGTTCGGGTTCTGGCTGCAGGACGCGCTGGGCCTGGCGCGCAATCACTACGACCGCATCGTGCACTTCTGTTTCGGTCTGCTGCTGGCATACCCGTTGCGCGAGTGGCAGCTTCGTGTGACCGGCGTGCGGCGGGGCTGGTCCTATTTCATGACCGTCGCCCTGGTGCTGGCGTTCAGCGGCTTTTACGAAGTCATGGAAGGCGTGGTCGCCATGATCGTCAGTCCCGAACTCGGCGTGGCCTATCTCGGCACACAGGGCGATGAGTGGGACTCGCAGGAGGACATGTTCCTGGCCTTCAGCGGCGCGGTCGTCGCGATGCTCGTCACCGCGGCGGCGGTGCGCGCCGGGCGCGCGCGCGGACTGGAGCGCCGTACCTAACCCCGGGTTCACCGGATATTTTCGGGCAATTCCGCGCTCACCGCCGGCGGCCGCAATGTCTTGCAGACGATCGTCTCTTCCGGCATCCGACTGTCCGTTGCTACACTAGCCCAGGGGCTTGCCCCGGCGTGGCAGCCGCGCTCGAGTCGCGCGTCGCGGATCAGACAGGTTCCAGATACTTGCCCGCCCGGGGGGGACGAGATGTTCGAAGCAGCGGAACTGGGTTCCAGAATCGCGAAAAGCGAATACAAAGAACGCGAACCCCTGCTCCGCCAGGAGCTGCTCGAGGTTCAGCGCGATCTGAGTGTCGACGGCGAGTTCCCGCTCATCGTCCTGTTTGCGGGCGTGGACGGCGCCGGCAAGGGGCAGACCATCAATCTGCTCAACGCGTGGATGGACCCGCGCTGGATCAAGACCCGCGCATACAAGGAGCCGTCCGACGAGGAGCGCGAACGCCCGGAGTACTGGCGCTTCTGGCGCGACCTTCCGCCGCGCGGCCAGATCGGCCTGTTTCTGAGTTCCTGGTATTCGCGTCCGGTGCTGGACCGGGTCAACGGTGCCGTGGATATTCCCGCGTTCGTCGACAGTCTCGACCGCATCGTCGCCTTCGAGAACGCGCTGGCCGAGGACGGCGCGGTGATTCTCAAATTCTGGATGCACCTCAGCAAGGCGGCGCAGAAGCGACGGCTGAAATCGCTGGAGAAGGATGCGCTGACGCGCTGGCGCGTGACCGAGCGCGACTGGAAGCACTGGGGCATGTACGACCAGTTCATCGAGGCGGCCGAACGCACCATCATGCGCACCAGCACCGGCCGCGCGCCCTGGAACATCATCGAGGGCGAGAATTTCAACTTCCGCAGCCTGACCGTGGGCGGCATCATCCGCGATGCCGTGCGCACGCGTCTCGACGACAACCGCTGGCGGCGTGAAGCCGGCGAACAGCGGCGCGCCGCTTCCGCCGGTATCGTCGTGACCGCGGAGTCGCCGGCAGGGGATGCGGCGGCGTTGCGCGCCGCGCCGTCGCCCAGGCTGATGTTGAGCAGCCTCGACATGTCGAAGTCGCTCGGCAAGGAGGCGTACCAACGCCAGCTCAAGGAATATCAGGCCAGACTCAACCTGCTGTGCCGCACCGCGCTGACCAGCAAGGTCTCGACCATCCTGGTGTTCGAAGGCCCGGATGCGGCGGGCAAGGGCGGCAACATCCGCCGCATCACCGCGCCCCTGGATGCGCGCAACTACCAGGTGCTGCCGTTCTCCGCGCCGACCGACGAAGAGCGTGCGCACCATCATCTGTGGCGCTTCTGGCGGCACCTGTCCCGCTCCGGGCGTCTGACCATCTATGACCGGAGCTGGTACGGCCGGGTGCTGGTCGAGCGCGTCGAGGGTTATGCCGGCGAGGAGGCGTGGCGGCGCGCCTATGCCGAGATCAACGACTTCGAGGAGCAACTGGTCGAACACGGCATTGTGCTGCTCAAGTACTGGGTGCACATCACCAAGGACGAACAGCTCGCACGCTTCAAGGCCCGCGAACAGATACCCTACAAGCGCTGGAAACTGACCGAGGAGGACTGGCGCAACCGCGAGAAGTGGGAGGACTACGAACTGGCCGTACACGACATGGTGCAGTACACCAGCACACTCAACGCGCCCTGGACGCTGGTCGAAGGCAACGACAAGCGTCATGCGCGGATCAAGGTATTGAGCACCCTGTGCGAGCGCTTGAAGGAGAAGCTCGACAAGGCCTAGGCCGGCGGGATTCCTGCGCCTCTCGGGGGCAGTAGAGCAAGCACAGCGTGCCGTTGGATCAGGTCGTCATCGTCAGGGGGCGCGCCAGGGATAGACCGCCAACAATTGAGTCTTGACATAATGGCCTGACATGCCCGCGAATCGCTGTGGCGAAGCAGATTCCCGGACAGAGGCCGCTCCTGTCGAGTGTTGCCCGATTCTGTATTGCATCAATGCAGGTTTGGCTGGGCGCAGCGAAGCCCAACGATCGGCGATCCGGCGTTGGGCTTCGTGCCTCAGCCCAACCTGCGCGCGTGTATTGAAATTCGCCCGGGGTGAATTCCACCCACAGGGCCGTACCCGCCCTGCAACCCTTCAACCACAGCGTTCGGTCGAATCGCGGCGGGTTTGATCATGCAACCGTCAGGTTGACCATTGGGTCCCCGAATCACCGCGGCAGAGTCGCGGCGGCCGCCAGATACAGGATAGCCGCGGCGGCGACCACGACCGCAAATCCCGCCTGCATGGCCAGCAGCGTGGCGAGCACCGCGCTGATCACCGAGGCGCAGCCGTTGATGCCCCAGGCCCAGGGGATCAGCGCGGGCGCGGTTTTCCCGAGCCGCGATAGGCCGAGCGGGAACGGCACGCCCATGCAGAACGCAAGCGGTGCGATCAGGATCAGCGAACTCAGGATGCGCAGCCACACGGGGGCGGCCGCCAGTGCCGCGAAAAACCGGTCGAGGCCGGCCAGGTAAAGCACGCTGATGACGGCAATCGCAATGAAGGGCACCGCCCGACGGCGTCCGTTCCGGTCGAATCGGGCCGAATACAGGCTGCCCGCGCCGGCGAACAGCAGGAACGCGCTGAGGACCAGGGTGACGGCATAGAGCGGGTGGCGCAGGAACAGGATGAATTTCTGGATGAACGCAATTTCGAGAAACAGGAAGGCCAGTCCCAGTGCGGCGAAATAGACGAACACGCGTCTGTGCGGGCGCCGCTCGGAAAGTGCAGGCTCGCGCCGCCGGTGGATCCACAGCGGGACCAGAATCAGCAGCAGGCTGGCGAGCACGGCCTGGACCAGCGTCGCCACCAGGATCAGATAGCCGGTATCGATCAGGGATGTGCCGCCGCGCTTGTACAGCGACAGGATCTCGGGCAGGGTCCGCCATTTGAAGAACTGGAAGAAATAGGGGCGGTCGTCGGTGGCGGGCGTCAGGTTGAACTTGTACCGTTCGATGAACGCATCGCGGCCCGGGCCGAGCAGCGCCTGCGCCGCGTGCCAGGGCAGCGGTTCACTCAGGATGTTGTAGCGATTGACTTCGGATTCGTCGAGGTCCGGCAGGTAGCTGATGTCGAAGCTGCGTGACCTGCAAAAGTTGCGGATCGCATCGAGTTCCGATTTTTCGAATGCGCTTCGTTTTACGATCAAGCTGCTGGTCTGCCAGCTTCGGACCAGCGCCAGGTGTTCACGCGGGTTGTCGATGCCGGCCTGCTCCAGCGCCGCGACCGCCGTGGCGAAAAGCTTCAGGCAGTCGCGCGGCGGCAGCTTCACCCAACGGCTGATGACCAGGTAGCCCTGCGGCGTCAGTTTTCCGATATAGGACTTCAGCGCCTCGACGGTGTAGAGATAGCTTTCGGCCAGGGCGTAGAGGCCGGCCGACGACGCGCTGAAACTGTCGAGCAGCGCAACCTGGATCAGGTCGAAGCGGCGCGGTGCGGCGTTGACGAAGCCGCGCGCTTCGCCGCTGTGAAGATGCACGCGCCGGTCCGTATAGAGGTGTCCGGAGTAGCCGGCGTACTCGTTTTGCAGCAGATCGACGATCTGTGGATTGAGTTCCACGGCGTCGATGCGATCGACGCCTTGCTGCAATGCCTGGAGAACCTCGCTGCCGCCGCCGGCGCCGAGTATCAGCACCTGTTGCAGATTGCGCAGATGGTAGGGCAGCGCCCAGATCAGTTGATCGAGGTAATCCAGCCGCTTGTCTCCTGCACGGACCCGGTTGATGGCGCTGGGGCCGTCGCCGTCGATGAACAGGCCCAACTGCTCGGGGGGTTCCTCGGTGGCGTTGAAACTCAGTCCCGGCGCATGCCGCAAGGGTATGACCGGACTTTCCACGACACTGATCAGTCCGAGCGGACTGGAGCGGCGCTCGATCACCCGCGTACCCGTGATCCGCAGGGTCTCGTTGAGTGCCTTGTAGGGGGAGCCGGCCGTGTCCAGCCAGGTGGCGGGAACCAGCAGCATGGCGACGGCCAGCAGCGGCGCCGGCAGTGAGAGCCACGGCTTGCACAGGCGCAGCTCCAGGCCGGCCAGCCCGGCTGACAGGACACCCAGAATGCAGAGCAGCCTCAGGGCCGCGTCCGGAAACAGGACGAAGAGCACCGCGACGATGCCCAGGCTGCCCAGCCCCGCGCCCAGCAGGTCCGCGCCATAGATCCGGGAGGCGTTCGATCGGTAGCGCATCAGCGCGAGACCGATGGCGTTGGCGGCGAAGAAGAAAGGCACCGAGAGGCACAGATAGACCGCCGACAACCTGGCCCACTGGCCGGGGTCCCAGAGGATTTCTTCGGGATTGAAGGCGAGCCGGTTTGCCGCGGCGTAGCTGCCCGCCATCGAGATTCCGAACGACAGCAGGTTGAGGCAGAACGCGGTATCGAAGCGCCGCAGCAGAGGACGCTGCGCCAGCGCCAGCACGGCGCCGCTGACCCCGTAGCCCAGCAGTGCCAGGCTGATGACCATGTAGGCGAAGTGATGCCACTGGCTGATCGAGAACAGCCGGACCAGCAGGATTTCGTAGGCGAGCGCCGTGGCGGAGGCCAGGGCGATCGTGAAGCGCGGCAGGTGGGTCGTGGTTGGTAAGGGCATCTGTGCAGCGCTTGCCTGGAAGTCGTTTCCCGCCGACGCCTGACCTCAGGCAATCCGCAATAAGGCCGTGATGCCGGCGTAGGCCGGCATCCGGTGACCGCGTTCACGCGTGTTCCGGATCTCCGTTTTGACCGGAACCAGGCGCCGCTGCGAGGTTGCCCAATCGTACAGGCTTCTAGTGCCCGCCGCGCAGCGGTACAAAGGCCACGGGAAGCAGTTGCCGGCTGTGTATCCCGCCGTCCTCATCCTTGATCACCAGCAGCAGTTGCTGGGTGAGAAAATGGGTGCCGACCGGAATGACCATGCGCCCGCCCGGCTTGAGCTGTTTGAGCAGCGGCGGCGGGATATGGCTTGCGGCGGCGGTGACGACGATGGCGTCGAACGGCGCCGCGGCCTCCCAGCCGTAGTAGCCGTCGCCCGTGTGTGTCCGGATATTGTCATAGCCGAACCGCGCAAACAGTTCGGCGGCCGACTTTCCCAGCGGTTCGATGATTTCGATGCTGTAGACCTGGTCCACCAAGCGGCTCAGGACGGCGGCCTGGTAACCGGAGCCGGTGCCGATTTCCAGGACGCGCTGGTCCGGTTCGAGGTCCAGCAGATCGGTCATGATCGCGACAATGGATGGCTGCGAAATGGTCTGCCCGTAGCCGATCGGCAACGGCCGGTCGTCGTAGGCCTCCGCGCGGTAGGCGGCCGGAACGAATTCCTGCCGTGGAATGGTGCCCAGCACCTGCAGCACCTTCGGGTTCAGTGCGTCCCTGCCAAGGTACTGGCTGGTTTCGCGAACATGCTCCCGGATGGCTTCGACCAGCTCGCGGCGCGCCGCGGCATAGGGATCGTCGCCCGTTGCGGCGCCGACCGGAGAGCCGCAACACCCGACAATGACCGACAGGAGAACGCACCGGACTTTGATCTGCAAAGGGCCTTCCTCCGCTGGGATCAGTTATTATATTAAAGTAAGAGACTGTCCGGCGAACCGGGCGAAGAGGCGAGAACGTCCGCCGGCTCTTGTGGGGCGGCTGCCCGGGCGGCCGCGAAGGGGTCCCGGTTCGATTTTCTGGCAGAGGAGCGATCCATGAAGACCTTGTCTGGCGCCTCGCGGGGCGCAAAATGCGCGCTGGTCGCCGCCGTCGTCGGAATTTCGGGTGCATTGGCCGTGCCGGCGGTGGCGGCCGAGGAAGGATTCGACCGCGGCGAGGCGCTCTACGAAAACCATTGCCGGTCGTGTCACGAAAGCTGGGTGCATACGCGCGAGGGGCACCGCGTGCAAAACATCGCCGACATCCGTTCGCGCGTGACCGCCTGGAGCGTTCATTCGGGCCTGAACTGGAGCCCGGAAGAGATCGACGATGTTTCCCGCTTTCTGGCGGAGCGGTACTACAAGCTCGAAGAACGGGACTAGCAACGGTCGGACGCCTATCGTCCAGCGGAAGACCGGTGTCGGCCGCGTTCAGAGCGCCGCTGTCACATTTCCGTAACACTTCTCTGGTAACCTCAGGAACGCGCGCTGTGTCGCCAGTCGTCGGTGCTCTGTCATGGATAATGCTGATTCAAAAGAGAAAGATCTAATGCGGCAGGAGTCGTCCGGAAAAAGGCCGGTGCTCGTGCCGGTCGATTTCTCGTCCTGCTCGCGGGCGGCGCTGAGTTTCGCGGCCAACCTGATCCGGTGCGTCGACGCGCCTTTGCTGGTGCTGCACGTCGTGCACGAGCCGGGCAACGAAGCCGGGTATTACCGCAGGAACGGCACGCCCGGCATGCTGCGGCCGCTCGAGGATGTCGCCGGCGATCTGTTGCAGGCGTTCGTCGATGAGGTGCTCAGCGCGGACAGGGCGCAGGACGAGGCGGCGCGGACCCGGCTGATGCTGGTCAGCGGTGTACCGGCGGTGCGCATCCGGGAGGTCGCCGAGCGCGAGCAGGCGGCCTTGATCGTGATGGGAACACACGAGCGCGCCGGTCTGGCGCGGCTGGCGATGGGCTCGGTGGCCTACGAGGTTGCCCACCAGACGCGGGTGCCTGTCACGATCGTCAAGGCGCCGCCGAATGCCCCGGCGCCGGCCGCCGAGGCCTTCGTGTCGTCGGACTGGTGGTTCAGGGAAAGTGCTGCCCCGACGGATGGCGACGCTCCGCAAGCAAGGTTTGCAGCGGGTCTCAGCGTCCTGACACCGCCCGGACAATAGTCCCGCCGGCGGTACGCCCCTCAATACCATCGCCGGCATCGTCCTATGCCGGCGCCAGCTTCCGGGTGCCGGACGCGCGCACTCGAGCATTCGCCCAACAACATGCGGTGGTTCCGTCGATCGCGCGGCCCCATGCTGCGGTGCCGGGACGGGTCTATCTCAAGCTGTCACAAAGATGTCATGATAGGCATTAACCGAATCCGGATTGCCAGATCGGGAGCCATGAATGAAACCGCACCCTGATTCGGCGTGCACCCGCGTGCGGAGGGCGGGGCCGTGATCGAATTGCTGCTGTTGATCCTGCTGTTGTGCCTGTCCGGCGTCTTCTCAGGGTCCGAGACGGCGCTGGTCGTGCTGTCGGTCGCGCGTGCCGAAGGGCTGGCCAAGGAAGGACGCCACGGCGCCCGCTCGCTGTACCGGTTGAAGACACAGCCCGCGCGGATGCTGACCGCGCTGCTGATCGGGAACAATCTGGTCAATATCGCGGCGTCCGTGCTGGCTACGGTGGTTGCGACACGCTGGTTCGGCAGCGCCGGTCCGGGCATCGCGGTCGGAGTACTGACCATTCTGATACTGGTGTTCGGCGAGATCACGCCGAAGAGCCTGGCCACCCACTATTCCGAGCGCATATCGCTGTTCATCGCGCCCTTCGTGCTGGGATTCACGCAGCTCATCTTCCCTTTGGTCTGGCTGTTCGAGCGCTTTACCACCTGGATCCATCAGCGCACCGGCCGGCCCGGCGACCCGACCGTGACCGAGTCGGAGCTGATCAACATGCTCAGGCACGGCGAACAGGAGGGCACCATCGAGCCGCACGAGCGGCAGATGATCGAACGGGTGTTCGGATTCAACGACCTGAAGGTCCGCGACGTCATGACCCCGCACAACCGGGTGTTCGCGCTGGAGGGCAGCCGGCTGCTCAAGGACGCGCTGCCGGAGATCATGCAGGCCAGCTATTCACGCATTCCGATTTACGACACCCACCGGGACAGGCTGTACAAGCTGATCTATCTGCGCGACGTGCTGGAAGCCGTGGTCGCCGGACGCGAGAACGCCCGTCTCGACGAGATCGGGCACGAGCCGGTGTACATTTCGGAGTACCAGGCGATCGACGAGTTGTTCCAGGTGTTCCGGCGCAACAAGCGGATGTTCGCCGTCGTGGTCGACGAGCACGGCGGCATGCGCGGCATCGTGACGCTCGAGGATGTGCTCGAGGAACTGGTCGGCGAACTGTACGATGAAAGCGACGCGGCGCCTCCGGCCGCCACCGGTGTGTCGGAGAACGAACTGGTCGTGGACGGCGCCGCCGAGCTGCGCGTGATCGAGGATTATTTCGGCCTCGACCTGCCGGGCAAGCCCACCGACACGGTGAGTTTCTGGATTCTCAACCATAGCGAAAGCATCCCCCGGGTGAATGACCGCTTCGCGATCGACGGACTGGAAGTGGAGATCAGGCAGGCGACGTTGCGGCGCATCGGGCGGGTGTGCATCCGCTGCCCGACGTTGCGGGACGAGGCCGACGGCGAAGGCTGAGCCTCGGGACGGCGGCGTCAGTCGGCCTCGCCGGCGCTCGCTTCCTCGGGCAGGACGGTTTTCGCCATGCGCTTGGCGAAGTAGTACATGCGTTTGAGTTTTTCGATGATATCCATCTCGATCGTATAGGCGGCCAGCCGGTTCGGCTCCGCGGCCACCAGCCGCCTGGCCTCGTGCATCGCGGCCGAGTACATCAGTCGATTGATCTCGCCTTTGATGTTGACGACCTCGCGCGCGGCATCGGTGTTGCCCTCGACGACGGCGCGCGTCGCCAGGTCGACGGTCGTCGACACCGCCTCGTGCAGGCGCGTGAGGACCTCGCGGGTCGAGGCGCTGATCGACACGCGCTCGTTGATCCGCTGTTCGCCGAGGTGCACCAGGTCCGTTTCCATGATGTCGCCCATGTTTTCCAGGTCGTTGGCGGCCGACAGCAGGTTGACGAAGGCGCGCGTCTGGACCTCGGTCAGCGCCTTCTGGCTGATGCGCCCGAGGTAGGTGACCACGTGCCCGTGCAGAATATCGACGTTGTCGTCGATCCCGGCGACTTCCCGCAGGGACGTGCGGTCGCCGGACAGTATCGCCGGCATACTGCGTCGCAGCATGTCCATGACCAGGCCGCCGATCACGCCGATCTCGAGGCGCACGCGGTCGAGCGCCAGCGACGGCGTGTCGAGCAGCGCATCGTCGAGGTAGCGGGGCCTGATCGCGGCACCCTCTTGCAGCGGTTTGTCCGGCACCAGCCATTCCACGAGGCGCGCGAACTGACCGGTCAGGCCGATGAACAGCAGTGTGTTGGCGACGTTGAACGTCGTGTGCGCATTGGCGATCTGGCGCGGGGTGTCCGCCGCCAGCCGGGCCGCGCCGGACAGCGTCGTGTGTGCCGGCGAGATCAGGGTGACGAATTCGGCCAGATAGTTGATCAGGCCCACCCACAACAGCACGCCGAACACGTTGAACAGCAGGTGAGCCACGGCCGCGCGCAGTGCTTCCCGGGGTTTGCCGATCGCGGCCAGGAGGGCCGTCACACAGGTGCCGATGTTGGCGCCGAAGGCCAGCGCGATGCCGGCCGGCAGCGTGATGAATCCCTGCGAGGCCATCACGATCACGATGCCGGTGGTCGCCGACGACGACTGGATCAGCGCCGTGAATAGTGCCGCGGTGAGAATGCCGAACAGCGGATTTTCCATGTGCCCCATCAGGTGCAGAAACGGCAGGTAGCTGCGCAGCGGCGCCATGGCGTCGCTCATGACGCTCATGCCGAAAAAAATCAGGCCCAGGCCCATCAGCATGCTGCCGTAATGTCTCAATCGCTCGTTTCTGGTGGTGAACAGCAGACCGAAGCCGGCCGCGACCATCAGCAGCGCGGCCTTGGTCACCTTGAAGGCGATGATCTGCGCCGTGATCGTGGTGCCGATGTTGGCGCCCATGATGACACCGATGGATTGCGCCATGGACATCAGTCCGGACGAGATGAAACCGACCACCAATACGGTGGTCACCGACGACGACTGAATGACCGCGGTGACGAAGGCGCCGGTCAGCGCGCCCATGAACTGGTTGGCGGTGAGCCTGGCCAGTATGATTTTCATGCGTTCGCCGGCCACCGCCTTGAGCGCATCGGCCATCTGTTCCATCCCGAACAGGAACAGCGCGAGGCCGCCGCACAGGCTCATGCCCATGTTCCAGCCGTCGATGGTGATGTCCTGGATCCCGGCGCCACCCGCAGCCGGCGCCAGTCCCGCAAGACCGGCGAAGGCCGCCAGCATGACGACGCGGGCGGGGAGGCATCGGTTGCGGTCAGCGGTCGGGTGATGGGGCATGTGCGGATTTCCGGTCAGGCACTGGTTTCCGGTGGACTCGTCTTGACGATGGTAACCGGGACGGGTGCGAGCCGCGCGACCTGCTCGGCGCCTGTCCCGGGTCGTGGACGACGTGCACAACCCGCAACGGCGCGTGCAGGACGCCTGCAAGTTCGGCGGCGCAGACCAGCGCCGCTTCGGCATAGGGCGAGAAATCCACGGGTACGAGAATCGGCCTGTTCACTGCGGTGTTTGGCATGGCGCGCTTCCCTGTGAGTTACGCTGGTTCCGGCGCTTCAACGCTGGCAAACGGCACAGTAGAACGACGAGCGCTGCCCCAGTCGCTTTTCCCGGATCGGCGCACCGCATACAGGGCAGGGCTCGCCGCTGCGGCCGTACACGCGCAGGGACTGCTGGAAATAGCCCGGATTGCCTTCGCTGTCGACGAAATCGCGCAGCGTGGTGCCGCCCAGTTCGATCGAAAGGCTGAGCACCGTCTTGATCGCCGCGCACAGTTTCTCGTAGCGGGGCGCCGCAATCCGGCCGGCGGCGCGCGCCGGATGAATGCCGGCGATGAACAGCGCTTCATTGGCGTAGATGTTACCGACACCGGTCAGTGTGCGGCTGTCCATGATGAACGCCTTGACGCTGGCCGAACGCCCGCGCGAGCGGCGGAACAGGTAGTCGCCGTCGAAGTCGTCGCCGAGGGGTTCGGGCCCGAGGTCGCGCAGCAGTGCGTGCCGCAGCGGATCGCCGATGGTCCAGAGCAGCGCGCCGAATCGACGCGGGTCGCAAAAGCGCAGCGCCTTGCCGTTGTCCAGCACCAGGTCCACGTGATCGTGTTTGCCGGCCGGCGTGTCGGCCGCCACGATGCGCAGACTGCCCGACATACCGAGGTGCACGAGCAGCGTGCCCGTATCGAACCCGATCAGCAGATATTTTCCACGCCGCGCGACGTCCAGTATCCGCCGGCCGGCGAGGCGTCTGCCCAGGGTCGAGACCACGGGCCACCGCAGCCGGCGCTCGCGCAGCCGGACCTCGACGACGTGGCGCTGCCGCAGGTGCGGTGCGATACCGCGCCGCGTGGTCTCGACTTCGGGCAGTTCGGGCATCAGTGGACCGGCCCGGCAGGCCGTTGCAAAACGTTCATGCGGCGCAATCCGGCGTTGAAGACCGGCTTAACGTGCGCATGTACTGCGTGTACACCGCGCTGTTTCGCCGGTTTTCGCCTTGCCTCGCACTTGCCCTATTATCTTTCAACCGCCTGCTAGTCGCCCGGCGCGTCGACCGGAGGCGGAGCCGGCGCTGCGGCGGGCGCCGGCGGCGTGGGGTTCGCAAGCGAGAGAAAGCGGCCGGCCGGTTCGGCCATGACATACTGCACGCCCCATTCGGGCCGTGCCAGCACCAGTTCGGGGTCGCGCGAGCGGATGGTCAGTATCAGCGGCTGATCCTTGCCGCGCAGCACGATCCTTACCCTGCCGGCGTCATCCGTCGTGGTGTCGCGGCGCAGGCTCAGCGCCTGCGCGTTTTCCCAGCGCTCGACGAACTGCACCAACTGGTCGCTGTCGACGGCGCTGCCCTGGTCCGGCGTCGCCTGCCAGCGCCCTTCCGTTTCCTCCAGCGTCAGGTCGGGCAGCTCGATCCGGTGGATGTGCGCATTCGGGGCCAGAAGCCGCCGCCGGACGAACTGGGTGGCGTCGGCGTCGATCAGGTGCTGATAGAGGTCCGGGATCAGGTAGACCCGCGCAGCGACCCGTACGTAGCGCAGCCCGTCCAACGCATCGAGCATGCCGAAGTCGAGCGTCAGATCGTTCAGCGTCACGCTGCTGGCGGGCGGGTCCAGTTCCAGTTTTTTGAGGTCCATCCCGTCGGCGGAATAGCTGCGTTCGGCGGTCTGATCGGCCAGGCGCGCGAGCGCCAGCACCTGCGATTCTTCGGCGGGCAGCGCCGGCTCGCCGTGAATGCGCCAGTTGCCGTTGTCCAGCTCCAGCAGCAGCGGCGGGTGCGCCTTGCGTTTCAGTTCGATGCGCGTGATTTCGTCCGTATGCACCGGCGTCAGGGCGGCGGCGGGCGGCTTCTTATCGATGCCCGGTTCGTAGCGCGCGACCAGCGTCAGTATGCCGACGGCCAGGAGCAGGAGCAGATTGATCACCCAGCGCGATTTCATGCTCAGGCCCGCCGCCGCTTCCACCAGATGAACAGCCCGCCGCCCAGCAACAGGGCGGGCAGTCCGAATAGAAAACCGAAACCGATCAAAATCTGCGCGGTGCGGCCGAGCTGCAGTTGCGTGTCGCCGGCGCTGCGCGCGGCGATCGCGACCAGGCGGTCGTCGTTGGAAAGCCAGTTGAACAGGTTCAGGCCGAGGTCCAGGTTGCCGCCGTTGCCCAGGTAGCTGTTGGAGAGAAAATCGCCGTCACCGATCACGACCACGCGTTGTTCGTTCGCGCTGTCGCCGACGCCTTCGGTCTTGCGCGGCCGGGTGAGCACCAGCCCGATGTCCAGCGGTCCGGCGTGTTCGTCGGCGTCCGCATTGAATTCGAGCGTCGCACTGTCCAGCGGCCCGGTTTCGGTCCAGGAACGCGCCAGGGTCGTCAATAGCGGAGTGACCTTCCAGTCGCCGGTGGTGTCGGCCTGCAGCGCGGCCGCCTCGGGAAACAGTGTCAGGCTGTCCATTCCTTTGGTGATCGGATGGCGCGGGTATTGCGGCACCAGCGCGAACGCGGGGCTGTTGATGCCGAGCATCTGCGTGCCGGCGTCGACGACCGTGCCGGGCAGTATCTCGATGCCGAGTTTGTCGGCGAGCGGTTCGAGGCCGGCGCTCTGCCCCGGTTCGGTCAGCCACAGCAGATTGCCGCCGCCATCGACATAGCGTTCGATCAGGGTGACTTCGCCGGGCAGGAGCTTTGTCTGCGGGCTGGCGATCACCAGCAGCCGGGTGTCCTTCGGGATCGCCGGTTTCTCGGCGAGGTTGAGGGTATTCAGTTCTATGCCCTTCTGTTGCAGCACCTTGCCCAGATTACCCAGCGCAAAATTGGCTTCACCCTTCGGATCCCGATCGCCGTGACCGGTCAGGAACAGGGCGCGCGTCTGGCCGCCGCGCGCCAGGCGCATCAGCGCGTTGGTCAGCGGCTCTTCCTTGAGCTGGCTGACCTTTTCGTGGCGGTCCTGGTATTCGACCAGCAGCTCGCCGTCGCGGGTGATGCCGAGTTCGCGCACGTGTTCCGGTTCGGCGTCGGGGTTCTTGAATTCCAGTGCTACGTCGGGCTTGACGCGCCGGTAGCGCTCGATCAGGTCACGGATGCCGTCGCGCAGCTCTTTGTTTTCGCGCGCGAACGCGGTCACGCGGACGGGTCCCGCCAGGGTGTTCAACAGGCGCTCGCTGGTGTCGGACAGACTGTTGCTGTGATTGGCCGTCCAGTCCGCTTCCGCCACATAGCGGGTGCTCAGCCAGGCCAGCAGGCCTATGCAGCCGAGCAACACGACGACGAACATCGCATTCTGGAACCGGATCTGGCGGCGTGACTGTTTCGTGATCCGCATGCGCGCTAGCCGGTCAGGCGCTGGTTGTCCAGGCGGCGGATGCCCAGGATCAGGAAGGTCGCGATGACCAGCAGGTAATAGGCGACGTCCGCCGAACTGAACAGGCCTTTGAGAAACGATTGCAGATGCGATTGCAGCGACAGGTAGCGGAACAGTCCGCTGACCTCTTCGCGTTCGCTGCCGCTCCAGTCGATGATCCACAACAGGATCAGAACGCCGAAAGTGCTGACCGCGGCGACCACCGGCTGGTCCGTCAGCGACGACATGAACAGACCGACCGCGGCGAACGTGCCCAGCAGCAGCGCCAGGCCCAGCAGGCTGGCGGCCAGCTTGCCGGCATCGAGCGCGGTGCCGGCGTACAGCGACAGCGGCATCGCTGCCAGCATCACCAGCATGATCAGAAAGAACAGAAACACCCCGAGGAATTTGCCCAGGACGATTTCGCTCATCGACAGCGGCGAGGACAGCAGCAGCGACAGCGTGCCGTTGCGGCGTTCGTCGCTCAGCACCCGCATGGTGATCGCCGGCGCGATCCACAGCACGAGAAAACCCGCGGTCTGCAGGTAGGGTGCGGCGACGAAGTCGGTCACGCCGGGCGCGTCCTGCAGGCCGGCGATCTGCGGCTGCCAGTACAGGTACTGATCGAGCTGCGACAGGAACAGATACGCCATGATCAGTTGAATCACGGCCAGCAGCGACCAGGCCAGCGGCGACAGAAACAGGCTCTTGAGTTCGCGCCAGGCGATGGCGGCGATCATCAGGCGGCGTCCTCGTGCGGCGTGGTTTCGGTGCAGGTCAGTTCGACGAAAATCTGTTCCAGCGTGCGCCGGTCACGGGTCAGTTCACTCAGACCCCAGCCGTGGTCGACGACGAACTGCGCCACCGCCGGCGCCGGATTCTCACCGCTGAAGGTCAGCCGGGCGCGCCGCTCGCCGAGGCGCTCGACCTGCGTGATCGCCGGAATCTCCCGCAGCGCGTCGTGGTTCAGATCGCTCGCGGTCTCCAAGGTGAGCGTGTTGCCGGTCAGGCGCTGTTCCAGATTCTCGACCGACTCGCTGAACACCAGTCGTCCGCGATGAATGATCTGCACCCGGTTGCAGGTGGCCTGCACCTCGGGAAGAATGTGCGTCGACAGGATCACGCCGTGGGATTCGCCCAGCTCGCGGATCAGCGCGCGGATGTCGCGGATCTGAATCGGATCCAGCCCCACGGTCGGTTCGTCGAGGATGACCACCGGCGGGCTGTGCAGGATCGCCTGGGCGATGCCCACGCGCTGCTGGAAGCCCTTGGACAGATTGCCGATCAGGCGCCTGCCGACCTCGGTCAGCCCGCAGCGTTGTTTGGCGGTATCGATCGCGCGCGCGCGGTGTACCGGTGCGACGCGCCGCAGGCGGGCGCAGTAGGTCAGGTATTCGTTCACGGTAAGTTCCCGGTAAACGGGCGGATTTTCCGGCAGATAACCGATCTGCGCCTTGGCCGCCTTGGGGTTCTCCAGCAGGTCGATGCCGTTGATCAGGACCCGGCCGGCGCTGGGTGCGAGGGTGCCGGTCAGCATGCGCATGGTGGAGGTCTTGCCGGCGCCGTTCGGCCCCAGGAAGCCGAGAACCTCGCCCTGCGCCAGTTCGAAGCTGATATCCTGTGCCGCGCAGACCGACCCGTAGTACCGGTACAGCCGTTCGACACTGATCAGGATTTTTGATGCCATGTGTTTTATGATCTGCCCGGCAGGTCCGGTAGGGGGAACGCGCTGGATGTGTCGTCGGGTCAGTGAGACCGCGCGATTGAAAATCCGTTCACATCAAGCGGCGCACAAGCATAACGTAAAATTTTCCGAATTGGGATAGCGGATGCCGGGGTTGAAACCAGATACACCGATCAGCGAGCAACTGGGGCTGGACGCCGTGTGGCGCCGAACGCAACTGAGGCTCGCCGCGCTTGACGACATGGCGCCCGATGCGTTCAAGCCGCTGCAGGCCTTTCTCGGTGACAGCACGCAGATCGCGCCGGTGGTCGGCGCTTTCCTGGATTTTCTCGACGGTCAGCCCGAGACCGCGGCACTGTTGCGCAGTTTCGACCGGCAGCGTCTCGCGCAGTCGCTGGCCGCTCACTTACGCACCTGGACCGAGGATTTCGGTAGTGCCGGGTTCTTCGAGAAGCAGGTCGGCCTGGCGCTGGTCCACGTGCGTCTGGGCGTATCGCTCAGCCTGTACCTGGCGGCGCTAGGCTATCAGCGCGCGCTGCTGTACGAGCAGCTCGCGCTCGCCGGCATGAGCGCGGAACACCGGCAACAACTGGTCCGGCTGCTGGCCCGCCTGTCCAGTCTGGACACGCTGATTGCGAGCGAAGTCTACCGGCGGGCGCTGGCCCGGCTCGACCGCCGCGCGCATCACGGCGGCGTGGGTCTGGGGCTGGCGCTCGAAACCGACGCCGTGCTGGAACGGGACGCGCTGACCGGCGCGGTCACCCGGCGGGTGATGATGGACGCGCTCGACAAGGCGCTCGATACGGCGCGCAAGGCCGGCCAGGGGCTCACTCTGGTCCTGCTCGAAATCGACCACTTCGAGCAACTGAACGAGGTGGAGGGTCAGGAAGCGTTGCGCGCGGTGCGCCGGATCATCAAGGCGTCGGTGCGCGAATTCGATCTGATCGGTCGGGTCGGCAGTCAGATGTTCGCGGTTCTGCTCGAAGGCGCGTCGCTGCACACCGCTCACCAGGTGGCCGACCGCGTCTGCCGCCATGTCGTGGACGCAGCGCCCGCGCAAGGCAAAGCGCTCCGGGTCAGCCAGGGGCTGGCCGATTCGGCCGGCGGCGACGATCAGCAGCGGCTGTTCGAGCGCTGCTATCAAGCGCTGGCGCGCGCGCGCGATAACGGCGGCAACTGCGTCGTGGAGGCGTCCGCGCTTGCTGCTGGGCGTTGATACCGGCGGCACTTTCACCGACTTTGTCTGGTTCGACGGCGCCGAGCTGCGGATCCACAAGGTCCTGTCCACGCCGACGGCGCCGGAGGAGGCGATCCACCGGGGCATCAGCGAACTGGGTCTCGAAGGCTGTTCCTATCATCTGATTCAGGGTTCGACGGTGGCCACCAATGCCGTGCTCGAGGGCAAAGACGTGGCGACGCTCTACGTCACCAACCGCGGCCTGGCCGACGTTCTGACCATCGGGCGCCAGGCGCGGCGCGAACTCTACAACCTGCGGCCGCGCCCGCGGCCGCCGCCGGTTGCGCCGGCGTTCTGCGTCGAAGTCGGCGGCCGGCTCGCGGCCGACGGCACGCTGGTCGACCCGTTGACCGATGCCGACCGCGTACTGCTCGCCGAGCGTGTCCGCGCGCTTGCACCGCGTGCGGTCGCGATCAATTTCCTGTTCTCGTTTCTCGATGACCGCTGCGAGCGTGAGGTGGAGGCGCTGTTGCCGGCCGATCTGTTCATTTCACGGTCCTCGGCCGTGTTGCCGGAATACCGCGAATACGAACGCGGCATCGCCACCTGGCTGAACGCCTGGGTGGGGCCGCTGGTCCAGGGTTATCTCGCACGCCTGCGGCGCGGCGTGGCGCCGGCGACGGTCAGCGTGATGCAGAGTTCCGGGGTGACCATCGGCAGCGCGCAGGCGGCGGGGCGGGCGGTCGAGCTGCTGCTGTCGGGGCCGGCCGGCGGCCTGATGGGCGCGCGCAGCCTGGGGCTGCCGCTGGAGCTGACGCGGCTGCTGACCTTGGACATGGGCGGCACGTCCACCGACGTGGCGCTGATCGACGGTGACATCGGTCTGACGTCGGACGGCGCCATCGGCGGCTATCCGGTGGCGGTGCCCATGGTCGACATGCATACCATTGGCGCCGGCGGCGGTTCGATTGCGTTTCTGGACGAAGGCGGCGTATTACAGGTTGGACCCGAGTCAGCCGGCGCCGATCCCGGCCCGGCCTGTTACGCACGCGGTGGCCAGCGCCCGACCGTCACCGATGCCAACCTGGTGCTGGGGCGTCTCTGTCCCGCGGCGTTTCTCGGCGGCGGCATGGTGCTGGACCCGCAGGCGGCGGTGGCGGTCGTCTCGCCGCTCGCCGCGGCCACGGGCGTTTCCGTTCGGGAGGCGGCCCTGGGTATCGTGCGGGTGTGCAACGAACACATGACGCAGGCGCTGCGGGTCATATCGGTCCAGCGCGGCCTGGATCCGCGGGACTTCGCGCTGATGGCCTTCGGAGGTGCCGGCGGCCTGCACGTGTGCGAGCTGGCCGAAGCACTGTCGATGCCGCGCGCCGTCGTGCCGGCCTACGCGGGCGTGTTGTCGGCGCTGGGGATGCTGGTCGCGCCGCGCGGGCGCCAGTTGGCACAGGCGGTGCGGGCTGGCCTGGACGACTGCGACGACGCGGCGCTGCGCGCTGCGTTCGCGACGCTCAGGGCGCGCGGCGTCGCCGAGCTGGCCGGCGAGGGCGTGCCGGAACAGATTGTCGAGGCGTCGCCCAGGCTCGATTTGCGCTACCGCGGTCAGCGCAGTCATCTCACGGTGCCCTATGTGTCGCTCGCGGACGCCGCACAGGCTTTTCACCGCCTGCACGAGCGTCACTTCGGTCACCGCATGGTTGCGCCGGTGGAGGTGGTCAATCTGCGGCTTACGCTGCACACGCCGCCGCCGTCGCTTCCGGTTGCCGCGACGGCGCGCGTGCCCGATGGCAGACCCGCGCCGTCGCTCGATCCCGGGGGCGCGACACCGTCGATCGCGACGCACCGGCGCTCGGATCTTGCGCCCGGCGCCTGGCTGGCAGGACCGCTGCTCGTTCTGGACACCGTCGCGACCACCTGGGTCAAATCGGGCTGGCACGTCTGCCTGCACGCCGGCGGCAGCCTGCTGCTGGAGCGCAAGTGAGGCGCGGGCGGGCGCAGGGTGCGGCGACCGATAGCCTGCCGCTGCGGATTGCCTTTAGAATGAGCGCAGTCCAAACCCGCAGAAGACATAAACCATGGATGCTTTGACCCTGACCCAGCCCGAACTCTACATCAACCGCGAGCTGAGCCTGCTGAAGTTCAACACGCGCGTGCTCGCACAGGCGCTGGACCCCGCAACGCCGCTCCTGGAGCGTCTCAAGTTTCTCTGTATCTCCAGTACCAACCTCGACGAGTTCTTCGAAATCCGCGTCTCCGGCGTCAAGCAGCGAATCGAGTCGGGATCAGTGCAGGCCGACCCGGACAATTTTTCGCCGACCGAGGTCATGAACCAGATCGCCGAACAGGCGCACCTCCTGGTCGAGGAGCAGTACCGGGTGTTGAACGAGGAATTGATTCCCTTGCTGGCCAAGGAACAGATTCGGTTCGTGCGGCGAACCCAGTGGAACGAGAAACAGGCGGCCTGGATTCGCGATTTTTTCGAACGCGAGCTGCTGCCGGTGCTGAGCCCGCTGGGACTCGATCCGGCGCACCCGTTCCCGCGTATCCTCAACAAGAGTCTGAACTTCGTCGTGTCGCTGGAAGGCAAGGACGCGTTCGGCCGTTCGAGCGGCGTGGCCATCGTGCAGGCGCCGCGCTCGCTGCCGCGGCTGGTGCACCTGCCGGCGGATTGCTCGGAAGGGCCTTACGACTTTGTGTTCCTTTCGTCGATCATCCACGCGCACGTCGACGACCTGTTTTCCGGCATGACCGCGACCGGGTGCTACCAGTTCCGCGTCACCCGCAACAGCGAATTGTTCGTGGACGAGGAGGAAATCGACGATCTGCTGCACGCCGTCGAGGGTGAGCTGTTGTCACGCCGTTACGGCGACGCGGTGCGCCTGGAAGTGGCGGACAACTGCTCACCGCAGATGGCCGATTTTCTCTTGAGCCAGTTTGAACTGACCGCCGTCGACCTGTTCCAGGTGAACGGTCCGGTCAATCTCAACCGGCTCATGGCGATTTCGGACCTGGTCGACCGGCCCGACCTGAAATATCCGCCGTTCAAGCCGAGCCGTCCGAGCGGGCTCATGCAGGATCAGAACATATTCGACGCCCTGCAGTCGGGCGATCTGCTGCTGCACCATCCCTTCGATTCGTTCGTGCCGGTTATCGACATACTGCGCCAGGGCGCGGCGGACCCGCACGTACTGGCCATCAAGCAGACGTTGTACCGCACCGGACCCGATTCCGCGATTGTGAACGCGTTGGTCGAGGCGGCGAAAAACGGCAAGGAAGTGACCGTCGTCATCGAACTGCGGGCGCGCTTCGACGAAGAGGCCAATATCCAGCTCGCCAACCGCCTGCAGGGTGCCGGCGCCCACGTCGTCTACGGCGTGGTGGGGTACAAGACGCACGCGAAAATGATGCTCATCACCCGCCGGGAGGCGGGCCATCTGCGGCATTACGTACATCTGGGCACGGGCAATTACCACGCGCGCACGGCCAGGCTCTACACCGACTACGGACTGATGACCTGCGACGATCAGCTCGGCGGTGACGTGCAGCGGGTGTTCCAGTTGCTGACCAGCCTCGGCAAGTTCAAACAGCTCAAGAAGGTGCTGCAGTCGCCGTTCAACCTGCACAAGGAAATGATGGCCAAGATCGAACGTGAGGCCGCGATGGCGCGCGCCGGCAAACCCGCCCGCATCATCGTGAAATGCAACGCGCTGCTCGAGGCCCAGTCGATCCGCGCCCTCTATCAGGCGTCGCAGGCCGGCGTCAAGATCGATCTCATCGTGCGGGGCATCTGCTGCCTGCGCCCGGGCATCGAGGGTGTTTCGGACAACATCACGGTGCGCTCAATCGTCGGCCGCTTTCTGGAGCACACGCGCGTGTTCTATTTTCACAACGATGGCGACTATGAGCTGTACCTGTCCAGCGCCGACTGGATGGAGCGTAATTTCTTTCACCGCGTCGAAATCGCGTTTCCGGTCGAGGACAAGAAGCTGCGCCAGCGGATTCTCAAGGACGGCCTGGAAGCCTACCTGTCGGACAACACCGAGGCCTGGGTATTGCAGCGCGACGGCGAATACAAACGCCGCACGCCCGCCGCGAACCAGAAATCGCGCAGCGCCCAGGGGGCGCTGCTGGAGTCGGTGCTCTAGCGGGCGGCGTGGGTCGTCCAACCGTGATGGACGTGAAGGGCGCGACCCTGTTAACCACAAAGGACACAAAGTACACGCAGAAAACCATTGTTTGTGTCCTCTGCGTATGATGGTGCCGCAGAGCGCCTATTCGGCTCCGTGGAACGCCGCTCTTGCTTGGTAAAGGTGGGCGTTGTCAGCGGAGTCCGCGAGCCAATGATGGCCCCGGAACTCGCCGGCTTCAACCGGGCTGTGAGGTGGTCAACAACAGGAAATCTTCGTGACCTTCGTGTCCTTTGTGGTTAAGAGAGGGGGCCTTGGCGTCCTTAACGGTAAACAAAGTATCCACTCACGCAAACCGCAGTTTCGTGCCGACACTCTTCAGGTACTTCTTCTCCTGCCCCAGGTCTGCGTTCGTCAGCGGGTGCCCCTCCAGCCAGCCGGCGGGGAATTGGAGAGTCAGCTTGTTGTCCGCGGCCGTGATTTCGGTCGGCAGCATGTCGTGATCGGAGCGGCTGCGCCGCAACAGCACCGCGAGTCTCAGAATCACGATCAGCCTTACGGCGACCAGTCGCATGGTCTCGGGCAGGGCGTCGAACAGCGACGGTTTCAGTTTGCGACGATGTGCCTGGACCAGCAGCGACAGGAATTTCTGGTCGCGCAGCGAAAACCCGGCCAGATCCGCGTGGCGGATGATGTAGGCGCCGTGTTTGTGGTACTGGTCGTGCGAAATCGACAGGCCGATTTCGTGCAGATGGGTCGCCCAGTGCAGCCATTGGCGCGCATCTTCGGATTTCAGGTTCCAGGCGTCGCGCACGGCGTCGAGCAGGCTCAGCGCCACCTGTTCCACGCGCACCGCCTGTGTGACGTCCACCCGATAACGTTCCACCAGCGCGTTGACGGTCGCTTCGCGCTTGTCGTGGTGATGGATGCGTCCGTTCAGGTCATAGATGACGCCTTCGCGCAATGCGCCGCTGGAATGCAGCATCCGCTCGATCTTCAGCGCGTCGAATACGGCGCTCAACACGGCGACGCCGCCGGGGAAGACCGGTGCCCGGTTTTCGCTCAGGCCATTGATGCTGAGCGCGCTGACATGACCCGCCGCGATCAGCGCGCCGCGCAGTTTCTCCAGCGCTGCGGGTGTGATGCCGTTGTCGCTCCACCCCGCGTTGGTCACGACATCGCGCACCGCGCGAATCGTCCCCGATGAACCGGTCGCCATGGACCAGCCCAGCTCGCGGAAGCGACGCTTGATCGGTTGCAGTTCGAGGCGCGCGGCCACCAGCGCCCGGTTCATCGCTTCCCTGGTGATCGCTCCGTCTTCGAAGAAACGCCTGCTCATGCCCACGCAGCCGATGTAGAGACTCTCCAGCATCTGCGGTTCAAAGCCTTCCCCGATGATCAGTTCCGTGCTGCCGCCACCGATGTCGACCACCAGGCGCCGCCCGCCCGGGTCGGGCAGACTGTGGGCGACGCCCAGGTAGATCAGGCGCGCTTCCTCGATACCGGAAATGATCTCGATGCTGTGTCCGAGCGCGGTCTGTGCGCGCTCCAGGAAACCGGTGGAGGTGTCGGCCCTCCGCAGGGTGTTGGTGCCGACGGCGCGCAGGTTCTCGGGGGCGATATGACGCAGGCGCTGTCCGAATCTTTCCAGGCATTCCAGGGATCGTTGCGCCACGGCTTCATCCAGCATGTTGCTTTCGGTCAGGCCGTCGGCGAGCCGTACCGGGTCGCGCAGCCGGTCCAGAATCAGCATCTGATCGCCGTGGAATTGAGCGACGATCATGTGGAAGCTGTTCGAGCCCAGATCAACGGCTGCGAGTGGAGGCGAGGTGTCCAGGTCGGTCAAGGTCTTGCTGCCGTCGCTCGGGGGAGGGGCTACATTCTCGGGGACTCGGCCGCCTTTCTCAAGCCTCCGGCGGCCGCGGCGTGGCATAAAGAAAAAACCCCCTTTCCATTCATCATGGACAGGGGGTAAGGACGGGAAGGGTGACTTGGTGTCAACTAAGCACCCGCCAACAACGGTAACCTTTCGGCGCGTCGGGCTCCTTGACCGGGATCAGATATTCATCATTCAAGTAGCTGTCTGCGCATCTGGTCGGCCCAATGAAGGGCTTCCAGATAACAGTCGCTGATTCGGTTGATGGACAGGCCGGCGCAACGCACGGACTCCCAGTCGCCACGCTCATAGGCGAGTACGCATTCCAGCACAATGCCGTGTCTGCCGCTGTGGCGCAGCAGCGCGCCGACGATGTGCTCCGCGAGCGGGAGCTGAGTCAGGATTTCCTCCATCGTGTTGTCCATCAACGCGTCCAGCGCGGAGAAGAGTCCAACGGTGAAATAGGCGTCGGGATTCTCATAGTCGCAGGCGGAGGCCAGCAATTCGGCCATGCGGCCGCGAACCATGGCAGTCACCACCAGTTCGATCGGCTTGTTGTCGATCAGCGAGGCGGACAGCAGCAGCGACCAGTTGCGAATGTTCTGCAGTCCGACCAGTACCACGGCCTGGTGGATGGACTCGATCCTGCGCGGCAGCGCCAGGGCGGCCGAGTTGACATACTTGAGCAGCCGGAAGCTCAAGGCGACGTCCTGTGAAACCAGCAGTTCGAGTTCGTCGACCGGGATCGTCGGGTCCTGCAGCTTGCCGAGCAGGCGCAGTATGGCAAGACGGTTGTTCGGCAGCGCGCGGCCGGTGATGATCTTCGGCTGCGCAAAAAAGTATCCCTGGAAGTAATCGAATCCCAGTTTCATGCAGAAATCGAACATGGCCTGGGTTTCCACTTTCTCGGCGAGCAACTTGAGCGGGTAGGCGCGCAGCTCCTCGACGTGCGCTGCGATGTCCGCCTCGCTCAGCGCCATGACATCGATTTTCACGAGGCTCGCGGTTTCCACCAGGGGCTTGAGCGACTCGTGATAGATGAAATCATCCAGCGCGATCTTGTACCCCTGCGCCGCGAGGCGCCGGACGCCCTGGATCAACTCTTCGTTGGCATCGATGTCCTCGAGCAGCTCGAGCACGACGCGATCCTTCGGCATGGTGACCATGCGTTCGTCGAGGAAAAAGGAGCGTGTCAGGTTGATGAAGGCAAGCCGGTCCTCGACGATGTTGTTCAGGCCGATCTCCATGAAAGTGTTGACGATGACGTCGGTGGTGGCCTTGTCGCCGTCGACGATACCGGCCCGATTCTGCCGATTGTTGCGAAAGAGAAGCTCGTAGGCGAACACGTCGAGCTGGCGGTCATAGATCGGTTGGCGCGCGATATAGATATCTGTCATAGTGCCAAGATTATATTATTGACCCGCTGGATTGAATTGCGGTCGTGCCCGACCCTAGCGGCCGGGGCACGGCCGGGTTGACGCCGCCCGCAAGCAACGACCTGTGGTAAACTTCCACACACCCGGTCCGGCTTCGTCCGGTCAGGGATTATTTCAAAATCAGAGTGGGGGAGTATAAGCCGTGTCCTGGTATAACGGATTGGTGGATTTGCCCTGGTGGGGCTATGTGCTGGTTGCCTTGGGTCTGACCCATATCACAATCGTTTCGGTCACGCTTTATCTGCATCGTCATCAGGCCCATCGGGCACTGGACCTGCATCCGGCGGTGGCACATTTCTTTCGGTTCTGGCTGTGGCTGACCACCGGCATGGTGACGCGGGAGTGGGTATCCATCCACCGCAAGCACCATGCGCGGTGCGAGACGCCCGAAGACCCTCACAGCCCGCAGGTCCTGGGTATCCGCAAGGTGCTCTGGCAGGGCGCTGAACTGTACCGGGCCGAAGCCGCCAACGGTGAAACGGTTGGGCACTACGGGCACCATACGCCGGATGACTGGCTTGAGCGCAGGGTCTACAGCCGCCATGCCGTGCTGGGCGTAGCCGTGATGCTGGTGCTCGACGTCCTGCTGTTCGGGTTCGCCGGTCTGTCGGTCTGGGGCGTGCAGATGCTTTGGATTCCGTTATGGGCGGCCGGCGTCATCAACGGCATCGGACACTGGTGGGGCTATCGGAACTTCGAGACCGGAGATGCGTCGACCAATATCGTCTGCCTGGGGTTGTTGATCGGCGGCGAGGAGTTGCATAACAACCACCATGCCTTCGCAAGTTCGGCGAAGTTTTCCGTGCATCCCTGGGAGTTCGACCTGGGCTGGCTCTATATCCGCCTGTTCGATGCGCTGGGACTGGCGCGCGTCAAGAAGGTAGCACCGGTCCCCGTTCGGGACGTCCGCAGACAGAAGATGGATCTGGAGACGGTGCGCGCGCTGTTCGTCAATCGGTTGCATGTCATGACCCATTATGCCCGCGAGGTGCTGGTGCCGGTCCTGCGCGAGGAAGTCGAGCAGACAGACCGGCCGTACCGGGGGCTTTTCAAGCAGGCGCGTGCGCTTGTGATCCACAACCGGATGCGTCTGGACGAGTCGGCGCGCGAAATGCTAGAGACGGTGCTGGCGCGCTTTGGTCGCCTGCGCGTTGCCTACCAGTTCCGCGAACAACTGGCCGGCATCTGGGAGCGGTCGGCGACCAGCCACGAGCATCTTCTGGAAGCGCTGCAGGATTGGTGCCGGCGCGCGGAAAACAGCGGGGTGTCGGCGTTGCAGCAGTTCGCGCACCGCATGAAGGATTATCGGATGGCGCCGGCGTGAGCGGTCCTGCGACTATCTGCCATCAAAAAGCCCGGCGCAGCCGGGCTTTTTGATGGCAGAGATGGGTAACCGCCTTACTTGATCTTGGCTTCCTTGTACATCACGTGCTTGCGAACGACAGGGTCATATTTCTTCATTTCGAGCTTGTCAGGCGTCGTGCGCTTGTTCTTGGTCGTGGTGTAAAAGTGACCGGTGCCGGCGCTGGATACCAGTTTGATTTTGTCGCGCATTGATTCTGCTCCTAAACGGATTCGCCGCGGGCGCGCAAATCGGCCAACACCGCGTCGATGCCCACTTTGTCGATGATCCGCATGCCCTTGGACGATACCCGCAGTTTCACCCAGCGGTTTTCGCTGCCGACCCAGAAACGATGGGTGTGCAGATTCGGCAGAAACCGGCGGCGCGTTTTGTTGTTGGCGTGGGATACGTTGTTGCCGGTAGTCGGCCGTTTCCCGGTCACCTGACAGACTCTGGACATCGTTCCTTCCCTCAAGATCACGTAATCGGTCGCCGGCGGTCTGGCGGCGACAGGAATCGGGCTTTATACCAGAACTTTTCGCCCTCCTCAACCAACGCGCCCGGGCACGCCGCCCATGCAGCCCGTGGGCGCTGCTAACACGCCGAAACGCATGGAGTTTAGAGCAGGCCAAGCTCTGCCAGGGAAGCCGGTTCGCCGTCGCCGATAATGAGGTGATCGACCAGCCGGATGTCGACCAGCTCCAGCGCTTTGCGCAGCCGCTGGGTCAACGCGATGTCCGCCCGGCTGGGTTCGGAGACACCGGACGGGTGGTTGTGCGCGAAAATGACGGCGGCGGCATTGTGAAACAGGCAGCGATTGAGCACCTCGCGCGGGTGAACTTCGGCGCGATCGAGCGTTCCCCGGAACAATTCCTCGCAACAGATGACACGGTTCTTGGTGTCCAGAAAGAGGCAGGCGAACACCTCGAGCGGGCGGTCGCGCAACAGAGAAGACAAATAGGACCGGGTCTGAGCCGGACTTTCCAGAGCATCCTCGCGGCACAGCCGCTCCAGGTTATGGCGCCGCGCGATTTCCAGTGCCGCTTGAAGTTGCGCATATTGCGCCGGCCCCAGTCCAGGGGTCTTCAGGAAGAGTTTCGCGTCGCAATGCAACAGGCGGCGCAGGCCGCCGAACCTCTGGAGCAACGATCTGGCCAGGTCCACGGCATTGGAACCGACCGGGGCGCTGCGCAGGAAAATCGCCAAAAGTTCGGCGTCCGATAGTGCTTGCGCGCCTCGATGAAGCAGTTTTTCGCGCGGCCGTTCGCTGACGGGCCAGTCCTTGATCGCCATGTCACACTCCTTGTGTGGAACACCGTCGTAATGTCTTTTCGCGCCTTGGGTTTCTGCTACACTTGCGCTCCATGAACAGCATATACGGCAAGCGTATCCTGCTGGGTATCACTGGCGGCATCGCCGCCTACAAGAGCGCAGAACTGGTTCGCATCCTGTGTAGTCGGGGTGCCGACGTGCAGGTGGTGATGACGCCGGGCGGCTGTGAGTTTATCACGCCCCTCACGCTGCAGACACTTTCGGGGCGGGTCGCGTATAGCGACTGGACCGACGCCGACGCGGCGATCCGGCACATCGAACTCGCCCGCTGGCCCGACTGCATTCTGATTGCGCCGGCGACCGCCGATACGTTGGCGCGCTTGGCTCATGGGCGCGCCGAACAGTTACTCGACGCCGTCTGTCTGGCCGCGACGGCGCCGGTCTATCTGGCGCCCGCCATGAACACCCGGATGTGGTTGAACCCTGCGACACAGGCGAATGTCGAGCTGTTGCAAGCGCGTGGATTGGCCATACTGGGGCCGGCCGACGGCGACCAGGCCTGCGGCGAAGTCGGACCGGGTCGAATGCTCGAACCCGACGAACTTGCCGGCGCCGTGGAGGAGGCCTTTTCGACCGGCGCTCTCGCCGGTCTGCGGGTATTGCTCACCGCGGGACCGACTCGGGAAGCGCTGGACCCCGTGCGTTGCCTTACCAACCGCAGTTCGGGAAAAACCGGTTACGCGATCGCCGCGGCGGCGCGCGAGGCGGGTGCATTCGTAACACTGGTCAGCGGTCCGGTTGCGTTGAGTGCTCCGCCCGGCGTGGAAGTCGTGGCGGTCGAGTCGGCCGCGCAAATGCACCAGGCGGTCATGGCGCGCCGTGCGGACTGCGATATTTTCATCGCCACGGCGGCGGTGGCTGACTACCGCCCGGTTGCGCCGGCCGGGCAGAAAATCAAGAAACAGGGCGACCGACTGCAGATCGAACTGGAAAAGACCCAGGATATCCTGGCCGAGGTCGCCGCTTCGCCCCGGGCGCCGTTTTGCGTCGGGTTCGCGGCGGAAACCGAGCAGGTCGACAGACACGCGAAAAAGAAACGGCTAAGCAAGGCGGTCGACCTCATGGTGGCCAACCAAGTCGGACGGGGAACGGGATTCGATGTCGACGACAATAGCTGGCGTCTTTACTGGGAAGGCGGGTCCGACGAATTTCCGCAGTCCCCCAAGCTCCGGCTCGCGCGCCTTCTGGTTTCATTGATCGCCGACCTTTACAAGCAAAAAAACCTGTCCTCTCCGGGCCAACGAGATGAGTCAGATTCAGCTTAAGATCATGGACCCGCGGATTGGACGCGACTTCCCGTTGCCGGACTATGCGACGGGCGGGGCGGCCGGCATGGATCTGCGCGCCTGCCTGGACACGCCACTGGAGTTGGCCTCGGGCGCCACCGAACTGTTGCCGACCGGGATCGCCATCCATATCGGCGACCCGGGACTCGCGGCGGTGCTGTTGCCGCGCTCGGGCCTTGGCCACAAGCACGGGATCGTGCTGGGCAATCTGGTAGGCCTCATCGATTCGGATTACCAGGGGCAGTTGTTCGTGTCCTGCTGGAACCGCGGTCAGGCGCCATTTGTTATCGAACCGGGCGAGCGTATCGCGCAGATGGTGTTCGTGCCGGTCGTGCAGGCAAATTTTGAAGTCGTAGAGACATTTGCCGATAGCCAACGGGGCGCTGGCGGATTCGGACACACCGGCCGGACGTAAAGTAGGTGCGCAGTTAACGTATTGTGAGTTAAAAGGAATTATTCCATTTTTTCCATGAAGACGCTGCTGGGCAAGAAGAAGTCAGCTAGGACCTTGTCGTCCGGCGGCCCCCGGTTAAGCATCCGCAGCCAAATTCTCCTGCTGGTGCTGTTCGCTATGCTGCTGATCCCTGTACCGCCGCTGGTTATGGGGTGGCGGCTGGGCGGTGACCTGGAAACCTTTGCCGATCAACAGGCGCAGACTACCGCACAGATGTTCGCCAGCGGCCTGGAAAACTGGGTGGAGCGGCAGATTGCGACCGCGGAGCTGGTGGCCAAGGACATCGACATCGTCAACCTCTTCCAGGGTGGTGACCAGGCCGCGCTGAACGAGAAGGCACGCGCGCTGGGGTACCTGTTCCCGGAATCGATCCGAGTCCGGTTGCTCACGCCCGGTCTGACGCAAGAAGATGTCACCGCCACGCCACCCTTGACCTTTGCCGCAATCGACATGTTGCGGGCCGCCGAGACCAGTGACGTGCAGCCGGACATGGAAGTTCATGCCTCTGGGTCGCCGCAGCAACACATCAACCTCGTGCGCCGGGTCCTGGATTATTCCGGCAAGCGCATCGTCGGTAACCTGATGATCAGCTTTCCGGTTCAGGGATTGCAGAACATCCTGGATCGGTCCTCGACCTCGGGCTTCGTCGAGTTGCAGCAGGTTTCCGGCGGCAACACGCTGGTGATCAGCGCCAGGGGCGACCAGACGCTGAAGCAGGGTGCTCCACGCGGCAGTGCACCGATTTCCGGAAGTCGGTGGCGGATCGCCTATTGGCTGCCAGGGTCGCTGCAGGCGGATCGCAATTCACTGTTGCTCATGGGCGTCCTGACAGCGGCGGCGGTCGCGTTGCTGTTGTTGCCGGTCGGCTGGCTTCTGTACGGCAGAACACTCAAGGCCTTACGGCGTGATCAGGCGACGCAACTGGCCATCGTCAAAGACTTCACGGAGCGTCGAGTCAAGGCCGAATACCCCGCCGCCGTCGCCGAGTTCAGGGATACCATCGAGTTGATGGCCCGCAGCGCCAAGGCCGGCATGGCAAAGGTGGTCGCCGTGCCCGTCAAGGAGAAGCAACCCGAACTCGAAGGCATCGACGCCATCGACGAGGCGGCCGGCGATCTGTTGTTCGACAAGTCCGGCATCGTGGCGTCGGAAGAATTTTCGGCGGCCGGAAAGCTGAGTCCCTCGATATTCCGTGCGTACGATATCCGAGGCGTCGTCGGTGAAACGCTCGATGCGGACGTTGCGTATGACATCGGACGTGCAATCGGCAGCGAGGCGTATTTCCGCGGCGAGCAGTCCGTGGTGGTGGGGCGCGACGGTCGCCTGTCGGGGCCCGACCTGTCGGCAGCGCTGATACGCGGATTGAGATCAACGGGGCGGGACGTGTTGGACGTCGGCGAAGTGCCGACTCCGGTGCTCTATTTCGCCGCACAGCACCTGGGTACGCAGTCGGGTGTCATGGTCACCGGCAGCCACAACCCCGCCAACTACAACGGTTTCAAAATCGTTCTCGGTGGAGAGACCTTGGCTGACGGCGGCATTCAGGAGTTGCGTCGCCGCATCGAAAGCGGTGATCTTCTGACCGGCGACGGTACGGTGAAGCAGGTCAACGTATTGCAGGACTACCTGCAACAGATAACGTCCGACGTACAACTGGCGCGCAAACTGAAAGTGGTCGTCGACTGCGGCAACGGTGTTGCCGGCAATGCGGCGCCGGCGCTGATCAAGGCGTTGGGTTGCGAAATCATCGAGCTGTTCTGCGACGTTGACGGCAGTTTCCCGAATCATCATCCGGACCCCAGCAAACCGGAGAACCTGACCGGCCTGATCAAGGCGGTGCTGGACAGCGGCGCCGACTTGGGGCTGGCTTTCGACGGTGATGGCGACCGCATCGGCGTCGTCACCTCGCGCGGCGCCATCATCTGGCCCGACCGACTCATGATACTCTATGCGCGCGACGTGCTCTCCCGCAACCCCGGCGCCCTGATCATTTACGACGTCAAGTGCTCGCGCAACCTGGCCCGGATTATCGCCGAAAACGGCGGCGAGCCCCTGATGTGGCAAACGGGGCATTCACTGATCAAGGCAAAGATGAAGGAAACGGGCGCTTTGCTGGCCGGGGAGATGAGCGGGCACATCTTCTTCAAGGAACGCTGGTACGGCTTCGACGACGCACTCTATGCGGCGGCGCGCCTCTTGGAGATTCTCAGTAACGAGGCGGGTACCGTGGCGGATACCTTTGACGGGCTCCCCGACAGCGTCAACACCCCCGAATTGAATCTGCCGATGTCCGAAGGCGAACCGGCGGTCTTCATGGAGCAGTTGCGCCGCAATGCGCAGTTTGGGGATGCGCAGGTGTCGACCATCGACGGAATCCGCGTGGAATTCGATCGTGGCTGGGGGCTGGTGCGGGCGTCCAACACAACGCCCTGCCTGGTCCTGCGCTTCGAGGCCGAGGACGAGCTGGCCCTGCATACGATACAGGAGTCCTTCAGGCGAGAAATGCTGGCGGTCAACCCTGGTTTGTCGCTGCCCTTCTGAGACGCAGCCGAGCCCGCCGCGCGCGGGATTCGATTCCCGCGGCGGATTTGGTATGTTTCCACTTTCTCTCACTCTTGCCGGAGTTGTTTCCAAAATGAGTCTCGATTCCCAGGCGGCCACCCGTGTAGCGCGGGTGCTCAGCGAAGCCCTGCCGTACATTCGTCGTTTCCGCGGCAAGACGGTGGTCGTCAAGTACGGGGGCAACGCGATGGTTGACGAAAAGCTAAAGAGCGGCTTTGCGCGGGACATCGTCCTGATGAGGCTCGTCGGCATCAACCCCGTGGTCGTGCACGGCGGCGGACCCCAGATTGGCGAAGTGCTCCGCAAAATCGGCAAGGAAAGTACCTTCGTCCAGGGTATGCGCGTTACCGACAGCGAGACCATGGACGTGGTGGAAATGGTTCTGGGTGGGTTGGTCAACAAGGAAATTGTCAACCTGGTTACGAGCCACGGCGGGCGTGCGGTCGGACTGACGGGCAAGGACGGCGACCTGATTCGAGCCCGCAAGCTGACCATCAGCCGCGAGTTGGAGACCATGGACGCGCCCGAAATTATCGACATCGGTCATGTCGGCGATGTGGCAAGCATCGACCCCGGCGTCGTGCGGATGGTACTGGAGGGGGGATTCATTCCGGTGATTGCCCCGATCGGCGTAGGCGACGACGGCCGGTCCTACAATATCAATGCGGATCTGGTTGCCGGTCGAATGGCCGAAGTGCTGGGCGCGGAAAAGTTGATTCTGCTGACCAACACCACCGGCCTGCTGGACAAGGAGAACAAACTCCTGACCGGGCTGTCAGCGGCCGAAGTCGACAGACTGATTGCCGACGGGACCATCCACGGCGGCATGCTGCCGAAGATACGTTGCGCGCTGTCTGCAGTTCAGTCCGGCGTCGCGGCGGCGCACATCATCGATGGGCGTATCGAACATGCCGTGCTGGTGGAACTATTTACCGACGAGGGTGTGGGCACCCTGATCCGGGCCTGAGGACGCCGGGGCGTCGCCAGCGGCCTGACTTTCCATTTCCCGTTGCTCCGCTTTCAGTTCGCGAAAGCGCTGCAGGTCGAGTTCGAACTGGTGCCGGATTTCGTCTTGCTCGGCCAGCCGGTTCTTGATGTACTCGTGATTTTGATCGATCTTCTCCCGGGCATCCGCAATCTGGCGGCGTAACTCGTCAGAGACGGGGTTGCCGCCGCGTTCGACGTTCGGCCGCTCGGCGGGTCAGGTCTGTGAGTCTCTGCTCGGCTTTTTCCATCCGCGCCCCGGCCAGCCGGACAGCCGCTTCGATGGCTGCGATTTTGCCGTCGCGCGTCATGACGAGATCGTCTTCCGACGTGAAGGTGCTCAACAGCATATGATCGTGTTGCGCGCGCTCCTGGCGTATCCGTTCTTCCTCGGCGGCGAGTTCGGCCGCGCGTCGTTCCTCGGCAACCTGCTCAGGGGTTTTGGCCGCCGCCTTGGTCTCGACGACAATTCCCTGCGCGTTGAGCGTATCCTGACGTTGACTCGCATACTGGGGCGGGACTTGGTCGCCGTAGCGCACTTGGCCCTGATCGTCGACCCACCTGTAAAGCTTTCCTGCATCCGTCGAGGTGCTCACACCCAGCAACAATGCCAGGAACGCCGACGCCCGAAGCCGCGTGGTAGTGGTGGTCAAGGCGCTGGGCATCTGGAACTTCGCTCCCCGTTAACTGGAATTTACACAGAATGAGTACGACGGATCAATTGGCGCTGTTCGCAATCTCGTTGGTAGCTAACATCTTTTCCGCTTTTTCTGGTGGTGGCGCAGGGCTGATTCAGTTGCCTGCGCTGATCTTTCTCGGTCTTCCGTTTCCGATTGCTCTGGCTACTCACAAAGTTGCGACCGTCGCGTTGGGTATCGGCGCTACGCTTAGGCACTTGAGAGAACGCGCTCTCGAACCAGCAGTGGCGATGCTCATGCTCGTGGCGGGTATTCCGGGTGTCATCCTCGGTGCGCGACTGATCCTCGGCGTGCCGGGGCGGCAGGCGGAGCTGGCCCTGGGCGTGCTGACGGCCGGGCTGGGTATCTATTCCTGGTTGCAGCCGCACCTGGGACAAACCGAGCAACCACGGAACCGCGCCGGTACCGGTCTGTGGATCGGCGCGTTGGCGCTCTTTGGTATCGGCATACTCAACGGTTCGCTGACCTCCGGTACCGGGTTGTTCGTGACACTCTGGCTGGTGCGCTGGTTCGGCTTCGATTACAAGCGCGCCGTCGCCTATACACTGATCCAGGTCGGCCTGTTCTGGAACGGGACGGGCGCGATTACCCTGGGTTGGCTTGCGGAAATCCGGTGGAACTGGTTACCGGCGCTGCTGGCGGGCTCGCTGCTGGGCGGTTACATCGGCGCCCATCTGGCGATCGAAAAGGGTAACCACTGGATCAAGCGAGGCTATGAAGTGATCACGTTGGGCATCGGTCTCAAGCTGATCGTCGGCTGACCCGTGTCGCCGTGAGAATTAGTCGCCATATTGTTCGCGGTAGCGTCCGATGGCGTCCAGCGCCGTGCCGAATGCCGATTTGCCCGCCAGGAATTTCTGCATCTCGCTGAGCGTTACGATGCTGCAGACGCGCAATCCGAGGTCCTGTTCGACTTCCTGTATCGCCGAACGTTCGCCCTTGCCGCGCTCCTGCCGGTCGAGCGCAATCACCACCCCGCTGGCGCGGGCACCGGCGGCGAAAATGACGTCCAGCGATTCACGAATGGCGGTGCCGGCCGTGATGACGTTGTCGATGATCAACACCCGCCCTTCCAGCGGTGCGCCGACCAAGTTGCCGCCCTCGCCGTGGGCTTTCGCTTCCTTGCGGTTAAAGCACCAGGGTAGGTCACGCCGATGTCGATCGAACAAGGCGATGGCGGTTGCCGCTGCCAAGGGAATGCCCTTGTAAGCAGGTCCGAACAGAACGTCGAAGTCTAGGCCCGACTCGGTGATCGTCTGAGCGTAGAAGCGACCCAGCCGGGCAAGGTGGCTGCCCCGGTTGAAAAGGCCCGCGTTGAAAAAATACGGGCTTATTCGGCCGGATTTCAGGGTAAATTCGCCGAAGCGGAGCACGCCGACTTCGATCGCGAATTGCAGAAACTCGGATTTGTAGTCGTTCATGTTCTCAAGTCCGGCCGGAGCGGTCAGGGTCCGGTATGATACACGCGCGGGGATCGGAGGAGAACGCATGCGCATAATCACTATCAACGTCAACGGCATCCGGTCGGGGGCGCGCAAGGGGTTCTTTGGCTGGATGACCCGCCAGCGGGCCGACGTGATATGCATGCAGGAAACCAAGGCGCAGCGGCGGCAGCTGGATGATCGAATCTTCTGGCCGCGCGGTTATCAGGCATTCTTCCACGATGCGGAGAAGAAAGGCTACAGCGGGGTCGCGATCTACACGCGACGCAAGCCGGACGAGGTAATCGAGGGCCTGGGCTGGCCGGACGTGGACGCCGAGGGACGTTACCTGGAGGTCAGGTTCGGCGCATTGAGCATCGTCTCCCTGTATCCGCACTCCGGTTCCTCGAGCGAGGCGCGGCGGCGGGAGAAATTCAGCATGATGGAACGCTTCATGCCGTACCTGAGGCGCATCCGGCGGCGGCGCCGGGACTACATCATCTGCGGCGACTGGAACATCGCGCACAAGCAGGTCGATTTGAAGGACTGGCGGGGCAACCAGAAGAATTCCGGTTTTCTTCCCGAGGAGCGTGCCTGGATGGATGAGTTGTTCGGACCGGCGGGTTTTGTCGATGCCTTTCGTGTCGTCGATCAACGCCCGGATCAGTATACCTGGTGGTCGAATCGGGGTCAGGCTTGGGCAAAGAACGTGGGTTGGCGGATCGACTATCAGGTAGTGACGCCGGCGCTCGCCAAGTGTGTGCGCAGCGCCAGGATCTATAAGGACCGGCGCTTTTCCGACCATGCTCCATTGATTATCGACTATGACTACGATCTTTAGTGTCGTGCTGGCCCGGGCGCGGCCAGAATCCGTAGTCGACTTGATCGCCGAATGAGCACCGCACTCAGGTCGATCTTTTCAGGGCGAATGTTCGTCACGCTGCTGATGGGATTTTCGTCAGGGTTGCCGCTGCTATTGACCGGGTCCGTATTGCAGGCCTGGATGAAGGAGGAAGGCGTTGATCTGGGCACAATGGGGTTGTTTGCACTGGTCGGACTGCCCTATACGCTGAAATTTCTCTGGGCGCCGCTTGCCGATCGCTTCAGCGTGACAGGTCTGGGGCGCCGACGGGGATGGCTGCTGGGTACGCAGGTGTTTCTGGTGATCACAATCGCGGCGCTGGGCTGGACACGGCCGGCGCAGGCGCCGCTCGGTGTTGCAGTCGCGGCGATGCTGGTGACTTTTTTTTCGGCGACGCAGGATATTGTGATCGATGCCTACCGGCGCGAGGCGCTTACCGACCGGGAGCTGGGCTTTGGCGCATCCTTGTATGTGAACGGCTATCGTGTCGGCATGCTGGTGGCGTCGGGCGGCGGGTTGATTCTGGCCGATATTGTACCGTTCAAGGCGGTCTATCAATTGATGGCGTTGTTCATGTTGGTCGGTCCACTGACCACTCTGTTTGCGCCTGAACCGGCAGGGGCAGCCGGCGTGCCAACCAGTCTTCAGGAAGCGGTTTTCCAGCCCTTCGCTGATTACTTTAAGCGCCGCGATGCACTGCTGATACTATTGTTCATTCTGCTGTACAAGGTTGGCGATACGATGGCCAGCAACATGACCACGCCATTCTACCTGGAGATCGGCTTCACCAAGACCGAGATCGGTGCAATTGTCAAGCTGTTCGGGTTCTGGGCGACGGTCATTGGCAGTCTGGTCGGTGGTCTGATCATTTTGCGCATCGGTATCTATGCGGCGCTGTGTTGGTTTGGTGTGCTCCAGGCGCTGTCCACCCTGGGCTTTGCCGTCCTGGCGGTGCAGGGTCACAGTCTGGCATGGCTCGCCGGCGTGATCGCATTCGAAAACTTCAGTGGAGGTATGGGAACATCCGCCTTTGTTGCATTCATGGCGAGTATCACCAACAGGAAATTTACGGCCACCCAGTACGCGCTGCTCAGCAGCCTGATGGGTATACCCCGTGTACTTGTCGCCGCGCCGACCGGCTATATGGCTGAAGCAATGGGCTGGATCACGTTCTTCATCACCTGTGCCCTGATCGCCGTGCCCGGGTTGTTGCTGCTGATCCGGTTCAAAGGCTGGATGCGGGAAGTTACCGCGTGATTTCGATCTCGCTGCTCTCGGCCTTTCTCGTCGGCCTGCTCGGCGGTGTGCATTGTGTTGGAATGTGTGGCGGCATCGTAACGGCTCTGACGCTTGGTCTTCCAGGCCAAGTGCGAACCACGAGCCGCATGCTGCCGTTCCTGCTCGCCTACAACGCGGGACGCTTGAGCAGCTACACGTTGGCCGGCGGGCTGATGGGCGGAATCGGCTGGATGGCGATCCATTGGGCGGCCATCAGACAGGTGCAGATGGGATTGCAGGTAGTTGCGGCGTTGTTCATGGTGGCGCTCGGTCTATACCTTGGCGGCTGGTGGCGCGGCCTTTCGCTGGTGGAGTCGCTGGGGTCGCGTCTCTGGCGGCATATCGAACCATTTGCCAGGCGGTTCATGCCCGTGCGCACGGTCTCACGGGCGTTTGTGCTTGGCGTCTTCTGGGGGTGGCTGCCCTGCGGTCTGGTATACAGTGTGTTGATCTGGTCGATTTCATCGGGCGGGCCTCTATACGGCGCCGGCTTGATGCTTGCCTTCGGTATCGGTACGCTGCCACTGATGCTGGTGCTGGGTGCGGCTACCGGCCGTGTGTCGGCATGGGCTACAAGTAAGAGCGCCCGCCGGGTGGCGGGCGCTCTGGTGCTTGGTTTCGGTGTCGTCCAGCTTGTTCGCGTGGTCAGCGTGTGAAGAACTGCTGCTTGAATCGCACCTCGAACGTTTCGTTGCTACCTTCCGGGGCTACCGTGGCGGAGAACCGCAGGGTTTCCTCGTCGGTGACAGGAAACTCTCCGATATAATAAATCGCGGTTCCCTCACGCACCTCGCGCACTTCGATGTCTCGTGCTTGACCCGTCAGGTTGGTCGCTGACACAGTCAGCTTGGCGGCGGAGGGTTCGCCCGCCGTGCCCATAGTCTTTTTCAATACCGCTATGTTTATCATGCCGCGGTTCTTGCTGCGTTTGATGCCATACTGCTTGGTTATCGGCGCGGACAACAGATCAGTGCTCAGTGCATTGAAGTGAACTACATAGTCACCGAAGTCCTGTGAATTTTCCGCGCGTACTGCCCCGAAGGCCAGCAGCAGCAACGCGCTTGTGAAAAAAGAAACCACCAGATTCTTCTTGGTCATGCTATCCCTCCGGGTGTTCAGCGTTGCCGAAAGTATAGACTATTCCACTTGGGGAAGCATACTCACAGGAGAATATCGAAACCGGCTGTCGACGCCGGTCTTCTCGTGCCTTGCGACGCTTGGTGGTCCGCCGACGAGGGGGAATCAGGCAGAACTCGCGGTGTGTTCGGGTTCGAGCTCTTTGATGGTCGGCATCACCCAGGCTGCGGGCGCAGCGGGATTTCCGTCGAGCGAGTCGTGCATTTCCTTAAGCAATTTCAATTGGGCGCGATTGTCCCGGTACTCGGCTTCGAGTTCCTTGATTCGGGCGTCCACGGTATCGCGCGACTCGCTGACCCGATGCAGCGTATCCAGGCGTTTTTCGATGCGGCTCTTGTGTTCCTTGATCTGTTTGATCAGTGGGTTCATAACCTCCTTGAGCCAATTGTCCGCGTCCTTGTTGGCCTTGAAAAACACGCTGCGGGCGTGACTAACGAGACTGATGAAAAATTTCTTGATGACGAATGTTTGTTCGGTCATCGTTGTCACCGGGCTTCGCCGAAAATTCTCAGCTTCATGGTAGAGGCGCTCCAGTTCGGTACTGAACTGGGAAATATTGAACGGTCTCGGTGTCATCTCCGGCAGACCATGTTCCTTGTGGAACTTGCGATAGGTCGCGCGTATCAACATCCGCGTCTGTTCCGACTGCCCGGTAACCTGTTCCATGGCATCTCTTGCGCCGTCGAAGAATGTCTCCATCCCGCGCTTAAGGCCGGTCGTGGTCCAGCTGTTCTTCATTGCCTCACGGGTCTCTCCGATCAGCTTGTCAAGTGCCTCGATGCTAAGCGCGTCCATCATTTTCTTGCCCTGATTCTGAATCAGGCGCCGGCTGGACTGAAAACTCTCCACGTTATGCAGGTAGGCGTCCTTCTCTTCTTGCGTCTTGTTGACCAGGTGCATGATGACGTCCGCATTCTTGCCGCGGATCGCGCGCAATTCGTCCAGTTGTTTGACCACAGCCGCTTCGCGGGTCTTGAGCGTGTTGAGGTGTTCATCAAGCATGCCCCCGACGCGGGCAACCAAGTCTGCCCTGATCAGCGCCTGGCGTGAGGGAAGCACCTCCTCGGACAAAAAAGTCTCAAGCGCAGGGAGACGGCTGGCCTGCAACATTTCATGATTGTTTTTTATCTTTGCGAGCAGCCCTTTTTGCGCCGATAACGGGAACACCTGGCTGGTTGGGATACGCAACTGTTCCGCAGTGATCCGGCGCTGGCGCTCGATAGTGGATCGAACCTGCTCTTCGGTCTTCAACTCGTCCCACAAGGTGTCGATTTTGTTGAGTACCACCGTCAGCCCCGCGTCGCGCCGCTCACGGATGGAGCGCACATGATGCTCCCAGATGTCCATGTCGCTGCGAGTGACGCCGGTATCGGCGGCCAGTATGAAGAAAACCGCCTGGGCCGAGGGCAGCATGCTGAGCGTCAGTTCCGGTTCGTTACCCAGCGTATTAAGTCCGGGGGTATCGAGAATAACCAGTCCGCGCTTGAGAAGCTCATGTGGGAAGCTGATCAGTGCATGTCGCCAGTAGGGAATTTCCACACTCGCCGGCGGTTTACCGTGGGCCTTGAAGTATGGGTCTTCCGCCTCGTTGTACAGCCCCAGGTCCAGGGCGACTTCGAGTGTGACCTGTTTGGTCCGGATGACTTCCTTCAATGCATTGGCTGTCTGTTCGGGCGAATCCGCGTCGATGGCGATCTGGGTCCACTGGATGGGCTCATGCTTGAGTTCGGCAATGCTCCGGTCATCGCGGCGGGATTCGATCGGCAGCAGCCGAACATACGTGCGATCCGCTTCATTATCGTAAAAAAGCTCGGTCGGGCACATGGTGGTGCGGCCCGCTTCAGACGGCAGCAAACGTTGACCGTACTGGGAAAAGAACAGCGCATTGATCAATTCGGTCTTTCCGCGCGAAAACTCGGCGACGAAAGCGATGGTCAGGTGGTCCTTTCGAAGTGCGTCGATCGCTTCGAACAGCCTGAGTTCCTGTTCGGCGCTGGCGAGTTGGTGCTCATCAAGCCATGAGTGGAAGCTGTGAATGGTCTCTGCGAGTCGTTCGCGCCAATTCTGGTAATCTTTCAGCCGCTGGTTGAGTAAATCCTTGTTCATACTCTCGAATTGTATCTTTTATTTTTGGGTTGAACGGCAGTAAGGCCGTGATGCGTCCCGCTAATTCAGCTCTGGTGAGCCGTAGCGGCAGACGAGGGGCGTTCTTTAGTGGGTGTCCGCCGAGCGGCGACTAGGTTGCAGTCCAACTAATACTAATGATTACAGTCGCTTGGATATTGCACCCCGTGGGGCAGACGGGCTGGATTCTGGATGCTGACCAGCTTGTTCTTGCTGCTTGCACCGGACAGCAGTTCAACGTTGCTGTTGGCCACGCGGCAGAACTTCGCCAGGAACCCGATCAGACATTCGTTAGCTTCGCCATCGATAGGTGGCGCGGTGACGCGTATTTTCAGTTCATCGCCCAGCGGCCCGACGATCTCGGTCCGTGCCGCCTTCGGCTGTATTCGCACACGCAGGAATAGCGTGTCTCGTTCGCAGCAGTACCAGGCCGGGCGCATTAAAGGCCTGTTTCAGCCCGCCAGCCCTAACAGCGGGGGAAGCGCCAGCATTTTGATCAATTGAATACCCACCAGCGCAAGAATCGGGGACAGATCAAGCCCGGATATGGGGGGAAGCAGGCGGCGGCAGGGAGCGAGAATGGGTTCCGTCAAACTGTAAAGCAGCGAGGCGACCGGATTGTAGCCGCCCGTTCCGAACCAGCTCAATATAACCTGAATCAATATAGCAAACAGGAAGATGTTCAGTAGCAGCTCGAAGAGCGCAGCAACGGAGTGTACAAGCAGCCACCCGCCGTTCAGCGGGAACCCTTGCACCAACGCGATCAGTGCGAGCGCAACCATCTGCAACACCAGCATAACCACCCAGGCGCTCGTGTCGAACTTACCGATAGCAGGTACCAGCCGCCGCAACGGTTTGAGCAACGGGTCCGTGATCTTCACCAGGAACTGGCTGAGCGGGTTGTAAAAATCGGCACGAACCGCGCCAAGGAGAAAGCGCAGCATGAACGTGAGGATATAGAGCCCGGACAGCGTTTCTATCAGAAACGACGTAGGGTTGGAAAGGTAATCCATGCCCATCAATCGGCTCCAAATTGTTCGGCGAGTTGTTTCGATCTTTCGCGAGCCGACCTGAGGGCCTGATAGATCAGCTCGCGCAGTCCGCCCCCTTCGAGTGTCTTCAGGGCCGCCTCAGTCGTGCCACCCGGCGAGGTGATCCGCATCCGCAGCGCCGCGGCGTTCTCGCTGCTCTCGAGGGCCATCTTTGCCGCCCCGAACGCCGTCTGAAGCGCCAGCAGGCGTGCAGCCTCGGCGGGCAGCTTCAGCCGTTCGCCCGCGGACTGCAACGCCTCCATGAGCAGAAAGAAGTAGGCCGGCCCGCTGCCGGACAGGGCGGTCACCGCATCCATGGCATCCTCATTCTCGACCCACAACGTCAGTCCGACCGCGCGCAAGATGGTTTCCGCAAGGCCCCGTTGCTCGTCAGCCACATCATTGCCGGCATACAGCGCCGTGGCACCGCACTTCAGCAAGGCCGGTGTATTGGGCATGCAGCGCACCAGCGCCGTATAGCCGTCCAGCCAGCGCGCCAGATCCTTTGTCCGGATCCCGGCGGCGATGGAGACAATGAGCGGGCGGTGGCGCTGTACGTCCGCGGCCAGGGAACGGGCGACCTCGCACATGACCTGCGGCTTGACCGCCAGAATGACGACATCCGCACCCGCGATGGCGGCACCGTTGTCCCGGCTGAGCGTGATTTCGTTCAAAAGGCCAAGTTCACTCAGCCTGTCGGTGTCCGGGTCGGCGGCGCGGATTCTTTCAGGGGCCCAGCCGTCGGCCAGCAATCCCCCGATCAGGCTGCGCGCCATGTTGCCAGCACCAATGAAGGTCAGATTAGCGTCAGTCATGGGTTGAGACCATACCGGCCAAAATGTCGGCTGACAAGCGGGTAAAGATATCGGTCTCCAAGCCAACTAATGCCGACAGGCGGCATCCCCGGAGGGGCGTAAACTCGGGTCGGGACCACTTCAAGTTATGAATGCCGCTGTCGATATGGAAGTCCATAATCCGACCACGAGTATGAGCATGGATATCGCTGAACTGCTGGCTTTCGGCGTCAAGAATAACGCCTCCGATCTTCATCTTTCCGCCGGTTTGCCTCCCATGATCCGCGTTGATGGCGACATCCGTCGCATCAACGTTCCGGCGCTGGATCACAAGACCGTTCATGGCCTTATATATGACATCATGAACGACAAGCAGCGCAAGGATTATGAGGAGTTCCTGGAAACCGACTTTTCCTTCGAGATCCCGAACCTTGCGCGATTCCGTGTCAATGCGTTCAACCACAACCGGGGCGCGGGCGGGGTGTTTAGGACGATTCCGTCCACCATCCTGACTTTGGAAGAACTGGGTGCGCCCGCCATCTTCAAGGACATTTCCGACCAGCCCCGGGGTCTGGTTCTGGTCACCGGGCCAACCGGCTCCGGCAAGTCCACTACGCTGGCGGCTATGATGGACTACATCAACAACCAGCGATTCGAGCATATTCTTACCGTCGAGGACCCGATCGAGTTCGTGCATGAAAGCAAGAAGTGTCTGGTGAATCAGCGCGAAGTACACCGCGATACACACGGATTCAACGAAGCGTTGCGTTCAGCATTGCGTGAAGACCCGGACATCATTCTCGTCGGCGAAATGCGAGACCTCGAAACGATTCGGCTGGCGCTGACCGCTGCGGAAACCGGTCATCTGGTGTTCGGCACCCTGCACACCAGTTCAGCCGCTAAGACTATCGACCGTATCATTGACGTATTTCCCGCCGCCGAGAAGACCATGGTGCGTTCAATGCTTTCCGAATCGTTGCGCGCGGTTATTTCGCAAACACTGTTGAAGAAGGTAGGTGGCGGCCGTATCGCTGCGCACGAGATCATGATCGGTACGCCGGCGATCCGGAATCTGATTCGCGAGGACAAGGTCGCACAGATGTATTCGGCGATCCAGACCGGCCAGGCAGTGGGTATGCAGACCCTGGATCAGAACCTGCAAGGTCTGGTGCAACGTGGTCACGTCAGCAAGCAGGATGCCCGCTCCAAGGCCGCCAACAAAGATTTGTTCAGGTAGGCATCGATGGATACGGACTTCAATTCTCTGCTAAAACTCATGGTGCACAAGGGGGGCTCGGATCTATTCATTACGGCCGGCATGCCCCCCAGCATGAAGGTGCACGGGCGCATTGCGCCGGTTTCACAGTCGACGCTTACGCCAGAGCAGGCGCGTAACATCGTGCTGAGCATCATGAATGCAGAGCAGCGGAAGGAATTCGATACCAGACATGAATGCAATTTCGCAATCAGCAGCACTGGCGTTGGACGCTTCCGTGTAAGCGCATTCTATCAGCGAAATCACTGTGGCATGGTACTGCGTCGCATCGAAACCCTTATCCCGACGATCGAGGACTTGGATCTACCGCCAATCATAAAGAGCTTGGCGATGACCAAGCGCGGCCTGATCATCTTCGTCGGTGCCACCGGCACAGGTAAGTCGACGTCCCTGGCGTCGATGATCGGGTATCGCAATCATAACAGCACCGGCCATATCATCACTATCGAGGATCCAATCGAGTTCGTGCACCAGCACGCTGGCTGCATCGTTACCCAGCGTGAGGTCGGTATTGATACCGATACCTTCGAGGTGGCACTTAGAAATACCCTGCGTCAGGCGCCCGACGTCATCCTGATCGGCGAAATACGCACCCGCGAGACCATGGATCATGCAATTGTTTTCTCCGAGACGGGGCACTTGTGCCTTGCAACACTGCATGCCAACAATGCAAACCAGGCGATGGACCGCATCATCAACTTCTTCCCGGAAGATCGTCGTGACCAGTTGTTGATGGATTTATCCCTGAATCTCAAGGCAATCCTGGCTCAGCAGTTGATTCCCTCGCCGGACGGCAAGGGCCGCCGGGTTGCCGTTGAGGTGCTGATCAACACGCCGCTGGCTTCGGACCTCATTCGCAAGGGCGAGGTGCACAAGCTCAAGGAGCTGATGAAGCGTTCGACTCAGCAGGGTATGAAGACGTTTGACCAAGCGTTGTACGAGTTGTACAAGGCAGGCGAGATCACTTACGACGATGCAGTGCACTACGCGGATTCGGCCAACGAAGTGCGCCTTATGGTCAAACTCAACGATACCGACGTTTCCCGCTCCAGCACCGTCGACGACCTGTCACTGATCGAGTCGCCCTGATCATCTGAGTTACCCGTCTCGCCGCCAATCACGACGCTGGTTAGCGGTGCAATCGGTCGTCGCGTTCGCTTCCGAGCGGCGTGGCAACCCTGAACCCGATTCGGTCCGGTTGACAGCCCATCGTCAATGCGCTGGAAAGACCGATTCCGCGGAAAACACCGGGCCGTCCACGCACACGCGTTTCATCGCCGGCCCCGTGTCGGTGTGAATCTGTACGACACACCCTGCACATCCGCCAACCGCGCAGGCCATATACTCTTCCAGAGAAATCTGGCATGGCAGCGAGAACTCGCGAGCCAGCGCGGCGCAGGCATCCAGCATGGGACGCGGTCCGCAGGCAAACAGCATGACGTGATTGCGCTGGTCCTGATACAGGCTCTCCAGCCAGTGGCGTGCGAGATCGGTAACGTACCCTTGGTAGCACCCTGGAAAACTTTGCAGGCTGGCCAATCGGCTGGGAACGTCCCAGTCCTCCATAAGCGGCATTGAGGCGATCACACCCGGTGGCATGCCAGGCATAAGAATCTTCGATGGTTGCGCCGAAAACGGGAATGGCACCTCCGAACCCATCAGTAGCAGCGGCTGAAATCCACCCTGTCGTCTGAGGCGTTCGGCAAGAAACACCATCGGCGGTATGCCGACTCCGCCGCCGAGCAGCAAAGGCCGCCGACGGGACGATTCCGGTTCGAAAGCTCGTCCAATCGGTCCCAGCAGACTGAGCTGTGCTCCTGGTCTGCGTTGGGCCAGCAGGCGAGATCCCTTTCCGACAACCTTGTAGAGAAAGTCAACCCAGCCCTGATCGGGGTCGGCACGCATGATCGAGAGCGGCCGGCGCATGGGCAGCGCCCGATCGCATTGCAGGTGCGCGAACTGGCCTGGGCGCGCGCGGGAGGCGCACTGCGGTGACGCGACACGCAGCACGTGCTGCTCCCCTGCGTAGGCGGTGTGGGAGACGATCTCCGCGGCTTCGATGTGAATTGTCTGCCGGTGCGCGGGGTGCATGCTGCTAGAAGTGGTTGTCGGCATCGAAAATCACTTTGCCGTCTCGTAATGTGTAGCGGGTCTTGCCTTTCATCTCCCAACCTCGCAACGGCGTGTTCTTGCCCTGACTGCGCATCGTCTCCGCCGTGAGTCGCCATGTGTGGCGGGGATCGAAAACGCAAATGTCTGCCACGGCACCTTCCGCCAAATGGCCGTAGGGCAGCCGGAGAATGTCTGCCGGCCCGCTGGTCAGCCGGGCCAGTGCCTCAACGAGAGACAGGGTTCCTTCGTCCGCCAGGCGCAGCGTCATCGGCAGCAGCGTATCGAGACCGGAAATGCCGGGTTCCGTAGCGGGGAACGGCGCGAGCTTGGCATCTGGTTCATGCGGTTGATGATCGCTGCAGACGGCGCTGAGCGTGTTCTCGGCCAGTCCGGCGCGCAAGCCGTCCCGGTCGAGCTGAGTGCGTAACGGGGGCAGTAAGTGAAAGTCGGAATCAAAATCCGCTGCCTCCATGTCCGTGAAGTAGACGTAAGGAATGGCAACGTCCGCACTGATTGGCATGCCATCGAAACGGGCGCGTGCAACCATGCGTACAGCGCGGCGCGTGGTCAGGCGACAAAAATGTGCTCGCACGCCGGTCTGCTCGATAAGCGCAAGTTCCCGCGCCACCGCGACGGTTTCGGCGGACTCGGGAATACCCGGCAGTCCCAGTCGAGTCGAAACCTGGCCCTCGTGCAAACAACCTTGCGCGGCCAGTGCGTGGTCCAGCGGCGAAATGAATACGGTCAGTCCGAACGTGGCGGCGTATTCAAGCGTTCTTCTTCCGACCAAAGTGGATGCCAACGGTCGACCGGCGTTGCCGACGCCGATACAGCCGGCCACTTTCAATGCCGCCATTTCACTCAGGTTTTCACCGTCTAGACCCTGCGTCAGCGCGCCGATGGTCAGCACTCTGGCGTGGTCGCTCAACTGCGCGCGATGCCGGATCAGTTCGACCACCGCCGGGGTGTCGATAACCGGATCGGTGTCCGGTGGGCAGATAAGCGTCGTGATACCCCCTGCGGCGGCGGCCCGGCATTCGCTGTCGATCGTTGCCTTGTGTTCCGCACCGGGTTCGCGCAGCCGTGCGCACAGGTCGATGAGCCCCGGAGCGACGATCAATCCGACCGCATCCAGCGTATGGTCGACCCGGAATCCGTCCGGTGCCGCGCCGATGGCAGCGATACGACCGTCGGCTATGTAAACGTCGGTCTGGCGATCAACCCCGTTGCGCGGGTCGATCAGGCGACCGCCATGAATTTTGAGCTGGGGCAGAATCGCGGCGGTCATCAGGATGCATCCGCCGTCACGGGCTTCTGCATGGCCATGGACATCACGGCCATGCGCACCGCAATGCCGTAGGTCACCTGCTGAAGTATGACCGATCGGGGGCCGTCGGCGACCTGCGAATCCATCTCGACGCCGCGATTGATCGGTCCGGGATGCATCACTGTCACGTTCGGTTTGGCAATCGACAATTTATCCTCGGTGAGCCCGTAGAGCCGGAAATATTCGTGCTTGCTTGGCAACAAGGCGCCCTGCATGCGTTCTCGTTGCAGGCGCAGCATTATGATCACGTCGGCGTCCCTGATGCCATCGCGCAGGTTGCAGTATGACTTTACGCCCAGCGCCTCCACTCCGGCCGGCAGGAGCGTTCGTGGGGCGACGACGCGGACTTCGCCGGTGTTGAGAAGGTTCAGCGCATGGATTTGCGACCGGGCTACGCGCGAGTGCAGAATGTCGCCGACGATAGCGACCGTCAGTCTGCCGAAGTCTTCGCCCTTCTCACGCCTTATGGTGAACATGTCGAGCATTGCTTGCGTTGGGTGAGCGTGGCTGCCGTCACCGGCATTGATCACGCTGACGTGCGGCTCCACGTGGCTGGCGATGAAGTGTGCGGCGCCGCTTTCGGCATGGCGTACGACAAACATGTCCACGTGCATGGCCTGCAGGTTGCGCAACGTGTCTAGCAGCGTTTCGCCTTTGACCGTGCTGGATGCGTTGATATTGATGTTAAGTACGTCGGCGGAAAGCCGCTTTGCCGCCAGTTCGAACGTCGTCCGCGTACGTGTACTGGCTTCGAAGAACAGGTTTACGATAGTTCTGCCGCGCAACAGCGGGACTTTCTTGACAGACTGTTCCGCGACCCCGGCAAAGGATTCCGCAGTATCGAGAATCTCTCTTAGCAGCGCGTGGTTGAGGCCCTTGATGTACAAGAAGTGTCGCAAACGGCCGTCTTCGCGGATTTGCAGATTGCCGCGCGTCATTGGATCTTTCTGACCTCCAGCTTCAGAGGGTCAGGTCCGCTCAGCTTGATATGTTCAGCCGGGTTCAAGGTCACCCGCTTACCAACGACATTCGCCTCGATCGGCAACTCGCGTCCGCCGCGGTCCACCAATACGGCCAGCAGGATCGAGTCGGGCCGTCCATAGTCGAACAGTTCGTTCATCGCTGCCCTGACGGTCCGGCCCGTGTGCAGCACATCGTCAACCAGAATGATATGGCGCCCGTCGATTCCGAACGGCAACTGCGAGGGCCGCACCTGAGGATTTATGCCGATACGGGTGAAGTCGTCCCGGTAAAAGGAAATGTCCAGCTCGCCCAGTGGTTCCGATATGCCCATCCTCTCGTGCAGTGCCTTCGCCACCCAGACCCCGCCGGTGTGGATACCGACCATGAGCGGTGGTTTATTGTAACTGCCCGTTCGCTTTGACAAGTCGGCGGTCATGGCGTCCAGCAATGACGTGATGTCCGTTGTCTCATTCATGACTGCACCGGTCTCGTATTCATCCAGCCTTCCAGAATGACGCGCGCGGCAAGCGCATCAAGCGAATCATGTCCGCCATCGCTCAATTCGTACGCGGTTTGCGAACTGAGACGTTCTTCGGCCCGGTGGACAGGCAACCCGAAACGCCCTTCCAACTGCCGGCAAAAGCGTTCCGCGGCATCGGTCAAGGGTTGGCGGTTTCCATCCATGTGGTAGGGAATGCCGACCACGAGGGCGTCTGGTTTCCATTCCGAAACCAGTGCCTTGATCGTTGTCCAGTCAGGCTTGCCGTCCAGCGACTGGACACCCGTCAGGGGCCGGGCTGTGCCGGTAATCATCTGGCCGACCGCAACGCCTATATTTCTTGTTCCAAAATCGAATCCAAGCAATATCAGCGCAACGGCATCCGGCGAACGTGTCAAGCGTGACCCGTCTCACCGGACAGGCGACTCAGATCGACTCCGAGCGACGCCGCTGCCGCAATCCAGCGCCGCTCATCCGGCGTGCTGAATAGGATCTCCGGGTCCGCGGGGCCACTCAGCCATGCATTGTCCATCATTTCCTGCTCGAGCTGACCGGCTCCCCAGCCAGCGTAACCGAGCGCGATCAAACTGTGTTCGGGCCCGGCTTCCCTGGCGATGGCGGCGAGGATGTCGACCGAGGACGTAATGCCGATGCGATCGGTCACCTTCAAAGTGGCCTCCCACTCACCAAGGGGCTCGTGCAGTACGAATCCGCGGTCCTGTTGAACCGGGCCGCCCAGATGAACTGGAATCTGTCGGGCACCGGGACTGGCGTCCTTCAGATCCATATGGTTGAAAACCTCTTCCAGCCGTATGTCGAGAGGCCGATTGATGACCAGCCCCAACGCGCCCTCCGCATTGTGCTCGCAAATGTACGTCACAGTATGGAAAAAGTTGGGGTCCTCCAGCGCCGGCATGGCAATCAGGAAATGATTGGTCAAGTAAACTGTATCAACCATGTGAATAGTATCCGCCAGCCGTTCATCCAGTACAAGGCCCGAAAAAGCCGCCTTTGTGCTGTTTTGCGATATCAGTGGCTGTGTAACTCGTTGCTGCTGGTAAACACCCAAGTGCGGGTGACGTGCAGAACATCGATTTCCTGCCGGATGTCGTCGGGAAAGGGCGCGAACGGCGACGCCAGCCGCACGATACGGACCGCCGCATCATCGAGGATCTTTTGCCCGGAGGGGCGTACCACGGTGATTTCCTGGACCGTGCCGTCCGGGTTTATTGCGACATCCACCATCAACTGCCCTGATAATCGACGGCGACGGGCTTCATCCGGGTAATTGAGCTGCCCGATGCGTTCCACCTTGGCAACCCAGTCCCGCATGTAGTTGGCGTACTTGAATTCTCGCGTTCTCGCCGAAATGTACTTTTGCTTGGGCGCATCCGAGTAGACCTGCAGGCTCTGATTGATCTCCTGGTTCAGCGCGATCATTTCCATGCTGCGTTCCACCAGCTCGGTTGCGGAGGGGTGCTCTTCCGCCAGCGGCCGCGTCTCCGTCTTATCTGGCGTGTTCCGCGCACTGTCGAGCGCCGTGATTACCTGGGTCTGCTGGGCGGGCGATTCAGTGGGGGCGCTCGGAGGGAGCGACTGCGCGACCGACTCCTCCTGGAATTTCACCTTTTCGTCGGTATTTCCGGCGCCATCCTGGCTCGAATTGGCCAGGTAGTCGTACCTGTCCGGCGGCAGTTCGCGAGTCGGATTAACGATGGTGATATCCAGTGTTTCCGGCGGGTTGTTTTCCGCGGAGGTCTCGAATGGGTTGAAGCTGACTTGCAATATTACGATCGCGTGCAGCAACACGGCAACGAATAGCGTGAACACCAAGCGATCGGCGGTAGGTTCTTCGCCGGCAGATCCGATATCGACGGGTGGTTGAGCAGTCATGGCTTGCGCGATCAGGTTGTGCATTGCCACGGAATTATAACTCAGCCCGTGGCGACCGTAGTACACGAGCGGCCGATTCCAGGGCGGGTCGGCGGCATCGGTGGCGTGAAGCTGATCACTTTTTGATCGCCGACGCGGCCGAATATCCGGCAACCGCCCGGCAGCGGTTCGCCGGCGGCGAACACGCTGTTCGGTCGGTCAGCTTCGATTCGAAAGTACCGCGACAATCGCATCGACGAGTTGACCCGCAATATCGAGCCCAAACTGACGGTCCAGTTCTCTGATGCATGTCGGACTTGTCACATTGATCTCGGTCAGATAATCGCCGATCACATCCAGGCCAACGAACATGAGGCCGCGCCGTCTGAGCTCGGGGCCCACCTGCTGGCAAATCCAGTGGTCACGTTCGGTGAGCGCGACACCCTCGCCGCGACCGCCTGCAGCCAAGTTGCCCCGGGTTTCGCCTTCGGCCGGTATGCGGGCCAGGGCATAGGGCACGGGCTCGCCGTCCACCAGAAGTATCCGTTTGTCACCAGCCGCTATCGCCGGAATGAAACGCTGTGCCATGATGCTGCGCTGGCCGCGTTCCGTCAGCGTTTCGATAATGACGCCGATATTCGGATCGGTGGTTTGCACCCTGAATATCGAAGCGCCGCCCATACTGTCCAATGGCTTGAGGATAATGTCCCGGTAATCGGCGAGAAAATCCCGCAGGCGCTCGGCATTGCGAGTGACCAGCGTCGGGACGCAGCACTGAGGGAACCAGGCTGTGAACAGCTTTTCGTTGCAGTCGCGGAGGCTTGCCGGCCGGTTGATGACCAGCACCCCCTGCCGCTCCGCCAGCTCCAGCAGTTGCGTACTGTAGACGAATTCCATGTTTAGCGGAGGGTCTTTCCGCATCAGCAAGATGTCCAGCGAGGCCAGCGGTCGATCTTCCGCTCCGCCGAATTCGTACCAATTGGTCGGGTCGTCGCGGACGCTCAGGTTGCGCATCCGTCCCCAGGGTTGGCCGTCGCGCAGGAAGACGTCCTGCTGCTCCATGTAAAGCAGTGCGAACGTTCGCGCTTGGGCGGCGAGCAGCATGGCAAAACTGCTGTCCTTGCGGATGTTGATGGCTTTGATGGGGTCCATCAGGATTCCGAGCTGTTGGGTCATGGCACCGTGCTTTTCGCCCGATTCGGGACGGATGAACCGCGTAAAGTTTGGTCTGTCCCGGACGATAGAACCGGGTAGCCGTTATTGTAACGCAAATTTTTCGTTAAATCGGGTGCTTGGAACGCGTTCCGGGTTTGCCGCCAGATGCGCTGCCAAAGCTGGAACACTTGTCGCCACACGCTGATCGGGTCAGGTGGGAACCGCATGCATACAAATCTTGAAACGCAGGATAAACAGGACGTTGATCCGGACTCACGGGATGAGACCGGAGCAACCCCGGCGGAGGGGTCGTTGTCCTCCCTCAAGGTAATGGTCATCGATGACAGCAAGACCATCCGGCGCACGGCGGAAACCCTTCTCAAAAAGGAAGGATGCCAAGTGTTGACTGCGAATGACGGTTTCGAGGCACTCGCAAAAATCGCCGACGAGAAACCTGACATCATTTTCGTGGACATCATGATGCCGAGACTCGACGGCTATCAGACTTGCGCATTGATCAAGAACAATCAGACTTTCAGGAAGACCCCCGTCATCATGCTCTCCTCCAAGGACGGGCTGTTCGATCGGGCACGCGGAAGGATCGTCGGATCCGACAAATATCTGACCAAGCCCTTCACCAAAGACGAACTGCTTGACGCGATCCGCGAGCACGTGACCGGTGGACGGCGCGTCACGAGCCGGTGAAGGGAATTCCGGCGACGCCGGCCAACGCATTGACAGACGGGATAAGAGTACCCTTGGGGAAAAAGGATCATGGCACAAATACTGATTGTAGACGACTCACCCACGGAAACGCACTTGCTGAGGGGAATGTTGGAGAGGCACGGTCACACTACACAAACCGCGGAAAACGGTGCGGAGGGAATTGAGCGGGCGAAGGCGATGAGGCCGGATCTGATCCTGATGGATGTGGTCATGCCGGGGCTGAATGGTTTTCAGGCGACACGTCAGCTCACCAGGGATCCGGACACCGCTTCGATACCTGTCATAATCGTAACAACCAAAGATCAGGAAACGGATCGCCTCTGGGGTATCCGTCAGGGTGCCTGCGACTATGTCACGAAGCCAGTGACCGAAAGCGTACTGCTGGACAAGGTCAAAATGGCGTTGGCCGGCTGACGATTCAGGGAGTACCAATATGGATATGCCCGCAACGCAGGAGCCCCTGAACTGGCTGGCCCATCTCGAAATCCTCTGTGCGCGCTACGCTGCCGGTTTACCACAACAGGAAGAAACCGAGGATGAGTGGCTTGGAATCGGCTTTCGGGTGGGGAATCTGCGGCTGGTCTCGCCGCTCGGCAATATCGCTGAAATCCTTTTGCCGCCGGCACTTACGAAAGTTCCAGGTACCAAGGCATGGGTCTGCGGTATCGCCAATGTGCGCGGCAATATCATGCCGATCATGGACATTCACGGATACCTCCATGGCCGTCTGGCTGAAGTGACGAAACATACCCGTGTGCTGGTTATCAACCACAACGGCGTGTATTCCGGTCTGGTCGTCGATGCCGTACTCGGATTGCAGCATTTCGGCCCCGAGCATGAGTGCCTGGAAGCACCGTCCGAGTATGGCGAAATTGAGCAGTACCTGGTGGGTGGTTTTCGTCGCGACGGAATTCTCTGGCGCGCGTTCAGCATGCACAGGCTTGCGGAGACCCCGGAATTCCTGCAACCGGCAGTTTAATCGGATTTACGGTTGTTTGAGATTGGGAAGACTAGCGTAGTTGGTCAGGAGACTTGAGATGAGTACAACGAAGACGTCCTCGAAAAAAATGAGTTCGAGCAAAACCACGAACTGGCTGATGACCGCACTGGTTGTATCGCTCGTCGCGATGGTGGGGGTATTCTGGTACGTGGGCAAATACGCCGCTTACGACAGCGAGTATATCGGGTACGCGGCTGAACAGGAGGTATTGTCGCAGCGTATCGCGAAGCACGCTCTCGAAGTGTCGAACGGTGTCGCCGCCAGCTTCGATCCGTTGAGCCGTTATCGCAATCGTTTCGAGGAAGTTCTTGGATACGAGCGCAGCGGTAACGAGTCGACCGGATTGCCCGCCAGTCCCGAATCGGCTGCAGAGGATTTGACCAGCTTCGGCAAATCCTGGGACAAGTTCCGCGCCAATGTGGACTTCGTGCTGGCCGGCCGTGACACGGTTACGGCTGTGAACGAAATCGGCTCGGTCGTCAACGAAGTCATGCCGAAGCTTCAGGCATACGACGAAGAGATCATGGAGTCTCTTATCCAGGGCAGCGCGAGTCGCGACAAGATTCGCGCAGCCGCGCGCCAGCTCATGCTGAGCCAGCGCATCGTGAACAACATGAACCGCGCGTTGAATGGTGACGACGTGGAGCTCGCGATCGAACGCTTCTCACAGGACGTTCAAGGAATACGGCACGGTGCTGGAAGGCATGGTGCAGGGCAATGATGCCGTGCAGAAAATCGGTAACGCAGACATCCAGCAGAAGCTTTCCGAAACCTCCATGTTGTTCAAGACCGTATCTGACAACATCCAGGAGCTGCTGGATCTGTCTGACGGACTTTTGAAGATTCAGGCGGCGTCCCAGCAGATCGCGGAACAGTCCGATGAGCTGTTGTCGGGTGCGAATCGCCTGCAGCAGGCCTACGCCTTGGCTGCGAGAGCAAGGGCCGTTTCCCCGATTATGGGTTATGCGTGTGGCGGTCTGGCGCTGTTCTTCCTGGTGCTCCTGTCCATGCAGGTTTACCGCGAAACAAACCATCGCCGCGAGGAGGTGGAATCCGAGAATCGGGTGAATCAGGAAGCAATTTTGCGCCTGCTCGATGAAATGGCCAATCTGGCCGACGGTGATCTTACTGCCTATGCGACGGTTACCGAGGATTTTACCGGCGCCATCGCTGACTCGGTCAACTTCACCATCGACGCGCTGCGTGACATGGTTGCTACGATCAATGCTACGTCAAGTCAGGTGTCGGACGCGGCACGCCAGACTCAGGAGACGGCCCGCCACCTGACCGAGGCAAGCGCACATCAGACCGAGGAAATTACATCCGCCACGACGGCCATCAACGAAATGGTGGTGTCGATCGACCAGGTTTCCAACGATGCCGAGCAGACGGCGTCCAGGGCGAAGCAGTCGGTCGATATCGCCAAGAAGGGCGGTAATACCGTGGCGCGCAGTATCGAGGGCATGGATCGCATTCGTGAGACGATTCAGGAGACGTCGAAGCGCATCAAGCGCTTGGGTGAAAGCTCGCAGGAAATCGGCGATATCGTCGGTTTGATCAACGACATCGCGGAACAGACCAACATCCTGGCGCTGAATGCGGCCATTCAGGCCGCGATGGCGGGCGAAGCCGGTCGTGGCTTTGCGGTCGTCGCCGACGAAGTGCAGCGACTGGCCGAGCGATCGAGCAGCGCGACCAAGCAGATCGAGGCCCTGGTCAAGACTATTCAAACAGACACAAACGAAGCGGTCATTTCCATGGAGCAGAGTACGGCCGGCGTGGTCAACGGTGCGCGACTGTCGGAGGATGCGGGCGAGGCGCTGGATGAAATCGTGACCGTGTCAGAGACCCTGGCCGAGCGTATTCAGGATATTTCCGGTCTGGCCAAGCAGCAGTCCAACGCAGCGGCGAACGTTTCCGAGACCATGCGGGTTATCCAGGAAATTACCACCCAGACCTCGGAGGGCACCAACGAAACCGCCGCCTCCATCGGTAACCTGGCCGGTCTCGCCGACGAGATGGCCCGCTCTGTGGCCGGTTTCAAGCTGCCTGAGTGAAACCGCGGGCGGTCGTGGCTTTGGTATGATCACTCCGGAGTCGGGGTGGCAGCACGGCGGTCGAGGATCTGGGGTGTATTGGGCTGCCGATAACCGGGTCCCGGACTGGGGTTAGACTGACCTGCCCGATTGTGTGCCGAGACGTGCGCGGGTGGAGAAGGATACAGAATGAACGATGCAATCGACTTCAGCACCCTGAAATGGGTAAAGACCGAACTGGACGAATCCCTAAAACAGGGACGCCAGGCCTTGGAGGCCTATGTCGGGAGCCCGTCCGAGTCGTCCCATCTGGATACGTTGGAAGCCTGTCTGCATCAGGTCTACGGTACGTTGCAGATGGTCGAAATCTACGGTGCCGCCATGCTTGCGGAGGAAATGGAGCACCTCGTCCGGGCGTTCAAGGCCGACAGGATCCGCCAGCGCGACGACGCCTATGAAGTTCTGATGCGGTCCATTCTGCAGTTGCCGGATTACCTGGACCGTCTTGCAGCCGGCTACCGGGATGTGCCCATCGTTCTGTTGCCCTTGCTCAACGACCTGCGCGCGTTGAGAGGGGAGCATCTGTTGTCAGAGAGCCGACTGTTTGCGCCCGACCTGGGCGGCGCGCTTCCGACGGGGGCCGGAAAATGCGCTGGCGCAGTCGATGCAAGGCGGTCTGTGAAAGAATTGCGTCACCGTTTTCAGGTTGCACTGTTGGGCGTTTTCCGCGACCAGAACGTCGATTTTGCGCTAAATACCCTGGGAGAAGCGGCGGAGTCAATGATCGCTTTTTCCGGCAGCGATGCCATGGCTCGGGCCTGGTGGATTGCAACCGGAGTTGTCGCGGCGCTGAAGGACGAGACCTTGCATGCCAATGCAGCGATCAAGCTGTTGCTCGGCAAGCTGGATCGGTGTCTGCGCAACGTCATCGATGAAGACGAATCGGCAATATCGCGCGTGGAAATCGATGAACTCAGCCAGAACCTGCTTTTCTACGTTGGTCAGTCCGGAAGCACGGATTCAAAGGCGGCGGAGATTCGCGAAGCGTTCCGCCTTTCCGAGATCATGCCCTGCAAGGACGACGTGGATGCGGCCAAGGAGAGCCTGGCGGGCTCCAACACTGACCTGTTCAAGACCGTCGCTGGCGTTTTGAAGGAGGAACTGGCCAAACTCAAGGAGAACCTGGATGGCGTCATTCGCGATGGCTGCAGCAATGTCGCCGGAGTGCCGCCAATTGCCGAAAGTCTTCGTGCCATGTCCGACACTCTGGGTATGCTGGGCATGGGGGGGCAGCGCAAGGCCGTTCTGGACAAGGCGTGCGCACTCGAGGATTCCGTTGAAGCGGGTGGGATGCCGGACGAATCTTCCCTGATGGAAATTGCCGGTACGCTGATTCTGGTCGAATCGGCGCTGGACGGCATGGCGCACGGCCGCCGTGTCGTGGCCGCCGAGGAGGGCGTTGATCCGGAAGACGCGATGACTCGGTCCGAATTCGATCAAGTCCGGGACGTTGTGCTTAGTGAAGCGATCATGGACCTGACGCGAGGCAAGGACGCATTCGTCAACTTCATCCGGGAAGCCGACAAGTCACTCCTTGACGAGACGGTTCAGTTGTTTGCACAGGTCAAAGGAAGCCTGCTATTGCTCGGCGAAACGCGCGCCGCGTCGCTACTGGGAGCAGTGCTGCTCTATCTAAGAAGGGACGTTAAATTCGATGCCAATGTCCTCGGCCGAGACGCAATGGATCTTCTGGCGGACGCGATTTGCGGTGTCGAATATTACGTCGAGGGGCTGCGTGAACGCCGCCTCTTCAGCGAGTCGGCGATGGACAAGGCCGAACAGAGCCTGGAGGCACTGGGAGTCCGGTCGGTCGGGGAAGCAACGCGCGTATCGGAGCGTGACGACGCCGGTGCAACCGACCCCGTTCAGGAGCCGCCAGATGCCGAAGTGGTAGCCGAAGTCTATTCGACGTCGCCCGATCAGGAACTTGCGCCGGCCGACGAACAGACTGCTGAATCGGCTGGGGAATCCATCGAACAGACGCCGCACGTGCCGGTCGATATCGATCTGACGACGTTGTCATCCAATGAGTCTGCAGATTCAGAGCCCGGCATGCTCGACGAGGACAGTGTAGCCGAACCGGCGGATTCGCATGCCGATACGTCCAAGACCGTGAGCGTAGAGTCCTTGGAGGCGGCGCGCCAGACCATCGGAGTACTTGACCTACAGTCGGCTCCCCCGGGCCAGTTTGAATTCGACGTGGATATGGCGGATCTGGCCATTATCGGCGAGGACAACGACGACGAGATTACTGAAATATTCGTCGAGGAGGCCGAAGAGGAAATCACCGCAATTAGCGAAAGCCTGCCCGCATGGATGGATAACCCTGAGGACAAGGAATCGTTGTCGACTCTGCGCCGTTCGTTCCATACGCTCAAGGGAAGTGGGCGACTGGTTGGCGCTAAGCGCATCGGCGAGTTCGCCTGGTCCTATGAGAACATGTTGAACCGTGTGATCGACGGTACGCTCGAGCCCACACCTGTTATCGTCGATCTGCTGGAGAAAGCCAGGCAGACGCTGCCTGTTCTGGCAGCCCAGATCAAGGATGGCGCTCCGCTGACCCTGCCCGCCCACAAGCTGATGGCTGCGGCCAATGCGGTTGTCGAAGGCCAGCCGGTCGCGGACTATTGGCTTGAGACGCCCGGGGCGCTGGCGGCAGTCGACAATGAGGCGAACGACGTGGCGCTGGAGCCGGAACCGGACGAACGCAGCCAATCCGTTCCAGGGGACCAAGGCAGCGAAGAAACGTCGGCTTCGGATCTGGAGTTCACCGGGGAAGCCTTGGCGCCCGTGAGCGAGAAGCTGGAACAACTCGACGGCGGTGCCGGCACCCTTGAGCCCGTTTCAACACCGGAATGCATGGAAACCAATGATATCCGGAATTTGATGGATCCGGTTCTGTATGAGATTTTCAAGGCCGAGTCGCTGGTGCATCTGGCGACCATCGACCGCTACCTGAACAGCGGCGAATTTCGTGTGACGGAAGAACTCACGAGGGCGCTGCATACTTTGCACGGCAGCGCCAACATGGCCTCGGTCACGCCGATGGCGGAAGTTGCGGCTGCGCTCGAGCGCTATTCCAGGGTGCTGGCGGATACCGATGTGCAGCTGTCGGACGACGGCTTTGACATGCTATTGGTCGGTCAGGCAATGATGCGGGACATCCTGGCAAAGCTGCCTGACCGAATCGACGAACCGGAATCGCTTGCCGATTTTATCGCACGAGTCTATGGCGCTCAGCAGGCAGCGGCTGAATGGCGGACCCCGGATGCCGGAATCGAGAGCGGAGCGGGGTGGGAAAACGCATCCATCGGAGAGTTATCGGAGGACACGTCGCGCGCAATTCTCGACGAAGCCGGGGACGAATTCCCGCTTGGAATCCAAGCGGAGGAGGAGGCCGCAGCCGAGCCGGTTGACACGGAATCTGTACCCGCGGACATGGTCGTCGATTCCGGACAGGATCACTACGCCGACATAGACGAGGAATTGCTGCAGATATTCGTCGAGGAAAGTGGTGAGATACTGGCGCGTAGTGACGAAGCGCTCGCACACTGGTCGCACGACCGCGGTGACCTGTTGTCACTTGAGCAACTGCAGCGGGAACTGCACACGCTCAAGGGCGGCGCCCGCATGGCTGATCTGGCGCCAGTCGCGAATCTTACGCATGCGATGGAATCCCTGGTCAACGCAATCGCCGCCGACCGGGTTGTATCGCCCGACGACGCGGTGCAGCAGTGCGTGATGGCGCACGATGTTCTGACCCAACAACTGGAGCTGGTGCGCAGGCGTGCACCGTTGATCGATGCAGTCGATATCATTGGCCGCCTCGACGCGGTGGAAAGACGGGAATCGCGTCCCGCGTTCGAAGGTGAGGCGTCCGAGGGGGAGCAGGTTAGGCCGGAAGTCGCCGCTGCAGTCGAGGTCGACGGCGTCGATCCTGAGTTGACGCGGATTTTTATCGAGGAGGCCAATGACGTTCTGGAACAGAGCGAAAGCGCGCTACAGGCCTGGAAACACGCTCCGGAGGACAAGGCGCTTGTGGCCAGGCTGCAACGCAACCTCCACACCCTCAAGGGCGGCGCTCGCATGGCCGGCATCAGCGCAATCGGCGACCTTTCACACGCCATGGAATCGTTCATCGTCGACCTGGCGGAAAGCAGGTCAGCCGTGTCAGGAGCGGTGTTCAGCGCCCTGGAAGCGGCATTGGACCGGGCCGTTGCCATGGTCGGCAAGCTGGCTACTGCAGAGCCGCTCGAGCCAGCGGAAGACCTGTGCAACAAACTGGAGATATTACGCCACGAGCAGCCGGTGCCGGCGAACGAGCCGATGGCAGTCGCGACCGAAAGCGTTCAGTCGGCCCGCAAAGAGGCCGGTCGGGTCGACGAATTTCCGCAGCTGGACCGCCGTACCCAGCCGCGCGAATCGCATGAACTGGTGCGCGTGCGCGCGGACCTTCTGGATTCACTGGTTAATAATGCCGGCGAAGTGAGTATTTACCGTGCGCGCATCGAACAGCAGGTGGGTGCGTTGCGCTTCAACCTGATGGAAATGGATCAGACAATTGCTCGTCTACGGGATCAACTGCGCAAGCTGGAGATCGAAACAGAAGCGCAGATCCTGTTCCGGTACGAGCGTGAGATCGAATCCGGCGACGCAGACTTCGATCCTTTGGAGATGGACCGCTATTCCCATCTGCAACAATTGTCGCGTTCGCTCATGGAAAGCGTCGCCGACCTCAACAGTCTGCAGAACCTGCTGGAGAACGTAACACGAGAGTCGGAAACGCTGCTGCTTCAGCAGGCGCGCGTCAATACCGAGCTGCAGGAAGGACTGATGCACACCCGCATGGTGCCGTTCCTGGGGCTTGCGCCGCGCATGCGGCGTATCGTACGCCAGACCTGCCAGGAGCTTGGCAAGAAGGCTGAGCTGGAACTCAGCGGAGCGGACGGCGAACTGGACAGAACAGTCATAGATCGTATCATCGCGCCCATCGAGCATATGTTGCGCAATGCCATCTCCCACGGTATCGAATCACCGGCGGAGCGTAGCGCATCAGGCAAGCCGGAGACCGGTACCATACGCATCACCTTTGGCCGCGAGTCATCGGACGTTGTGCTGCGCATCATGGACGACGGCGCCGGCATTAACCTTGCGCGCGTGCGAGAAAAGGCGATCGAACGCGGCCTGATGCAGCCTGATGCCGGTCTGTCCGACAACCAAGTGCTGCAGTTCATACTGGAAACCGGTTTCAGTACCGCAAAGCAGATTTCCCAGGTCGCCGGCCGCGGCGTCGGCATGGATGTCGTCAACAGTGAGGTCAGGCAACTGGGTGGTTCGCTGCATATTGAATCGGTCCAGGGCGCCGGTACCACCTTCACAATAAGACTTCCATTCACGCTGGCGATCAATCAGTCGCTGCTGGTCGAGGTAAGCGAAAACACCTACGCCATACCGCTGTCCAGTATTCAGGGTATCGTTCGCGTAGAGCGTGACCGGCTTCTTAAACATTATGCCGATCCGGGTCTGAAGCTGGAATACGGCGGCACCGATTACGAAGTGCGGTATCTGGGCGAACTGCTCGGTGCGTGCAAGCCGAATCTGAACACATCGCAGAGCCGGGTGCCGATGTTGCTGGCCAAAGCCGGCGATTACGTCATGGCTCTCCAGGTCGACAGCCTGATGGGCAGCCGTGAAATCGTGGTCAAGTCCGTGGGTCCGCAGATCAGTACGGTCCGTGGTATTTCCGGCGCCACGATTCTCGGTGACGGTCGCGTGGTCATGATTCTGGACGTCGCGGCGCTGTTGCGTGGCGGCATTTCCCCGTTGTCCAAAGTGGAGGAAATATTCCAGCGCACCCCAAGGAAGGAAACAGTTACGGTCATGGTCGTCGACGACTCGATTACAGTGCGCAAGGTGACCGGGCGATTGCTTGAACGACATGGCATGCGTGTTGTCACCGCGAAGGACGGCGTGGACGCGGTGGCCAAACTGAATGACATTGTACCGGATGTCATGCTGCTGGACATCGAAATGCCGCGCATGGACGGTTTCGAACTCGCAACCCACGTGCGCAACGAGCCAGGGCTGAAACAGATACCCATCATCATGATCACATCGCGCACAGGTGACAAGCACCGTCAGCGGGCGATGGAGATCGGCGTCGAACGGTACCTGGGCAAACCCTTCCAGGAAAGCGAGTTGCTTGAGAATATCAATTCGCTTCTGGGGAGACCCGCGCTCCATGGGTGAAGGGGGCGCGCCTCCGCTGAAGGTCGCGGTGTTCGCGGCCAGGGAGCTGGATACTGCATCGGTGCGGGAGCTCGAACGGGAAGAGGGGCTCATTGTAGTGGGACAGTACCGATGTAATGATACGGACTACTCGCAGCTCACGGATGCGGATGTGGTGCTGATCGAACTTGGCCAGGAAACGCATCGCGATAACGTGACCCGTCTTCTGGAGCACGTGGCGAGACCCGTGTTGTTGCACAGTGGACCCGTTACCTTGCGCGCATTGCTCGATGGAAGCCTCATTCAGAAGCTGCGCGAGCTGGGTGCGCGGTCCGGCCAGGCAAGGAAGATAAGCCGGGCCGGCGGCGCGAGTACCGAGCCGGCATGGGTGGTAGCACTGTGCGCTTCGGTGGGCGGGCCCAAGGCCATTGGCCGTTTCCTGGCAAGCCTGCCCGAAGGGCTGGGCGTGGTGTTCCTGGTCATTCAGCATATGGCAAAGGAATTTCAGTCCCTGCTTGCAGCTCAGCTCGCGCGCGGAACCCGGCTCAACGTGGAAGTCATGAGCGCCGGACAGGAACTTGATCCAGATACGGTGTGGGTCGTGCCGGCCGACAGAAAGATTTCCCTGACCGGTGGTCGGGTGAACGTAACAAATAGCGATTGGGGCAGGCCGAATCGGCCGAGCATGAACGACGTCCTCGAGTTGCTGGCCGGGCACTACGGCAGACGGTGTGGCGTCATTCTGTTCAGCGGCGTGGGCATGGACGGTCTGAACGGCGGCGAGGCGATCAACAGGCAGGGCGGTTTTGTCTGGGCGCAGGATGCCGCGAGTTGTGTCGTGTCCGGTCTTCCGGATGCCGCGCGGGCTGCCGGTATGGTTGAACTGAGCGATACGCCGGAAGCCCTGGCAGCGGCCTTGTACCGGCGCTGCACGCTTGAGGGACGGGCGCCGTTATGAACGACAACAGAATTTCGGAAGCGGTGTTATGAACGCGATGGTTGAATCGGTTCGCAGCCTTTGGATGCCTCTGCAGGGATTCGGCATGTTGGTGCCGAATATCGCGGTCGCCGAGGTGGTGGGGTACCAGCCCCTGGAAGTGTTGAGTGCGAGCGAGGAGTGGTGCGTGGGTGCGCTACGCTGGCGCGGGCGGCGGATTCCGGTCGTATCGATTGAGGCAATGTGCGGCGATGCGGCCTCGCGCGCACGGCGTAACCCGCATCTTGCCATCATGAACAGCACCCGCCCCGATGCGACCCTGGATTTCTTTGCGGTGGTCATGACCGGTATTCCCCGAATCATCGTTGCCGATGCGGATATGCTGGGCGAGGTCTTCCATACCGACAACAAATCGGAGGCCGTCGTCTGCCGCGTGCGGATGGGCGATGCCGAGGCAATGATCCCCAACATGCCGCTGGTCCAGGAACGAGTCGAAAAGATGTGGCGCAATTTCAGTTGAGATCGGCAAGACGACGAGAGGCGAATACCGTTCGCGGCATGGTCCTGCAGAGGCGTGCAAAGTCGGGCTGCCGTTTGTTCCAGCGCCCTCGACAACCGGACCCGTAATGTCTTCTTGGTTCACCAGCTCCGCATGGCGTCTGTGCGCGAAATCTCCACGGATCCCGGAAACCTATCGACGCGCGCAGCGCCCACATCCGTAACACGACCTATGCCCGCGCATACTGGCGGCCGGCTAAGCCAGATCGCCCCAGAATGCCTGCAGTACACTCAGCGCTGCAACGGCCGCCGTTTCGGTTCGCAGGACACGCGGCCCTAATTTGACGCCGACAAAACCCAGCGACCGGGCTCGGGAAATCTCTGCCGGTTCCAGGCCGCCCTCGGGACCGATCAATATCGCGACATCGACCTCCGGTGCGGTCTGGCCGCGAAGGGAACTATCCGCCTCAGGGTCCAACAGCAGTTTCCGGCAATCCGCCGGCAGGTGCGCGGCCCAGTCATCCAGCGTCACTGCTGTCTGCAACGCCGGTATCCTCAGCCGCCCCGACTGTTCGCAGGCTGAGCGGATGATGCCGCGCCAGTGTTCGAGCCGTTTTTCCAGGCGCTTTCCCTCCAGCCGTATCTGGGTGCGCGCGACCCAAAGCGGCGTGACGCTCGTTACACCCAGTTCAACCGATTTTTGCAGGGTGTAATCCATACGCTCACCGCGCGATATGCCCTGACCCAGGTGGATGCGCAGCGGCGATTCGCGTACGGGAATCCGTTCGTCCCCGATGCGCAGGTTCACACATTCCCTGGCCACGGAGTCGATCGATGCCGTGAATTCGGATGGGCCGCCGTTGAAGACGATGATCGACGCGCCTGCGTCCAGCCGCAAGACCCGTGACAGGTGGTGGGATGCTTGGGGTTCGAGCTTGACCAGGGCCCCTGCCCGAAGCGGCTGGACGGTATGGATGCGGGGAACGCGCACAGGGTCTCAGTCTGCAGTCGCTTTTGCGATGCCTTCGCCGGCCACGCGAATCATCAGGTCGATTTCGCTTTCCGTGATCACGTACGGGGGCATGAAATAGACGACGTTTCCCAGTGGCCGCAACAGGACGCCGCGCTCCAGACCGTGCCTGTATACGGTCAGTCCGCGCCGTTCCTGCCACGGATAGGCCTCGCGCGTGGCCTTGTCTCTGACCAGTTCCACGGCCGCGATCATGCCGCGCTGGCGCACTTCCGCAACGTGTGGGTGGTCTGCCAGTTCGGACAGCCTGCGCTGCATGAATCCGGCCAGTTGCAGATTGCGCTCCAGTACCGCCTCGTCGCGGAATATATCCAGCGTCGCGAGCGCCGCGCGGCAGCCGAGCGGATTGCCGGTATAACTGTGGGAATGCAGGAAGGCAGTGAGGTTTGCGTAGTCATCGTAGAAGGCCGCGTAGACTTCGTCGCCGGTCAGCACCACCGACAGGGGCAGGTACCCGCCGGTCAAGCCCTTGGACAGGCACAGAAAATCCGGGCTGACGCCCGCCTGTTCACAGGCGAAGAGCGTGCCCGTGCGGCCGAATCCGACGGCGATCTCGTCGGCGATCAGGTGCACGGCATGACGGTCGCAAGCCTCGCGCAGCAGGCTCAGATAGACGGGATCGTACATTCGCATCAAACCCGCGCATTGCACCAAAGGCTCCACGATCACTGCGCAAACCTGACCGGCGTGTCGTTCCAGCGCGGCCTCCATATGCGAGAACATCCGCCGGGAATAGTCGGCGCAGGTTTCACCCGGCTCTCTGTAATAGCAATCCGGCGAAGGCACGGAGATGCTTTCCATCAACAGCGGCCCATAGGTCTCCTTGTACAGCGCGACATCGCCCACCGCCAAGGCGCCCAACGTTTCGCCGTGATAGCTGTTGGTCAGAGTAACGAACCGAGTCTTGTCCGGTCGGTTCCGGTTGCGCCAGTAGTGAAAGCTCATCTTCAGCGCGACTTCGATCGCCGACGAACCGTTGTCGGCGTAGAAGCACCTGGTCAGACCGGGTGGAGCAGCGTCGCACAGCCGCTCGGACAGCGCGATGACCGGCGCGTGCGTGAACCCGGCCAGCAGCGTGTGCTCCAGCCGGTCGAGCTGGTCGCGCAGCGCCGCATTGATTTTCGGATGGCCGTGACCGAACAGATTCACCCACCAGGAACTGATCGCATCCAGATAGCGCCTGCCGTCGAAGTCCTCCAGCCACACGCCGTCGCCGCGCCGGATGGGGATCAGCGGAAGCCATTCGTGATCCTTCATTTGCGTGCACGGGTGCCAGACCCGTTTGAGGTCGCGCTGCAGCCAGTCGGCGTTCGACATCGTCGTCAGCCGGCTTCGGTCTGCCGCTTGCGCAGCAGGTAGTAAAGCACCGGGATCACCACCAGCGTCAGCAGCGTGGAGACGAAAATGCCGAAGATCAGGCTGATCGCCAGCTCGCGGAAGATCGGATCGTCCAGAATGAACAGCGCGCCGAGCATGGCCGCCAGACCGGTGAGCATGATCGGCTTGGCGCGCACGGCGGCGGAACGGATCACGGCCGAACCGAGCGGCTCACCCCGGCGCAGACTTTCGTTGACGAAATCCACCAGCAGAATCGAATTGCGCACGATGATGCCGGCCAGCGCGATCATACCGATCATGGACGTCGCGGTGAACTGTGCGCCCAGCAGGGCGTGGCCGGGCATGACGCCGATGACGGTCAACGGAATCGGCGCCATGATGACCAGCGGCACTAGGTAGGACCGGAACTGGGCGACCACCAGCAGATAGATCAGCACGAGACCGACCGAGTAGGCAATGCCCATGTCGCGGAAAGTCTCATAGGTAATCTGCCATTCGCCGTCCCATTTGAGGCTGTAACGATAGGGATTCTCCGGCTGGCTGATGAAGAACTGCTGGACCGGCTCCCTGTTGAAGCGCGCGTCCTTCAGTGCTTCGCGGATTTCCAGCAGTCCGTACAGCGGGCTGTCGACTGCGCCGGCGGCGTCACCGGTGACGAACACGACCGGCAGGAGATCCTTGTGATAGATCGTGTGCTGCCGCGTCCGGGTGGCCGGGAGCGTGACCTCCGACAGCGGCACCAGACCGCCGCTCGCGCTGCGGACCTTCAGATTCAGCAGCGCAGCGAGGTCCGCGCGCGTTGCGTTCGAGCCTTCGACTCGAACCGGGATCGGGTACTTGCCGAAATCCTGGTGCAGATAGGTGATGTCCTCGCCTTTCAGCGCGGTCGCCAGCGTGTCGACGACCGACCGCTGCGATACGCCCAGTTGCGCGGCGCGCGCGCGGTCGACCTCGATCAGCCAAGTGGGTGCGGAGGTCTCGACGCTGTCGTCCACGTCGACGACGTTGGGCGTGTTCCTGAAACGCTCGGCGATCATGCCGGCCGCCTCGATCTGGCCTTCGTAGTCCTGGCCGTAGACTTCAGCGACCAGCGGCGACAACACCGGCGGGCCGGGCGGAACTTCGACAATCTTGACGTTGCCGCCGAACGGCCGCGCGATTGCCTGCAAGGGATCGTGCAGCGCACGCGCGATCTCATGGCTCTTGCGTTTGCGGTGGTGCTTGTCGACGAGGTTTACCTGAAGGTCGCCCTGGTTGGCGTCGCGGCGCAGGTAATACTGGCGAACCAGCCTGTTGAAGCCGATGGGCGCCGCGGTGCCGGCGTAGCGCTGGATGTCCGAGATCTCGGGGACGGCGGCGAGATAGCTTCCCAGGTCGTCCAGTACGCGCGCGGTCTGCTCGACCGTGCTGGCTTCCGGCATGTCCAGCACCACCTGGAATTCGGACTTGTTGTCGAACGGCAGCATCTTGAGGATGACCAGTTTGAAGCCGACCAGGCTGATCGAGGCCGGGATCAGCACGAGCACACCGACGGCCAGCAACGCGCGATTGCGGCTGGCTTTCGCGGTGTCGACGAAGGGCGACAGCATGCGGTGGAAGATCCGGGGCCGATCCGATCGCCTTCGTGCGCGTGCTGTGTGTGCGCCTCGAACCGCAGAAAGCGGAAACACAGCCAGGGCGTGACGGTGAAAGCGATCGCCAGCGATATCAGCATGCCGATACTCGCATTGATGGGTATCGGACTCATGTAAGGTCCCATCAGGCCGGTCACGAATGCCATCGGCAGCAGCGCGGCGATGACGGTGAAGGTCGCCAGGATGGTCGGACCGCCGACCTCGTCGACCGCCGCCGGTATCGCCTCGCGCATGGACCCGGCGCCCAGTTGCCGATGACGATGGATGTTTTCCACCACGACGATCGCGTCGTCGACCAGGATGCCGATCGAAAAAATCAGCGCGAACAGCGATACCCGGTTCAGCGTGAAACCCCAGGCCCAGGAAGCGAGCAGCGTCAGGGCCAGCGTCACGATGATCGCCGAACCGACGATGAAAGCCTCGCGCCAGCCGCGCGCGAACAGCACCAGGACCACCACCAGGGTCGTCGCGAAGATCAGTTTCTTGATCAGCGTCTGCGCCTTTTCGTCCGCCGTCACGCCGTAGTTGCGGGTGACCGTGACCCGCACGTTGTCCGGTATGAAGATACCGCGCAATTGATTCAGCCGGTCGAGCACGCGCTCGGCGATTCTGACTGCATTGGTGCCGGGCTTTTTGGCGATCGCGAGGGTGACGGCGGGAAACACACCGGATTGCGTGATGCCCTTGGTTTCGGCGGCCGGCCCGGTGTACATCGCCACCGACTTGTCCGGCTGACCAGGGCCGAAGCGGATTTCCGCGACTTCGCCCAGATAGACCGGTGCGCCGTTGTCGATACCGACGACCAGTTGCTCCAGTTCGTCCGGCTGACTGAGAAATGTCCCGGCATCCACCAGGATTTCCTGGTTGCCGCTGATCGACGCACCGGCTTGCAGCGCGCGGTTCGCGCCGGACAGTGCGCGCCGTAGATCGTCCAGCGTCACGTTCAGGCCCGCGGCCTTTTGCGGGTCCACGATGACACGGACCAGTAGTCTCGGGCCGCCGACGGTATAGATGTCGCGGGTGCCGGGCACGCGCTTCAACTCGGCTTCGATCGTGTGGGTGACGCGCTCGAGTTCGTATGCGTTGACCGCCGGGTCGTCCGACCAGAGCGTCAGATTCACGATCGGCACGTCGTCGATGCCCTTCGGCTTGATCAGCACCGGCCCGGCGCCCAGGTTGGCCGGAATCCAGTCCTGGTTGGAATAGATGGCGTTGTACAGGCGCACGATGGCGTCGGTGCGCTTTTCGCCGACCTGGTATTCCACCGAGAGCAGCGACATGCCGGGCTTGGACGCCGAATAGATGTGTTTGACGCCGTCGATCTCGGACAGAACCTGGTCCGCCGGCGTGGTGATCAGTTGCTCGACCTCGCGCGCCGAGGCGCCGGGAAAAGGAATGAACACGTTGGCGAAGGTCACGTCGATCTGCGGTTCCTCCTCGCGCGGCGCGATCAGAATCGCGAACAGGCCGAGCAGGAGCCCGGCCAGCGCCAGCAGCGGTGTGATCTCGGAGTCCTGGAATTGTCTGGCGATGCGTCCCGAAAAACCCATCGGTGTCATTCCGCAGCCTGGGTCTTGAGCCGTTCGCCGGCCCGCACCGGGTTCCGCAGGATCTGTTCGCCTTCTTCGACACCGGCCAGGATCTCGACCTCGTCGCCAAGGCGCGCACCCGCGCGCACCTGGCGCAGGCTGATCCGCCCGTCGCCGGTCTGGATATACAGCGCGGTCAGTTCACTGCGTTCCACCAGTGAACGGAGCGGAACCATCAGGCGCCTGCGTGTGCCGACCGGAAAGCCCGCCTTGACGAGCATGCCGGGATAGAGGTCGTGCTGGCCGTCCGGCAGATCGATGCGCACCCGGAAACTGTGGCTCGCCGGGTCGGCGGTGGGAAAAAAAGTCAGTTCGTCGGACTCGAGCATGGGTGCGGTCGCGTCCGGCAGTTGGATGCGCGCCTGTTGTTCCAGCGAAAGGCCGGAAATCAGTGGTTGGCCGCGGTTGACCGATTCGCCGACTTCGACGTGGCGCCGCGTGACGATGCCGGCGTAGGGGGCGCGGACGCGCGTGTATTCGAGCTGTTCATCGGCGCGCGTGACCTCGCCGCGCGCCGCGTCGAGCCGTGCCCGGGCGGCCTTGCGGGTGGCCTCGGCCTGGTCCAGTTTGGCCTTGGCGATCAGCTTGCGCTCGAACACGCTCTTGACCCGCTGGTACTCGGACTCGGCTTCCTGCACACGGGCCTGGGCCTCGGCCAGGTTGGCCTTGGCGGTTTGCAGCGCGGCCTCCTGTTCGCGGCTGCGGAACCGCAGCACCACCGCGCCCTGCGGTACGTAGTCGTCGACGTTGTACAGGATTTCCTCTATGCGCCCGTCGACCTGGGCCGAGATCGTCGCCTGGTGGGTAGCCTCGACCGTGCCGTCGAAGACGCGCAGCTCCGGCATGTCGCGGTACTGCGCGGTCAGCGTTTCCAGCGCGTTTGCGTTTCCCGCCAGCAGCGCCGCGGACGCCAGCAAGAAAGATAGACGGCCAAGCATTCCGTTTCTCCAAACTGAAAACAGACTTCTGATCTGGGGGATTTGCGCCTCGCGCGGGCCAGGTTTGCGAAGCCTACCATCCCGAAGCGATCACCTGCACCCCCGCCGACTTTTCCTGCCGCCGGCCTGACCCGCCGCACCCGCGACTGCGTTCAGGGTGCGGCGGACGACCGCGCCGGAATGTGGCGTCTCAGACGTGGAAATTCAACCGCCGCCGGTCAGGCCGAGGTTGTTCCAGATGGCGACCGTTGGCCCCGCCTGGTTCATGGTGTAGAAATGCAGGCCGGGCGCACCGGCGGTCAGCAGCCGGTCGCACAGCCCGGTGACCACGTCTTCCCCGAAGCGGCGGATCGACGCAGTGTCGTCGCCGAACGCTTCCAGCCGCTTGCGGATCCAGCGCGGAATTTCGGCCCCGCACATGTCCGAAAAACGGGCGAGCTGGGTGTAGTTGGTGATCGGCATGATGCCGGGCACGATCGGCACGTCGACACCCCGCACCTCGCATTCGGCGACGAAACGGAAATAGGCGTCGGCGTTGAAGAAATACTGGGTGATGGCACTGTCGGCGCCGGCGTCGATCTTGCGCTTGAAGTTTTCCAGGTCGGCCGGCGCATTCGGCGCCTGGGGGTGAAACTCGGGGTAGGCCGCGACTTCGATATCGAAATGGTCGCCGGTCTCGGCGCGGATGAAGCTCACCAGTTCGTTGGCGTAGCGGAACTCGCCGGGCCGGCCCATGCCGGACGGCAGGTCGCCGCGCAGCGCGACCAGGTGCCGGATGCCGGCGTCACGGTATGTGCGCAGTATCTCGCGGATGTTGTCGCGGGTCGACCCGATGCACGACAGGTGCGGCGCCGCTTCCAGGCCGCTGTCCTGGATTTCGCGCACCGTCTCGAAGGTGCGATCGCGGGTTGACCCGCCGGCGCCGAACGTCACCGAGTAGAAACGCAGGTCCAGCGCCGACAGGGCCTCGCGGGTCGCGCGCAGCTTGGCCGCGCCTTCTTCGGTCTTGGGCGGAAAGAATTCGACGCTGAAGACGCGCGGAAATCGCTGTTGTGAACGCATGTCTGAAGACTCCTGGCCGCCGGGGTATCGAAGCCATCGCCCTTGTGCCGTCACCCCGGCGAAGGCCGGGGTCCAGAATCGATATGACGCTTGGATGCCGTCCTTCGCCAGCTTGACGGCCGCACTCAGGTACCTCGCCCCCTGGCGCTGTCGCGGATCCTGTCGGGTCAGTACCGGTAGTGTTCCGGCTTGTAAGGACCGTTCACCGGCACGCCGATGTAGTCGGCCTGCGTCTTCGACAATGCCGTCAGATGGGCGCCGATCTTCTTCAGATGCAGGCGCGCCACTTTCTCGTCCAGGATCTTCGGCAGCACGTAGACCTTCTTCGCGTACTTGTCCGCGTGATTGAACAGTTCCATCTGAGCGATGGTCTGGTTGCTGAACGACGCCGACATCACGAACGAGGGATGACCGGTGGCGCAGCCGAGATTCACCAGGCGGCCCTTGGCCAGCACGATGATCTTCTTGCCGTCGGGGAAGATGACGTGATCGACCTGCGGCTTGATCTCCTCCCACCGGTATTTCTCCAGCGAGGCGATATCGATTTCGGAATCGAAGTGACCGATGTTGCAGACGATGGCTTCATCTTTCATCGCCGCCACTTGATCGTGGTTGATGACGTTCACGTTGCCGGTGGCGGTGACGAAGATGTCCGCCTGGGCGGCCGCCTCGTCCATCGTCACCACGCGGTAGCCTTCCATCGTCGCCTGCAGCGCGCAGATCGGGTCGATTTCCGTCACCCAGACCGTGGCGCCCATGCCGCGGAATGCCTGCGCGCAGCCTTTGCCGACGTCGCCGTAGCCCAGCACCACGCAGATCTTGCCGGCGATCATGACGTCGGTGGCGCGCTTGATGCCGTCGATCAGCGACTCACGGCAGCCGTAAAGGTTGTCGAACTTGCTCTTGGTCACCGAGTCGTTGACGTTGAAGGCGGGGAAGTGGAGGCGGCCTTCCTTTTCCATCTGGTAGAGCCGGTGCACGCCGGTGGTGGTTTCCTCGGTGACGCCGCGGATGTTCTTCAGGATGTTCGAGTACCAGCCGGGCTTGCTCTCCAGTCGCCTTTTGATCGACGCGAACAGCACGCGTTCCTCCTCGCACGTGGGATTGCCGATCAGCGACGCGTCTTTCTCCGCGCGCGCGCCGAGGGTGATCAGCAGGGTCGCGTCGCCGCCGTCGTCGAGGATCATGTTCGGCGTGCCGCCGTCGGCCCACTCGAAGATGCGGTGGGTGTAGTCCCAGTATTCCTCCAGCGACTCGCCCTTGAAGGCGAACACCGGGACGCCGTCGGCGGCGATGGCCGCGGCGGCGTGATCCTGGGTCGAGTAGATATTACACGACGCCCAGCGGATGTCGGCGCCGAGCGCTTTCAGCGTCTCGATCAGCACGGCGGTCTGAATGGTCATGTGCAGCGAGCCCGCGATGCGCGCGCCCTTGAGCGGCTGCTCTGCGCCGAATTCCTCGCGCAGTGCCATGAGACCAGGCATCTCGGTCTCGGCGATGGCGATTTCACGGCGGCCCCAATCGGCCAGTTTGATGTCGGCGACCTTGAAGTCGCCGGTGGAATTGAGAACGGCGCTCATGTTCATCTCCCGAAAAGCAAAGATGAGCGCCGTTGTTTATTTGAGGCTGGTGCCTGCGAGCCTGACGGGTCTCTAACCCGCTGCAGCGCCCCTCGCGAACCACAGCTTTTCCATCGAATGTGTCCGGTATTCTAACCGCGAAGGTGACATCAGACCAGATCAAAAACAATGGACTGACCATGTCAATAGAGATTGCCGTGTCGCTTCGAAGCCGTTGCCGCACGGAATGCCGGCGAATCTTTACGAATTGTCAGAACAGGTTAACCACCAAGGAAAACCAGTGCAAGCCATTAACCACAAAGGACACGAAGGGCGCAAAGGTAAACCCAATCATTGTCTAAGTGTTGGGCTTCGCTGGGTTCAGAGCCAACCTACGCGAGTGCGTTGAATTTTACCCGACGTGAATTCCGCCGACAGGGCCGTTACGCGCCCTGCAACCCGTAAACAACACAGGGTTCCGTCGAATCCGGGTGGGTCTTCTTATGCAACGGCATGGCTTACCTTTGTGCCTTTCGTGTCCTTTGTGGTTAATGGTTTGCAACGGTTTTCCTCGGCGGTCAATCCTACCGCCGGGAGGGGCTCAAATCCCCGCCGCGTCGCGCAGCGCCTCCGCCTTGTCGGTTCTTTCCCAACTGAACGGGTGATCGTCGCGGCCGAAGTGGCCGTAGGCGGCGGTCTGGCGATACATTGGCCGCAGCAGATCGAGCATGCTGACCATACCGCGCGGACGCAGATCGAAATGTTCGCGCACCAGTTCCGCCAGCCGGTCCTCGTCGACCCTGCCCGTGCCGAACGTGTTCACGCTGATCGAAGTCGGCTCGGCCACGCCGATGGCGTAGGACACCTGAATTTCGCAGCGCTCGGCCAGGCCCGCCGCGACGATGTTCTTGGCGACGTAGCGCCCTGCATAGGCCGCCGAGCGGTCGACCTTGGACGGGTCCTTGCCGGAAAACGCGCCGCCGCCGTGGCGCGCCATGCCGCCGTAGGTGTCGACGATGATCTTGCGCCCGGTCAGGCCGCAGTCGCCCACCGGCCCGCCGATCACGAAACGCCCGGTCGGGTTGATGAAATATCGGGTGTCCTTGTGCAGCCACTCGGCGGGCAGCACCGGCCTGATGATCTCGTCCATGACGGCTTCCTGCAACGCCTTCTGCGAGATCGACGGATCATGCTGGGTCGACAGCACCACGGCGTCGATGGCGACCGGCTTGTCGTCGACATAGCGCAGCGTGATCTGGCTCTTGGCGTCCGGACGCAGCCAGGACAGGGTGCCGTTCTTGCGCACCTCGGCCTGACGCCGCACCAGCCGGTGGGCGTAGGTGATCGGCGCTGGCATCAGCACGTCGGTCTCGTTGCTGGCGTAGCCGAACATCAGGCCCTGGTCGCCGGCGCCCTGTTCGTGCGCGTCGGTCTCGTCAACGCCCATGGCGATATCCGACGACTGTTTGCCGATGGCGTTGAGCACCGCGCAGGATTCCCAGTCGAAGCCCATTTCCGAACTGTTGTAGCCGATGTCTCTCACCGTATGGCGCACGATCTCTTCCATGTCGACCCACGCCGAGGTGGTGATTTCTCCGGCGACCAGCACCATGCCGGTCTTCACCAGAGTTTCGCAGGCCACGCGGGCGGTCTTGTCCTGCGCCAGAATGCCGTCGAGTATGGCGTCCGAAATCTGGTCCGCGACCTTGTCCGGATGTCCCTCGGAAACCGATTCGGAGGTAAATAGATGCTCGCTCATGGCGCGTGACGCTCCCGATCTGAAAATGAAAAAACCCGCATGGGCCGGAGGCTCAAGCGGGTTTCAACAATAAAGATCATCGAATGCTCGCTTTAGCCGGATTTGTATAGCGCCCGCAATCTGATTTCAAATCGGCGCTGCGACGACAATTTTAGGCGTCAACGCCGCCGATGTCAAAACGCGCGCCGCGCGGGCGCGAACCCGATAGACTACGCACGGCGGGAAGCTGTGCGTTCGGGCTCCGTGGACGCGGCTCACCCCGGTGCCCGGCGTCCGCCCGCGGCGGCGCGGATACCTGGGTATCGCGCTGGAATTGCCCGGATTTCAAGGCGGAATTCCCCCGCTTTCTCCGGTGTCCCGTGATGGACGGCCGCGTCATTGTGTCCCGGCTGCCGATGTCCTGAGTCTGATTTGTTTGGGAGGATGACATGGTTTCTTTGCACACACCGGTCTGCGACTTCGGCGAGCCGGCCATCGATTTCGAACTTCCCGGCACGGACGGCCGGACCTGGACGCTCGAGGACTGCCGCGGATCCGACGGATTGCTGGTGATGTTCATCTGCAATCACTGTCCTTACGTAAAGGCCGTCCGTGACCGCCTGGTGCGCGATGCGCGCGAACTCAAGGCGCTGGGCGTCAACAGCGTTGCGATCATGTCCAACGATCCGGCGCAGTATCCGGAGGATTCGTTCGACAACATGCGCCGGGTGGCGCAGGAATTCGACTTCCCGTTTCCTTATTTGATGGACGAGAGCCAGGCCGTGGCCCGCGCCTATGGTGCCGTCTGCACGCCGGACTTTTTCGGCTACAACGCGGATCTGAAGCTCCAGTACCGCGGCCGCCTCGACGCCAGCGGCAAGCAGCCCGCCGACCCCGGCGCGCGGCGCGAACTGTTCGAGGCGATGCGCCAGATCGCCGGGACCGGACAGGGGCCGGCCGAGCAGACGCCCAGCATCGGCTGTTCGATCAAGTGGAAAGACGAAATTGCCTGACCTGCGTCAATATTCCGTCCGATCCCTATGGGGCTATTGCCGTGCGCGGTCAAGTCATGGAAAATGGCGCGCTCGGTTTATTCCGGGGGTGCTGCATGCCCGTGCCTGCAAGGGCCGAAGCACCCCGACGACAGACGAAAGCCGTCATGAGGATCGCGTGCGGGACCTTGCACGTACGCGTCCTTAGCGAACCAAGAATCTGATCAAGAAGAATTTGCGGCGGTCGCACCCGTTTCCCGAGGCGCCGGCCGTTCTGCTGCTTGACGCCGCGGCAGCTCAGGGTTTTGCACCAAACAGTTAGGAGATGCTCATGGCTTCGCGTAAAGAACTTGCCAATGCAATCCGTGCGTTGAGCATGGATGCGGTTCAAAAGGCCAAATCCGGACACCCGGGCGCACCGATGGGAATGGCGGACATCGCCGAAGTGCTCTGGAACGACTTCCTGAAACACAACCCGCAAAACCCGAAATGGGTCGATCGCGATCGCTTCGTTCTTTCCAACGGCCACGGCTCGATGCTGATCTACTCGCTGCTGCATCTGACCGGCTATGACCTGGCCATCGACGACCTCAAGAATTTCCGTCAACTGCACTCCAGAACCCCGGGTCACCCGGAATACGGCTATGCGCCGGGCATCGAGACCACCACCGGTCCGCTGGGTCAGGGCATCGCCAACGCCGTGGGCATGGCGATCGCCGAGAAGGTGCTGGCCGGCCAGTTCAACCGCGACGGCCACCACATCGTCGATCACTACACCTATGTATTCATGGGCGACGGCTGCATGATGGAAGGCATCTCCCACGAAGCCTGCTCGCTGGCCGGCACGCTCGGCCTGGGCAAGCTCATCGCCTTCTGGGACGACAACGGCATCTCCATCGACGGCCACGTCGAGGGCTGGTTCACCGACAACACGCCGGGCCGGTTCGAGGCCTACGGCTGGCACGTCGTGCGGGATGTCGACGGCCACGAACCGGAGGCGATCGCCAATGCCGTGCGCGAAGCGCGTTCGGTCAACGACAGGCCCAGCCTGATCTGCTGCAAGACCGTGATTGGCTACGGTGCACCCAATCTGTGCGGCAGCCACGACTGTCACGGCGCGCCGCTGGGCGAGGACGAAATCAAAGCCACGCGCGAGAATCTCGGCTGGCATTACGCGCCGTTCGAGGTGCCGTCGGACATCTATACCGGCTGGAACGCCAAGGACAGGGGCGCGAAAGCCGAGCAGTCCTGGAACGAGAAGTTCGCCAGGTACAAGGCCGCGTATCCGGATCTGGCCGCCGAGTTCGAGCGCCGCGTGGCCGGCCGGCTGCCGAAGGACTGGGAAGCGGGGGCGGCGAAGTTCATTCAGGCGGTCAACGACAAGGGCGAAACCATCGCCTCGCGCAAGGCCTCGCAGAACGCGCTGAACGGGTTCGGACCGCTGCTGCCCGAGTTGCTCGGGGGTTCGGCCGACCTGGCCGGTTCCAACCTCACCATCTGGTCGGGTTCCAAGGGCATCAGCAACACCGTCTCCGACGGCAACTACCTGTACTACGGCGTGCGCGAATTCGGCATGTCCGCCATCATGAACGGCATCACGCTGCACGGCGGGTTCATTCCCTACGGCGCCACCTTCCTGATGTTCTCCGAATACGCCCGTAACGCGCTGCGCATGGCGGCGCTGATGAAAGTGTCCACCATCTTCGTCTACACCCACGACTCGATCGGTCTGGGCGAAGACGGTCCCACCCACCAGCCGATCGAACAGACGGCCACGCTGCGCATGATTCCGAACATGTCGGTCTGGCGCCCCTGTGACGCGGTGGAATCCGCCATCGCCTGGAAATACGCGATCGAGCGCAAAGGCGGCCCGACCGCGCTGATCTTCTCGCGCCAGAACCTCGCGCACATGCAACGCTCCGCCGCGCAGATGGCCAACATCGTCCGCGGCGGCTACGTCCTCCGCGACACCGCCGGCATGCCGGACGGCATCGTCATCGCCACCGGTTCCGAGGTCGAGATCGCCATGAAGGCGGCCGAGGCGCTGGAAGGCAAGGGCAGGAAAATCCGTGTCGTTTCCATGCCGTCGACCGATGCGTTCGACGCGCAGGACGCGGCCTACCGCGAGTCGGTGCTGCCGGCCGGTGTGACCCGCCGCGTCGCGGTCGAGGCCGGCGTCACGTCGTACTGGCACAAGTATATCGGCCTGACCGGCAAGGTCGTCGGCATTGACCGCTTCGGCGAATCCGCGCCGGCGGGTCAGCTCTTTAAGGAATTCGGGTTCACCGCTGAACACGTGGCCAGCGCCGTCGAGGCGGTGATCTGAGGCCGCGCGCCCCGGTATTGATTCCCCCCAGTTCACATTCGGAAAGACGGAGAGAGAAAGATGACAATTAAAGTCGGTATCAATGGTTTCGGCCGCATCGGCCGTATGGCGTTCCGTTCCATCGCGAAGGATTTCAAGGATATCGAGGTGGTCGGCATCAACGACCTGCTCGACCCCGATTATCTGGCCTATATGCTCAAGTACGACTCGGTGCACGGCAATTTCAACGGCGACATCGCCGTCGACGGCAACACCATGATCGTCAACGGCAAGAAGATCCGTTTGACCGCCGAGCGTGATCCGGCCAACCTGAAGTGGAACGACGTGGGCGCCGACGTGGTGCTCGAGTGCACCGGCTTCTTCCTGACCGGGGAGACCTGCCAGAAGCACATCGCCGCGGGCGCCAAGAAGGTCGTGCAAAGCGCGCCGTCCAAGGACGCCACGCCGATGTTCGTCTATGGCGTGAACCACAACACCTATGCCGGCCAGGCTATCATCTCCGCCGCTTCCTGCACCACCAACTGTCTCGCGCCGGTGGCCAAGGTCCTGCACGACAATTTCGGCATCAAGCGCGGCCTGATGACCACGGTGCACGCCGCCACGGCCACCCAGAAGACCGTCGACGGCCCCTCGCAGAAGGACTGGCGCGGCGGCCGCGGCATCCTGGAGAACATCATCCCGTCCTCGACCGGTGCCGCCAAGGCCGTGGGCAAGGTGCTGCCCGACCTCAACGGCAAGCTGACCGGCATGGCGTTGCGCGTGCCCACCTCCGACGTGTCGGTGGTCGACCTGACCTGCGAGCTGATCAACGAGGCCGCCTACGAGGACATCTGCGCCGCCATGAAGGGCGCCTCCGAGAATGGCGGCCTGGCCGGCGTTCTGGCCTACACGGAAGACAAAGTGGTCTCGACTGACTTCCGCGGCTGCGGCACGCCGTCGATTTTTGATGCCGGCGCCGGCATCCAGTTGGATCCGACCTTCGTCAAGGTGGTCTCCTGGTACGACAACGAGTACGGCTACACCTGCAACATGATGCGCATGGTCCGGCATGTTGCGAAATAATCGGCGCTGCTGATCGCGCGCAACGTCGTGGCGATGCGGAGAGCGGCGGAGGCGGCGGCCTTCACGTTCTCCGCGTCTTCGCGCCCCGGCGGCACGGGACGCCCGGGACCCGCAAGAATCATCCGGCAAGCGCTGTTTGCCCGATGAGTTTTGAAATCCAAATGTAGGGAGCCGTATTCATGTCTTTCATCAAACTGACCGATCTCGACCTTGCCGGCAAGCGGGTGCTGATCCGCGCCGACCTCAATGTGCCGGTCAAGGACGGCAAGGTAACCTCGGATGCGCGTATCACGGCGTCGATGCCGACCATCGAGCTGTGCGCCAAAGCGGGCGCGAAAGTGATGGTGATGTCCCACCGCGGCCGGCCCGAGGAGGGCGTGGCCGACGAGGAAAACTCGCTGGCGCCCATCGCCGCCGACATGTCGGCCAAGCTTGGTAAGCCGGTGCGACTGGTCAAGGACTATCTGGACAAGCCGCCGGCACTGGCCGGCGGCGAAGTCGTGCTGCTGGAAAACGTTCGCTTCAATGCCGGTGAAAAGAAGGACAACGAAGCGCTCGCAAAAAAATACGCGAGTCTGTGCGACGTGTTCGTGATGGACGCCTTCGGCACCGCGCACCGCGCCCAGGCGTCCACCCACAGTGTCGGCAAGTTCGCGCCCGTGGCCTGCGCCGGCCTGTTGCTGGCCGAGGAGCTGGATGCGCTGAACAAGGCGCTGGCCAAGCCCGCCCGTCCGATGGTCGCGATCGTCGGCGGCTCCAAGGTCTCGACCAAGCTGACCGTGCTCGAAGCGCTGTCGGAGAAGGTCGACCAGTTGGTGGTCGGCGGCGGCATCGCCAACACCTTCCTCAAGGCGACCGGCAGGAACGTCGGCAAGTCGCTGTGCGAGGACGACCTGGTGCCGACCGCCAAGGCGCTCATCGAAAAGATGAACCAGCGCGGCGCCAGCATTCCGATCGCCGTCGACGTGGTCTGCGGCAAGAAGTTCGACGAGAACGAACCGGCGGTGCTGAAAAGCGCGGACGAGGTGACCGACGACGACATGATCTTCGACATCGGCCCCCGATCGGCGAAGCAACTGGCGGACATCATCGCGAAAGCCGGCACCATCATCTGGAACGGTCCGGTCGGCGTGTTCGAATTCGACCAGTTCGGCGGGGGAACCAAAACGGTGTCGATGGCGATCGCCAACGCGCCGGGGTTCTCGCTGGCCGGCGGCGGCGACACGATCGCCGCGATCCAGAAATACGACATTTACGACAAGCTGTCGTACATCTCCACCGCCGGCGGCGCTTTCCTGGAGTTCCTGGAAGGCAAGACCCTGCCCGCGGTGGCGATGCTGGAGGAGCGGGTGAAGTAAACCACCCCGCCTTTAGTATGTTGCGCAGAACCAAGATTGTCGCCACGCTCGGGCCGTCGACCGACGACCCCAAGGTGCTCGACGAAATGATCCAGGCCGGCGTGGACGTTGTCCGCGTCAACTTTTCGCACGGGACTCACGACGAACATACCCAGCGCGCCGAGAACGTGCGCAACCGCGCGCGCGCCTGCGGGCGCCAGGTCGGCGTGCTGGCCGATCTGCAAGGCCCGAAGATCCGCATCGAGCAGTTCGAGCGCGGCCAGGTGCACCTGCAGGAAGGCGACCGCTTCGTGCTCGACACCGAACTCGAACGCAAGGCCGGCGATCACCAGCGTGTCGGCGTCACCTACAAGGCGCTGCCCAACGACGTGCGCCGCGGCGACACGCTGCTGCTCGACGACGGCGCCCTGGTGCTGTGGGTCGAGGAAGTCAACGGCGGTAAGGTCGAATGCCGGGTCAAGGTCGGCGGCGTGCTCTCCAACAGCAAGGGCATCAACCGCCTGGGCGGCGGGCTGTCGGCCGAGGCGCTCACGGACAAGGATCGCGCCGATATCCGCTGCGCCGCCGAAATGCAGGCCGACTACGTCGCCGTGTCCTTCCCGCGTTGCGCCAGCGACGTCGACGAGGCGCGCCAGTTGTTCCGCGACGCCGGCGGCAAGGGCGGTATCGTCGCCAAGATCGAGCGCGCCGAGGCGATGGACGTGCTGGACGACATCATCCGCGCGTCCGACGCGGTCATGATCGCGCGCGGGGACCTCGGCGTGGAGATCGGCGATGCCGAGCTGCCCGCGGTGCAAAAGAAGATCATTCAGGTCGCGCGCACGATGGATCGTATCGTGATCACCGCGACCCAGATGATGCAATCGATGATCGAGAGCCCGATCCCGACCCGCGCCGAGGTGTTTGACGTGGCCAACGCGGTCATCGACGGCACCGACGCCGTGATGCTGTCGGCCGAAACCGCCACCGGCAAGCACGTGGCCAAGGTGATCGAGGCGATGGACCGCATCTGCCGCGGCGCCGAGCGCCACCGTCCCGACACCATCTTCGAGCGGCGGCTGGGTGTGGAATTCAAGCGCGTCGACGAAGCCATCGCCAAGGCCGCCATGTATACGGCCAACCACACGGGCGTGCGCGCCATCGCGGCCCTGACCGAATCCGGCGCCACGCCGCTGTGGATGTCACGCATCAGCTCCGGCATCCCGATCTATGCCTTGACGCGTCACGTCGAGACCCGTAGAAAGGTAACCCTTTACCGTGGCGTCTATCCGGTCAGCTTCGACGTCACCAGTACCGACCACGCCGAGGTCAACCGCGAAGTCATCGACGAACTGATGCGGCGCGGCGCGGTTCGCAACGGCGATCTGGTGATCATCACCAAGGGCGACCTGACGGGCGTGCAGGGCGGCACCAACGCCTTGAAGATGATCCGGGTAGGAGACCACATTATCAATGTGGATTAACCCGCCGCGGGCCGGATTTGCCCCTGATTTTCTTATGGATGAGACGCCCGGCCGCTTCGGGCAGAATGGCACCAGATTGCCGTAGTTTCGATCAACTTTTCGTACACGACTGAGAACCCCGAGGAGTATGTCATGGCTTTGATCTCGATGCGCCAATTACTCGATTATGCGGCCGAACACGATTTTGGCATGCCCGCATTCAACGTCAACAACATGGAACAGGTCCACGCCATCATGATGGCGGCCGACGAAACCAACAGCCCGGTCATCATGCAGGGTTCGGCGGGCGCGCGTTCCTACGCCGGCGAGCCCTTCCTGCGCCACCTGATTTCGGCGGCCGTGGAAATGTATCCGCACATTCCGATCGTCATGCACCAGGACCACGGCGCGGCGCCCGGCGTCTGCCTGCGCTCCATCCAGTCCGGCTTCACCTCGGTCATGATGGACGGTTCCCTGATGGAGGACATGAAAACGCCGGCGACCTATGAATACAATGTCGACGTGACCCGCCGTGTGGTCGAGATGGCGCACGCCGGCGGCATATCGGTCGAAGGCGAACTGGGTTGCCTGGGTTCGCTGGAAACCGGTCAGATGGGGGAGGAAGACGGCCACGGCGCCGAGGGCGCGCTGTCGATGGACCAGTTGCTGACCGATCCGGAAGAAGCCGCCAACTTTGTCAAGGACACCGGGGTCGATGCCCTGGCGATTGCCATCGGCACCAGCCACGGTGCCTACAAGTTCACCCGTCCGCCGACCGGCGACATCCTGGCCATCAACCGCATCAAGGAAATTCACGCCCGTCTGCCCAATACGCACCTGGTCATGCACGGATCCTCGTCGGTGCCGCAGGACTGGCTGAAGATCATCAACGAATACGGCGGCGATATGGGCGAGACCTACGGCGTGCCGGCCGAGGAAATCCAGGAAGGCATCAAGCACGGCGTGCGCAAGGTCAACATCGACACCGACCTGCGCATGGCCAGCACCGGCGCCATCCGCAAGCACATGGCCGAAAACAAGAGCAACTTCGATCCGCGCAAGTTCCTCAAGGCCTCCACCGCGGCGATGAAGGGCATCTGCAAGGCGCGCTACGAAGCCTTCGGCTGCGCCGGCCATGCCTCCAAGATCAACCCGATCAGCCTGGAAGCCATGTACAAACGCTATGCATCGGGCGAACTGGACGCGCGCGTCAACTGAGTCCGGCTCGATTCGGAATCAAGAAGAAGCGGCCTTCGGGCCGCTTTTTTTGGCAGCCCGTTAGCCGCCAAAGCGTTCGGCGCCACCCGATCGAGCGGGTGTCTATCAACATGGCCTGGGCTGAACGCAAGCGAAACCCGGGGCCTATTCCGAGGCTTTCGCCGTATTCGGGTGCCAGTGGGCTCCGAGCGCCGCCCCCATATCCTTCTCGTGCACCGGATACTGCAGCACCGCGTGCAGCGGCAGAATCCCGTTCAGCTTGTCGACGTAGTGCCGCTCGTCCTTCTCGACCAGCACGATCACTTTCGCATCGGGTGCATATTTCTGCAGACTGTACAGCAGCACGTCCAGGTTGCTGATGTTCACGCCGGCGTAATTGTTGCCGTAGCCGTAGAAGAACTCGCCGACCACATAGGCCGGCTTGAGCCGTTTCGCCTCGCTGATCGCCTTGCGCATTGAATTCACCCGCGCCTGGTCCAGCCCATGCTTGGCGTAGACGCTGGAAAAATCCGGGTGCGCTGGCGATTCGACAACCGAAAGAAGGGTGGCTCGGGCCATGATAAAATTCCGCGGTTCCAGGTTTAATACCAGATAGACGACTGCCGGTGCAAATGACGCCACCCGGTATTTTTGGATTGGCATTCTGTAGGCGTGGGCAAGCCCGCTCCCACAGGCAGCACGCATTGACTACACTGACACCCGAATTTCTACTGCCAGGAATATAGCGCACATGGATATACAACTGAATGCGATCGAGGCCCGCCTGATCGGCAGCCTGCTGGAGAAGGAACGCACCACGCCCGAGCAATATCCGCTCTCGCTCAACGCACTGACTAACGCGTGTAACCAGAAAAGCAGCCGCGACCCCGTGATGGACCTGGACGAGTCCACCGTTCAGGAAACGCTCGACGCCCTGGTCCGGCGCGGTCTGGTCATGAACAAGAGCGGCTTCGGCAGCCGCGTCACCAAGTACCAGCACCGCTTTTGCAACACGGAATTCGGCACGCTGAAACTGACCGATGGCGAGATCGCCGTCATCTGCGTGCTGTTGCTGCGCGGCCCGCAGACGCCCGGCGAACTGCGCACCCGCGCCGAGCGCCTGCACCGGTTCAACGACGTGCAGGAAGTCGAGTCCACGCTCGAACACCTGAAGCAGCGCGACGACGGCCCGTTCGTGACCCGGCTGCCGCGCGAACCCGGCAAGCGGGAGGCGCGGTACGCGCATCTGTTCAGCGGCGCGGTGAGTGCCGAGGAAACCGCGACGGCCGCGTCGCAAGTCGATGCGGATTCCGGGGCGGTGTCGGAACGCATCGAGCGACTCGAAGCGGCGGTCGAAGCGTTACGGCGTGAAGTGGAGGCGCTGAAAGCGCACATCGACGGCTGATTCCGGTTGTCACGACTGCGCGGGCGTGCCGGTGGGCCTCCCGCCAGTGACGGCCGAGGCGGCCGTCACGATGCCACGTTTCCGCGAATGGGAACCGACCTCGAGCGTCGCCGTTGTTTGCCGGGCAAAAGGCAGCGACAGGCCGGGCGAGCGCGGCGCTGGCTAACGGGTGTCAGCCAACTGTGCAATGCACGATAACGTGCGAGGGAACCTCCGATGCCTTTCCAACTCGCCGCGGAAGCCGTGCTGACAGTTCACCTGGCGTTCATCGCCTATGTCGTGCTGGGCGGCCTGCTCGTCGCCCGCTATGCCCGCTCCGTCCGGCTGCACATCCCGGTGGCCTTATGGGGTGTGTTCGTTGAACTCACGGGCTGGGGCTGTCCGCTGACGGCGCTGGAGAACAGCCTCCTGCGGCGCGCGGGCGAGGCCGGCTACCCGGGTGGTTTCGTGGAGCGTTACCTCCTGCCCCTGATCTATCCCGGAAACCTCACCCGTGACCGGCAATTCGCGCTTGCCGGTCTGGTGATGCTGGCCAACGCGCTCATCTACGGGTGGCTTTGGTATCGCGCCCGGCGGGCCGGCAAGCGCCGGGCGTGATTTGGGTGCGGCCAGACCGCGCGCCGCCGGAATACGACATCGCGTGGACCCCGACGGCTTCGCTACGCTCTCGCCAGTCCTCGACCCTACCGGGCTGTCGAGGAGGCCGCCAAAGGGCAGCGCTCGGTCGCCGCGGTGGTCCCGGTAATGGTCCTGCTGATGCTGACGGTACTGATGGTGCAGCTGCAAAGCTTCCAGCGGCTGGTGCTTGTGATCAGCGTTGCGCCGCTGGGCCTGATCGGAGTGGTCGGCGCCTTGCTGCCGACCCACACCCCCATGGGCTTTATCGCCATTCTGGGGTGCATCGCCTTGATCGGAATGATCATCCGCAACTCCGTCATCCTGATCGACCAGATCGAACGCAACATCGCCGCCGGTGCAGACCGGTGGGGCGCGGTGGTGGAGGCCACGTGCCATCGGCTGCGGCCAATTATGCTAACGGCGGCGGCTATTCTGAGAATGATCCCCATCGCGCCGGACTCGTTCTGGCGGCCGATGGCCATGGCGATCATGGGTGGGCTGGCGGTCGCGACGATGTTGACGCTGCTGTTCCTGCCGGCGGCCCATGCGGCCTGGTTCCGAATCCGCGAGCCGGCTGGGGGGAGCGGGGGTGATCGGAAGACATTAATCGGCGCGGGAAGTCGGCATGGCTGAGCAGTCTCAGGATGAGCTCGAACGTCGGCTGCTGGAACAAAGCATCCGGGCCGGCCCGATGTTGGGCCGCCTTCGGCATGCGCGACCCCGACGAGGTGCCTGCTATAATTATAAGGGTGGTATTCCGCGCCGGTGCACTTGGCGAAGCCGCGTGACAGCACCTTTTCGAAAGAGGTGTGAGCGCGGTTGGCTTCTGCAGGGGGGATTTTCTGGGGCGATCTGCAACGCTCGAGTTTTCATTCGGGCAGAAGAATGAGCAATCCCCTCGATCGCCTCTGTGTGAAGGGGAACCCGGCAACGACCCTTTGCGACACGCTCGCTTTCTCAAAATGACGGGTCACCGCCTGACCCTGGCAACGACTGCTCACGAGGTGAGACTCCCATGCGCACCGAGATTCATCACTCCCCCGCAAACGCTCAAGCCGTACCCGCTCTGGAGGAGGCGGTCCGCCTCCTGTCAGAGGAGCTGAGGGCGGTCCGCAGCGCAGCACATCGCGAGGGACGGCGCCTGCGGCTTATGTCCCTGACCCTGGTCACGACCTTGGCACTGGCGGGTTGGTCAGTCCAATACCCGTTTCCGGCCGCCCAGGCCCAGCCACCCTTGCAGTCGGAGCCCAGTCCCCTGACGGTGGAAGAGCGGCAGGCGCTGCGCGAGAAGCTGCTGGCAGAGTTGCCGGCCGATACCCGCCGCGAGCTGGACAGCTTCCAGCGGCAGGTGGACTGGGTGAGCCGCTACATGCAGACCTGGGACCCGGGCACGGCCGGGGCGGTCATCGCGCTGATGCTCTACCGCATGTCCAAGAGTATGGACACCATGCCGTCCATGGAGCAGCAGATGCGCACCATGAGCGCGCAGATGAGCGCGCTGCCGGCGATCGTCGCGGAGCTCAATCAGATCAACGCCAATATGACAGTGATCACCGGGACCATGGACTCCACCCTGGGACGGGCCGGCCGCATGATGCCCTGGATGCCCTTCGCGCCATGAGCCGCGCTCCGGTCGCACGGCCCCTCCGGTTCACCTTGGCGTATCCGCGGTCCATTCCGGAATGCCGCTTGACGGAAGGCGGAGCACCCTGCGCTGTGTTCACGGACGGCTTGTCGAAGCGGCCTGTCAGGTGCGAATCTGACACCGATTAATTGGACATTGTGCACGAAGCGATCGAGAACGGCCGGTAACTGGCCCAAGGAGGAAGAGCCGCCGCGGCGGGCGGGTGTAACGCGGAGCGGGATTTTCTCACGGAAATACGCGGCAATGACACGCACGTCTCGACCACCGATACGGAGGCACGGCTGTTTCGTAATTCGAAAGGCGGGGCGGCACGCCTATGCCACATGGGGCATCTGCTGATGGATAACGGCAACGGTCTGGCGGTAGGTGCCACGATGACCGAGGTGGGCACGGCGTTTGCCTGGTCGGCGGCGCTAGCGCCGTTGGAGCGACTGCCGGCCAAGAGGTGCAAGACGGTGGGGGCGGACAAGGGTTATGACGTCAGCACCTTTGTCGCACCCTGTCAGCAGCTCAACATCAAGGCGCACGTGGCGAGCCGGTGCAAGGGCACGACCCTCGACGGGCGTACGCGCCGTCATGCGGGTTATGCGATCACTCAACGCATCCGCAAACGCATCGAAGAGGCGATCGGCTGGGGCAAGTTGATCGGTACCCTGCGTCAGGCCAAAGTGCGCGGCACAGCCAAGTCAATGATCTGCTATATTGGGATATGATCGGTTGGAACTTGGTTCGGGGGGCGTCTGCCGGTGCCGACCGGATTGCTCGGCATTCGGGAACACAGTCCACACCGCGAGCGCTCAGAGTGGGCCGCCAGCGACTATAGAGATCAGCGGAAAATCCCGAAAAATCACGTCGCAGCACCGCCGTACGTGATTGAATGCCAGCTTTTCAACAACCTGCTAGGGACCCGTTCGTATCGAAATGGCTGAAAGCACCGACCACGCCCGATCTTCGGCCGGTTCGAATCCGGTACGAGTGCGCTTCGACCGATTCGAGCTTGACGAGGCGAACGCACGCTTGCTGCGCGACCGTACGGCTGTCCCGCTCGCGCCGACGCCATTCGCCGTCCTGTGCGCGCTCGTACGGCACCCCGGGTCCCTGCTCACCACGAACGCTTTGCTCGATGAGGTTTGGGGCCACCAGTTCGTGACCGACTCGGTGTTGAGAACCGCCATCAGCGAGCTCCGCACCGCGCTCGACGACGATGCCCGCAAACCGCGTTTCATCGAAACGGTGTCGCGGCGCGGGTATCGCTTCATTGCCGCCCCCAGTGCGATCCCCGCTGCGCCAGGCGTCCTGCCAAACGCTTCGGAACCCGCCGCCGTGCACGTACCCTGCTTCATCGGTCGCGCCGAACCACTATCACGGCTGCGCCGCGCCTGGGACATCGCGTGCGGCGCCAAGCGCGCGGTGGTCTGGATTGTCGGCGAGCCGGGCATCGGCAAGACGACGCTGATCGAGCAGTTCACTGCGAGCCTCGGCGACGTCGCGCGCGCGCGCGGCCAATGCGTCGAGCACTACGGCACGGGTGAGCCCTATCTTCCTGTTCTGGAAGCGCTGGACGAGCTGTGCCGCAACGACAGCGAGGTGCCGTCTTTGCTGCGCGCCGTGGCGCCGACCTGGCTGCTGCAGCTACCGTGGCTCAGCACAACGGAAGAGCGAGAAGCGCTACGACGCGAGCTCGCCGGCGTCAACCCGGATCGCATGCTGCGCGAGATGGGCCAGTTCCTCGATCGCTACACCGAGCGTCGCCCGCTGTTGCTGGTGACCGAGGACCTGCATTGGAGCGACCGCGCGACGATCCAGCTCATCGACTACATCGCGCGCCGCCGGCGCAGCGCGCGGCTCATGTGGCTTGCAAGCTTTCGTCTCGCCGAGGTCGTGGCCCTCGACCATCCGCTCAACCCCTTACGGCACGAGCTGCGCCTGCATGACTTGTGCGAGGAGATCGTGCTCGATCCGTTCTCCGAAAGCGAGGTCGCCGACTACGTGGTGGGACGATCGCCGGCGATCGTCGGCGATGAAGGGTTCGTGCGTGCGTTGCACGAGCGCACCGACGGCATACCGCTGTTCGTCGCGTCGGTGATGACGGAGGTGATCACGCGCGCCGCGCAAGCCGGTGACGACGCTGCAGCCGGGTCACAGCTCGCGCAAATCGCTGTCCCGGAGGATCTCGCGGCCATCATTGATCATTACATCGCGAAGCTCACCGGCGATCAGCGCTTGGTGCTTTCGGCCGCCGCAGTTCGCGGCATCGAGTTCTGCGTCGATACGATTGCGGGAGTACTCGAGCGGGACGCCGCATGGGTCGGCCAGACGTGCGACGAGCTCGCGCGCGAGCGGTTGTGGCTCGTCGCGCCGCGTGCCGAGGGAGGTGGCAATACGGCAGAGTTGCCGTATGCGTTCAGGCACGCGCTCTTTCGTCAAGTGCTGTACGAGCGCACGAACCCGTCGGTTCGGTCGCAGCTCCACCGCAAAGTCGGCACCACGCTCGCACGCGAGCGTGCGGCAGGCACGCCGGTCGCCGCGACGGAACTCGCCATGCACTTAGAGCTTGGCCGCGAGCCGATGGCCGCGTTACGTTGCTATGTTGAGGCTGCCGAAGCGGCGCTCGCGCGCTTTAGTGCGTGCGAGTGCATGAGCCTCGCCCAGCATGCGTTGACCCTTCTCGGCCAGGCGCCCGTGGGCGCTGAGCGCGACGCGCTGGAGATCGCGCTTGCGACGCTTCAGGGAGTATCCGCCACCCACGTGCATGGCATCAGTCATCCCGAAGCGAAGAGCGCGTTCAAGCGTGCGTACTCGCTGCTCGCCGACATCCCCGAACATCCCATGCGCGGACGGCTGCTGCACGGGTTCGGGTTCGTTCTTAGTCTGCGGGCGGACTATGCCGAGGCGCTGGCGGTGGCGGAACGGGCCGAGGCGCTCTCATCTGCACCGAACGATCCGGTGCTTGTGCTCGTCACGTGCATCGTGCACGGATACGTTGCTCAGCTTCAGGGCCGACCGCGCGCGGCCGGCACATGGATCGAGCGCGGGCTTGCGTCGGCGGAGCTTCTCGACCTGGCGCCGGCCGAAATCTTCGTCGCCGATCCGCAGGTCACGCTGCTGGGGCTGCTCGGCATGAACCTTCTTACTTCCGGGTTCGTCGAGCAGGGGCGCGCGCGGTTGGAGCAGGCGCACGCACGCGCTCGCCTGTTGGGATGGCCCAACACGCGGCTGGCGGCCTTCTGGTACGAGGCGCTGTTCGCGGTCCGACTCGGCGACGCGAAACGTGTCGCGGCTCTGGCCGACGCAATGCGCGCACTCGTCGACGAATCCGGGGTTGCGCAAGGTCGAATGGCGTGCCGGTGGTTTCGCGGCTGGGCGGATGCCCGGATGGGCCAACCGCGCGACGGCTATCGCCGCATTCGAGAGGCGTACGACGACAATACCCGGCTCGGGATGCTGGCGGGAGGAAGTGAAGTCCTCGGGTATGCCACGGAGGCCCTGGTGCTTGCCGGCGACTGGGACGCCGCGCAACACCAACTCGACGACGCGCTGCATGTGGTAAACACGCTCGGGGAGCGCGTGTATCTGCCGCAGTTGTACGTGATGCAGGCTGCCATCGCGCGCGCGCGCGGCGACCGCGCAGCCGCCGCCGCCGCGATTCGACGCGCGATCGCGGAGGCCAGAGCGCAGGAGGCACCGTGGCTGGAGTTGCTGGCGCTGATTGAACTGTGCGACCGCCACAGTGCAACGGCCAAAGACCGACGCGCACTTGCCGCGCTCGTCGACCAGCTTCCCGAAGCGCCCGACACAGCCGCTGTCGCCAGGGCGCGAGCACTGCTCGGCACAACGAAGTCCAAGTAAACCTGCCTGCTCCTGCAGTACGCGCTGCGGGCTCTTGCTCCGGTCGACGCGCCTGCCATTTGGGAGCAATCCGAAACCGCATACGGGTTCATCCTAACTTCCGGCTTGCTGAAAGTAGTCAGTGAAACGTACCCGTTCCGCCGTGATTGGGTGTGCGCGCGTCTGACGGGCTTGCGGCAAGCTGTGCCGTCTGAGCAGGTCGGTTTTCCTGATTCCAGATGAAATGGCGACGTTACGCTGACAACTCGGCGTGCGAGAGCCGTTATGGTAGCGTCGAAAACTCGCTATGGACACCCGACATGGCTTTCAACACTGACTTCAAGTACCCGACCCGACGCGTATATGTGGTGAAGGTGCGCGGCGATGCAAAGCCCGATGCGCTGGCCGGTCGTCTTGAGAAGCTCGTCACCGGGCGGCAGATCATCGATCAGCGTTGCCCGGCGTTTTGCGCCTGTAACAAGCTGATACCTCAGCGCCCTATTGAAGCAAGGAGATCTGAACATGACTAAGGCGGCACACGAACCAGCACCCAGCAACAATCCGCTTAGCGTCGAAGAGTTGCGCCTGATGAACGCCTGGTGGCGCACCTGCAATTACCTTTCGGTGGGCATGATCTATCTGCGCGCCAATCCGCTGCTCAAGGAGCCGCTCAAGGTCGAACACGTCAAGCATCGGCTGCTCGGGCATTGGGGTGCCAGCCCGGCGCTGTCGTTCGTCTGGGTACACCTGAATCGGGTCATCAAGCGCGACGATCTTGATGTCATTTTCATGGCGGGCCCCGGTCATGGTGCGCCGGGCGTGCTCGGGCCCACGTATCTGGAAGGTACATACTCGGAGATCTATCCCGACAAGAGCGAAGATGCAGAGGGCCTGCGCAAGTTCTTCAAACAGTTTTCTTTCCCTGGCCACATCGGTTCGCACGTCACGCCGGAAACCCCCGGTTCCATTCACGAGGGTGGCGAGCTGGGCTACAGCCTGTCCCATGCCTATGGCGCCTGCCTGGACAATCCCGAGCTCATCGTCGCCTGCGTGGTAGGCGATGGCGAAGCCGAGACCGGGCCGCTGGCCACCGCCTGGCATTCGAACAAGTTCGTCAATCCGATCCGCGACGGTGCGGTGTTGCCGATTCTGAACCTCAACGGCTACAAGATCGCCAACCCGACTATCCTCGCGCGCATCAGCCACGAGCGGCTGGAGGCGCTTTTCCACGGCTACGGTTACACGCCCTATTTTGTCGAGGGCGACGATCCCGACGTCCTGCACCAGACGATGGCGGCGACCCTGGACAGCGCCATCGCCGAGATCCGCCAGATCCAGAAGAGTGCCCGCGACAGCGGCAAGGTGGAGCTGCCGAGCTGGCCGATGATCGTGCTGCGTACGCCCAAAGGCTGGACGGGGCCCAAGGAAATCAACGGTCACAAAGCGGAAGGTTCCTGGCGGTCACATCAGGTGCCCTTCGCGGACGTGCGCACCAATCCCGCGCACCTGAAGCTGCTGCAAGACTGGATGCGCAGTTACCAGCCCGAAGAACTGTTCGACGCCAACGGCCGGCTGGTGCCGGAACTGCGCGAGCTCGCCCCGCACGGTACGCGGCGCATGAGCGCCAACCTGCACGCCAACGGCGGCCTGTTGCGCAAAGAGCTCAAGCTGCCGGACTTCCGCGACTATGCGGTGGAAGTGAAGCAGGCGGGCAAGGTTTTGTACGAGAACACCAAGCCGCTCGGCGAGTTCCTGCGCGACGTGATGCGCAACAACATGACCAATTTCCGCGTCTTCGGGCCCGACGAGACGGCCTCCAACCGCCTGCAGGCCATCTACGAAGTGAGCAAGAAGGTCTGGATGGCGGATATGCTGCCGGAGGACGCAGACGGCGGCGAACTGTCGCGCGACGGGCGGGTGATGGAAATGCTCTCCGAGCACACCCTGATCGGCTGGCTCGAAGGCTACCTGCTCTCCGGACGGCACGGCTTCTTCCACACCTACGAAGCCTTCGCTCATGTGATCGACTCGATGTTCAACCAGCATGCCAAGTGGCTGGACATCTGCAAGAACCATGTGCCCTGGCGCGCCTCGGTGGCGTCGCAGAACATCCTGCTGTCCTCCACGGTCTGGCGCCAGGATCACAACGGCTTTTCGCACCAGGACCCGGGTTTCATCGATCTGGTGACCAACAAGAGCCCGAGCGTGACCCGCATCTATCTGCCGCCGGATGCCAATACCCTGCTGGCGGTGGCCGATCAGTGCCTGCGCTCGACCGACTGTATCAATGTGATCGTCGCCGATAAACAGAAACACCTGCAATTCACCACCATCGACGAGGCGGTGGTGCATTGCGCCAAGGGCATCGGCATCTGGGCAAGGGCCAGCAACGATGAGGGTGCGGAGCCGGACGTGGTGATGGCTTCCTGCGGCGACGTGGCTACCCAGGAGGCGCTCGCGGCCACCGCCATACTGCGCGAGCATCTGCCGGACCTGAAGGTGCGCTTCGTCAACGTGGTGGACCTCTACAAGCTGCAACCGGTGTCCGAACACCCGCACGGCTCGACCGAGCGCGAGTTCGACAGCCTGTTCACCACCGACAAGCCGGTGATCTTCAACTTCCACGGCTATCCCTGGCTGATCCACAAGCTGGCCTACCGCTTCAAGAATCACGAGCAGATACACGTGCGCGGCTACAAAGAACGCGGCAACATCAACACGCCGCTGGAGCTGGCGATCCTGAATCAGACCGACCGTTTCACCCTGGTGATCGATGTGATCGATCGTGTGCCGGGACTGGCTGCTCGGGCCGCGCATCTCAAGGAACAGATGAAAGACGAGATCATTCTGAACCTCGCTTACGCCCATGAGCACGGCACCGACCACGATGAGTTCACCAACTGGGTCTGGCCGCTGTGAACGCGCTGATCAGCGTGGTGCTGATAAGACACACGCGCAGTGCGACATGATTAGGAGTAGACTATCAGTGAGCACGACTACGACCCCGAAGGCAACAGAACCCCCGACGCCTCTCGTCGAGGACGACCGCACGAGCATGAGCGTAGAGGGACTGAAGCGGGCGGTGATGAACCACTTGTACTACTCCGTCGGCACAATACCGGCGGTGGCGGACGCCCATGACGTTTACCGCGCGCTCGCGCTCGCGGTGCGCGACCGCATGCAGCACCGCTGGATGAACAGCACACAGACCTATGTCGACCTGAAAAAAAAGATCGCCTGCTATCTCTCCGCGGAATTCCTCATGGGTCCGCATCTCGGCAACAACCTCGTGAACCTCGGCATCGAACAGACGGTGCGCACCGCGATGGGCGAACTCGGGATCGACCTCGACGACATTCTGGCTCAGGAGGAAGAACCGGGGCTGGGTAATGGCGGTCTCGGGCGCTTGGCCGCGTGCTATCTCGATTCCCTGGCGACACTGCAATGCCCGGCGATAGGCTACGGGATCCGCTACGAGTTCGGCATCTTCGATCAGGAGATCCGCGACGGCTGGCAGACGGAGGTGACCGACAAGTGGCTGCGCTACGGCAATCCCTGGGAGATCGCCAAGCCGTCGGTGGCGTATTACGTCAACTGGGGCGGCCACACCGAACCCTATCAGGATGACCAGGGACGCTATCGCGTGCGCTGGGTGCCGTTCCGCGTGGTGAAGGGCGTTGCCTACGACACGCCGATCCAAGGCTATCGGGTGAATACCTGCAACACGCTGCGGCTATGGAGTGCCGAGGCGGTCGAATCCTTCGACTTCCAGTCCTTCAACACCGGCGATTATTACCAGGCGGTGGAGGACAAGACGATATCGGAGACGGTCACCAAGGTGCTCTATCCCAATGACGAACCGGACATCGGCAAGCTCCTGCGGCTCGCGCAGCAATACTTCTTTGTGTCCTGTTCGCTGCAAGACTTGCTGCACATCCTCGATATGGCGGGCGAGCCGGTGCAAAACCTCGCGCAGCGCTATGCCATGCAGCTCAATGATACCCATCCCTCCATCGGTGTGGCCGAGCTGATGCGGCTGTTGGTGGACGAGCGCGGACTCGGGTGGGACGAGGCCTGGGACCATCACCGTGCAAACCTTCGGCTATACCAACCACACCCTGCTGCCCGAGGCGCTCGAGACCTGGCCGCTGCCCATGTTCCAGGAAATGCTGCCGCGGCACCTGGAGATCATTTACGAGATCAACGCCCGCTTCCTCGCCGAGGTGCGCGCGCGTTATCCCGGCGATGAGGCGCGCGTGGCGCGCATGTCCATGATCGGCGAGGAGGGCGGCAAGCGTGTGCGTATGGCGCATCTCGCCACGGTCGGCAGCCATGCCGTGAACGGCGTCGCCGCGCTGCATTCGGACTTGCTGAAGCAGAGTGTGTTGAAGGACTTTTACGAACTCTGGCCCGAGCGTTTCAGCAACAAGACCAACGGTGTCACGCCTCGGCGCTTTCTGGCGCTTTCCAATCCGGGGCTGCGGGATCTGATTACCAAAGCCATTGGTGATAACTGGGTTGCGCATCTGGAGGAGCTCAGAAAGCTCGAGGCGTTTATAGATGACGCCTCATTCCGCGACGACTGGCGCGCGGTCAAACAGGCCAACAAGCGAGCGGCTTGCGGAGTACGTTGCGCGCGCACTATCGGCATCGAACTCGATCCAACATGGATGTTCGACATCCAGGTCAAGCGCATCCACGAATACAAGCGCCAGCACCTGAACGTGCTGCACATCGTCACGCTCTATCATCGCCTGAAGCAAAACCCCGCGCTCGATGTGCCGCCGCGCGCCTTCATCTTCGGCGGCAAGGCCGCGCCGGGCTATTTCATGGCCAAGCGCATCATCAAGCTGATCAACGCCGTGGCCGAGACGGTCAACGCCGACCCGGAAGTGAACACGCGCATGAAGGTCGCCTTCGTGCCCAATTTCAACGTGCAGAACGCGCATCTCATCTATCCGGCCGCCGATCTCTCCGAGCAGATATCGACCGCCGGCAAGGAGGCGTCGGGCACCGGCAACATGAAATTCATGCTCAACGGTGCGCTCACCATCGGGACGCTCGATGGCGCCAATGTGGAAATCCGCGAGGAAGTCGGCGCGGACAACTTCTTCCTCTTCGGGCTCACCGCGTCCGAGGTGGAGCGCGTTCAGCGCGAAGGCTACCGGCCGGAGGCGTACATCGAGGCCAATGCGGAATTGCGCGCGGTGTTGGACCTTATCGCGAGCGACCACTTCTCGCGCGGCGATAGCGAGGTGTTCCGGCCGCTCGTCGACAATCTGCGCTATGCCGATCCGTTCCTTGTATTGGCCGATTATGCCGCCTATGTGGCCTGCCAGGAGCAGGTGAACGCGGCGTGGAAGGACACCGAGCGCTGGACGCGCATGTCCATTATGAATACGGCGCGCTCCGGCAAATTTTCCTCCGACCGCGCTATCGTCGGAATATTGCGATGACATCTGGAAGGTCGGGCCGGTGACGATCAGTGACCATCAAGGCTGAGCGTCACTATGCCACGCGCCCCGGTACGCGCTTTCCGCCGGGGGCGACGGTTGCGGCCGACGGTATCAATTTCTGCACCTTCACTCGCTATGCCACGCGCGTCGAGCTGTTGCTCTATGCACAGGCCGACAGCCCCGACCCGTTCCGGGTCATTGCCCTCGATCCCGAGCGCAACCACAGCTTTTTCTTCTGGCATGTCTTTGTCGTAGGACTCGCGGCGGGCACGCACTACACCTGGCGCACGGATGGGCCGGCGAATACGGCGGCGACCGGTCATCGTTTCAACCCGGGTAAGGAACTGGTCGACCCGTGGGCGCGGGTGGTGACGGATGCGGTATGGGAGCGGCGGCGTGCCGCCGACCCGAACGACGTCGGGCGCACGTCGCTGCGTGCCGTTGCCACCACCGCGCTGCCGCGTACGAACCATAGGGTGGCAGCCGATGATCTGGGCGGCGCGGTGATTTACGAACTGCACATCGGTGGATTTACGCGTCACACCTCCGCCGCGGTCAAGCATCCGGGTACCTATGCCGGTCTCAGGGAGAAGATTCCCTATCTAAAGGAACTGGGGATTACGCACGTCGAGTTGTTGCCGGTGATGGCCTACGACGAGCAAGACGTGCCGGATGTGGTGGCGGCGCGCGGTCTGAAAAACTACTGGGGTTACAGCACCCATAGCTTCTTTGCGCCCCATCCGCACTACGCCATCGATCCCCTGCAGGCCGACCACGAGTTTCGCGCACTCGTCGACGCCTTGCACGACGCCGGCATACGCGTGCTGCTGGACGTGGTGTACAACCACACTGCCGAGGGTGGCGACGATGGTCCGGTGATCAGCTTCAAGGGGCTGGCCAACGAGATATTCTATCACCTCGATCCCGCCGACCGGCGCCGGTATCGCGATTACACCGGCTGCGGCAATACCGTGAACTGCAATCATCCCATGGTGAGCACGTTCATCATGGAGAGCCTCGAATACTGGGTGGAGACCATGGGTGTGGACGGCTTTCGCTTCGATCTCGCCAGCGTGTTTGCCCGCGGTGACAACGGCGCGTTGCTCGCCAATCCGCCCCTGCCATGGAACATCGAGTCCTCGCGCACGCTCGCCCGGTTGCCGGTCATCGCCGAGGCCTGGGACGCAGCGGGCTTGTACCAACTCGGCGCCTTTCCGGGCATGGCGTGGGCGGAGTGGAACGGCCACTATCGCGATGTGATGCGGCGCTTCGTCCGCGGCGATCCCGGCCTCATCGGCGAGGTCGCTACACGCATGGCCGGCAGCGCGGATCTCTATGCGGACGACGGCCGGCGGCCCGCCAACAGCATCAACTTCGTCACCTGTCATGACGGTTTTACGCTGCACGACCTGGTGAGCTACAACGGCAAGCACAATGAAGCCAATGGCGAAGACAACCGCGACGGCAGCAATGACAATCTGAGTTGGAACAGCGGTACGGAGGGCGAAACCAATGACCCCGCGGTGCTGGCATTGCGTCGGCGGCGCGCGAAGAATTTGCTGGCCATCCTGATGCTGTCGCGCGGTGTGCCCATGATCCTCGCCGGCGACGAGGTGTTGCGCACGCAGGGCGGCAACAACAACGGCTGGTGCCAGGACAATGAGCTGTCATGGTTGGATTGGCGGCTGGTAGATACGAACCGCGATGTGCTGCGCTACGCGCGCGAGCTGATCGCGCTGCGCCGCCGCCATCCCAATCTCACCGTAAACCGCTATTTCAGTGACGCGCCTGTACCCGGCCGCGGCATTCCCGGTGTCGCCTGGCACGGGCCGCGCTTGAATGAGCCGCTGTGGTTTGACGGCCAGGCCCGCTTTCTCGCCTTTACGCTCGCCGGCCTGAGCGCGGACGAAGAAGATCTCCATGTGATCCTGAACATGTCGGAGCAGGCGCTGGATGCGCCGTTGCCCGACATCCCCGCTCGGCGCTGGCATCTCGCACTCGACACCGCACAAGCCGCGCCGGCGGATATCGTCGCGCGCTCCAAGCAGGCCCCGCATGGCACAGCGAACTATCGTATCGACGCACGCAGCGTCGTCATGCTTGAGGCGCGCGGAGGCGTTACGTGAGCGCGGGCGTCATCCTGATCGTAAACGCCGGTTCATCGAGCCTTAAGTTTTCGCTGTTTCGCGCAACCGATGCGAACGAGCTTACACCCGTTGTAGACGGACAGATGGAAGGCCTGGGGACTCGACCGCGCCTGACGGCGCGCGACGCTGCGGGGAAGAAGCTGGTGGAGCGCGAATTGTCAGTCAGCGAAGCGCGCGAGGCGCGCGACGCGATTCGCCTCGCCGGCGCGTGGCTGCGCGAGCATATTCACGATGAGGACGTGATCGCGGTCGGTCATCGGGTGGTGCACGGCGGTGCGCACTATGCGCGGCCGGTATTGATCGATGAGACCGTCTATGCAGAGCTCGAAAGGCTGATTCCGCTCGCGCCGTTGCATCAGCCGCACAACCTTGCGGCAATACGCGCCGTGCGCGAGTGGCAGCGGGAGACACCGCAAGTAGCCTGTTTCGACACGGCCTTTCATCGCACGCACTCGCAACTTGCCGATCTTTATGCGTTGCCGTGGGAGTACTACGAGGCCGGTGTGCGACGTTATGGTTTCCACGGTTTGTCCTATGAATACATTGCCTCCGCGCTTCCTGGCATTGCCCCCGATGTCGCGCAGGGGCGGGTGATTGTGGCGCACCTCGGCAATGGCGCCAGTCTATGCGCCATCAACGCCGGTCAGAGTGTGGACTCCACCATGGGTTTCTCCGCGCTCGACGGCGTACCCATGGGCACCCGTCCGGGCGCGCTCGATCCCGGTGTGCTGCTCTACCTGGTCGCACAGCGCGGGATGCAGGCGGGTGAACTGGAAACACTCCTCTACAAGCAATCGGGCCTGCTGGGTATATCCGGAATAAGCAGCGACATGCGCACGCTCCTCAATAGTACCGAGCCGCGTGCGCTACTCGCGATTGATTATTTCGTGCAGCGTATCGCCAAGGAGATCGGTGCGCTCATCGCAGTGCTCGGCGGCGTGGATGCGCTGGTGTTCACGGCGGGCATCGGCGAAAATTCGGCGCAGATACGCGCGCGCATCGTCGCGGCCTGTGCGTGGGTGGGCGTAGCGCTCGATAGCGAGGCCAATCGCCGCGGCGGCCCCTGCATCTCGGTGGCAGGGAGTGCGGTTTCGGCCTGGGTGATGCCGACCAACGAGGAGTTGATGATCGCACGTCATACACTGGCGCTGGTGCGGAGCAGCGGGGGTGGTCATGATCACTGATCGCATCCCACTGCTGCGCGATTTGCGCCGTTACCGGCGCGAGTGGTTGTCGCGTGACGTCGTCGCCGGATTGTCGGTGTGCGCCGTGCAAGTGCCCACCGCCGTGGCGTATGCCAACCTCGCGGGATTTCCGCCGGAGACGGGCTTGTATGCGAGCATGTTACCGGTGCTGATCTATGGGATATTCAGTTCGTCGAGGCAGTTGATCGTGGGACCGGATGCCGCCACGTGCGCGCTGCTGGCCGCGCTGCTGGCGCCGCTGGCGCATGGCGATCCGGTATATTACCTGAAGCTTTCGGCGGGACTGGCCATCACCGCAGGTTGGCTCATGGTCATCGGCGGCATGACGCGCATGGGGTTTCTCGCCAGTTTCTTTGCGCGCCCGGTGCTGATCGGATTTCTCAACGGCATCGCGCTGACCATCATGGCCGGGCAACTGGGCAAGATGATGGGCATCGCCGTCGTGCATCGGGACTTCTGGCCGTCCTTGCTGGAATTGGCGCAACGCGTCGGCGAGACGCATTGGTCCAGCGTCATGGTGGGCGTGGCGACGCTCGTGCTCCTGATCGTGCTCAAACGTTATGCGCCGCGCGCGCCGTGGGCGTTGATTGCCCTGTCGGCGGCAGGCGTCGCGGCGTTTGCGTTAGGATTGGAGACACGCGGCGTGAACCTGGTCGGCGAAATTCCCTCTGGGCTGCCGAGTTTCGCACTGCCGGGCATCGGATATAAAGGCGTGCAGGGCATCTTCATGGATGCGGTGGGATTGGTCATAGTCAGTTTCACCAGTACCATGCTCACGGCGCGCACCTTCGCAACGCGTAATGGTTACAGGGTGGACGCGGATCAGGAGATGCGTGCCGTAGGGTATGCCAACATGGTTTCAGGGGTATTCGGCGGTTTCGCGATCGCCGGCGCGGATTCGCGCACCGCTGTCAACGATGCCAGCGGCGGCAAAACCCAATTGGTATCCGTGTTCGCCGCGCTGGCCACTGCCATAGTGGCGCTCTTCCTCGCCGTTCCGCTGGGGCATTTGCCCATCGCGGCGTTGGCCGCCGTGCTGGTCTTTTCAGCTTGGGGGCTGCTGGATGTCCTTGGCTGTTGGCGGCTGCGCGCCATCGACCGCCATGAGTTCCGGTTATCGCTGCTGACGACATTAGGTGTGCTTACCATTGGAGTGCTGCCCGGCGTGGTGCTCGCGATCTCGCTGGCGCTGCTGCATGTGTTGGTCAGGATCTACCGTCCCGCCGAAGCCCTGCTGGGCCTCGTACCAGGGATGGACGGTTATAACGAACTCGACATCTCGCCGAACGCGCAGACCGTACCCGGCGCGATCCTTTACCGCTTCGAGGCTCCGCTGCTGTTTTTCAATGCGGACTATTTCAAGGCGCGGGTGCTGTCGCTGGTGGATAACGCGCAGCCGCGGCCGCGCTGGTTCGTGCTCAGCGCCGAGGCCATCAGCCAGCTCGACACCACGGGCGCCCAGGCCGTCGACGAGCTGTATGCGGAACTCCAGACGCGCGGTGTCCAGCTTATGGTCGCGCGGCACAAGCTGTTCATGCGCCAGTACGGTCAGCCGATCAAACTCGGTGAGAAGATCGGGCTGGAAAATATGTTCCCTTCAATCCGCCAGGCGGTCGCGGCGATTCGGCAGCGCGACGCTGGCCGCGTTGATCAAGATCATTCGAGCGAGATACAACGTCAAGGTGACCTGACATGAAAGACAAGGACCGCAACCAGCGTGATGACGACGACACGGACGGCGACAACGACCGCAAGAAAATGAAGCGCAAGGAATACGAAAAGGAACTGGAGCGCTTGCAGGCGGAACTGTGCACCATGCAGGACTGGATCAAGACCACCGGACAACGCATCATCATCGTCTTCGAGGGGCGGGACGCCGCCGGCAAGGGCGGCACCATCAAGGCACTCACCGACCGCGTCAGCCCGCGGATATTCAGGCTGGTGGCCTTGCCGGCGCCTTCCGACCGCGAGAAGACGCAGATGCATATCCAGCGTTATATCGCGCACTTCCCGGCCGCGGGTGAGGTGGTGATCTTCGATCGCAGTTGGTACAACCGCGCCGGGGTGGAGCGCGTGATGGGTTTCGCCACGGAGGCACAGGCCCGCCGCTTCCTGGAATTGTGTCCGTTCATGGAGCAGCAGATCGTGGAGAACGGCATCTCACTGCTGAAGTATTGGCTGGAGGTTGGCGACGAGGAGCAGGAACGGCGTTTTCGCGCACGCATCGAGGACCCCTTGCGGCAGTGGAAGCTCTCCGCCATGGATCTGCCCTCGCGTGAGCGATGGTACGACTACTCCCGCGCGCGCGACGAGATGCTGGACGCCACCGATTCTGAGCATGCACCCTGGTATGTCGTGAACTCCAACGACAAGAAGAAGGCGCGTCTCAATGTGCTCAGTCACCTCCTGAGCAGGATTCCTTACGAGCGCGTACCTCATGACAAGGTGAGGCTGCCGGATCGTGCAACCTGGCACGCCTATGATGACGAGGCAGCGATGAAACATCGTCGCTGGATACCCGAGTGCTATTGAATATGGAGTGAACGGGTATGCTGAAACTGTTCCAATCCATCTTCGTGAACGTCGGCGAAGAGCACGGCGATATCCCCGAGTCGATAATTCAAGAGGCCATTGACCGCGCCGTGGAGGGCACCGATCCGCGCGTGCGGGTCGTGTCGGGTTACAAAAAACGTTTGCGCGATCCCGTCATTCATGCCATCGAGCACGTCGTCGCGCTCGTGGCCCGTGTCCCCGCGCCGCTATTCGCCGGGCGTGACAACTACCAGTATGATCCGCGCTTCGCTGCCCTGTTCGCCTCCGCCGATCACATGCTGGAGACCTTCGGTCATGATCCCAGCATCACTGGGTTCCTTGAGGGCCTCGATGGCGGCGTCGAACGTATTGCGGCGCTGCTGCTGGCGGATCACACCGAGAAGAATGTGCTGGGCATGGAGCGCGATGGGAAAATGTTGCGGCGCGATGTGGCGCAGGTTGCGGTAAGTTTCGATAACCATCGCTTGCTGGACCCCGCCGCCAGTGAGCAAGCGACGCGTCGCCAGCTGCGACGCCGTGCCTTCGATTACTTGCTTACCGGCGCGCTGGCGCGCATCGCCGAGATCAGCGGCGAACGCACGAATCTCGCGCGCGAACGCGGCATACTGCGGCGCAAGATGGGCGCGTTGCAGCGGGGGGGCGGTAGCTTCGAACGACAGGAAGCGGGCGCGTCGGCCGATCCGGCTAAGCTGGCCGCCGAGTTGGAAGAGATCGAGGGCCAATTGGCAGCACTGGGCACGGATGCCAACCTCTTGCATGCGCACCTGGACATCGTCGTCGACGTGCTCAGCCAATGCGACAAGCAAGTGTGGATCGAGGACACCGTCATGACGCTCGATCGGATGAACATCAAGCGCGACGCGCGGGACACCTCGGCTCGAAGCATTGCCCTGCAGGAACTCAGCAATCCGCGCGGACATCGAGCGGCAGTGTTGTTCGTTTCCCTGGATCCCTCCGAACTACCGCCGCGCGAGGACTTTTTCGCCGCAGCGCAGCGCTACTTATAGCGCGAACGCCGCGCTCAGCGTTTGTGTTCGTTCGCCAGGGCCTTCGCCGTGATCTCGTTATAGAGACTCAGGATGCGTCCGACCAGGTCATGATACTCGGGATGCCGCGCTATGAGGGGCTGTGTGTTCTTAACGGTGGCGACTACTTCTTCCAGGTAATGCATGTCGTGCCCGTCGAGTATTTCACCTTGATCGACCTTGGCCTTGAGCGCCAAGGCCCGAGGCAACCGGTGGGTATTGAGCTCTTCCAGCAGTGCCTCGATAACGCCTAAATCCTGTGGTGATTCGCTCATGATATCGTCCTCTTTCAGTCGTGATGTGGACCCGTTCAGACCTGGTCTGACAGGCAGTGTCACGCGAGTCGGAAAGTGGTCTCGTCGCCGACGTTTACCGACCTATTCGGTAATGGGCGCAAGGACGGCCTATTCTGCCGTTCAAGGAAGAAGTCACCGGCGCTGTACGGCGTTATCGCACGGCAACCGTGTTGACTGCCAGGATGGTGGTGGCCGCACTGCGGAAGCTCGGCGAGACGGGTGAAATGAATACGGCTATTCAAAGCAGGGTTCTCCACCACGAAGCCCTGCAAAGCAAATTCGCCGCGCTCGGGTTTTCCGGTGAGCTTCAACGTGAGCTTCTTGGCGTGGCCGAACAGGTTCATTGAAGGGCCAGCGCAAGGCGTGACAGTGACGGTAGCATTGGCGATGCCGTTCTCAACATTGTATGAGCCGGCGTAGAAGCGCTGTGCATCACCACCGAGTACGCGTCCAGTGTCCAGCACGGCGACACCTGACCCAAAACCTTCAACGTTTGAAATGAAGCTAACAGACCAGAGGGCCTCAAGCATGATTGACCTCGACAAAATAACTGCATGAACTACGTCGAGAGTGAGCCGAAAGTGCGTTCCGCCGTCAGCCCTTGGAACCATCATAAGACTCCATCGTAACGTCCGGATCGCTGAAAGTCGTCAGCGAAATGTCCGCGTTCCGCCGTGATCGGGTGTACGCGCGTGCGGTGGTTTGGGGAAGCCGCACCATCTGAGCAGGTCGGTTTGCCCGATTCCGGATGAAATGGTGACGTTACGCTGACAACTTGGCGTACGAGAGCCGTTACGTTAGCCTCGACAACTCGCTATGGACACCCGACATGGCTTTCAACACTGACTCCAAGTACCCGACCCGACGCGCATATGTGGTGAAGGTGCGTGGCGATGCAAAGCCGGGCGCGCTCGCCGGTCGTCTTGAGAACCTCGTTACCGGCCAGCAATGTGAATTTAGGTCCGGTCGCGAGTTGCTCGAGTCCATTGCCAGCGACCTCGAGGCGGCCTTCCAGGAACGGCCATTCGGCGCGGACGGCAAGTGATCCATGCCGATTGCCGTCGGCGCTTATGACGATTCACGCGACCGAGCGAATCCATGACTGAGCAACAGGATTATCTGCAGATCGCCTGGCGGGCAAAGAACCCCGACGAGCTCGACCACGAGAGTGGCAGGTCGTGCCTGCTGCGACGCCGACGCTCACCAAACCCCCACGGAATGTCGATGCTTTGCTCACGACTTGGTGCACGCCCTCCATTACGCTGGGGCTCTATCAAGTCCGAAGGGCGCCAGCAACCCATGCCACACTTTGTAGCCGTTACTCATCTCGCTTGGCGCGCAAGCCCGGAACGGTGCGGTGGGAGCCCTGGCGCCGCCGGATGGACCGAGTCGATCGCCTGTCACGGCGTCAAGGCGGGCAAGCACAGACTTCGCGGCGCTCAAGGGCCGCTGCGGCACATCGCTGTAACACTCGTCGCGTCGCTCGCATTCGCTTTGACGGGCTGTGCCACACCGGTCGTGCAGCCCTCGCTCGAGGTGCCCGGCCGATTTGCGGCGGCCCCAACATCCAAGGACGAGCCTGAGGCGGCCTGGTGGGACGGCTTCGGCGACCCGGTGCTGTCGGATTTCGTTCGGCAGGCAGCGCGTGAGAACCGGGACATCAAGATCGCGGCCGAGCACGTGCGCGCCGCGCGCGCTGGCGAGACGATCAGCCGCTCGTGGCTGCTGCCAAGCATCGGGGTCAGCGCCTCCGGCTTCGATCACAGCACCGGCTACAGCTCGTCCGTCAAGCAAGTCGTGCCCGAGGCGGCGCACACGAAGGGTGCGCAGGGCAGCATCGACATGGGTTGGGAGATCGACATCGCCGGTCGTCTGCGGGCAGGGGCCAGGGCCTCGGCGGCCGACACGCTGGCGGCCGAAGATATTGTCAGGGGCGTTCGTCTGTTGGTGGTGACCGACGTTGCAAACAACTACTTCGCGCTCGTCGGCGCGCTGCGCCAGCTCGACACCGTACGCGCGATAGCGGCCGCGCAAGACGAAACGCTGCGTCTCGTATCGGCCCGCCAACGGGTGGGACTCGCTACGCCGTTCGACGTTGAGCGCGCGCAGACCGAAGCTTCGAAGGCGCGCGCAGCGATGCCGCCGCTTGAGACGCTGGCCGCCGTGTCGCGTTACCGCATCGCGGTATTGATTGGAGACCAGGCGTTCAACGCCTCGCGCATCGCGCCCTCGCGCAGTGACCCAATCGTTCCGATCGCGCATCCGGGACAACCGGCTGCGCTGCTGCAGCGGAGGCCGGACCTGTTAGCCGCTCAGGCTCAACTCGACGCTGCCAATGCGCGCCGGCAACAGGCCGCCGCGGAATGGTTCCCGCGGCTCCTTCTCGGTGCCGTGTTGGGGCGCGAGAGCCTCGATGTGAACGGCGTCGACCTTGGCGCTGCGCGCTTCAGCAATGTCGCCGCGCTGCTGGCGATGCCGGTCTTCAACGCGGGGCGGACGCAGGCAATCAACGATATCGCCGAGAGCGCCCAAAGGGAAGCGGTCGTCCGCTACGAGGACGCGATCGTGCGGGCGCTCGAGGACGTCGAGAACGCGCTCGTCGCGCTCGACGACGAACGCAACCGGACACAACTGTTGCAGAGCGCTGCACAGTCGGCCGACGCCGCGCTCGGCCGCGCGCAATCGCTCTACGACCGCGGGCAGAGCGATCTGTTGCCGTTGCTGGACGCGCAGCGCGTCCGGCTGGGTGTGCGCGTCGCCGCAAATGACGCGCACACGCAACTGCTGCTCGACAGCGTCCAACTTTATAAGGCGCTTGGCGGGGGCTGGCAGGTGTTCGAGCCGGTCACTGATCACGCTGATCATCCGGCCCCAGAGGCTGTTCGTTCGCCAAATTCATGAAACCGACCGACCGACACGAGGAATCGCCGTGAAAACATCTCTCGCTGCAGCGTTCGTCATCGTGCCACTCGCTGCGATGCTGTGCGCATGCACGCCAAACGAGCCGACAGCCGAGGCGCTTCGATCCGTCCGCACCGTCGAGCTGCGCTACGACAAAGCCCGGGAAACGGATAGCTACTTCGGCTCCGTGGGGGCGCGCTACGAGGTGGACCAGGCGTTTCGTGTCGGCGGCAAGGTGGTGAGCCGCAAGGTCGACGTTGGCCAGAAGGTGCGGCACGGAGATGTCATCGCGGTGCTCGACCCCCTGGATTACAAGCTCGCCGTGGAGGCGGCGCAACAAGAGCTGGCGGCCGCTGAAGCGCAGGCACGGCAGGCGCAGTCGGATCGCCAACGGCTCGATGCGCTGAAGAGCGACGGCTCGGTCAGTCCTTCCGACGACGAAAAGGCGCAGAGCAACGCGCAAACGACGCGCGCCACGGCTCAAGCCGAGGCGCGAAAGCTCAAGCTCGCGCGCAATCGCCTCGAGTACACCACGCTGCGCGCATCGCAGGACGGGGTGGTCACGAGCGTGAAGTTCGAAGTCGGCCAGGTCGTGCCCGAAGGGCAGCCGATCGTCTCGATCGCCAACGAAGGCGAGCCCGAGATCGTCGTCGACGTGCCGGAGGATCACTTGGCGGCATTCAAGGGGTCGCGCTATAAGGCATGGCTCGCAAGCGCGCCCGAGCAGACATTCGACGTCCTGTTGCGGGAACTCTCGCCGCAGGCGGCGGCACAAACGCGAACCTTCCGCGCCCGCTTGAAGCCCGCGACGCCCCGGCCGCTGCCGCTCGGCGCGACCGCCACGCTCCTGGTCGAGCGCCCGGCCGGCGAAACGCCGGTAGCCGCAATCCCTGCCTCGGCGATCACGCAGAACAAGGGCCAGCCCGCGGTCTGGGTCGTTCGTCGCGAGGGTCCCGAGCTGGTCGGAACGGTCGACCTGCTCGGCGTCGCCGTCCACGGCTATCGCAACGACGCGGTGCTCATATCCGGGCCGCCGGCTGGCGAACTCGTCGTCACCGCCGGCGTGCAGAAGATGGCGCCGGGCTTGAAGGTCGCGCTTTCCGGAGCCGCGCCCGACGTCGCAACGAAACAGGCCGCCCAATGAAGTCCTTCAACCTCACCGAATGGGCGCTCGGCCACCGCGCCATCGTCCTCTTCCTGATCCTAGCCATCGCGATCGCCGGCATGCTCTCGTTCACGCGGCTCGGGCAGCTTGAGGATCCGAAATTCTCCGTGCCGTCGATGACCGTGATGGTCATGTGGCCCGGCGCCACCGCCCAGCAGATCCAGGACGAGATGCTCAACCGGATGGAGAAGAAGTTCGAGCAGCTCGACCACTTCGAGAAGGTGGTGACCTTTGCTCGCCAGGGGTACGGCGGCATGACGATCAGCGTGTACGGCGGTACGTCCAAAGCGGACCAGCGCGAGGCCTGGTACCAGGCGCGCAAGAAATTCAGCGACATCAAGCTCGAGCTGCCCGAGGGCGTCGTCGGCCCGATTTTCAACGACGAGTACGGCGACGTGTACGGACTGCTTTATGCGGTCAAGGGCGACGGCATCGGGCAGGGCGAGCTCTCCGACATGGCCGAGGTCATCAAGCGGCGTCTCCTGAAGGTGCCCATGGTGAAGAAGGTGGACGTCATCGGCAAGCAGGCCAAGAAGATCTACGTCGAGTTCTCGCAGGAGCGGCTGGCGGCCCTCGGCATCACGCCGCTGATGATTGCCGAAAGCCTGCGCAACCAGAACAGCGTCCTTCCCGCCGGCTCGATCGACACTCAGAGCGACCGCGTGCTCATGCGCGTGAGCGGCCAGTTCGCGAACCTGGACGACATCCGCAACGTGCCGATCGAGGCCGGCGGCCGGCAGATCAAGCTCGGCGACTTCACCACCGTCACGCGGGGCTATGAGGATCCGCCCACCTATACCGTGCGGCACAACGGCCAGCAGGTGCTGATGCTCGGCATCGTGATGACCGACGACGGCAACATCGTCCAGCTCGGCAAGGCGGTGGAGCATGCCGTCGCCCAGATTGAGTCCGAGCTGCCGTACGGCATCGAGCTCGAGCGCGTCGCGGACCAGCCGAACACCGTGGCGGACGCAGTCTGGGAATTCGAGCGCTCGCTCATGGAAGCGCTCGCCATCGTCCTCGCGGTGAGCCTGCTCAGCCTCGGCTGGCGCACCGGCATCGTCGTCGGCCTCGCCGTTCCGATCGTGCTCGGCGTGGTGGCGATCGTCATGCTCGCCATGGGCTGGAATCTCGAGCGGGTGTCGCTCGGATCGCTCATCATCGCGCTCGGGCTGCTCGTTGACGACGGGATCATCGCCGTCGAGATGATGGTGGTGAAGATGGAGGAAGGCTGGGACCGGCTGAAGGCCGCCGCCTTCTCCTACGAGGCGACCGCCTTCCCGCGCCTCACCGGGGCGCTCGTCACGGTCGCGGCGTTCATGCCGATCGGGTTCTCGAAATCCGTGACCGGCGAATACGCGGGCGGCATCTTCTGGATCGTCGGTACCGCGGTGCTCTTCTCCTGGATCGTCTCCGGCATCATCACGCCCTACCTCGCCGTGAAGATGCTGCCGGATTTCGCCCAGCATAACCAGGGCGCGGCGGCGCCGGATCCGTACAACACGCCATTCTACCAGAAGATCCGCCGCGCGATCGATACCGCGCTCGAGCGTCGCTGGCTGGTCATCGGCGTAACCGCGGGCGCGCTCGGGCTCGCGCTCGTTGGCATGAAGCTCGTGCCGCAGCAATTCTTCCCGAACAGCGATCGGCCCGAGCTGATCGTCGACCTGCGCATGAAGGAAGGCGCTTCGTTCGCCGCGACGACCGAGCAGGTGAAGCGCCTCGAGGCGGTGCTCGCCAAGGACCAGGACGTGCGCTTCTTCACCGCGTACACCGGCGCCGGCTCGCCGCGTTTCTACCTGGCGCTCAACCCGGAGCTTCCCAACCCCGGATACGCGCAGTTCATCGTCATGACGAAGGATATCGAGGCGCGCGAGCGGGTCCGCGCCCGGCTGATGGCCGCGGCCCCCGGGGAATTCCCTGCGGCGTGGCTGCGGGTCACGCGCCTCGAGCTCGGGCCCCCGGTCGGCTTTCCGGTGCAGTTCCGCGTCGTCGGGCCGGACACGCAGAAGGTGCGCGCGATCGCGCGCCAGGTCGAGAAGGTGGTCGATTCGAGCCCGCTGGTGCGCGACGTGCAGCTCGACTGGAACGACCCGGTTCGTACGCTGCGCGTGGACCTCGATCAGGACAAGGCGCGTGCCCTGGGGCTGGATCCCGCCGACGTGTCGCTGGTGACCCAGATCGTGATGAACGGCGCGCCGCTCTCGCAGCTTCGGGAGCACGAGGACCTGATCGACATCGTCGCCCGCGCCGTCCCGAAGGAGCGCCGCAACCTCGACACGCTGAAGGACATCAACCTCTATACGCACAATGGAACGGTCGTGCCGCTCTCGCAGGTTGCGAAGGTGGACGATGCGCTCGAGGAGCCGGTGTTGTGGCGCCGCAACCGCGACATGGCGATCACCGTGCGCGCTGACGTGAAGGACGGCGAGCAGGGCGTGTCGGTCACCCAGTCGATCCGGCCGATGCTGACGGACATCGAGGCGAAGCTGCCTTTCGGCTATCGCATCGACGTCGGCGGCGCAGTTGAGGAAAGTGACAAGGCGAATCGCGCGCTCGCGGCGGTGGCGCCGGTGATGCTCGTCACCATCCTCGCGATCCTGATGCTGCAACTGCAGAGCTTCTCCACCGTGACGATGGTCATCCTCACCGCGCCGCTCGGCCTGGTCGGCGTCGTTCCCGCGCTCCTCGTAACCCGCGCCCCGCTCGGCTTCGTCGCGATCCTCGGCGTGATCGCGCTCTCGGGGATGATCATGCGCAACGCCGTGATCCTGGTGGACCAGGTGCGCGCCGAGATGACGCGGGGCGTGGATGCCTGGAACGCCGTGGTCGATGCCGCCGTGCACCGGACGCGTCCGGTCGCGTTGACCGCCGCAGCCACGGTGCTCGCCATGATTCCGCTCACACGCAGCGTGTTCTGGGGTCCGATGGCGATCGCCATCATGGGCGGCCTCACCGTCGCGACATTGCTGACGATCTTCTTCGTGCCGGCTCTCTACGCGGCGTGGTTCAGAGTTCGACGTGAGGTTGCGTCGAATCCACCATCGTCCGTGCCGGCGCCGTCGGTATGAAGTGCCCATGAACGCACCGGCAGCGGGTTACCGACAAGCCGCACTGCAGGTCGGCTTCACATTTGCGGCGCTTGCGCTCAGCGGCACTGTGATGTTCGTGATTTCACTTGTGTGCCTTCGCCGCACGCCCGGATCGATGGCATGAGTGAACATCTGCAGCAGCGACTGTTCCAGAGGCAGGGCGACGAGCTTGTCGTCCAGATGCCCGGGGGCGGCATCGAACCGTCATGGCTCGCGCGCACCCTTGAAGATCTGGGGCTTGAAACCGGCGGTGAAGTGCGCGCAATACGCGTCGAGACCCCGGTGGACTGGCGCTGGGGCACGGTGGATGCCGCCTTCCTCGCGAGGATGGTGCAGGAGCTCGACAGGCCACAGCAGCAAATCACCATTCATGGCTTGCCACAAGACCTGGACAACCTCCTCGCGCTGGCGCGTGCGAAACCCTCCGCTGGCGCAAGCACAACCGCGCCACCCAATCTCGCCGCGCGGGTTGGACTGCTCGCTATCGATTGGGCGCGCAACCTGGGAGCATTCTCGAATCTGCTCGGGCAGGTCATGCTGCTTCTGCCGCGATTAATCGCCCGGCGTGCCAAGATTCGCGGCAGCGAGATGCTCGAGGTGCTGGCGGAGTCGAGCAGTCGCGCACTGCTCATCGTGGGCATCGTCAATGTCCTGATGGGCGCGATCCTCGCTTTTGTCGGCGCAGTGCAGCTCAAAACCTTCGGCGCCGGCATCTACGTTGCGAATCTGGTGGGAATCGCATCGGTGCGCGAGTTGACACCCATACTCACGGCAATCGTTCTTGCGGGGCGCACCGGCGCCAGCTTTGCCGCCCGCATCGCGACCATGCAAGGCAACGAAGAGATCGACGCACTCACGACCCTGGGCGTCTCCCCGGTCGAGTTCCTGGTGCTCCCGCGCGTTGTCGCCCTCGGCCTGCTGACGCCGCTGCTGTTCGTCTACGGGAGTGCGCTTGCGCTGTTCGGCGGCCTGTGCGTCTCAGTGCCGTTTCTGGATTTGTCCGCGGTCACCTATACGATGCAGACCCAGCATGCGATCGGCGCCGCCCAGTTCGCGATAGGCGGTCTCAAGGCATTCGTGTTCGGCGCCCTTGTCGCGCTGCTCGGGTGTCATCTCGGATTGCGCGCGGACCGCAGTGCGGCAGGCGTCGGCGCTGCCACCACCACGGCCGTGGTCAGCGCGATCGTCGCGATTATCGCAGTGGATGCCGTTTTCGCGGTGTGCGCGAACGCGCTGGGGATATGAGCCATGAGCGCGTCATCAACGAGCCCGCGTATCCGCATCGAGGACGTTTCCGTCGGATACGGTGAGCGCGCGGTGCAAAGCGGGATCAGCGCCGATATCCAGGGCGGGGAGATCTTTGCGATCGTGGGAGACAGCGGCTCGGGCAAGAGCACGCTGTTGAAGACGATGGTGGGTTTGCTCGCGCCGCAGTCCGGGCACATACTGTTCGACGGAAGGGCTCTCGAGGAGCACATGCAGCATGGGCCGCCGCCATTCGGAATCCTGTTTCAGAGCGGGGCGCTGTGGACATCGATGAATGTGCTCGAAAACGTGACCCTGCCGATGGACCTGCAGGGCCATTCGCTTCCAGCCGCACGGCCTGCACTCGCGCGGTTCAAGCTTGCCCTGGTCGGGCTGGCCGGCGACGCGGACCGTTACCCGGCCAGCTTGAGCGGCGGGATGCGCAAGCGCGCCGCGCTCGCCCGAGCGCTCGCTCTGGATCCAAGCGTGCTGTTCCTGGATGAACCCTCTGCGGGGTTGGATCCGCTGACTTCGCGACGTCTGGACGAACTCGTTCTCACGTTGCGCGACGGGCTCGGTATTACGGTCGTTCTGGTCACACACGAACTGGAAAGTCTCTACAGCATCGCCGACCGCATGCTGTTCCTCGACGGCGAGGCACATCGTCCGGTGGCGCTTGGGAGTCCCGCCGAGTTGGCGAAATCGGCCGACAGCCGCAAGGTGCGCGATTTCCTGACGCGCCTGGGAACGGGGCCTGCCGTCCGCATGGAGGCTGCAATATGAGCAAACCCAGCGCGACGCTCATCGGCGTATTTGTCCTGGGGGCCGTCACGTTGCTCATCGCCGGCGTGCTGTTCTTCGGCAGCGGTGCGTTCCTGGAAAACAGGATCCCGTTCGTGAGCTTCTTCCATGGTTCGGTGGCCGGATTGCAGGTCGGCGCGGCCGTCACGTTTCGCGGCGTTCGCGTCGGCCAGGTCAAAGCGGTCGCCATCCGCGTCAGTCCGGACACCGGCAGTTCGATCATTCAGGTCAACATGGAACTGGTGCCCGAGACGGTTACGGTCTACGGTACCCCGCTACCCGGCGTCGAGACGGAGGTGGTGCCGGCGCTCGTGCAGCGCGGCCTCACTGCGCAACTGGTGATGCAAAGCTACCTGACCAAGGTCCTGAACGTGGATCTCGATTTTCGTCCCGGTGTCAAGGCGTCGCGTCTGGGCTTGAGCACAACCGTACCGGAGGTTCCGACGGTGCCCAGCGATTTGGAAGCCATTACGAAACGGCTCGAACAGATCGACATCGCCAAGGTACTCGAAGGTGTCGAACGCACGCTCGCATCCGTGAATGGGTTTCTGGATAGCCCCGAGCTGAAGCAGACCGTGAAAGAGCTTCCGGGTCTCGTGAGTGCGCTTCGCGACACACTGAACACCGTCGAGCGTGAAGTGACCGCGCTTTCGGACACCGGACGGGAGGCGATTGCAAGCAGTGAGGCTGACCTGCACAAGACACTGGCTGTCGTGCAAACGCATGCAGCAAACCTGGATCGCGAGATGGCGAGCACGCTCGGTGCGACTCGTGGAACGCTCGAAAGGGCGGACACGGCGTTGGATGGAGCCAACGTTCTCCTCGATCCGAACGGACGCAGCGTGATCCAGGTTCAACAGGCCGTGGATGACCTAACCACGGCCGCCGCGCGCCTGCGCAACCTTGCGGAACGGGTCGACCGCGATCCCAGTATCGTCATCCGAGGAAGGTAGCCAATGAGGTGGAGGTCCAGCATTATTACCGCCCTGCTTGCATCGATGCTCGCGGCGTGCGCCTCGGCGCCAGTAGCGCTTGTCGCGCTCCCGCCTGCGCCACAAGCCACGCCAGAGCACAACGACACCCGAAGCGCGCAGACCACTATTCTGCTGCGCCCGGTCGTCCTTCCCGGCTATCTCGACGCCTATCCCGTGATCATCGGTCGCAAAGGGAACACTTTGATCGTGTCGGACAAGACGGAGTGGGCAGAACCGTTCTCCGACGCAGTGGCGCGCGTGCTGCGCGATGCGCTGTCGCAGCGGCTGGGCGCCTCACGCGTCCTGATCGCGGGCGATGGTCGCATCCCGGATGCGGAGCTCAGCGTGGAATTCCTGGCACTGGATCCTCAGCAGGGAGCATTACGGCTTGACGCGAAGTGGAGTTTCGCTTGCACGATGCGCGACCGGCAGAGCCATGCAGGCCGCACTTCGTTTCAGGTCCCGCTCGAAGCCGCAATTGCGCCCGCCGTTGCTTCCGCCACCGCGGATGCTTTGGGACGGCTGGCCGACGTGCTCAGGACTCAGGCCGAATGCGCGAGCAGCGATGTCGCAAAATGACACACCAATCATGGGCAAGGCATTCGCCGACAGGACGCGACAAGCGGGCGCTGGCGTGCTGACGCAACGCGGCTCGATTCCGCCGGTGCTCTATGAGCAATACTGCAAACATAGGAGATCTCGAAAATGGATAAGCTCCAAAGTGTATCGGTATTGACATCGAATCCTCTGAAGAGCGAGGATTTGCATCCGATCGACGCATGGTGGCGAGCCTGCAATTACCTCTCGGTGGGCGTGATCCATCTCAAGGACAACCTGCTCCCGAGGGAATCGTTGAAGTCCGAGCACGTGAAGCATCGCCTGCTTGGGCGCTGGGGCACGAGCCCGGCGCTGTCCTTTATCTGGGCGCACCTCAACCGGATCATCAAACGTGGTGATTGCGACGTGATTTTCGTGGCGGCTCCGGGGCACGGTGCACCCGGTGTGCTCGGTCCCACTTACCTCGAAGGCGCCTATTCGGAAATCTATCCGGACAAGAGCGAGGACGGCGAGGGGATGAGAAAGTTCTTCAAGCAGTTCTCTTTTCCCGGGCATACCGGCTCGCACGTCACGCCGAAGACGCCCGGATCCATCCACGAGGGCGGCGAGCTCGGCTACAGTCTATCGCGCGCTTACGGTGTTGCATTCGACAAACCGGAACTTATCGTCGCATGTGCAGTGGGCGACGGTGACGCGGAGACGGGTCCGCTCGCCACCGCCTGGCACTCCAACAAGTTCATCAATCCGATTCGGGATGGTGCGGTGCTGCCAATCCTCAATCTCAACGGCTACAAAATCGCCAATCCAACCATTCTGGCTCGCATCAGCCATGCGGAACTCGAAGCGCTGCTCGTGGGTTACGGCTACAAGCCCTATTTCGTCGAAGGTTCCGCACCGAGCGAGGTGCATCAGAAGGTGGCCGCAAGCCTCGACGCAGTAGTTGCCGAGATTCGCGCCATTCAAAGGCAAGCGCGCGAGGGCGGCAAGGCCGAGCGGCCGCGCTGGCCGATGATCGTGTTGCGCGCGCCCAAGGGCTGGACCGGGCCCAAGGAGATCGCGGGGCACAAGATCGAAGGCTCATGGCGTGCGCATCAGGTGCCGTTCTCTGATGTGCGCGGCAACCCCGCCAACTTACAGCTACTCGATGGGAAGGCGGTGGTCGTGTCAAATGACTACAGCCGCATCAACGCTTCTCTGCCGGGTGACAATTGCGCGAGCGCGATGAAGGGTGTGGTGGCCGATCCCAGCCGGTATGACTGGGCGGGCGATGTTCCGCTGAAGCGGCCGTGTGCTCAAACGGTGATCTACGAGACGCGCGTGGATCGACGTTCCTCATACGCCTGCTTGATAAAGGGAAACAGCGCCGGGTGCGACAATGCCCGGAACAAAAAAATGAGGCGGCGCTGCCGTTCCCGGCAACCTCGTGACATAGCTCGGCGAAGCGGCGCCTCAATTTTGGTCAGCCCGGAGGGTCGAGTCTGATGCACCGGAGTGTCACACGGTTGCTGCTGTTGCTCCTCATGTCTGCAGGCGCACATGCGGCGGATGAGCGGCGGGACAATTGGTTCACCTTCACGCTCGAGAACGATTTGTTCGTGGGCAAAGACAACGGCTACACCAGCGGCATCGGATTGAGCTGGGCGCATGCCGGGTTCACCGAGTTCAGTCCGGACAACATACCTCGCTGGATGCACTACCTCAGCAAGGACCTTTATATCAGCACCATGCCGGGCAAACAGCGCGCGGTGAGTTACGCGATAGACCAACTCATGCAGACGCCGAGCGACATCAAAATACCAACTCTGATCGAGAACGACGCGCCCTATGCCGGCCTGCTGGTCTGGTCCGGGAACCTGCACGCTTTCGACGACCGGGTGGCCGACCGGCTGTCGCTGACGCTCGGTGTAGTGGGGCCCCTGTCCGGCGCGGAGCAGGCCCAGAAATGGGTGCACGGGATCATCGGTGCCGACAAGCCGCGGGGCTGGGACCACCAGATCGACAACGAACCGGTGTTCCAAGTGAGTGCTGAGCGGCTTTTGCGCCTGGCCAAGCTCCACACCGGTAAGACGGTCGGCATGGATGTGATCGGCATGGGCAACGGCGCCGTCGGGACGATTGAGAGTTATCTGGCGGTCGGCGTCGGCGGTCGTCTCGGGCGCGATCTCGATCGTAGTTTCCCGACGGCCAGCTTCCTGCCCGGGCGGCAGGCGAATCCCCTTGCAGGCAGTCTCACCCGCGGTTGGTACATGTTCGTCAACGTGCAGGGCCGATTCGTCGCAAATGATATCACCATCGACGGGAATACTTTCAAGGACAGCCACTCGGTGCCCCTTGAGCACTGGCAGGCGGCGGCAACAGCGGGTGCAGCGTTCGGCTTCAAGCGCTGGGCATTCCTGCTCTCCGCGCTCGTTGCCACAGACCGATTCGAGGGGCAGCCTGATACGACAAAATTCGGTTCACTCAGCGTCACGTACAACTACTGAGCCAACTGCTGAGCCACGCCTGGTCGCCGATCGCGTTGTCACAATGGCGATCTCAATTCGGCGAACTTCAACGAGGCTCCCCGGTCGGATAAGCATTACGTCGCCGTGCTGGAGCTGGACGCCAATGGCGCATGGCATTGGCAGCGGCCTTGACCAGCTGACCGGTGAGCGACTCGAGAGAACGGCAATGGACCCAAGAACACAACAACCTGGCCACAGTTCCCCGCCTGGTGCAACCGTTTGTCCCGAGGACGTCAACTTCAGCGTATTTTCGAAAAGCAGCACACGGGTCGAATTGATGTTCTTCGAGCGCGCAGACCAGACGACGCGAAGCCGACGGCGGTGATCCCTGTCGTCCGCAATAATTCACGCAACATTCGGTACCAAGGTATGCTCGGGGTACTGGCAGAAGTGCAGGCCCGCGGTATTTGGCCTGGTGTTCGAGATCGCGCGAATTTTGCGTGAATGAGTCCTGCGCAGTCCTGCATTGTTATGCAATTCAAGCAACGAGCGTCCCGGCAACTAATTGAAAAGTATAGCTCGTGGGTGACACTAGTCAGTACTGAAAATCCCCGTGTCGGCGGTTCGATTCCGTCCCTGGCCACCATAAAATCATACTAAAGAACAATTGGTTAGTCGTATCGACACTCTTCACCGAGCCAGTTCCCGGAAGTTCCCGGCCCGCTATTCGAACAGAACAGCGAGCGTGGCAAAACCCGATTCCCGTCAAAGCATTGTAAACGCCCAGACACCGGCGTTCAGGCCAGACTATGTCATTGAAATCTAGAGAGTCTCGGCTTCCCATCTGAAACTTTATGTTTCTTGTCTGGAGGCTTGCAATATGCCCGTTATGGGTATTAATATGCCCGAAATGGGTACATCGACCGCCACCAAGGAGTCACGGCCGGCCCGCCGCAAGGCGGCTGCCGACCTCCCCGCTGCGCCAACCAGCCTGGCCGATGCGCTGTTCACTACCACCCAGCAACGCGTGCTGGCCCTGATCTTCGGTCAAACCGGTCGCAGCTTCTACGCCAACGAACTGATCGAACGCACCGGCTCCGGTTCCGGCGCCGTGCAGCGCGAACTCAAGCGGCTCGCGTCCAGCGGCCTCGTCACCGTCAAGCGTATCGGCAACCAGAAGCACTACCAGGCGAACCCCGACTCACCGGTGTTCGAGGAACTGAGCCGTCTGGTGAAAAAGACGGTAGCGCTCGCCGAACCGATCCGGGAGGCGCTGGCAACACTGGCCGACCGCATTGATCTGGCGGTGCTCTACGGTTCGGTCGCCAAGGGCACGGATACCGCATCGAGCGACATAGACATCCTGATCGTCGGTGACGGGCTAACCCTGGAGGACATCTATTCGGCGCTGGCGCCGGTCGAGGCGGATCTGGAACGCAAGATCAGCCCTACCTTATATACAAGGAAGGAATTCGCGGATCGGAAGGCAACCAACAACGCCTTTCTTGCCCGTGTGCTTGCCGGCGAACACCTGACGTTGATCGGCGCGGTGCATGAGCCATCCGCAGCTTGATAACCTGGTCCGCATCGGCAAACTGAAGGCCCAGCCGCCGTCCGAGGCAGAATGCCCAGGGGCTGCTGCGCTCCGGTCTTCGTGGGCTCGAGGACGCGGGGTGGAAGGATCTGAGCCTGGAGAGTCGATTCGATCTGGCCTACAACGCCGTCCATGCGCTGGCCCTGGCGGCACTCCGTCACCGCGGTTACCGGTCGGAATCGCGCTGCCTGATCTTTCAGTGCCTGCAACACAGGATCGACCTGCCCAACGAACAGTGGCGTGTCCTCGACCAGGCGCACCGCAAGCGCAATCTGGCCGAGTACGAGGGTGATGTGGATGTCGACGAACAACTGGTGGCGGCGCTCGTGCGCGTTGCGCGAGAAGTCGCAGGTCGCGTCGATGCGCTGATGAATTCGCAATGAGGCGCCGAGGCCAGTACGCTTGAGACAATGGCTGCAAAGCCCTTGGTAGCAGCATTGTCGGGAAAGAAACAGTAAGGGAACCAAACGCGCCCTCGGGGAAACGGACGGATCAACGCATGGCACTGAAGAAATCCCAGCTCTACAGTTCGCTCTGGCAGAGCTGCGACGAACTGCGCGGCGGCATGGACGCCTCGCAGTACAAGGACTACGTCCTCACGCTGCTGTTCATGAAGTACGTGTCGGATAAGTATGCCGGCAAGGCCGACGCGCTCATCGAGGTGCCCAGGGGCGGCAGCTTCGCCGATATGGTCAAGCTGAAGGGCGACAAGGAGATCGGCGACAAGATCAACAAGATCATCGGCCGGCTCGCCGAGGCCAATGATCTGAAGGGCGTCATCGACCAGGCCGACTTCAACGACGAGGGCAAGCTCGGCGCCGGCAAGGAGATGCAGGACCGCCTCTCCAAGCTCGTGGCCATTTTCGACGGCCTCGACTTCCGCGCCAACCGCGCCGAGGGCGACGACCTGCTGGGCGACGCCTACGAATACCTCATGCGCCACTTCGCCACCGAGAGCGGCAAGAGCAAGGGCCAGTTCTACACCCCGGCCGAGGTCTCGCGCATCATGGCCCAGGTCATCGGCATGGAGCGCGCGGGCGAGCTGAAAGAGCCCACCGTCTACGACCCCACCTGCGGCTCGGGCTCGCTGCTCATCAAGGCCGCCGACGAGGCTGCCACCGGCAAGCTCGCCATCTACGGCCAGGAGATGGACGTCGCCACCTGGGCCCTGGCGCGCATGAATATGATTCTGCACGGCCATCCCACCGCCGAGCTGTGGCGCGGTAATACCCTGGCCGCGCCGCATTTCAAGAACAGGGACGACAGCCTCAGGACCTTCGATTTTGCCGTGGCCAATCCGCCGTTCTCCGCCAAGGCCTGGTCCAACGGCCTGCACCCGGAAAACGACGAATTCGGCCGCTTCGAATACGGCATCCCGCCCGCCAAGAACGGTGACTACGCTTTCCTGCTGCACCTCATCAAGTCGCTCAAGAGCACCGGCAAGGGCGCCATCATCCTGCCCCACGGCGTGCTGTTTCGCGGCCACAAGGAGGCCGACATCCGCCGCAACCTGATTCAACGCGGCCTCATCAAGGGCATCATCGGCCTGCCCGCGAACCTGTTCTACGGCACCGGCATCCCGGCCTGCATCCTGGTCATCGACAAGGAGCACGCCCAGGCCCGCCTGGATCGGAAAACGGGCGGCATCTTCATGGTCGATGCCTCCAAAGGCTTCATCAAGGACGGCAACAAGAATCGCCTGCGCGCCCAGGACATCCACAAGATCGTCGACGTGTTCAGGCGCCAGCTCGAACTGCCGCGCTACTCGCGCCTGGTACCGGTGAGTGAGATTGCCTCCAAGGCCAACGACTACAACCTCAATATCCCGCGCTACATCGATTCCAGCGAGCCGGAGGACCTGCACGACCTCGATGCGCACCTGAACGGTGGTATCCCCAACCGCGATATCGACGCCCTTGAACGCTATTGGACCGTCTACCCGTCCTTGCGTAAGGCGCTGTTCAAGCGGGCCAACCGCGGCGGCTACAGCAACCCGAGAATCGAAACTCAGCAGGTCAAGACCGCCATCCTCGCCAACGATGAATTCCAAACCTATGCCGACAGGGTCAAGGGTGTCTTCAAACAATGGCGCAAGGCGCACGAGGCGCGACTCAAGGCGCTCAAGATCAACGACCTGCCCAGGCAAATCATCCATCGGCTGTCAGAAGACCTGCTCACACGCTTTGCCGACCTGCCGCTGCTGAGCCGCTACGACGTCTACCAGCGCCTGATGGACTACTGGTTCGACACCATGCAGGACGATGTCTATCTCATCGCCGCCGACGGCTGGCTTGAGGCCGCCAAACCGCGCGGCATCATCGAGGACAAGGAAAAGAAGATCAAGGAAACGCCGGATCTCACCATCAAGCGCAAGAAATACAAGATGGACCTCATCCCACCGGCCCTGATTGTCGCGCGCTACTTCGCCAAGGAACAGGCCGCGATCGATGAACTGCAGAGGAAGCAGGAAACCGCTGCGCGCGAACTGGAGGAATTCGTCGACGAGCATAGCGGTGAGGAAGGGCTGCTCTCTGACGCCACCAACGACAAGGGCAAGGTCACCAAGGCTGCGGTGAAGGCACGCCTCAGTGAGATCAAAGCCGTCATTCCGGCGAAAGCCGGAATCCAGAAAGAACAAGACGAATTTGCCGACGAACGCTACGCCCTCGAACGCTGTCTCGACCTGATCGAGGCCGAGAGTGAAGCGAGCAGGGCGGTCAAGGACGCCCAGGCGGCGCTGGACGAAAAAGTGCTCAAGCACTACGCCAAACTCAGCGAAGCTGAGGTCAAGACCCTGGTGGTGGACGACAAATGGTTCGGTGCTATCCAGACTGCCATCGACGGCGAGGTGCAGCGCCTCACCCAACACCTCGCCGCCCGCGTCAAGGAACTGGAAGAACGCTATGCCAAACCGTTGCCGCAACTGGTGCGCGATGTGGATACGTATAGCAGCAAGGTCGAGGCGCACCTCAAGAAGATGGGGTTGGTCTGGGCATGAGCACGGAAGCGATGCAAGTCAGGGAGGCATCGCCCGGCTACTTGGCAAAGGCCGAGGCGCACGATGTGCCGCCGGGTCACAAGCGAACTGAGGCGGGGGTGATTCCGGAGGATTGGGGCGTCCGTTCTCTTGCCGATGAAATTGACCGGCTCGACTCCGGTGTAAGCGTGAACTCCGTTGATGAAGAATTACAGGTATATGCCCTTGAGCAGGCAATTCTAAAGACCTCAGCTGTTTCAGGCGGAAACTTCCTTCCGCACGAATCAAAGAGAATTGCGCCAAAAGACATTCGGCGAGCGAAACTGAATCCCCGCAAGGATACGATCATCGTAAGCCGAATGAATACGCCACAATTGGTCGGCGAGTGCGGTTATGTTGATAGGGATTACCTAGATCTCTACTTGCCCGATCGCTTGTGGATGACTCATCTGTATGCAGGCAGTAAGACTAGTGTGAAATGGTTGAGTTATCTGCTTAGTCACGCACCCTTTAAGTCGATGCTCCAGTCAGCTGCTACTGGTACAAGTGGCAGCATGAAAAATATCGCTAAATACCGGTTCTTTAGTATCTCAATACCTTTCCCTGCACCTGTGGAACAACGCGCCATCGCCGAGGCCTTGTCGGATGTGGATGGCCTGCTCGGAGCGCTGGAGGCACTCATCGCCAAAAAGCGCGCCATCAAACAGGCTGCCATGCAGCAACTTCTCGTCGGCAAAACCCGCCTCCCCCGCTTCAGCGGCAAGTGGGAAACGAAGCGGTTAGGGGATATTGGTTCTTTCCTAAAAGGCGGCGGAGTGACACGCGAACAGGCGCAGAGTGGCCCCTTCGCCTGCGTGAGATACGGCGAGATCTACACCACTCACAATAACTACATCCGCGCCTTCAGCTCTTGGATTTCGGCTGAGGTCGCGGCAACCGCAACACATCTGGAAAAGGGAGACTTGCTGTTTGCTGGATCGGGCGAGACGAAGGAGGAAATAGGCAAGTGTGTTGCCTTTTTGCACGACATAGTAGCCTACGCGGGTGGTGATATCGTCATCCTGCGGCCACGCGGGGTCGATTCTCTCTTCCTCGGCTATGCCTTGAACACAGCGGAAGTGAATAGGCAAAAAGCCAGCCTTGGGCAAGGCGACGCGGTGGTGCACATCAGCGCAACCGCTTTGGCTCAGGTTAGCCTGCGGGTGCCGCTCATCGGAGAACAAACCGCCATCGCCACCGTCGTCTCCGACATGGACGCCGAGATCGCGGCCCTCGAAGCCCGCCGCGACAAGACCCGAGCCATCAAGCAGGGCATGATGCAGCAGTTGCTGACTGGTCGTATCCGGCTGGTCGATCCGGAAATCGCTGTCTATCAGGACGTCCCGCAATCGCAACCAGCCAAACCTCACAGTCCGGCCTTCAACGAGGCGGTAGTGATCTCGATGCTCGCGAAACAGTTTGGCAGTGACGAATACCCGCTCGGCCGCAAGCGCTACACGAAGCTGTCTTATCTGCTCCATCGCTATCATGAGAAAGCGGCTGAGGGTTACCTCAAAAAGGCCGCCGGTCCTTATAACCCCAAGACCAGGTACGGCGGCGCGGAGAAGATTGCCATCAACCACGGCTATATCAAGGAGCAAACGAGGGGGAGATTTCGCGGGTTTATTGCCGGGCGCGATATCGGGCAAGCCATCACCTATTTCGAGAAGTGGTACGGGGCCGACGCTGGACATTGGCTGGAGCAATTTCGGTACAAATCGAACGATGAATTGGAACTGCTTGCCACGGTAGATATGGCAGCCAAGGAACTGCGGGATCAGGGCTTGGTTGTCGCTGTTGGCTCGGTAAAGGAAGTGATTGCCGGCGACCAGGAATGGAAGGCGAAATTGTCTCGCGAGATCTTTTCGGATGACCGAATAGCCGAAGCAATTGAACAGTGCCAGGCGCTTTTCGGTGAGCACACACAGTGATTCGTCGGCCCGATGACGACAACTGGGCCGACAGCCAGAAGTCATGCCAGGAGGGCACATGAGTGACATCGTTATCTTCGAAGCCGAGTCCCAGCATGTTGAGGTTCGGTTAGAGGGTGAGACAGTTTGGCTCAGCCAGAAGCAGATGGCTGGGCTTTTCGACAAAGATGTGCGGACCATCAACGAGCACATCGGCAACGTCTATGCAGAGGCGGAGCTGGATCCTGAGGGAACTATCCGGAATTTCCGGATGGTTCGGCAGGAGGGGCGTCGCAAGGTCACACGTGAGATAGAACATTACAACCTGGACGTCATCATCTCGGTGGGCTACCGGGTCAAGTCCCAGTGCGGGGTCCGCTTCCGACAATGGGCTACCCGTGTGTTGCGTGAGCACCTGACTCAGGGCTACTCCCTCAACGAGCACCGACTGGCCCAGCAGGGGCTGGCCGAGCTCGAGCAGGCGGTGGATCTGCTGGGCAAGACATTAGTGCGCCAACAACTGGTCTCGGACATTGGCCGTGAGGTGGTGGGGCTGATCCTGGGCTATGCCAAGACCTGGCGGCTGTTGCTGGATTACGACGAGGGCAAGCTTGGCGTTCCCGCCGGCGCGCGACCCGCCCGCGGCGTGCTGGCGTTCGGGGAGGCGCGGCGGGCACTGGACGCGTTGGCCGAGGAGTTGCGGAACCGAGGTCAAGCCAGTGGGCTCTTCGCCCGCGATAGAGGCGACGGATTGGCGGCGATCCTTGGCGACATTGAGCAGACCATGTTTGGCGAGCCGCTGTATATGACCCGCGAGGAGCGCGCCGCGCATCTGCTCTATTTCGTCATCAAGAACCATCCATTCTCGGACGGGAACAAACGCTCGGGGGCGTTTCTGTTCTTGCTATACCTGCGCCAGGAAGGGATGCATCTGGCGCTGGACGAAAACGGCCTCACAGCGCTGACACTGCTAATTGCCGAGAGCGACCCCAAGGCCAAGGAGCTGATGGTGCGATTAGTCATGCATCTATTGGCTCAGGAGTATGAATCCACCTCAAAGAAGGATACCGACTGATGTCGAGGGTGGGCCAGCGTGAAATCCTGACACAGAAGAGCGTGGTCGCGTTCTTCCAGGACGCGCTCGGCTATACCTATCTCGGCCACTGGCGGGACCGCGACGGCAACAGCAACATCGAGCAAGAACTGCTTACCGGGTGGCTCAAACGCCAGGGCTACAGCCACAAGATCATCCAGAAGGCGCTGTTCGAGCTGGGCAAGGTGGTGGCGCTGGGCGGCAGCAAGACGCTGTACGATGCCAATCGCGAGGTGTATGGCCTGCTGCGCTACGGCGTGAAGGTGAAGCCGGAAGTCGGCGAACAGCATGTCACCGTCTGGCTGATCGACTGGAAAAACCCCGAGACCAACGACTTCGCCATTGCCGAGGAGGTCAGGGTCTACGGCATCAATACCAAGCGGCCGGACATCGTCGTCTATGTGAATGGGATTGCGCTCGGCGTACTTGAACTGAAGCGCTCCACCGTGTCGGTGACCGAGGGCATCCGCCAGAACCTGGACAGCCAGAAGAAGGAATTCATTCGGCCCTTCTACACCACGGTGCAGCTCGTGATGGCCGGCAACGGCACCGAGGGACTGCGCTATGGGCTGATCGAGACGCCGGAGAAATACTGGCTGCGCTGGAAGGAGGCTGACGCCCACCCTGACGCGGGCGACAATCCGCTGTTGCGCGAGCTTTTCCAGCTCTGCGACAAGGCGCGACTGCTGGAGATCGTCCACGACTTCATCGTTTTCGACGCCGGCATCAAGAAGACCTGTCGCCACAACCAGTACTTCGGCGTGCGGGCCGCGCAGGCACGCGTGCGGCGCCGCGAGGGCGGCATCCTCTGGCACACCCAGGGCAGCGGCAAGTCGCTCATCATGGTGTGGCTTGCCAAGTGGATACGGGAGCACGTGACGAATAGCCGGGTGCTGATCATCACCGACCGCACGGAACTGGACGAGCAGATCGAAAAGGTGTTCAAGGGCGTGGACGAGGCCATTTACCGCACTCGCAGCGGCGCCGACCTGGTGCGGGTGTTGAATGCCAGCGAAGAGTGGCTGGTCTGCTCGCTGATTCACAAGTTCGGCGCGGGCGAGGTGTTGAGCGACAAGGACCTGGATACCTACATCGAGGACATCAAGCAGAGCCTGGCCGGCGGCATCGCCGCCAAGGGTGACATCTACGTGTTCGTGGACGAGTGCCACCGTGCCCAGTCGGGCAAGCTGCACGAGGCCATGAAGGCGCTGTTGCCGAATGCGATGCTGATCGGCTTCACCGGCACGCCACTACTTAAGAGCGACAAGCGCCGCTCCATCGAGACCTTCGGGCCGTACATCCACACCTATAAATACGACGAGGCGGTGCGCGACGGCGTGGTGCTGGACCTGCGCTACGAGGCGCGCGACATCGACCAGAGCATCACCTCGCAGGCGAAGGTCGATCAATGGTTCGAACTCAAGACCCGTGGTCTGTCCGACCTGGCCAAGGCGCAGCTCAAGCAGCGCTGGGGGACCATGCAGAAGGTGCTGTCCGCCCGCGATCGGCTTTCGAAGATCATCGCCGACATCCTGGTGGACATGGAGACGCGCGACCGGCTCAAGAGCGGCCACGGCAACGCCATGCTTGTCTCCGGCAGCATCTACGCCGCCTGCCGGTTTTTCGAGATATTCCAGCAGACCGACCTGGCGGGTAAATGCGCCATCGTCACCTCCTACAAACCCTCGCCCGCTGACATCAAGGGTGAGGAGAGCGGCGAGGGACTGACCGAGAAGCTGCGCCAGTACAAGATCTACCGCACGATGCTGGCGGCGCATTTCAACGAGCCGGAAGACAGCGCGATGTACAAGGTGGAGCAGTTCGAACAGGAAGTGAAGAAGCGCTTTATCGAACAGCCAGGGCAGATGAAACTGCTGATCGTGGTGGACAAGCTGCTCACCGGTTTCGACGCCCCACCCGCGACCTGCCTCTACATCGACAAGCAGATGCAGGACCACGGCCTGTTTCAGGCCATCTGTCGCGTCAACCGCCTTGACGGCGAGGACAAGGAGTACGGCTACATCATTGACTACAAGGACCTGTTCCGCTCGCTGGAAGGTGCCGTCAAGGACTACACCGGCGACGCCTTTGCCGGCTACGACCAGGAGGACGTGGCCGGGCTGCTCAAGGACCGGCTGGAGCAGGGGCGCGCGCGGCTGGAAGAGATGCGCGAGGCAGTCAAGGCGCTGTGCGAAGCCGTGTCGCCACCGCGCGATACCGCGGACTACCTGCGCTACTTCTGCGCCGCCGAGAGCGGCAACGCCGAGCAGTTGAAGGACAACGAACCCAGGCGCGTGGCCCTGTACAAGCTGGTGGCGGCTTTTCTGCGCGCCTATGCGAACCTGGCCAACGAGATGACGAATGCTGGCTACAGCGAGGCCGAGGCACGGGCAATCGAGGCGGAAGTGGGCCATTACGAAAAGGTGCGCGAAGAGGTCAAGCTCGCCAGCGGCGACTATGTGGACATGAAGATGTTCGAACCGGCCATGCGGCACCTGCTGGATGCCTATATACGAGCCGAGGAGAGTGAGAAGCTCTCGGCCTTCGATGATCTGACGCTGGTGCAACTGATTGTCGAGCGCGGCGAGGCGGCGGTCGATGCATTGCCCGAGGGTCTCCGCAAGAATCAGGAGGCTATGGCCGAGACCATCGAGAACAACGTGCGCCGGCTGATCATCGACGAAATGGCCGTTAATCCGAAATACTATGAACGGATGTCGGAACTGCTGGACGCGCTGATACGTCAGCGCAAGCAGGAGGCGCTGGACTACAAGGCTTATCTTGCGAAGATGGTTGACCTGACCAAGCAGGTAAGCCGGCCGGATACGCAGAATTATCCGATACCGATCAACAGCCCTGCCCGCAGGGCCATGTACGATAATCTTATGGCTGTCGAAGGACTGGACGAGATCATCTATGGCAAGTGTAATCTGGCAGATAGCGGCGCGGATGCAACCCAAAGGGCGGCACTCGCCCTGGACGATGCCATCCGGGAGGTGAAGAAGGCCGGCTGGCGCGGGAACAAATTCAAGGAACGTGAAGTTCGCAATGCCATCAAGTCGGTGCTTGGCGACGATCCGCTTGTAGATACCATTTTCGAGATCGTGAAGGCGCAACGTGACTACTGAACGACATCATATCCACGTGGGCGGTGTTCCCATCGAGATTGTCCGCAAGGACATCAAGAACCTGCACGTGGGTGTTTACCCACCCTGTGGTCGGGTGCGGGTGGCCGTGCCGTTGCGTCTGGATGATGATGCGGTGCGATTGGCGGTGGTGTCTCGCTTGGGCTGGATTCGGCGGCAACAGGCTGAATTCGAACAGCAGGACCGCCAGTCTGAGCGGGAAATGGTGACGGGTGAAAGCCACTGTTTTCAGGGTTGTCGTTACCGGCTCAATGTTGTCGAGCACGACGGTCCGTCGGGTGTATTTCTGCTCAACAACACGACCATGGAGTTGCGTATCCGATCAAATACCGATGCGATCACGCGTGAGGCCGTACTTCAGCGATGGTATCGAGAGCAACTGCGCGCACAGGTGGCACCGCTGTTGTCCAAATGGCAGCCGAAAGCCGACGTGGCCGTCGGAGAAGTTCGCATCAGGAAAATGAAAACGCGTTGGGGCAGCTGCAATAGTGGGGCGCGACGCATCTGGCTGAACCTTGAGCTAGCCAAGAAACCAGTGATGTGCCTCGAATACGTCCTGGTCCACGAGATGGTTCACCTGATCGAACGCCGCCACAACGATCGATTCCGTGCACTCATGGATACGCTCCTACCATCATGGCGTCTTTGTCGGGATGAGCTGAATCGGGCTCCGTTGGCGCACGAAGAGTGGACCTACTGAAGGATCGTTCTGCATAGTGCGAGTCTTGGGGCCGGATCGGTGTCGAATTCGCCCGTACCTAAACGGCGTGGGGCCACATTTGGGCTCTGCGATAAGCTAGAGATGACATACCGAATCATTGAACTTGCAGATGATGTGCCTGCTCAGCTGGAACAACTGGGCACAAAGACCAAATTCTGGTTTCGGAACGAGAACGGGCAGAAGATCTTGTTCAAGGTGGGTAGGCCGGGTACCGGCGAAAATTGGGCCGAAAAAGTATGCTGCGAAATCTGCCGTGCATTGGCGCTACCACACGCAGAATATGATCTGGCGGGCTGGAAAGGTCGAAGAGGCGTTATTTCTCCCAGCTTTGTGCCGGAAGGGTCCAGGCTGATATTGGGTAATGAATTGCTTGCAAGAATCATGGCTGACTATGACGATGAGAACCGATTCCAGGCGCGCCAGCATACTGTTAGGGTCGTAATGGCGGTGGTCTCCGGACGGTTTGTCAACCTCCCGTTGGAATGGAAAGCTCCGGCGGTGATAAGGGATGCGGCTGGTGTCACGGCGGGCTATCTGATGCTCGACGCGCTGGTGAGTAATCAGGATCGTCACCACGAGAACTGGGGGATGATCGCTGTGCCCGGTAAAGGCATTTTTTTTACCCCGACGTTTGACCATGCCTCAAGCCTGGGGCGAAACGAGACTGACCAGGCTCGCACCGAGCGGCTGACGACTACGGACAGAGGACGAAGCGTGGAGGCCTATGTGCATCGGGCCAGGTCCGCATTTTTTGCGACACCGTCCAGCCAGAAGCCACTGAAGACCTTGGAAGCGTTCCAAGAGGCGGCTAAAATCCGCCCTGAAGCGGCAGACTATTGGCTGGGTCGGCTGGCGGCAATCGGCGCGGAGTGTTTCAGGGCAATTCTGGCGGAGATACCGGATACGGAAATTTCACAGCCTGCACGAGCGTTCGCACTCAGGATGATGGAAATTAATGCCGAAAGGATTCTTCAAACCCGATCTAGTGTAAAGTGAGTGGTATGAAAGCACTCTTTATCGCGTGGCAGGATGCGAAAAGTCGGCGCTGGGCGCCGGTGGGCCGGCTTACGCGTGAAAATGGGCTTTATCGCTTTGTTTACACGCGTGGCGCTGAAGCGATGTCCGATTTCCGTCCGTTCGGCCGTATGCAGGATTTGCACAAGGCGTACAAGTCCGAGGAGCTCTTTCCGATCTTCGCAAACCGTGTTCTGGCAAAGAACCGCCCGGAATACCGCGACTACCTTAATTGGCTCGGTCTTTCTGAAGCTCAACATGATGCGCTGGAAGAACTTTCCCGGACAGGTGGGTTGCGTGCTACGGACTCTCTAGAACTGTTCCCTTGCCCTGAACCAACCGAGGGTAAGAACTATGAGGTGTATTTCTTCTGTCGCGGTCTTCGTCATTTGCCTTTAGAGAACCAGGAACGAGTGCGCGTCTTGAGTCCCGGGGAGCGGTTGTATCTGTTGCAGGATTTGCAGAATCCCCATGACAGTATGGCGCTGTTGATGCGCACGAGTGATCCGATCACACTTGTCGGATATGCGCCTCGGTACTATTCAGTAGAATTCACACAACTAATCAAGAGTACAGCACCCGATCAGGTAAGAGTGGCGGTGGAACAAATTAACAGCGACGCCCCTATTCAGTATCGCGTGCTCTGTAAATTGGTCAGTCCATGGCCGGCTAATTTTTCTCCGTGCGCCAAAGAAGAGTTTGCGGCGCTTGCCTGAGCCTGTTTAGTACATCGTTGCTGGCGCGCTGAGGGCGACAGCACGCTGGCAAATGTCCAAGAAAATGGTTTTCGATGTCTCAGCCAGTTTCGGAGTGTTCTTCGATATCTGTGACGTGATTTCGATATTTGTGTCCGATTTGATCGATCGAATGGGGGCGGCGAAGCCTGTATCTGGATGCTGTTTAGGAAAACAATGCAACTGATCCGATGCACCAAGAAACTCCAGAAGGAAATGGGCCTGAAGCATCCGACCTGCGCACTGAAAATCCCCGTGTCGGCGGTTCAATTCCGTCCCTGGCCACCAAACTTATCAATAAGACAACAGTCTTCGGCAGTTAATCCCTGTATCACTCGGTACGTTAGCCGTACACCACCGAATGCCGCCTCTTGATGGCAGCCTCGCCTAACCTCTTGAATCAAGCAGATTAACACCAACCGCACCGAACGCCCGCTGCAACCGATATTCGGCATGTCTGGCTGAACCCGGCAGGATAACCGACCAACTCCCGCCCATGCCAAATCCGTCATGTCGTCAGGCAGGTACGGCGCATTCTGCCCAAAATCAATCACCTGGCGGTGCTGCCAGCGGTCGCCGTCGCCGCGCAAAGACGAAGGCTACGCCGCCGGGATTCGTCTCTTCATAAAAAACTCTCATTGTTACAATTTGTTATCGTGAATTTGCCGGGTTGGCCCGGCGCTTGCTCTCTGCGTCAGGAAAGCTGCAAGTTGGGAAACATATCCCAGTATCGGCCCGGCCGCACCGGTACAGTCCCGCGGCGTCGAGGCCGCGAACGCTGCCTCGTCCGACCGCGCGGGACGGAGCCGCGATTTCGTCAGCCGGGCAGGGCGCAGGTGGGCCTATGCCCGGTCGTTCGGATTTCAACGAGGTAGTCATCATGATCAAGTTGCAGGCATTGTCGTGCACCCCGGCGTTTCGCGGGAGGCTCTTGCTGCTCGCCCTGATGACGGGCCCGATCACTGCCACGCCGGTCAGCGCGTCGCCTTACACGATTGTCGATCTCGGTCCCGACCTGGCGCCGACCGATATCAACATCCAGGGCACGGTGGTCGGCGCCCACACCACGGGGACAGGAAGCACGGGCTTCCGCTGGACCGCGTCAAACGGGCTGGAGGATATTCCTGGCACGGTGAACGCCAACGCCGTCAACGACAGCGACCAGATCGTCGGCAACACCGCGAGCGGCGCCTATCTTTACGACGATGCGCTGCACGCCTGGGACGGTTACGGGGCCTATGGCATCAACGCGGCCGGCGTGATCTCGGGCTACAAGGTGCTCGACAATCCGTATCGTTCCAGTCCGCTGCCGCTCGATCCCGCCATACGTTCGGACAATACGTGGAAGAACTTCGGCATTGCAACGGTGTACGCACGGGGCAGGCAACAGGGTGTCTATGCAGACCTCTACCAGCTCCGCTCCATCAACAGTGCCGGTTATGCCGTCGGCAGGAAGCAGCGCTCGGGCCTGGTCGGTTCCAGCAGCATTCTGGTCGGGCCGACGATCCCCGGCGTCGCTTTTCTGCCGATCCCCTATGGTGGTTATGCCGCGGCGATCAACAACCAGAACCGAATCGTCGGCGCGACCGGCAACAACTCGAGCACCGGCACCTACGCGCACGCCTATCTCTATGACCTGAACGCATCGAGTTTTCAGGACCTGGGTACGCTGAACAAGGGTCTGAGCAGTTTCGCAGCGGACATCAATGAAATGAACCAGGTCGTCGGCTCGGCGTGGATGGTCACCCAGTTGACCAGTGTCAGCGATCCGACCCAGTATCATGCATTCATGTGGGAAAACGGGGTGATGACGGATCTGAATTCGCAGTTGCCGGCCGGGCCCGGCTGGCTGCTCACCGCCGCAACCGCCATCAGTGACAGCGGCGACATCGTCGGCACCGGGCTGTTGCACGGACAGCCCCACGGCTTTCTGCTGACGACCGGGCAGACGACCCTGCCGCCGGGCATGGCGCCGGTGGCGGTCGCCGGTGCCAGCGTTACCAGCGGCAAGGCCCCGCTGAAGGTGAGATTCAGCGCCAAGGGCTCGTACGATCCCGATGGCGGAACGCTCACGTACCGCTGGGACTTTGGTGACGGGTCGCCGGTGCGCTTCGGTGCAAACCGTGCGCATACCTATTCAAAGGCGGGTATCTATACCGTCGTGCTGACGGTGACCGATCGTCAGAATCTGCGCGACTCGGCGCAGTTGACCATTACCGTGAAGTGACGACGCGGTACGGCCGGCCCGCCGCTCAGGCGGCGGGCCGGCCGTACCACTCGCGCGTTGCATTGACGACGTGCACCACCGACAGCATGACCGGAACCTCGACCAGCACGCCGACGACAGTGGCCAACGCCGCGCCCGAGTCGAAGCCGAACAGGCTGATGGCCGCGGCGACCGCCAACTCGAAGAAGTTGCTGGCGCCGATCAGCGCCGAGGGCGCGGCCACGCTGTGCGCAACGCGCAATCGGCGGTTGAGCAGGTACGCCAGACCGGCATTGAAATAGACCTGTATCAGGATCGGCACGGCGAGCAGCAGGATGATCAGCGGCTGCGCCAGAATCTGCTTGCCCTGAAAGCCGAACAGCAACACCAGGGTCGCGAGCAGTGCGCCCAGCGAAACGGGGTGCAGCCGCTTGATGGTGCGAGCGAGGCGCGCGACCCCTTCGGGATGGGCGAGCAACCGGCGCCGCCAGCCTTGCGCGAACAACACCGGGATGACGATGTAAAGCAGTACGGACAGGAACAGCGTGTCCCAGGGCACGACGATCGATGACAAACCCAGCAGCAGACCGACGATCGGCGCGAAGGCGAAGACCATGATCGTGTCGTTCAGCGCCACCTGGGTCAGTGTGAAGTGGGGTTCGCCGTCGGTCAGGTGGCTCCAGACGAACACCATGGCGGTGCAGGGTGCCGCGGCCAGCAGGATCAGCCCGGCGATATAGCTGTCGATCTGGTCGGGCGGCAGCCAGCGCGCGAAGAAGCCGCGAATGAACAGCCACCCGAGCAGCGCCATGGAAAAGGGTTTGACCGCCCAGTTCACGAACAGGGTGACGCCGATGCCTTTCCAGTGCTCCCGTACGTGATGCAGCGCGGCGAAATCGATTTTCAGCAGCATCGGCACGATCATCAGCCAGATCAGCGCCGCGACCGGCAGGTTGACCTGGGCGATTTCCAGGTGCCCGATGGCCTGAAAGGGCGCCGGGACGGCGTGACCGAACACGACGCCGACGACGATGCAGGAAAACACCCAGAGGGTGAGATACCGCTCGAAAAATCCCAAATTCGCGCCGGATGCCCGTTTGGCGGTCACTTCGCACTGTGCGGTCATGTCGTCTGCCCGATTTGCACGCGTTGGAGAAGCTCGACGACGCGCGTGCGGGCCCAGCCTTCGGCCATCTGTGACCGGCGGGAATTGCCGGCACAGAGAAACAGTAGGTTCATGGGGTTAGCAGCAAGCGGGGGCGACGCCCGGCACGCAACAACTGCGACCGGTGTCCTCCGCGGCCGGCTCGCCGCCGCTGAAGGTCGGCGCGGAACCCAGCGAGTGAAAACTTTCCCAGGCGATGCCCTGCGGATCGATCGTCCAGTACTTGTCCGATACGGCATAACAGCAGGTCGCGCCTTTCTGTTCGGTGGCGGCCACGCCGGCCGCGCGCAGCCGCTGTTCGATGACCGCCAGTTCTTCTGCGGTGTCGGTCTGGATGCCGACGTGGTCGAGCCCGATCTTCCGTCCGCGTGTGGAGATCGCGAAGTTGACGCGCGGATCGTCCAGCATCCATTTCGCGTAGTCGTCCCTGACCACGCTCGGCGGCGTGCCGAACAGCGTCGAATAGAAGTCGATGTTCTGTGCCAGGTCGTCGACTGCGATGTGCAGGTGCATGCGTGCCATGGTCGGATTCCTTCAATGCGTGGGGTGGATTCAGGTGCAGCAGACCCTGCCGGGCCGGTCGGCCATCGCCTTGGACAGGTTTTCGGGTTCGATTTCCACGGGCAATATATAGGCCAAATCGTATATACTGGCAAGCATATATATCATGTGCCTATGATCCGGTATGAGCGGGGGATCAGGTGGCGAACAATTGGGATTCGATGTCGGCGAAGGCCTTGAACTCGAGCGCATTGCCGGTGGGGTCGAGGAAGAACATCGTCGCCTGTTCACCCGGCTGTCCCTTGAAGCGCACGTAAGGTTCGATCACGAAGGTTACGCCCTGCCGTTGCAGGCGGTCCGCCAGGTCGCGCCACCGGTCCATCGCCAGCACCACGCCGAAATGCGGTACCGGCACGGCGTGACCGTCGACCGGATTGGTATGGAGACTGGCCCTTCCCAGCCCGGGATTTTCATGGCAGACGAGCTGGTGGCCGTAGAGATCGAAGTCGACCCAGCGCTCGGCGCTGCGGCCTTCGGCACAACCGAGCAGCCCGCCGTAAAACGCGCGCGCCTCGGCGATGTCCCTGACCTGTATGGCGAGATGGAACGGCGTGAGCTTGCGGGCCATGGTCCGGTTTCCCTACGGCGCCAGCGCCGGGAACAGGCCTTTGAGGCCGTTGGCGATGAACTCGACCGCGATCGCCGCCAGTATCAGGCCCATGATGCGCGTGAAGATGTTGATGCCGGTCTGGCTCACGTAGCGCGTGATCCAGGGTACCAGCAGAAAGACCAGACCCAGCGTCAGCACGACGAGCAGGATGTCCAGGCTGGCCAGCGCGTAGTGCAGCGTGCCGTGCCCGCGATGGGCATAGAGGATCACCGTGCTGATCGCGCCCGGGCCCGCGAGGAGGGGAATCGCCAGCGGCACCACGGCCACCGATTCGCCGGCTTCCAGTTCCTCCTCCGTGTGCGCGGCGGGGCTGACCTTCGCCTGCAGCATGGCGATGGCCATCAGCAGAATCAGAATGCCGCCGCCGACCCGGAACGAGCTGATCGTGATGCCGAAGAAATCCAGGATCGCCTGACCGAAATAAAGCGCCATCAGCAGAATGATCGCCACCGCCAGCAGCGCCACGCGGATGATCTTCTTGCGCTCGGCCTGCGTGGCCTCGGACGTCAGGACGACGAAGATCGGCACCGCTCCCAGGGGATTGACGATGGCCAGCAGGCCGATCAGCAGTTTGGTGTATTCGGTGTAATCGAGCATGGCATCTACTGGCACTGTTCCTGTTCCAGCGCCGCCGCCTGTTCGCGCAGACTCAGGATGTGTTCCTCCCAGAAACGCGGCGAGTCGAACCAGGGGAACGCGAGCGGGAACGCCGGATCGTCCCAGCGCCGTGCGATCCACGCGGTGTAGTGCATGATGCGCAGTGTGCGCAGCGCCTCGATCAGATGCAGTTCCCGGTAGTCGAAGTCGGTGAAGGTCTCGTAGCCGTCCAGCAGCTCGTCGAGCTGCCGGCGGCGTTCGTCGAATTCGCCGGACAACAGCATCCACAGGTCCTGGATGGCGGGTCCCGTGCGGCAGTCGTCCAGGTCGACGAAGTGCGGGCCGTCGTCGGTCCACAGAATGTTGCCGGGGTGGCAGTCGCCGTGCAGGCGAATGCCGGTCATGTTGCCGACCTGCGCGAAGCGGTCCCGGACACCGGCCAGCAGGTCGGCGGTCAGGGATTCGTAGGCCGGGACCAGATAATCCGCGACCCAACCGTTTTCCAGCACAAACGCGCGCGAGGCATCGCCCAGGGTTTCGACATCGAGCGTGCCGCGGTGCGCAAAGCGCGACGTCGCCCCGACGGCGTGCATTCTACCCAGCATGCGGCCGATCTGCGCGCGCGCGCCGGGCGCGTCCAGCTCGGGCCAGCGGCCGCCGCTGCGCGGGTACACGGCAAACCGGAAGCCGCCGTGCTCGAGCAGCGTGTCGCCACGGTCGTCGGCCAGCGGTGCCACCACCGGTATCTCCTGCGCAGCCAGCGCGCGGGCGAAGTCGTGTTCCTCCAGGATCGCCTCCCGCGACCAGCGCTCGGGGCGATAGAATTTTGCGACGACCGGCCGCTTGTCTTCCACGCCGATCTGATAGACGCGGTTTTCGTAACTGTTGAGTGCCAGCAGCCGGCCGTCGCACGCAAAGCCGGCGGATTCCAGCGCCTGGAGGATCAGTTCCGGGGTCAGGCTGGCGTAGGGATGACGGCTCACGCCCGCCATCCTAATCAAAAGGCGACGGGTTTTGAATGCGGTTCCGGAAAAAAGAGGCAGTACGTTACTTTATCCGCACAGGCGCTTGTAGGCCTTGACGAAGTCGGCGGGCTCCAGCGGCTTCGCCAGCACGTCGTCGGCGCCGGCCTTCATGAAGCGCGTGCGGTCCCGGTCCAGTTTCGACGACAGCACCAGCGTGTGGGTGTTGTCGGTCTGCTGCGTGCTTTGCAGGTAGCCGATGATCTCGCCGGCTTCCTCCGGCACGGAATCCAGGTCGATGACGATCAGATTGGGATTGAACGACGAGACCAGCACGCCGGCCTGGAAGCCGTTGCTGACCGAGCGGATATTCACCTGTTGATCGCCCAGCGCGCTTTCGATGGCGCTGCGGAGGACGCCGTTCTTTTCGACCACCAGCACATTGGGCGCCGAGTGTTTCAGCGCCTCAGGCACGGGCATCTGATTCTGATCGAGAAACGAGAGGAAGTCGTCCATCTGGATGCGGTTGTCGCCGCGCCCGGGCAGCTTGTAGGCCTTGAGGTGCCCGCGCTCGATCCAACGGATGACCGTCCGCAGATTGACTCCGCAATACTTGGCGACATCCCCGGTTGTCAAAATCTGCTTCATGGCCTTTCCTGTCCTGGGTCGATTTGTGTTCTTTTTCGACAAATTCGACACGAAACTTTAGGGCGTGTTGCAGGCCGTCCGTCAGGTACAGCGCCCTTGCATGCGTAACACATTGTTATAAATAGCGAATATTCTGTTTCCGGTGCACTCGCAACGCCGCGCCCGTTCCGGTCCGTGGCGATTCCGGATTCGGCGCCGGCCGGAAAAAGCCGTGCCCCGGACGCTGACGGGCTGTCGAAAAACGTTCAGGCACGTGCCGGACAGGGTGAAAACCGGCGACAGGGCGGGGCGTACACGCGGTGCAGGGGCATTTTGAGCCGGCTTTCTCCACCGGTCCTGCCGCATGAACGTCCATCAGCAGTCTGCTAACCGACAATTTCGTCGAGAAAGGAGCGTCCGTCGACGTGCTCCAGGCTGGTCCCGAGCATGGCGGCCACCGACGGCGCGATCGATTCAACCGCCGGTGCCCGGGTCATCTCACCGGCGCGTACGCCGGGACCGCGCACCATCAACAGGCAGCGGTTGGAATGATCGCCGGTGCGCGAACCGCCGTAGGTCTTTTCGATGAGCCCCGTCTTTTCGGAGCATCAGTCCGTGGCGCTCCCAGACCACGAGCAGGTCAGGCAGCAGGTCCAGGTACTGTCCATGGAAATGATCGCTGACCTTCACAACCTCCCTGACGATGCGGTTGCCGGTGCGGGCGTCGACCAGCGCCATGAGGCCCTGCGCGAGCGCTTCGCAGCCGGCATCGTAGTCGGCGCCGGGCTGCACCCGGCCATCCGGCTCCCTTCCCACCAGGTTCATCCGCACAGCGCCGCTGTTCTGGTTGTGCGGAATCTGAAAATAGCGGCTCCGGCTGCGCGCCAGCTCCCGTGACTTAGCGGTCTTTCCAGCCACGTAAGCTTCCAGCCCGCGGCGCAGGGCGAACGGCAGATGCCGCTTGTAGAGTGCGCTCAACCGGGCTCGACGCCCCGCGCGCCCGCCGCCGATCCGTTCTGCAGGCGCTGCAGGACCGGGCCGAGAATGAAATTGCCCGTGCAATCCGGTTCCATGCCCGGGCCGGCAAACAGAACCACGAAGGTGCCGCTGTCGACGTTGCCCAGCAGTTCTCCCAGCGCGGCATCCAGCGCCAGGTAGACATCCCGCACGGGATCGCCCTGTTCGCGCGCCCATTCCCGCTCGAAGTGAGGGTGCGAGGGATCGTGCAGGTGCCAGCACATATGACCGATGTCGTGCGGGTCACCGTACGTGACCATGAAGAAATCCCAATCGGGCTTGCGCCGATAATGACAGGCCATCGCGGTTTTCTGCGCCACGCGGCTGACCAGCGCGTCACGCAGCGCCAGGTACTTCGCGGCGCTTCCCGTGTACAGATCCACACAGCCGTCGATGGGGTTGGCGCCGGACTTCTCCACGACTTCCGCCGCGAAGGCGCGCGGCCGGCTGCGCACGGCAGCGAGCGGATCGTGCAACGTCCAGTCGGCGATCTGGCACCCGTTCAGGTCCTCCGCAAGCGGCGCGCGGTCGCCGTCAACCACGCACACCCGGAGGCCGCGATCGCTGAGCAGTTTCCACACCGGCGCCGATCTTACCGACGCTTCGTCGCTGACACGTTCGACCCGGTAGGTGCCGCACCTGATCTGTTCGAAATAGTAACGGCCATGGTTCGCGATGTTCATGCCGGTGTACACCGACGGCCACATCGCGCCGGCGCCGAAACCGCGCGGCGCAGTGACCCGCGCCCAGGCGCCGGAGGCGTGCAGCTTCGCGACGTTCGGCAGCAGTCCTTGGCGGCTCCACCGTTCGATCAGGCGGGGCTCGGCGCCATCGAGCGCGATCATGAGCACATTTCGCTTTTCAGACATATGCAACTCGATCCTGCTGAATCCTGTTGAAGAAGACCGTCGAAGACTCAGCGACCCTGCGCGCGGACCACGTCCTCGACGATCCGCACGAATGCCGGTCCCACCACGTCCCATGCGAGGCGGGCCCGGCATTCGTTGTATGAGGCGTGAGCCAGCGCCAGGTAGCGATCGAAGTCTTCCATGTGCTCCGCGATGCAGTCGGCGCAGCGCCCGGCTTCGTCGTCGCCCCCGACGGCAAAGACATGACCGTTGTGATTACTTCGGGAAGCCCGGCGGTGTCCGTGGTCAGCGCGGGCACACCGAACGCATTGCCCTCGGGCAGAACGTTTCCATAGGTGTCGACGCGCGAGGGAAAAATAAGAAAGTGCGCTGCCGCCAGCAGGCGTTCGTACTGCGCGCGTCCGTGCTCGGCAAAGATATTGATGTAGTCGATGACCCTGGTATTCGCCGGCGGCGAACGCCGCGCCTTCGGTTGCGTGCCCAGGATGGTCAGGCGGGCGTCCACACCCATTTGCGCCAGGCGATGGGTCGTATCCAGCGCGATATTGCCGCCCTTGCCTTCCCAGTCGACGCCCACGAACAACAGTTCGCAGCGCCGGCTGGACCTGCAGAAGCTGCCTCGTGCCGAACAGGCGCAGGCGCGCCTTCGCGCCCGCCGGCGCCACGCGGCCCGGCATCGGCATGGGGCCGGGGTGCTCGACCTGAAGCTGCTGCCCGCGCAGGACCTCGGCCAGCGTATAGGCATTGCCCCTGTGACCGATTTCGTTTCTCGGCCAGTCGTGGCAAGTGCGCACGTCCTCGATGGTGACGTAACCTACGCGCGGCAATCCGCGTTCAGGCGCGACTGTCTCCCTGAACGGCGCTGGCTTGCCCATGTCAACCTCGGTAGCGTTATTTTTCCAGGAGTATGGCAGATGCCGGGCTTCCGCGCCCAAGCTCTATGACGATTGCGTCGGGCGAATCGACGCGCCGGTTCTGCCCGCTTGTCGTGCGCGTTCCTGGACTTGGAAGGTCCGTTGCCGGGGCGAACTCCGCCCGCAGGCAGATCGCTCCGTAGCGAAGCGCAAGCCGATAATGGCGTGTACGGTCTGCCCGGATGGATCGAAGGCATGTTCTTGACACCGATGAGAAATGGCCCGGGGCGCGGAAGAATGTCAGCCACAACGGGTCGGCGACCATTGATTCTCATTAGTCACGCCTTCATGACGCCGCCGGTCCCGGTTGTGTCCGGTATCGGCGTCGACAGGTATTACCCCGCACCGTCTGGCATTTTCCGCGCCCTGAGCTAACCTTTTATGGCGCAGTCAGGCTGCGAAGACCCCGGCGCCGGTTCTGGCGACACGCGCACCGGGGGGTGTTCCGGCCCCGATCAATACCACCTGAGGAGAAAAACCATGAGCAACCACAAAACCGCCGGTGTCCTGTTGGCCGCCACCGCAGCGGCCTTGTTCAGCACCGCCACTATTGTCAGTGCCGCCGACGAAAACGCGGCGACCGATCAGGTGAAATGCGCCGGCATCAACGCCTGCAAAGGCACGTCGGAGTGCGCAAGCGCCACCAACCAGTGCAAGGGGCACAACAACTGCAAAGGTCAGGGTTGGATCCACGCGACCAAGGCCGACTGCGACGAGAAAGGCGGAACCGTCGTCGAATAGACCGGCTGTGCCGCGGAGGCAGGGCGTCTTGCCGGCGCCCTGCCTCGCGCCGGCGGGCACGCGACTTATGAATGAAACCACCGCCGAGCAGCGCCCGAACCTGGGTTATGGGCTCGGCCTGCGTCCGGCCCATTATCTGGATATTCTCGAACAACGGCCAAGCGTCGACTGGTTCGAGGCACTGACCGAGAACTATCTGGTACCGGGCGGCAAGCCGCTGTATTTCCTGGAGCGGGTGCGCGAGCACTATCCCCTGGTCCTGCACGGCGTGTCGCTTTCGATCGGCGGCGGCCAACCGCTCGATTTCGATTATCTGCGCCAGGTGAAAACGCTGGCACAGCGCATCGATGCCGCCTGGGTGTCCGATCATCTGTGCTGGACCGGCGTGGACGGCGTCAATCTGCACGATCTGATGCCTCTGCCCTACACGGAAGAGGCGATCCGTCACGTCGCCGCGCGCGTGGCGCAGGCGCAGGACGTGCTGGGCCGGCAACTGCTGCTGGAGAACGTTTCCAGCTACGTGACCTACCGTGCCTCGCAGCTCAGCGAATGGGAATTCTTAAGCGCCGTGGCCGATGCCGCCGATTGTCTGATTCTGCTGGACATCAACAATATCCACGTCAGTGCCTTCAACCACGGCTTCGACGCACAGGCCTACCTCGACGGCATCGATCCGCGCCGCGTGCGCCAGTTTCACCTGGCCGGCCACCAGAATCACGGCGATTACCTCATCGACACGCACGACGAACCCATCATCGACGAAGTCTGGGCGCTGTACGCGGCGGCGGTGCGCCGCTTCGGGCCGGTGTCTACCATGATCGAGCGCGACGACAACATTCCGCCGCTGGCCGAGCTGCTCGCCGAACTCGACGAGGCGCGGCGCATCGGCAACCGCGTGCTGGCGCGCGAAGACGCCGCATGACCGGCCGCGGCCTGCGCGACTTGCAGCAGGCGTTCCAGGCGCAGGTGCTGCACGGGGACGACGCCCTGCTGGCGCAGATCGCCCCCGCCAGACCCAGCGCCGCGGCACGCCTGGCCGTCTATGAAAACGCTTACCGGCTGCGCCTGCTGGAGGCGCTGCGGACCGACTTTCCCGCCCTGCACACGCTGGCCGGCGACGCGTTGTTCGAGCGGCTGGGCCGCGCCTATATCGACGCCCATCCGTCGACGCACTTTTCCATCCGCTGGTTCGGCCGGCGCCTGGGTGACTTTCTCGCCGCCAGCGCGCCCTGGCGCGAGACGCCGGTGCTGGCCGAGATGGCCGTGCTGGAGTGGGCGCTGACGCTGGCGTTCGACGCCGCGGACGACCCGGTCATCAGCGAAGCCGACGTCGCCGCGCTGAGCGCCGAAGCCTGGCCCGGCATGCGGCTGCGCTTTCACCCCTCCGTGCAGCGCCATGACTTTCGCTGGAACGTGCCGGAGTTGTGGACCGCCGTCGATCAGCAGCGACCGCCGGAGCCGCCACAGACAAATCCGCAGCCGCGCGCCTGGGTGATCTGGCGGCGCGAACTGCAGAACTACTTCCGTGCGCTGGACAACACCGAGGCCTGGGCGCTGGACCGCCTGCGCCGGGGCGCGGATTTCGCGACGCTGTGCGACGGCCTGTGCGAACGGGTCGAACCTGAACAGGTGAGTCTGCGGGCGGCGGGTTATCTCAAGGGCTGGGTGCGCGCGGGGCTGGTGGCGGGGTTTGCGGCGGACGCTGATCAGAGATCAACGCCTCCCTGACCGGGTGGTGTCGGTGACGGGGGTTGCCACCGCGCCGGGCGGCGCGCCGAAACGTAGCGCGTGCCCAGCAACACGTCCCACAGCGGACTGGTCACGCCGAAGTTGCGGTCGGGATGGTAGTGATGAATGTGGTGGTACCCGGCCCATTTCCGCGCCAGGGGATGGCGGAAGCGCACGTGGTGAATCACGAAGTGGCTGAGGCCATAAGCGGTGTAGCCGAACAGAATGCCACTCGACAGCAACAGCGCATCGCTGATCGGTATCAGCGGCACGCATATCAGGTTCAGTCCCAACAATACCAGCGCGGGGAGGAAGAACGGCAGGGAGTCGTAACCCAGCGGATTGTCGTGATGGGCGGCGTGGCCTTGAGCCATGAGGCGCACGGGCCCATGGAACACCCAGCGATGAACAAAATATTCGATGTAGCCGAACGCAAACAGACCCAGGAATATCAATAATGGCTCGGTGTAGGACGGAGTGTGACGGCTTAACCCCTCGATCAGGACGGTCACGCCCAACGTCGTATCGAACACGAATCCAAACCAGTAGTTTGCGGGGCTGCGGGACATGCGCACGGCTACGTCGATCACCGCATTGCTGAGGTCTCTGGCCGCGAGTTGCCGCATAACTGTTGTTTCCGGGAGAAGGTGAGGATGAGTGCGCCAGTCGTTCTGGCGATGCTTTTGTCCGAACCGATGGCGTGAAGGGGATCACTCCGATGGGTCTGAGCTATCAGCCCGAAATGTACTGAACAGGATTCACATCATACCTTTGACAACGTCGCGGTAACAAGTTCGGCCGCAAAGCCGGCATCGGAAAAAATGCTGATTGAGCTTTCCTGCGGCGGCGGGTGCGGCGCAACATCGAAAGACTCTGATCCGGTTTCGCCATTCGACAGCAAAGAATATGCCGAACTGACCGGCCAAATGCCGCGGCCGTTTGGCGCTTGCGGCCAGGGGCGGTGTCGGGCCGGCGACTGTGCTGCGCTGGCGACAGTGGCATCTCGGGTCTGCGTGTGCTGCTCACCCATACAGGCGTCAATTCTGCGCTGACACCCGTTTTGGAGCAAGGCACGCGGTTCAGAGCCGGGCCCAGCGGTCCCCGAAATGACCGGCAGGATCGACGCGCCCACGACGGAGGTGATGGCGGCTGGAACCCGTTGCGGGTAATGGCGGTCGAACCGGTTCGTACATAGGGTCACGTTCAATTGCTGGATGTCGCCAGGGCGGTGCCCGCCCGTGGCGACGACTGAACCAAGCGAAGGACATGACCATGATTTTATCTACTGTTAACCGCCGCGCTCTGTCGCCGGCGGTACTGGCCGCGGTGGCGCTTCTTGGCGAAACCGCCTATTCGGCCGAACCTTCGGCAACCGCTCCGGCGGCCGGCGCCGTGGTGCGAGTCCCCGGCTACGGCCCTGGAATTGCCGGCAATGTGACGCTTGGGCCGACCGTACCGGTCGGTCTGCACCCCGGACCAGACCTGCGACAAGCCCTATGCCGGAGCGGCGGTCGTTGCCTCGCGGCTGGTGCCTGCCGGTGTCGTTCCGCTGGCGCCGGTGCAGGCGTTGACCAATGCCTAGGGCAATTGCATCGTCAGCGCGCTGCCGGGCCTGTACACAGTGCACGTCGAAGTGCCGGTCGGTCGTTACCCGATTGGCTCACCGGCGCAGACGACTGTGGGGCGCAAGGGTTTTGCCCTGGTTCAGCTTACCTGCGACACCGGGATATGCTGAGGACGGTCCGATTCAGAAATTGACCCGACGGGCGGTTTGCCACCCGCCGCCGGGTCGTCTGCTGCCCGCGGCCTGTCACAGGGGGGCGGGCGAGCGCCGGGCGGGTGGCCGGGGGCCGTCAGTGGAATGCGACGGTAACAACGTAATCTGAGAATGCGAGCGGCGTTTCGAGTCGAGTCGCGTGCCCGCGGGCGAGGCGCCGCGCGATCCGGAGGACCGGCTGATGTACTATCGCCGCGTAGTCCGGGGAAGGGATCGGTGAGCATTGATTCTCATTCGTCACTGATCCCTTCGCTTGGGCGGCGCTCTACCGGCAACCGATGCTGGACAAGAATGGGCGGCGACCCTTGATTGTCATTTGTCACCGACCCTTTTCTTGTGGAATAGTATGGGCGCCGCGGATCAACCCGGCATCCATGATATTCGGGAGTTCTGATGGTGGCTCTTTCCTCTCAATCGCTGCGAATCAGCAGGATCAGCCAATCGGGCGGGATCACTCCGGCGCAGAAAAAGTTCAATACCCTGGTCAGTAGAATCGAGCGACAACGTCAGCGGCTCAAGGAATGGCAGGATCTCATGCCGATCTACCAGGAAGAGGTGCTGAACCGGTTTGGGCCGCTGCGCGAACGCTATGCCGATTTTCAGGCAATGCTGGTTGTGCTTCTCGACGCCCATTGCCTGAAGAACCGCCTGACGCGGGCGCAAATGGCAACAGTCAGCCATATCATCGTGAATATCTGCGAAGAACTGATTCTCGATCACGGACGGGACGATCTGAAATCCATTGCGAACCGACACGGCGGCATGGATTTTGATGACCAGCAGGAACTGAAGAAGACCATGGGCGAGGATATGCTTCGCGCAATGCTGGAATCGGAGTTTGAACTTGATCTCGACGGGGTTGAGCTGGACACGGACGATCCGCACGGCACGGCGGAGAGACTCGGAATCATTCTGGACGAACAGCGGTGCGATGCGGAAGCCCGGCGCCCGCGGCGTAAGAAGACCGCGCGCCAACTGGCCAGAGAGCAGCAGGAAAAGGAAGAAGAGGCCAGAATCAGCCGATCGATTCAGACAGTCTATCGGCAATTGGTGGCTGCGCTGCATCCGGACCGGGAAAAGGATCCCGAAGAACATCGGCGCAAGACCGATTTGATGCAAGAAGTCACCGTGGCCTATAAGAACAGGGATCTGCTGCAATTGCTGGAGCTGCAGCTTCGGGTCGAGCAGATCGATCGGGACGAAATCAACAGGATCAGCGAAGAGCGCCTGAAGCACTTCAACAAGATTCTGCAGCGCCAGTCGCAGGAACTGAAACAGGAAATCGAGGAAATTGAGTTGAACCTGAAAGCCGCCGCCGGATTCGCGCCCTTGGACTCGCTCACGCCCCGAAAATTCATGTCCGCGCTGCGGAATGACACAAGAGAACTGGAATTCGAGATAGTAAGAATTCAGAAAGACCTCGTACGCTTCAAGGACGTTCGTAACGTCAAAAGTTGGATCAAGTCTTACCGGCTGTCCGCGGATCCACTCGACGATCTCATGTTCGACGTGTTCCGGTGAAACGGAACTTGATCGCCCGTTCGTCGGTGCCGGCGATCGATCCGAAAGCACAGGCTTGTCGATGAGGTGGCGCGGGTTCTCGAACGACTCGCCGTCGATGGCGAAGGGGCGGTTGGTCTGGCAGCCGACGTAGCCGGCGATCTTCGGGCCTTCCGGCGGCCTTTTCAAATGCCTGCCGAGTTCATCGTAGTAGCCGAGGTCCTCTATCAGCACCTCGACCATGTGGTTCGGTGAGCCCCTTCTCGTCGAGGTGAATGCGGGGTGACTAATCAATTCAGGTTTTCATGTCGGCCAACTGACATCCAATAGACGAACGAAGATGCGTGTTCTCTCCTCAGGTGTGAGCTGAGCTTCCAGTCGTTCCCGTAATTCGCCGGGCGTAGTCGGCTTTTTCCCGCCGTCCCTGGGGCGCGGCATGTCTTTTCCTCCGAACCAGAGCACCAGATAGATACCATGTCCCTTGGCTTTCGGGGCTACCGAATACTTGCCGATCAATTGAGCGCGTATGGCGGTCCAGAGTCCGTCATTACTGTCCCGCTTGATTTCGATTGGCAGATCCAGTGTGTCGCAATAAGAAAGCCGGATATCTGCCCGTCTATTATTGAAATAAGGTTCTTCGGGCTGACAGTCAACTTTATGAGACATCATGCGAGGGCGGAGTCGGCGTAGAAGTTCTTCGCGGCACTGGTTTTCGTCACGCTGGCCGACAGGCTTATTGTTCTTCACATTCCAGAAGGCGCTAAAGCCGTTATCATTTTCCTGCCGGATCTGGAGGGCGATATCGTCGAGGTGGTCCAGGGCCAACGCCGCGAGGTCCGGAACACTGGCCGGGGCCTGGTTGGCAAGTACCTGTGTGATGCCTGCCAGCGGAAGAAAGCGGAATTCATTCTCACGCCGTTTCAACTGCAGTTGATTGCGCGCGTTTTCGAGTGTCTGTTTCAGTGACTTTAGATTCGGGATCGTGAGCAGCCGGTCGATTTCCGATGCCGCATCTTCGGTGGCCAACCCGGCCAGACGGGTCACCAGGGAGCGCACGCGCTCGCCTCGGTTCATCGATTCGCTGACCCTGCCGCCGCCGCGTGGCCAATGGAGCTCGGCGTGAGGTGTAAGCAATTCGATCAGCTTGCCCAGGGTTTTCGCAGAGAGCAGGTATTCGTCACTCAACCTGCCGACATCCTTACCCAGGAAACCCGCCAGTGCGTTGGCGCGCGTCCATGATTTGCCAATGTACTCCAGGAGAGGTTCCTCATATTGATCCGGTGACAGCAGCATGCCGGTCGTAAGCCAGTAAGTCTTTTGGGTGGCGTCCATGCTTTTCGAAGAGATCTTTTTCTCAAGGAGTGCGGGTAATTCATCCACGCGATAGCGCAGGGCGGCTCTTAGCAGATTCTCAAGATAATTGGCATGCTCGGTCTTTGATCGTACCGGGAAAGTTTTCAGCAGAGACGGCACAGCGCGGACGGCTACGTCACGATATGCGGGATCTCGCTCCAGTTGGTAGATGAAGTCGATATGTCGTTGATTGGATCTCAGCATTGCGCTGGCATAGTCTATTAATACCTCGGCAACCAGGGCCGGCCGCGCGCTAACAAGATGGGTAAGCCACTTGGGCGTTTCACCGCTATAAGTCAGCTGAAAGGCGACCATACGGCTCAGCACATCATCAGAGAGTGAATCAACCGTCCCCGGTTCTTGTCGCCATCGTAATTCCATTCCGACCAGGCAGGGTAGGCGAATTGGGTGTTCCTGCCATTTCATTGCGATCTGGATGATTTCAGAAACTTCCGGGAGGTCGGGCTTGGTAACACAATAAACAAAACCGGACTCCGCCGCCAGCAGCAGTTCCGGGCCGTTTTCGCAGTAGTCGTTGAAGCGTTCTGCGGGGGTTTCTCCATGGGTATCGGGACGATTGTCCATCCATACGCTCGCGAGCTTATGCATCAATTCTGTGTTGGCGTTTCCTGATCGAACAGCAGAAATACACTCGCTAACCTCGGTTGTGCGTCGTTTCCTTGTTTCGCTCCGCCGCTCCTGAAGAATCCGTTCGTCGTTGATATGCTCCACTTGATCTTCTGAAAGTTCGCAGTAAAGTAAAGGTGTGATCCAGGGTTTTTTCTCGGGGTGTGTGTCGCCCCACGCTTCTATTATTTCCAGTGACAGATCTCTATGCCCGTGTTCGTACATGAGCGACATGATCGCGCGCGAAAGATGCGACTGCGCAAGTTCTTCGTTTGCCTCAACAGAAGCCTGTTTCAGATACCAGAGACCGATGTCATCTGGAGCGGTTGCGCCGTGCAGACGATTTGTGTATCTCACAACGCAATGCCTGGGTAGTTCGGCGCTTGCGCAGCGCCCATAGCATATTTGTAGCAGCTTCTTGTAACGCTCAGGATGGCTTTCAAGCCAGGATGCAATTAGTTTTCGCTCGGTTTCATCTCTTTGAAACCAGCCAGACTTGTCAGCGCCGATACCCAACCAAGCGAAAAGGCGATCGTCGGATACGTTGTCGCCGAAGAGAGAAATCGTACGACTCAACAGCCGGGAAGCCATGTGTCCGAAACTAGACCGACGCACATTGAACAACGACGGATCGTTTCTCTTGGCTAACTCGTCGAGCAGAACCGGTAAGTGAATCTCTGGAGCATTGGTGGGCAAATAGTTCGTCCAGAAAAAGAAGAAACGGCCTAGGAGTGAGTGTTCCCTCGGAAGATGTAGGTAATTCATCAGTTCCTCGGGACGAATATGGTCCGGATAGAGATGGGAGAGCAGGCTGCCGGCGAGCTGGTCGTCAGGGTCGCTAATTTGACCGTTGGTCATTGCATCAAGCATGGAAATAGCTTCCTTTGGTCGCGTTAACCTCATCCATGCTTTCAGTGCAATGCCTCGTGCTGAACCCCACCAAGTCCCGTCCTCGACGACCTCTTCGATAGTCGTGGCGAGCGCGGGCATTGCGGCTCCTTCGGCGAGAATCGATAGGATGCACTCACTGAAGGATTGGTTGGCGGCATCGCGGGCTGGAGACTCGAGGACCGACACGAAGTCGGGTGCAAGCTCAGGTGCTGCAAGCGCGCCGAACGGATGCGTCGTCGGTACATCCCAAAGAAGTCCGATGTTGCGTTCGGTTTCCTTGCGCAGGCCGGCGAGGATCCGCCGTTTGTCCGCCGCTGACATGGGCGCGGCGTCGCCGTAGGCAACGACGGTCAATGGATCGGCATCTATCAGGCGCGCGCGCGCTGCCTGGCAATGCAGGGCCAGCCACCCAAAAAGCCCGCGGAGACCGGCGACCGTTCGGCTGTCCCGGCCCTGTATCAGGTTCAGAACGCGACCAAGAGCAAGTCCTTCCCGATCGATCCGACCGGCTAACCAGCGTGCGGCGAGAAATTCGGCGACGCTGCGGTGGACCGGTACCTGTCGCTCTACACCTTCCGGACGGAACAGCTTGGTGCGTACGGCCTCCATGGCCACGTTGCTATCCGGAGGCGCGTAGTCGTCGAGATACGGGAAGCGATCATCAGCGTGCGTCGAATCGACCGCGATGCCGATCTTATCGGACAGCAACAACGCCGCGCAAAGCTGCCCGGCTCCGTCGAGCAACGCCTGACTGGATATCACGTGAGTGCGCTGCTTGTCCCGATGCCGCTTGTTCGACTCTTCGACAAGCTTTTCGCAGGCGAGCTGAAATGTTTCCTGGCGCGTGGTGGGCCATTGATCCCCTCGAATAGCATTGGCCATCAAGTCAAGTGTTTGAGGGTTGTCGAGCAGATTTCCCACGCCTCGCCTTATTGATTCGGCGATGAAGAACTCCGGGTCTTCAATACCGTGGTTCTCGCGCAGGATGACAATGACGTCGTTTTCGGAGAGAGGTTCGAGCAGCAGGATGCTGAGCCGTCGTTCGGGCGAGGCGCCCTCTATGTCTTCGCGATCCGTCGAGCCGAACCAGTCGGCCGCGCGACAGGCAATGCGGAATTTCGGATACCCGAGGCGCCTGAGTCGATCGCGCACCCTGATCAGGATGCTTTGATCACCACCGCGGACCTCATCGAGTCCGTCGAGAAACAAGGTCGTGCTGCGCCAGTCGCTGTCCAGATCGGAGTAGATAAACTCGGCTACCCGTAGGTATGTGCCGCCTGTGGCATCGGCTTCCATATTGAATGCTTCGGTCTTGCCCGCGCCCGGCTCGCCGAGCAATATCCAGGCACTCTCGTCTCGAAACGAATCCAGCCCTTTGGGTTCGTTTTCGCCAGCCGACTCCTGGCGGTCATGGTGTTTTTGAACTTTTCTGGGAACCAGTACCATGGCGTCAGTTAAACCAGCTGTCCGCCGGATGCGACAGCAATTCCGCAAGCGAAACGCCGCCTTCACCGACGATGAGTTCTCGCGCCTCCTTGTACTGCGCCGTGAAAGCGGCCAGTCCTTTGAGCTTGGTGGCGGAAGTGCTGCTTTTTACTTCGATCGCGAGCAGCCTGCGACCCTTGCTGAGCACGAAATCCACTTCGTTCGGGCTTTCGCGCCAGTAGTGGACGGTACAGGTGTCGGAAGCCGTGTTGATCAGGTGTGCGCCGACCGCGCTTTCGACCATCCGCCCCCAAAAACTGCGGTCGCTTTGTGCCTCCAGAAAGCTGTACCCGGACAACGCTGATATCAGAGCCGTGTTGAGTGCGTTCAACTTTGGGCTGGAAGCGCGCTGACGGTGTTTTCGGCCGGCGTATTTTGAGAGGCCGGTGAGCAATCCCGCGTTGGAGAGCAGATCGAGATAATGTGCCAGCGTGACCGTATTGCCGGCATCCTGCAACTGTCCCTGGAGCTTCGTGTAGGAAATGATTTGCCCGGAGTAGGCGCCGCACCCTAATTGAAACAGTGATTTCAACAGGGCTGGCTTATCCACCCGGGTCATCTGCAGAATGTCTTTTTCGATGTTGGGATCGATCAGTGCTCCGCGCACGTACGCCCGCCAACGCTCTTCGTCCCGGATGAAATCTGCGCTGCCGGGATAGCCGCCGAAGTAAATGTATTCATCGAGCGAAAAGTCGAAGGCGAGTTGCATTTCGTTATAGGACCAATGCGTCATGGGAATTGGTTCATAGCGACCAGCGAGACTTTCCGTCAGGCCTTTTTGCATCAGCCAGGGTGATGAGCCCAGCAGTACGACGTGCAACGGTACACCCTCGGCGCGGTCCGCGTCCCACAGACCTTTGACGACTTCCGACCACCGGGGGATTTTCTGAACTTCGTCGATCGCCAGTACGTATGGTCTGTCGCCTTGACGGGCGGACGCCTTGGAGCGCGCTTGTTGCCACACCCGGACCAGACGTTCAGTGTCTGGTGGGGCGCCGGGTAGCGGCCTGTGCAGAGTTGGGCTGTCCGCCGCTCCGGTGGGGGAATATAGTCCGCTGGCGAAAGGTTGGTCGGCTGCCTCAAATGTGTGGGGGCAGTTGCTCAGCGCTTGGCGCACCAGAGTGGTTTTGCCGATCTGGCGGGGACCGGAAATCACCATCATGAACCGCGGCTTCTCACGGAGACGCTGCTTTAAGATATTGATTTGAAACCGTTCGTACGCCATTATTACGATACTGAGTAAAAGTACTCAGTATCGTAATACAAATCTATTCCGGGTTGCAAGATTAACGGGCAGCCGACCCCGAGGGGGAGAAAGAAGGCTCGTCGGCCAAAGTCCGTTGTCCCAAGGCATGGCGTTATGGTGGTGCTCGCCTGGGCTGTTGGTAATGTTGGATACTCAATACCAAGACAGAATGTGCGTCGGAAGCCAGAAAAAAAAGACGGGCTCGAAGCCGGTCTTTTCGTTTACCGTCGCGAAGGCGTCTTACTTCTTCGCAATATCTTCCAACCGCTTCGCCCGGATGATCTGCCCGTCCAGCCCGCACTCCTTGGCCGACTTGCCGTAGGCCACCGAGAGCAGCGTGCTGTAGTACACCACCGGCATCTTGAACTTGGTGCCGTACTTGGCGTTGATCTGGTCCTGGTAGACCTCGGTGTTCATCTGGCACACCGGGCAGGGTGTGACGATCATGTCGGCGCCGTTGTCGTAGGCCGATTCGATGATGTCCTTGATCAGCGCCTGGCTCTTTTCCGGCTCCGAGAAGGCCAGTGCGCCGCCGCAGCAGGACACCTTCTTTTCGTAGTTGTTGCAGGCTTCGGCGCCAACCGTCTCGATCATCTTGTCGAGGTAGCGCGGGTTCTCGAACGACTCGCCGTCGATGCCGAACGGGCGGTTGGTCTGGCAGCCGACGTAGCCGGCGATCTTCAGGCCTTCCAGCGGTTTTTTCACGTGCTTGCCGAGTTCATCGTAGCCGAAGTCCTCGATCAGCACCTCGACCATGTGGCGGATCTTCTTGTCGTTGGAAAGCTTGAGGCCAGCTTCGGCCAGCGCCGTGTTGGTCTCGGCCAGCAGCCCGGGGTCGGTGTGCAGCCGCTCCTGGGTCTCCTTGGTCGCCAGCCAGCAGGCGGCGCAGGTCGCGACGATATCCTGCTTCGGATGCGCCTGTTCGGACAGCGCCATGTTGCGCGCCGACAGCGCCAGGCGCGGCAGCTCGCCGCCGCCGGCGTAGCCGATGGACGCCGAACAGCAGTTCCAGTCCGGGATCTCGTTCAGTTCGATGTCCAGCTCCTTGCACATGGCATCGACCGACACCTGGTAGTTGGACGACGACGCGGCCTTCTGCGAGGAGCAGCCGGGATAAAAGGAATAGGATTTCTTCGCCATGTCTGTTCTCCTCAGCCGCGCTTGCCGATGCGGGCTTCTTCAAGCGCTTCGGCTTTCTTCAGGATCGCCTGCAGGCCCTTGGCGTCCTTGCACTTGTGGCCGCCGAAGTATTCCATCGGGCTCATGCGCTTGGCTTTGAGCATGCCTAAGCCGATGTCCTTCATCTTCAGCGCGGTTTTGACGCCTTCGCCGAAGCCGTTCATGAAATACAGCGACAGGCCGAGTTTCAGTTCGTTCACGCGGCCGGTCCTGGTCAGGTTGTCCCAGAACAACTGCGAGAATTTCTCCGTCGGCTGATTCTTGGGCGCCAGACCCAGGCGTTTGGCGTAGGTCGCCAGCCCGTGCATGATGTGCGTGATCGGCAGGCCGCGCGGGCAGCGGGCGATGCAGTTGTAGCAGGAGGTGCACATCCACATGGAGGTGGACTCCAGCACCGCCTCGCGCTTGTTGGCGCGGATCATCATGAAGATCTCCTGCGGCGGATGATCCCAGTGCGGGCCCAGCGGGCACGAGCCCGAGCACACGCCGCACTGCATGCACATCTTCACCCAGTCGCCTTCTTCCACATTCGCTTCCACTTCCCTGAGGAAGCTGCCGCGATACTTCTCGATCATAGTCTGGTTGTAATCACTCATGACTCGCTCCTAGAACTTGAACGGGCTCATGCCGATTTTCGCGATAGTCTCGGCCATGTCGTTGATCAGTTGCGGTGCCCGATCGATGTCGGTGATCGCGACCTCGTAGGTCGCCACGCGTTCTTTCTCCAGGTTGAGCTGGGTCAGCGTGTCGTCGATCTTGCTCATGCGGTAGTGCGCGATTTCCGAACCCTTGACGAAGTGGCACTGGTAGTTGTCGCCTTTCTGGCAACCCATCAGCACGATGCCGTCATAGCCGGAGTTCAGGGCGTCGGTCAGCCAGATGGTGTTGACCGAACCCAGACAGCGCACCGGAATCACGCGCGCGAACTGACTGTAGCTGTTGCCCTGCATCGCCGCCATATCCAGGGCAGGATAGGCGTCGTTTTCGCAGGCCAGCACCAGCAGGCGCGGTTTTTCCGAGAACTCGTCGGGCATGTCGACGTTCTTCAACTGCTGGCCGACGGAGTCGACCGAGTAGTTCTCGAACGAAATGACGCGCACCGGGCAGGCGCCCATGCAGGTGCCGCAGCGGCGGCAGCGCGATTCGTTGAACACCGGGAAGCGCCGCTCGTCCTCGTCGATGGCGCCGAACGGGCATTCGACCGTGCAGCGCTTGCACTGGGTGCAGCCTTCCTTGCGGAAGATCGGATACGACAGATCGCCCGAGCGCGGGTGCGCGCCGCGGCCGAGGTGGGCGTTTTCCAGCGCCTGGATCGCTTTCAGCGCCGCGCCGGTGGCGTCCTCGATCGCCTGCTGCGTGTCCATCGGCCGGCGCACCGGGCCGCAGGAATAGATGCCGGTGCGGCGCGTTTCGTAGGGAAAGCAGATGAAGTGCGAGTCGTTGAAGCCGTACTTCAGGTGCGGCAGGTCCTTGCCCTGGCGGTAGGTCAGGTTGAGGATCGATTCGACCTTGACTTCGACCGTGCCTTCGGCGGCTTCCTTACTCTCCTCACCCGCGACGTTGGGGCCGGCCTCCGCTTCGATGTCGACGCCGGAGTTGGGCACCATGCCGGTGGCCAGCACCACCAGATCGGCCTCGTCCTGCACCTCTTCGTCGAGGATCAGGTCCTTGAATTTGACCAGCAGACCGTTCGCGCCGGCGGTCACTTCGCTGACCACGCCCTTGCGGAAGTTGACCAGCTTGTCCTGGCCGCTGCGGTAGAAGTCTTCGCCCGGCGCGCCCGGCGTGCGCAGATCGGTGTACAGGATCTGGGTCTCGATGTCCGGATTCTGATCCTTGAAGTACATGGCCTGCTTGATCGAGGTCAGGCAGCAGTCGCCGGAGCAGTAGACGAGGTGGCCTTCCTTTTTGCTGCGCTGGCCGGCGCACTGTACGAAGGTGACCTTTTTCACTTCCTTGCCGTCGCTCGGGCGCTTGATCGGCCCACCGTTGGCGGCGACGGCGAGTGCTTCCAGCTCGACGCGGTCGACCACGTCCCTGCTCTTGCCATAGCCCAGCTCGGGCAACTTGTTCGCGTCGTACGGCGTCGCGCCGGAGGCCATGATGATGGCGCCGAAATTTTCGGTGGTCGTGCCGCCGGACTCCTTGGTGATGTCCGCGGAGAAACAGCCCGGCGCGCCGGAAGTCTTGGTGATGGTCGAATTCAGGTGGACGCTGATCCTGCCGTTCGCCGCGATTTCGGCGGCCAGCTTGACGGTCGCCGGTTCGACCGGATTGGTGTAGGGACTGTGCATCGGCACGTCCTTCCACAGCTTCGCCACCGAACCGCCCAGCGAACCGGATTTTTCCACCAGCGTGACCGGATAGCCGGCCTTGGCGGTTTCCAGCGCGGCGGTCATGCCGACCACGCCGCCGCCCACCACCAGGATGCTGCGGTTGCTGCCTTTCGCCTGCGCGGAGGCCGGCGGCGTCTGGTATTTCACTTCGGCGCAGCCCATGCGCACATAGTCGTTGGCCATCTCCTGCGTGGTCTCGCGCAGGTCGTCCTCGTCCGGGCGCACCCAGATGACGCCTTCGCGCAGGTTGGCGCGGGCGATGCAGACGTTGTCGAAGTTGAACGCTTCGGTCTTGGCGCGGCGCGAGCAGGCGGCGATGACGACGCGGTTGACGCTCCCGCCGTCGATGTCGGCCTGGATCAGCTTCACGCCGTCTTCGGAACAGAGGAAGTCGTGCTGCTTGATGACCTGCGCCTTGCCGTCGGACTTGGCAATGCGGGCAAGTTCGTCGCAGTCCAGGCGTTCGCCCAGGCCGCAGCCCTTGCAAATGTAGGCACCGATCTTGATGTCAGCCACGGCTTAACCCTCCATTCCTGCAACTTTGTTGACGACCTGAATGGCGCGCAGCGCGCTGGCGGTCGCGCTCTGCACCGCGCGGTTCACGTCCAGCGCGTCGGACGAGCAGCCGGCCGCGAAGAAGGCGCCGTTGGCCGGGTCGAGTTCCACGAAGCCTTCCTCGTTGAGCACCACCGGCATCGGGAAAGCGTCGGCCGCGACGCTGGGCTCCATGCCGATGGCCAGCACGACCAGGTCGTGCGGGTTGCTGTAGCGGTGGTAACCCTCGGTGTCCACGCCGTGCAGCACCGGATTGCCGGTGGCCTTGTCCTCGGTGATCGAGGCGACCTTGGACTTGATGAAGCGGATGTTCTTGTCGTCCTGCACCATCTGGTAGAAATCGTCGATGCGGTCGATGGCGCGGATGTCGATGTAGTAGACCGAGCCCTTGGCTTCGTCGCCGTAACGCTCGCGCAGGTACGTGGTCTGCTTCAGCGTGGCCATGCAGCAGATGCGCGAACAGTGCTTGAGGTGGTTCTGATCGCGCGACCCGGCGCACTGGATGAAGGCGACGTCCTTCGCTTCCTTGCCGTCGCCCGGGCGCAGGATCCTGCCGCCGGTCGGGCCGTGCGGATCGAGCATGCGCTCGAACTCGACGCTGGTGATCACGTTGGCGAAGCGGTCGTAGCCGTAGGGCTGGATCTTGTTGGCGTCGTAGGGCTTCCAGCCGGTTGCCCAGATGATGGCGCCGACCGTGATGGTCTTTTCCTCCGCCTGCATGTCGAGGTCGACGGCGCCGTACTTGCAGGCCGCTTTGGCCTTGTCGGCGTCGGCGGTGCCGATGATGCGCGGGTCGATCACGTAGCGCATCGGGTGCGCCTGGTTGAACGGAAGATACGCGCCTTTGCGCTTGCCCAGGCCGTAGTTGTATTCATCGTCGAACTGCGCCTCGACCGCATCAGCGCAGGCGCCGCAGGCCGTGCAGTTCTCGTTAACGTAGCGCGGAGCGGTCTTCAGCGTGACCCGGTAGTTGCCGGCATCGCCCTCGATGTGGGTGACTTCCGTCATCGTCATCAGGCGCAGGTTGCGGTTGGCCTTGATGCGGCGCAGGTTGATTTCGAGGCCGCACTTGGGATGACAAAGCTTCGGGAAGTACTTGTAGAGTTGGCTCACGCGGCCGCCGATGGAAGGATTCTTTTCCAGTAGCAGGACCTGTTTGCCACATTCGGCGGCTTCGAGCGCGGCTGTCATTCCGCTGATGCCGCCACCCACCACCAGAATGGTCTGGTTGGTCGCGATAACCTCCGACATGGGTTTCCTCCGCTCACAGTGACTGTAAAAAAAACTGACCGATTCCGACAGACCGCATAACCGTCAGGGATGCGGTTGTCGACTGTCGGACCGGGGTGAAAAAGCAGGGGTAAAAGATACTCCTCATGTCCGCGCGGCGCCACGGGGAGCCTTATATATCAGGTATCGAATTTTCCGATAATAAAATAGAACCCATATATAACACCCCGCGATACCGGGTTTTGTTGCCGCCCGCCGGGAATCAAGGTAAGTTTCCAGCATCGGACGGCCCTTTATGGGGTCATTCTTCGTATTATTGAGACTTGCATAAATGCATGACAGACGATCCGCCTTTGTTGTCATTCCGGCGCAGGCCGGAATCCATTGCGGTGGCGGTTGCTGGATCCCGGCCTGCGCCGGGATGACGGTCAAACTTGTCAACCCGTTATCCAAGTCTCACCCGTTGAAACACCGGACCGCAGCGTGACAGCCCAGGCACTCAAACCCGAAGACTATTACATACGCGAGGAGCCCTACTACGAGCCGGTGGGCAACGAAATCCAGGTGTTCGAAGCGGCCTATCGCAATCAGCTTCCGGTTCTGCTGAAAGGCCCCACGGGTTGTGGGAAAACGCGCTTCATGGAACACATGGCCTGGCGGCTCAAGCGGCCGCTGATCACGGTGTCGTGTCACGACGACCTTACCGCCTCCGACCTGGTCGGGCGCTTCCTGGTCAGCGGCGGCGACACGGTGTGGGTCGACGGACCGCTGGCGCGCGCGGTGCGGGCCGGCGCCATCTGTTACCTGGACGAGATCGTCGAGGCGCGCAAGGACACGACGGTGGTGATTCACCCGCTGGCCGACGACCGCCGGCTGCTGCCGATGGAAAAGCTCGGCGAGCTGCTCGAGGCCAGCAACGAATTCTGCATGGCGATTTCGTACAACCCGGGTTACCAGAGCGTGCTCAAGGATCTGAAGCAGAGCACACGCCAGCGCTTCGTGGCGCTGGAATTCGACTACCCCGCAGCGCCGCTGGAAACCCGCATCCTGATCAACGAGACCGCCATCGACGAGCATACCGCGAAGCAACTGGTGAAATTCGCGCAGATGACACGCAACCTCAAGGGCGGCGGCCTGGAGGAGGGCGCCAGCACGCGCCTGCTGGTGCATGCGGCCAAACTGATGAAAAGCGGCATCGACCCGGTCACCGCCTGCCGTTCGAGTATCGCCCAGGCGCTGACCGACGACGACGAGATGCTGATGGCGGTGAACGAGTTGAGTTCGTCCGTATTTTAGTTAACCGCTAAGGACGCTAAGGACGCTAAGGGAAAACCCTTTTTTCACCGCAAAGGCGCGCGAAGGCGCGCAAAGTATTTTATGTAAGTGCCGGCATCGGTAGGGCTGGCGGAATCTCGAAGCCGGAGAACTCTGTTTGGATTTGCGGGTACAGGTCAGCCGTGAGGGACGCAAAGGTGGACACGTAGCTGCAAGGGGACGTCGCGGCGCGCGAAGCGCAAATCTCAACAGGAATACAGCGGGGCAATGAGTTTCAGCACAACTTGTGTGTGACCAGCCCCACGTGCTCCGGTGTTTATAGACAATACTTTGCGCGCCTTCGCGCGCCTTTGCGGTAGAAACAGGTTTTCCCTTCGCGCCCTTCGCGGCTAATCACGAGGATTCCCACCTAACCCATGGTCCAGCTCCCCATCGTCGCCGAAACCGACACTCAGCAGGCGTACATCACGACGCCGCTCGGCGACTTTGAGCTGATCGATTTCGGCGCAGGCCGCAAGCTGGAACGCTGGGGACCCTATCTCATCGACCGGCCGGACCGGCAGGCGACGGGGAAGACCCGCGACGCGAACTGGGAAGCCGACTGGATCTTCGTCGATGAAGTCAGCGCGCGCGGTCACTGGGAACCGACGCGCAGCGGACTGCAACGACAGTGGCAGGTCCGGATCGACGGACAGACGGTCCACTGCCGGCTCGGCCCGACGCCGCGCATGGGACTGGCGGCGCGCGACCTTGTCTGCGGCGCCTGGGTGCGCTCCCGCATCGAGGGCTGTTACGACCTCGAAGACCTGCGCGTGCTCAATCTGTTCGGCGGCAACGGCTTCATCACCGCCCAGGCGCTGGCCGGCGGTGCGGCGGTGGTGCACGTGGACGCCGACACCGACATGCTGAACCTCGCGCGCCTGAACGCCGGCGACCAGCACGTCGAGTACGTGCGCGAGAACGTCGTCGATTACGTCGAGGAACTGCTGCGCCGGCAGACGCGCTTCGACATGATCGTGCTGCCGGCGCCGCCGCTGGGACACGGGCCGAAGGGACAGCTCTGGGATCGGGAAGTCGATCTGCCGCGGCTGGTGAAGTATCTGCCGCGCCTGATCACCAAGGCCTGTCTCGGCATCTGGCTGTCGACCGACGGCGGCGCCATCACCTGGAAGGCCGAAAGCCTGGGGCAATTGCTGCGCGAAGTGCTGCCCGGCCGGCGCATCGAGCCGCTGCTGCTGGGCACGCGAACGGCCGACGGGCGCGTACTGCCGGGCGGCGTCGCCGCGCGCTGGTACGACGAAACAGAATTCCTCGAAACCGGCGGCATGCCGCTGACCGCGTTCCAGCTCGAGGAGCGCCTGGACGCAAACCTGCTGTCGCTGGGCGCAGCCGAAGAGCCGGCGCGCGCGCTGGCCGAATTCCCGCGCGCGCGCCAGGATTTCGTATTGAACCACGTGACACGCGTGGCGCGCAGCAGCTCGGGCATGGCGTTCAACTTCATTTCCCACGTCGCCACCGCGCTGCGCCTGATGGACGAGGCCGGCGTCGAGGCCTGGCTGTTGCGGGCCATGGATGTCTACGATACGCGCGGCCTGCACCCGGCGGTGGTCGTGTTCAAGGACGTGGAGAATTTCGCGCGGGAATACAAGGCGCGTGCGACCGGCCTGGTGTTCGACCGCGTCGTCAACGTGCTCGAGGCGTTCGTCCACGGACTCAACGGCCGGCGTCTGAAGCTGGAGGCGGGCGAACAGACCTGTACCGACACCGAGGTACTGTACCTGCCGGCGACGGTCGGGCGCTTCGAGCGGCGCGAGGATAATTTTCAGCTCTACAAGGCGATGGTGGTGCATCAGTGGGCGCAGACCTGGTACGGGACCTGGCGCGTCGATCCCGTCGCGGCGCTGGGTCGCCACGCCGACTTCGACCGCGCGCTGAAAATTTTTCACGCGCTGGAAACGCTGCGGCTGGACGCGCGCATCGGCGCCGCGCTGCCGGGCGTGCACCGCTTCCTGCGGCAACTGCGCGAGCGTGCAGACGCCGGCATGGACGAGGCCTGGCGCGCGGCGGCGGTCCGCCTGGCGGCGCCCGACGCGCGGGTCGAAGACAGCCTCGCGCTGGTCGACGCATTGATCGGCACCGAGCCGCCGCCGCCGACGCCCTACCAGGGCGTGTTGAATCCCGAGCGGGTCGCGCGCGTCCGCGCCGCGCGCAGCGAAGCGGACAAGCAGCAGTTCCGGCTGGGGCTGGTGCGCATGCAGCAGGATCTGGCGCGGCAGCCGGACGATGCGGCGTGCGAAGGCGGGGAACCCGGTGAGGAGGCTCAGCCCGAAACCGACGAACAGCGGCTGCCGTTCAACCTGCGCAAGGTCGAGTCCAACGAAACGCCGGATGGTTTCAGTTACGAGATCGAGCTGGACGGCCGGCCGATTCCGGCGCCGGACAACGTCGCCGGCACGATGGCGTCGATCCTGCAGGACCTGGGCGAGATTCCGGAGGACTATCTTTATGCCGCCGGCGAGGGCGCCTACTTCGCCGGCGACACCGGCGTGCGCGCCGCCGAGGACGTCTGGAAGGGCACCTATCACGAGGAGGGCGCTTTTCTCTACAACGAATGGGATTACGAACGGCAGAACTACCGCAAGAACTGGGCGGTGCTGCGCGAGCTGGAGGTGCACCCCACCCACGACCGCTTCGTCGACCGGACGCTGTACAAGTACCGCGGGCTGGCGATGGAACTGCGGCGCACCTTCGAGGCGCTGCGCGGCGAGGACAAGCTGCTGAAGAAACAGCCCTACGGCGACGACGTCGACATCGATGCCCTGGTCGAAGCCTGGGCCGACACGCGCCACGGCGAGGAAATGACCGACCGCCTGTTTATGAAACTGCACAAGCTGGAGCGCAACATCGCGGTCATGTTCATGGTCGACATGAGCGGCTCGACCAAGGGCTGGATCAACGACGCGGAGCGGGAGGCATTGGCGCTGCTGTGCGAGTCGCTGGAGACGCTTGGCGACCGGTACGCCATCTACGGTTTTTCCGGCATGACGCGCAAGCGCTGCGAACTGTACCGCGTCAAGCGTTTCGACGAGGACTATGACGAAGCGGTCAAGGCGCGCATCAGCGGCATCCGGCCGAAAGACTATACGCGCATGGGCGTGACCATCCGCCACCTGACCCGGCTGCTGAACGAAGTCGAAGCACGCACCAAGCTGCTGATCACGCTGTCCGACGGCAAACCCGACGACTACGACACCTACCGCGGCGCCTACGGCATCGAGGACACGCGCATGGCGCTGATCGAGGCCAGGCGCAGCGGCATTCACCCGTTCTGCATCACCATCGACACCGAGGCGCGCGACTATCTGCCGCACATGTACGGCGCGGCAAATTACGCCGTGATCGACGAGGTGCGCAAACTGCCGCTGAAGGTCTCGGACATCTACCGGCGCCTGACGACCTGAAAAAGTGAAAAAGGGGTCGGTGACAAATGAGTCTAATTCTCATCTGCTTTCGCCGCTTTCCATGATCGTTTCGGACGTCCGCGTTGTGTGTAACCGAGCTTTCGTCCAAGCATGACTTCAATGTTCGCCTTGATCAGTTCGTTGCCCAAGGGCATTCCAAATGTCGCCGCGTCCCGAATCGCTTTGATCTCGGCCGCGTCCATGGTTGTCGGGAACAGTGCTCGGTAGCGACGGCTCCTGTCTTCTGTGTTCGGCCCCAGACGCCGGTAAAGTTCGTGCTCCGTAATCCACACTTGGTTTCGGGCATAAGCATTATGCCCGAAACTGGACCATAAATAGTCGCCCGGATATTCGACTATTCCGGCACGGACGGGGTTAAGCTCAACGTAGCGGTAGCACGTCAGCAGATAGGTCTCTGTGTCGACGACGCTGGATTTGTGGCGGCTTTCCCAAAGAGTGCCGGTTCTTTGCTTCCCCGCGTTGACGTACTGGACATAACGTCGACCCACCGATTGCATCACGCGGCTGATTGAATCCTCCAGGGTCGGGGTCATCAGCAAGTGAGTATGGTTGGTCATCAGCACGTAGGCGTGCAACTGCGCTCCATAGCGCTTGCAAGCGTCGTGCAGACATTGCAGGAAAAATTGATAATCGTCTGCGCAAAAGAAGCAGGCGCCCCGGTTGTTGCCTCGCTGTATAACGTGATAAGGCAATCCGGGAACATACATGCGTGGTTTTCGCGGCACTTCAATCCCTCCCTGGACTGAATTGGCCCTGGTTTCCGAACCTGGCGGCGACAGGTTACTGCAAATGATTATCGATTGTCACCGACCCCTTTTTATCTATCTGACGACCAGAATGCCGTGCATGCCTCGGTCGCGGTGGCTCTTGAGGAACGGCGGCTTCTTGCTGCAATAGAATTCGAACTCGCCCGTTTTCGTCGGCGTGAATTCTATCGTCGTGGATTTCGACAGATTCTGCTTGATCGAAAGGCCGGACGCCGGGTCGTCCAGGGTGAAGTCATGGGGGATCCAGCTATCCTTTTTGACATGCAGCAAAACCGGCGTGTTAACCTGCACCACGATTCTGTCGGGCGTGAACTTGTAGCTGGTGGCCGTCATGTTGAGTTCCTGCACACCGCTGGCGTTGAGGGTGGCGATGACCTCGGCGTCGTCCGCGGCGGCGGCCGCGCAAATTACAAGTGCAGCGATCGATGCAACGATAGCTCGAGCCATGCCGGTATCTCCTGTTCAATGCACCGGATCACTCGGTGTCGGGCGCTGCCGGATGCAGCTTCGACACCCGATGACGCGCCGCCATTTGCTGGTGCCCTTGTGTCTGCTGTTGCTCCTGTCGGCGTGCGACAACCCACATCCGGCTGAAGTTCCAATGACCGCATACTACTATAGTTCAGGAAAACAGCGCGCACCAGCGCTGCTCGTACTGTTGCCGGGCGTCAACGACTCGCCGTTTCAGTTTGAGAACAACGGTTTCATTCGATTGGCCCGCGAGCATTCGCTGGCGGCGGATATGGTCGCGGTCGATGCGCACATGGGTTATTACCTGGACGGAACCATCGCCGACCGCCTGGACGAAGACATCGTCGCACCGGCGGTCGCCAGGGGTTATGACGCCATCTGGTTCGTCGGGGCTTCGCTGGGCGGTTACGGTGCGCTGGTTTACGCGGCGACGCACCCGGGTGTGGTGAAAGGCATCGTGCTGATCGCGCCTTATCTGGGCGCCAGGGGCTATCTCAGCCGCATAGACCGCATCGAATTCCTCGATCGGATCGACACCAGCGCGTTCAATCGGTACGACCGGAAAGTGTGGCAGTGGCTTCACGACTATCGGGCGAACGGGTGGACTTCGCCGGCGCTCTATCTCGGTTACGGCGCGCAGGACCGGTACGCGACGACCCACCGGCTGCTCGCGACCGCACTCGATCCGGACAAGGTGGTGACGCTGGACGGCGGGCACGACTGGACGACCTGGCGCGCACTCTGGTCGAAACTGCTGGACAGGATCGCCCTGAACTCCGGTTTCGGCGATTCCGACTGACACGACCGCAGGCGGATCGTCGCCGGCTAGCCACCGGTGTTTGCCGGCGGCTTCCAGAATTCGAAAAAATTGAACCAGTTGTACGGGTAGGCACGCGCCTTGTCGCCGAGCAGATCGGCGTATTGCTGGGCATAGGCCGTGGCCGCCTGTTCGCGCTGGTTGCGTGCCAGCTTGACCTGCTCGGCCAGCTTTACGGCGAACGTGTCGTAGAGATATTCATCGACCCGGACCCCGAAAAAACAGAACACCGGACAGCCGAGGATCGCGGCCAGGTAGTAGGGCCCCGCCGGCAGGTACGCCGTCTCGCCCATGAACTCGACGGGCACCTGTTTCTCGCCGATGCCGGTGCGGTCGCCGAGAATGGCGAGGATGCCGCCGCGCTCGATGACTTCGCGCATGGCGAAGATGGCGTTGGAATCGGTGGGGTCGATGATGTTGCGGGCGAACTCCGGGTCGATGGTGTCGAGCGTCTCACGGATCTTCTGCGAGCCGGCGAACCAGGCGACGATGTGGACGTCGACGGCCATCTTGTTGCGGGCCAGCACCTTGATCACTTCGAAGTTGCCGAGGTGCGAGCCCAGCATGATGGCGCCGCGCCCCTGGCCGACGGCCTCGTACAGCGTGTCGCGACCGTGCGGCCGCACCTGGAAGCGCTTGGAGTCGCCCATCAGTATGGTCACCCGGTCGACCAGCGAGCGGGAGAAACAGAGCAACTGCAGGTAGGTGTCGCGCCAGGTATACTGGCCCTTCGCCTGGAGAAAGAAATGCCGGCTCGCGCGCCGCACGGAGGGTCCGGTCAACAGAAAATAGGCCGCGATGGGGTACAGCAGCAGGTTCACCAGCCAGCGGTAGCGCTGCTGGCACAGCCACACCATGAAGCGCATGGTCCAGCGCGAACCGCGCTCCTTTTTTTCCAGCCACTGACTCACGAGCGCGAGTGCTGCACGCTGCGCAGCAGCCAGCGCAGCGGCGCCTGCAGCAGCAGGCGGGTGTGCAGCCAGACGTTCAGCAGGTTGTCGTGGAGCATGCGGAAATGCGAGACGCCGCCTTCCTCGGCCGCCAGGTAGCGGACGCGGGTGGGCAGGGTGGTCACCGGGATGCCGGCCCAGTGCGCGCGGATCATCACTTCGGGATCGAAACACATGCGCGAACTCAATCTGCCCAGTGCGCAGATGGGCGCCACGGGATAGAGGCGGAAACCGCACATCGCATCCGGCATCTTCAGCGTGCCGGCCTCGAGCGCAACCATCAGTTGGGTGAGCTTGCGTCCGTACCTGCGCACGGCGGGGATGTCGTCACCGAACACCGGCGCGCCGAGAATCAGTCCGTTCGGCGCGCGCTTCATGGCCTCCATGAAACGCGGAATATCGTCGATGTCGTGCTGACCGTCGGCGTCTATCTGCAAAGCGTGGCTGCAACCGAGCGACCGGGCCAGCCTGAGCCCGGTCTGAACCGCGGCGCCCTTGCCGCGGTTGGCCGGATGGTGCTCGACCTGAACGCGCCCCGGCTGCGCGGCGGCGAGGCGGTCGGCGATCGCCTCGGTGCCGTCGTCGCTGCCGTCGTCGACGACGATGACCCGGTGCAGGTGTTGTAGTACGCCCGCCACGACGCGTTCCAGCGTCATGTGATTGTTGTACACCGGGATCAGTCCGCACAGCTCAGTGGCCAACGCGCCGCTCCACCGTCTGCACCGTGCCTTTTGCGACCGGGCCGTCGTCCTGCTCGATGGTGAATGCGACCGTGCCGGCGGCGCCGCGCACGAGCTGCAGGCGCAGCCTGGCGCCCGGCGCGACGCTGCCGGTGAACTTGATTCCGGTACCTCCGCTCAGGCTGACCCGCCAGCCGGTGTGGGCGAGCAGCAACGCCTCGATCATCTGCAACTGGGCGACTGCGGGCATGATCGGGTGTTGGGGAAAATGGCCGCTGAAAAATCCCCGTTCCCGTGCGATGGCGCAGGTGGCGGACAACCGCGATCCATCGGCGGACAGCGTTACGTCGTCGAATTCGAACACACTGCGGCCCGCGTTATTCCGAAAATTTCCTCGAGTGCCGCCAGCGGCAGCTTGCCGCTGGCCGTGCGCGGCAGCCGGTCGACGATGAGGATGCGCCGCGGTACTTCGACGCCTTCCAGCGTGCCGCGCAACGCGCACTGTATCTGGCGCGACGAGGACTGACCGCGGTCCTGGACGACCACGGCCGCCCAGATGGCGTTGTCCCGCACCCGCCCGCTTTCGCTGACGGTAATGACCGCCGCTTCGGTCACGCCGGGGCACGCCAGCAGCCGTTGTTCGATCTTGTTCAACGATACGCGCTTTCCGCCAATCTTTACGATGGAGTCCGCTCTGCCCAGCAGTTCGAACCGGCCGGCGTCCAGCAGCCGCGCCTGGTCGGCGGTCTGAAATCCCGCGGCCTGCGTTTCGCTGCCGAACGGCGAGCGGACCCTGAGCAGTCCGTCGTGAACCGCAAGGTGCACGTCGGGAAACGCCTGCCACGTCTCGCCGGCGCTCTGGCGGCGAAAGCCGATGACGCCGGTTTCCGTCGAGCCGTATATTTCGAGGATGTCGAGACCGTACTCCTGTTGCCAGCGGATGGCGTGGTCGCGCGGCAGCTTCGCCGCGGCCGACACGCACATGATGCCGTTCATGCGTGCTTTGTCGTGCAGCAGCGCGCGGTATTGCGTCGGTATGCTGATCAGGGTTCCGCTGCCGGTGGTCCGTACCACCTGCCGTATATCGCTGGGGAACAGCGGCGCATCGTCGACCCACGGCCTGCCCAGCACCCAGGGCAGCAGCAGGGTAAAGGTCAGGCCGTAGAGATGATGGGCCGGCACGCTGCCGGTGACGGCGCCGGCGGGCCAGTCGAATTCCCGGCTCAACATGCAGGCTTCGTCCAGCAGGTTGTCCAGCGACTTGAGCACGACTTTGGGTTGACCGCCCGACCCCGAGGTGAACATCTGCACGGCGCCCGGCTGGCGCGGCAACTCCACCTCCCAGTCGAGGTGTTGCGCGTGCTCGCGCGAGCCGAGCAGCGACTGCGCCCAGCCGGCGTCGAACTCGTGCGCGATGCAAAAGCGTTCGCGCAGGTCGCGGAGCGTTTCCTGCAGATGATTCGGCGGCAGCACGGCCGGTTTCCCGCCCAGCCACGAAGCCAGCAGCGCAACGCCGAGCGGATAGCGCCGCGTGCAACTGATCAGCACCGCCCCCTCGCGCTCCAGCAGCGACAGCGCACGCTCGACGTCGCGCCGGAAGCGCCCGGCGGTCACCGCCGTGCCCTCGATCCACGCCAGCGGCGACGACGGCGAGGACGAGAAGCGCAGGCGTCGCCCGGATGCGCTCATCGCTCGGGCGCTCCCCAGATCTTGTGTCCGTTGCGGACGATGTTGGATAGGCTGTGCAGCAGGGGCGGGATGTCCAGGTCCGGAAACGCGAAGTGGCGCCAGACATATTCTCCCAGCGTCAGGCCGACGATCAGTAGGTACACGATCAGGCCGTTGTAAACGACCCAGGCTTCGTCGTTGCCCCAGAAGGCCAGCCACAGACAGCCGACGATGTTGAGCGCGAAAAAGCAGCTCCAGAGCAGCGTGAGCTTGCGGCAATAGTCCGCTATGCCGGGCGGCAGTTCCGCGAACTCGAGCCGCGCAAAGCGTTCGATCAGCGGAATGTCGTTCAGGCTCTGAAAGAACACCAGGAACAGCCCCGTATGAATGAGCAGCGGCGACAGCTTGAGTATGGACGCGATGCCGAACAGCCAGGCGGCCGCCGCGGCCAGCGCGGTCAGCCCGGCCAGCCACCACAGCCAGTCGTGACGGCGGCGGATCTTCCAGACGATCATGCCGACCACCAGCGCGGCGCCGATCCAGCCGGCATGGTGCGTCAGCAGCAGGTAGATGACGACCGGGTAGCCGGCGATGAACAGCGCCGTCTGCAGGTATTTGCCGGCGCCCCCCGGATCAGTCCGCGCTGGGTCCGTCATGGGACGCGGGGCTCTTCCGGCGCAGCGGTGGTTTCTGGCGTCGCAGGTGCGATCATGTGGCGCGCGTCACCTGCAGCGGTTTTCGGAAACGAAATCCGCCAGTGCGCTCAACGATGAAAAAATTTCCGCGTTCCGCTTATCGTCCGATTTGATTTTTACGCCGTATTTCTGGTCGAGTATCACGGCGAGTTCCAACGCGTCGATCGAGTCGAGACCGAGACCTTCCCGGAACAGCGGTGCCTCGGCGTCGATATCCGCCGGGGAAATATCTTCCAGGTTCAGTTCATTAATTAGCAATAATTTCAACTCGTTAATCACGAACGCTTCCTTGATCGGGTCATTGCGCGGCAATTATAATGGCAACCTGTCGCGACGGACAACATTACAGCCGCCGCCCGGAGACGGGTTGGCCGGCGTCTGCCGCCGGTGCACTTTCGCGGGAAAATCCCGCTCGCCGCGTCACCGGGGCACGCGTTGCGCCGACCGGGCGAAGAACCAGGTGACGGCGACACCGCCCATGAGGGAATGATCGGTGCTTACCAGCGGGCTGTCGTCGAAGCGCGCGCCGCCCAGGTAATCGTAACGCAGGAACCCGCCCACCCAGCAGCGGTCGAAGCGGCGGCTGATGCTGGCCAGTGCGACCATTCCGCTGTAGCCGCCCGATGGCCGGTACAGCGGGCGGTCCGCACGCACGTACGCCGGTTTCACGCGGTAGTAATAGTCGTGGTAGTCGCGGGTCGCGAACAGGGGGCCCAGGTCGAAGCCGGTATCCCAGCCGTGCACCAGGCTGGGCGAATCGAAATTCAGGTGCGGATTGAAGACCCAGCCCAGCGTCTCGAAACTGCTGAAATCGGTGGCCACGACGAGCCGCGCCGGCAGGTTCAACTGCAGCCTGTCGCGCCCCGGCGTCGCGGCCAGCAGGATGTTCAGCGACGGGCCGATCTCCACCGTGGTATCCAGATCGGGCATGCCGTCGCGCCGCGATTCCTTGCTGCTGTTCACCGGAATGGCCGCATTGGTGCTGACATTCAATTCGAGGCGCGGGCTGTCGAACAGCAGCGCGCGCAATCCGTGCCGGTCGGCCTTGAACACCTTCCCGCGGTAGATCAGGAACGGGAACGGCAGCAGGTAGTACTGCTGCGCCGACGAACCGCGATAGGCGGGGAAGGTGCTTGGAAACAGACCGATCGCGGCTTCCCACAGCGGCTTGCCGGTGTCCGCCGCCTGCGGCGGCGGCCTGTCCGGCGCCGCACAGGCGCCGCGTGCTGCCAGCACCGCCAGCGTCATCGCCGCGCCGCGCCGCGCCATGCCGGCTGTCGCAAGTGGCTGCACGAGGCGGCGGATCCTGGCAATTCCGCGGGCGATCATCGGCGTCCGGTGTTCTGTCCCAGGGGCAAGTTGATTTTCCGGCGCTGCCGGTTCCCGACAGGATCGCCGACAGGCCGGACGGCGGCCGCGCCGAACATTGTTGCGAAACAGGTGCGCAACGGAACTCAGCGGATCGGCAGTATAGCACGGGCCGGCGCGATCGACGGTCGGCAGCCGCGTGGGCGTTCCCGAAACGCTCCCTTCAGATTGTGAATATGCTATTGTTGCGCGGCTCGCAGGCGCGCCGGAGCGGCGGTCGTCTCGCTGTCACGCCGGTTTCCGTTGCGGCGGAGGTGCGCTGTGCGGCGTCATGTCGTGCGGGCGCGACGCGCCGGGTCGAATCCCGGTATCACTGAAATGAGGATCAGGAGACAGTCTATGAAATACGTTGCATCGATGGTGATGGTGGCCGTTGGCCTCATGGGGGCGCTGAACGCCGAGGCGCGCGACGATCGTACGATGTTTTCCATCGACGAAGCCATGAATACGGAAGATGCCAAGGCCAAGCTCGACAAGGGGGTTCACTTCTATTTCGGTGACCAGAAATATCCGAAGGTCGAAAAGCGCTTCGGGGAGTTCATGAGCAACAAGAAGACGAACGCCTTCAACAAGACCGCCGAAAGAGCCTGCCAGTGGGCGTTCCTGTCGGCCTTGGTGTCATTCCAGGACCGCGCGGTTCAGGAAGGCGGCAATGCGGTGGTCAATATTCACAGCTACTACAAGCGCAACGACGTCAGCAGCAGCACCGAATACGAATGCGGGGCCGGTCATGTGATCGCCGGCGTCACCTTCAAGGGCGATGTGGTCAAGCTGGCGCAATAGCCGGCGGGCGCGCGGCGCAGCCCGGTAGCCCGGCGGATTCTTCCGGAAGCGTGCGACCGACGCGAGGACCGGACGTATCGCGGGCCCGGGCCGGACGCCGCCGGCCGACCGATACGGCAACCGGCGTCGCAGCTTGTCGGCCGACGTCCGCAACCCTGATTCACACCCGAAACCGACGCGCCGGTTCACGCGGCGCTTGCGGCGGGTCCGGATGCACGCCTGATGAACGACAAGACTGAAATGCCGCGGAAACTGAAGTCATTCATCTTTCGGGAACTCGTTTTCATCGAGAATCCGGATGAATTCTCGGAAACCGACTCGCTCCTCGACGCCGGGCTGGACAGCATGGGCATCATGCGCCTGGTGATGTTCATCGAGGACGAGTTCGGGGTAACCCTGCCGGACGAGGAACTCGTTCCCGAAAACGTCGAGACGCTTGCATCGCTGGAAGGCTGGATAGAACGTCATCAGCAAGCGAACTGACGCACCCGTGGTTTCGGAAGCGCTTAACCCGGCGGATCACTTTACGCTGATGATGGATCACGAGATCCGCCTGGCGGGACTGGCCGGCAATTTCTGCGGCATGGTGCTGGAGCTGGACGGCGTTCCCGACCCGGAACGGATCGCCCGCCGCTGCCGCGAATTTCCGCAGCGTTTTCCGCGCGCCGTCGCCCGGCTGAAACGCCGGGGGCGCCGCTACGTCTGGAGCGGCGACGGGGATTTCGAGCTGCCGTTTCACCGGCACCCGGCCGCCCCCGCGGGCGCGCCGCCGCAGACGCGGGAAGCGCGGCTGCTCGAAATCCTCAACCGGGCGAGCCCGGCGCTGGAAACGCCGCCGGCCGAACTGCATCTCATCGAGGATCCGGCGCAAAGCGCGTTGATGCTGCGCTGGTTTCATCCGCTGTGCGACGCCCGGGGTGCGGAATTGCTGCTGCATCACCTGTTCCAGTCCGAAGTATGCGAGGCGCCGGACGAACAGCCGGCGGTGGAGTCGCTGCTCGCCAACTGGACGCTCCGGCACAAGATCAAACTGGCGTATGACGCGATCCGCTATATTCGCAGGCTGGACGCGCAGGCCGGTATTCTGCCGGACACCGGGATGCCGCCGGCGCCCCGCCTGGGGCTGCGGCGGATCGAGCTGGAACGCGAACAAAGCGCGCGCGTGATGTCGCTGGCGGTCGGCACTATCGGCATGACGGGTATTTCGCTGTATTTCATCGGCTGCCTGATGAGAGCGTTGGAAAAGACCGGGAACCTTATCCCGGGCGACGCGTATTGCATTCCCTATGCCATGAACCTGCGCAAGAGCCGGGCGTTGTCCCCGGTATTCGGCAACCAGGTCAGTTTTCTGTTCGCCCAGGCCGCGCGCCCGCTGGTCGGGTCCCGGGCGGCGCTGTTCGCACACCTGCGCGAACAAAGCAAACAAGCGATCAGGAACCGGCGTGACCACGCTATGCTGCCGCTCATGCGGCTGGGCAGTTGGCTCAGCCTGCAGAAACAGGGACAGATCGTGCGTTATTCGCCGCACGGCCGCGAGCGCAGCTCGGCCTGGTTTTCCTATACGGGCGACATGTATCCCGAGCCGGTCGAGATTGCCGGCCGCAGGGTCACCGGTCTGTATCAGCTCAGTCCCGTGACGCTGCCGCCGGCGATCGGTCTGCTGGCGAGCCGCTTCGACGGCAGGATCGTGCTGAGTTACAACTTTATCGAGGGCTGCTTCGACCGCGACTGGCTGGATGCGCTGGCCCGGAACATGACGGCGGAGCTGCTGGGCGGGGACACGAGCCCGTGACGCCGCAGCAGCAACTGGCCGACAGATTCCGGAGCGCGCCTGACCGGGCGATGTTCGCACAGTCCGGACAGACGCTGAACGCGCGCGAGCTGCACGAGCGGGCGTTGGCGCTGGCCGACTGCCTGCGGCAGACCGGCGTTGCGCCGGGCGCCAACGTCGCTCTGTTCCTGCCGCGCGGGTTGCACGCCGTGGTCGCCGTCCACGGCATTCTCGCCGCTGGCGCCTGTTACGTGCCGTTGGATACCGGCAATCCGCCGGAACGAAACCGCCATATCGTCGCCGACGCCGGTTGCAGCGCGGTCGTTGCCGGCGATGCCGTGCCGGAATGGATGTCAGTCGCCGGCGTGCGGGTGATCGCGATCGATCGGCTGCCGCCGGCAACCGCGGCGTCGCGCGCGGTTCATGCCAGCCGGCCGGACGACAACGCGGCGATTCTGTATACGTCGGGTTCGACCGGGACGCCCAAGGGCGTGGTCGTTTCCCACGGGGCGGTCGCCGCGTTCTCGGCGTGGGCGCGGACGACGTTCCAGCTTTCGAACGCCGATCGGGTCGCGAGCCTGGCGCCGCTGCAGTTCGATCTGTCGCTGTTCGATCTGTTCGCCGCGCCGGCTGCGGGCGCCGTTACGGATTTCGTTCCGGACGAACTGAAACTGTCGCCCGCCCGGCTGGTCGACTGGCTGCGGGACAACGCCATCACGACCTGGTACACGGTGCCGTCGATCCTCACCTTCGTTGCGCTGCGCGGCGGTCTCGACCGAAAAGCGCTGCCGCAGCTCCGGCAAGTCCTGTTTGCCGGCGAAGTCTTTCCGACCTCACGCCTGATGAGCCTGGCGGCCCTGCTTCCGCAAACGGCGTTCTACAATCTGTTCGGACCCACGGAAACCAATGTGTGCCTGTACTGGCCGGTGGACCGCGCGCGTCTGTCGCCCGACCGTCCGATCCCCGCCGGCGTCGCCGCCTGTCAGGCGCAGGCGCGGATCGATTCGGACCGCGACGAGTTGCTGATCAAAGGCCCCTGTCTCATGTCGGGTTACTGGCGCAACGGCCAGGCGGAACCGCACACGGACGCCGACGGCTGGTTTCATACCGGCGACAGGGTATCGATCAACGCCGAGGGGGAATACGAATACCATGGCAGGCTCGACCGCATGCTGAAAAGCGCCGGCTACCGGATCGAACCGGCGGAGATCGAGCAGGTGCTCGGCAACGCGCCGGGCGTGACCGCGGTGGCCGTTGTCGGTATTCCCGACGCCGTCAGCGGCACCCGCATTGCCGCGGCCGTCACCGCGAGCGCCGCCGACCGGCAGACGCTGCAGGCCTGGGCCGGCGGCAAGCTGGCACCTTACATGCGGCCGTTCTTCTATCTGTTCGTGCAGGATATGCCGGTGCTGCCCAACGGCAAGAAAGACTACCGGCAGATCACCCGCCTGATCGAGCGCGCGCTGGCATGACGACCCGGCCGGAACCGCCGCACCTGGGCCCCGCGCCGGACACCGGTCTCGCACAGGCGCGCGAACGCTTCGCCGCCTGCGCTGCCGCGGGTGTGCTGCGGCACGCCGTACCGGAAAAGTCCGGCGGTCTCGGCACCTCGTTCCGTACGCTGGTCGAGGTCCACGAGCAACTCGGCGCCGACGCGCGCGACCCCGGTCTGCTGCTCGCCATCAACGCCCACCTCTGGGGGGCGCTGTTTCCGCTGCTGCGTTTCGGCACCGCGCCACAGCAGGCCCGCTGGCTGCCGCCGCTGCTCGACGGCACGCTGATCGGCGGCCACGCCATTACCGAACCGCAGGCGGGTTCCGACACGCATGCGCTGCTCGCCGGCGCGATCGCCGTCGACGGCGGTTTCGTGCTCAATGGCCACAAACGCTATATCACCAACACACCGCTGGCCGGCCTGATGGTGGTGTATGCCAGCGGTCCGGTCAAACCGGCGGTTTCGGCGTTCCTGGTCACGCCGGACGATCCCGGCGTGGAATTCCGCGCCGGTCCCCGGGTGAAAGGCTGCGCCACGGCGGGCATGGGTGACCTGGTTCTGTCCGATTGCCGGCTGCCGCGCGATCGGCTGCTGGGCGCGGCGGGCGCGGGCGGCACCCTGATCCAGTTGGCGCTGGAACGCGAGCGCGCCATGATCTTCGCCGGCGTCGCCGGTGTCATGGACTGGCAGTTGCAGACCGTGATCGATTACGTGCGCCGCCGCCGCTCGGGCGCGGGTCATCTGGGCGAAGTCCAGGCCGTCGCCCACCGCATCGCGGACATGAAGCTGCGCCTGGACACCGCGCGGCTGTGGATCCGCTGCTGCGCCGAGCGGCTGGACAACGGCCGGCGCATCACGCTCGAGAGCGCCGCGACCAAGCTGTACGCCAGCGAAGCCTTCCTGCAGTCGAGCCTCGACGCCGCGCACATCCTCGGCGCCGCCGGCCTGGAAGGCGAACTGCCGGCACTGGTGCAGGATGCGATGGCCGGCCGGCTGCTGTCGGGCAGCTCGGAAATCCAGAAGAACATCATGGCCGCCATGCTCGGACTGGCGGCGCGCAGGCCCTGACCGCCGCCATCGCGAGCCGGCCCACACCGTATGCCCGCGAAGGGTTGTGGTGGTTACACACGACCCAAACCGGACGTTTAGAGTACTGATAGAAATATCATGAACGTACTAAATTGAAAATCAGGATACTATTGCTATCGGCAATCTCTTGCACGGTTAGGCGCACAGCGAACAAGATCATCACATTCCGATCAACCCCCGGTGCATGGAGCTGGGAAGACGGGCCCAAGCTCCCATCCGGCTGTTATCAGCTGTGAGGGAAAGAAATAGTCTCAACCAAATAACAGCGACACTGAGCCAAATGGCGCTTACTTAACTCTGAATTCAGCGGTTTCGTCATTCCGGCGAAGGCCGGAATCCAGGAAAACTACCACTATTGTAGATTCTGGATCCCGGCCTTCGCCGGGATGACGGCAGTTCTGGGCTAAAGTAAGTGCCATTTACACTAAGCCGCTGTTATTGGTGTCTTGGCCACCACGTTAATTAAGGGCGCCTAGGTATTCTCACGCCTCCAAATGGTTGCCATGCCCAGCAGACCGGAACCAAACAACCAGAACGCGGCAGGTACGGGGACGGCGGACACGACAGCATATAAGCCTTGTCCGTTGGAAGATACTTCAATGCCGGGCCCGGATAGGGAATTACCGTTGTTCTGGTAAAGCATCGAGACACCGTTGAAGATGGGGTGCGTTGCGGCGGTAACGTCGACATTTCCAACGATTCCGTTATAACTGCTGCCGAACGTTAGACCGAAAGCATTCAAGAACGGATTCCATGCCGCTGCTTCCGCGGCGGCTCCCCCTATGCCGGTACCGCCCGCTAGGTAGACGTTACCACCCGAATTGACGTAATCGATCAATGTGGCGATCTCGCCAGCATTCAAATAATAACCGCCTAGAAAGACAGCGTCGAAACCCGATATGTTCGCCGGCGTAAATGCAAAGCCGGTCCCTGTCGTATAGGTATAGCCCGCCCCACTCAAAGTGCTGGCCAGGCTGGATCCCGTAAATCCGAAGTTGCTGGTGTAAGCGTGAAATGTTCCTGTTCCTCCCCCAGCGAAGAAGTTCGCAAGGTTCGTCGCAAACAGGCTGGTATCCACGGGAACGTTGGCAAACCCTGTATCGGATAGGGTCCACTCGTCGTTGTTGACGATGATGACGGCTTTCGCGCCGGGTGACGCGAAAGTGATCACAAAGCTGAATAGCACGGGAAGCAGGTATGATTTCAAGATCTGTCCTCCTTTACACTTGGCGGGCTTGGTTAGAGCTAATGCTTCACTGCAACAAACCGGCCAAGGATAGAGGTATCTGAAAATGCACGCAATGATAATCATCAAGAGCGAGTTTTTTCGGAAGAGGCCGGATTCCGCGGCAGGGGAGATGTGACGCCGCTCTTTCTGATGTCTGACCATTGCTGCGGGACGTCTTTAGCAATGTGAGTGCAACGGGTAACCGTTCCGCGAGTTCGGTGTCGAATCGGTACAAAGGCGCGGATGCAGCAGGGTTTCCAACAAGTCGGTGATTCGGATCGGAGAAAGCGAGGAGAGCGAAATGAAGAAACTGATTTTGATCGGCGCAGTTCTCTTGTCGCCAACGGTAATCCTGGCGGGCAATACAATCCAACCCCTAAACGTCAGGACAGGTCTTTGGCAGGTAACCTTGACGCACCAAGATAAGCGTGCTTCCAGCGCCCAATACGAGCACGTACCAAACCTGTGTCGAGAAGGAAGATTTGAACAAATACCCATTCACTGACCCGGAGGAGAAATGTACTTCGACGGTTCTGAGTTCGACCGGAAGCAAGATGGAGGCGCGCGGGACCTGCAGGCCGGAAGGCGCTGGCACGAAGTACGATTTCAACCTGCGACTGGAGGCCCTTGACGCCGAACACGTTGAAGCGAAGGGGCAACTTGCCATAAGTGGCCCGAGCGGCCCAATGAACGGAGATTACTCGGCAAAGGCGAAGCGGATTGGCGCCACCTGCCCTGCGGACGTAAATTAGCCGGAAGCAAATCGGGGATGAAGTTTCGCTTGCCTGATGCGGGACCGCGCTTGAACACTTGGGAGAGACAAAAAGTCGAATAGAGAGCAGCCCTGGTTGAGGGGCCCCCATGTCCCGGAGCACTTCATCGGCCTGCAGGCTACGAACGTCGTGTTCTGGCCGGTTTCCGTCCGTTCGGCCGATTGAGCAGTTCCAAACACGCTGAACGACCTGGCAGTCAGGCTGTGTTATTCGTCGATGGACCCTATCAGTGATCGCAGGTTCCGGCTATCGACCCAGGTCGAATACAGCCGCTGCGCGCCATGGAGAGCGAAGCGAAGGCGCGTAGTCCGCGGTAGGCGTAGGCGCGGGCGTATGGCCGTAGTGGCGCGGGGCCGAGAGGTCCCAAGCCGGCGGAGGGCGTATGCAAGCGCATCCGACACGCCGTCAAGCCATTTGCGGGAGTGCTGCGTAGCCAGCGCCGAGCGTGCGACGGTGTGGCGAAGCGGCACGGACGCAGGGCGGCCGGGGCACAATAGGCTGTCGTGACAAGCGAGGGCGAAACGGTGACTTGGATGTCCCGTTTCGCATCCTGAGCGTCACGACACACTTGCCGATCAAGGACTTTCGCTGGTAGGCCTTTGATTAGGCGCAGGGTCGCTTGGCGTATGGCTGTCATCGCCCCGGCTGTTCGCCGGATCCACAGCGCCTATAGGAAAACCCGGGCTTCTTCGCTGGCTTTGGTCAAGATACCGATTTTAGCCGTGGCGTCTCTGGGGTAGACTCCCCTGAACCTGCCCTTGCGGTGATTAGGTCCGGATTTGGAGCGACGGGGGGTCAGGCCAGATTGATGATTTCCTTGTTTCCCACTCGAAGGAGAGCCCCCGTGAAGAAGACTGATTTCGTTCCCACCGTGCTGGTCGTGGTTTTGGCAACATCCGCCGCCTGGGGCGCGGACGACACTGCCGCGATCGACGGCAACTCCCCGGCGGCCAGCACTGCAACGGGCAATGCAGTCACAGGCAACAGCAGTGCCGACGTATGGAATGGCGCAATTGTCGAAACCATGAACTCGGGAGGATACACCTACGTTCTGCTCGATACAGGGAGTGACAAGCTATGGGTCGCTGCGACCGAAACGGACGTCAAAGTCGGTGAACGGGTCAGCGTGCCCCGCGGCATGGTGATAACCGATTTCTTCAGCAAGACGCTCAATCGCAGCTTCGACCGGATCTACTTCGTCGACGGCATTTACCCGGAAGGCCCGACGCCAAAGGCAGGCAACCCAGTGTCTGACACCGGCGGCAACAGCAGGACCCTGGTCGCTGACGCCCACGTCGACCGGGTTCCGAAGGCCGAAGGCGGCTACACCGTCGAGGAAATCCTGGCGCAAAGCGCCACCTTGAGCGGCCAGAATCTGAAAGTGCGCGGCCGCGTGGTGAAATTCGTGCCTGACATCATGGGAAGCAACTGGATGCATATCCAGGATGGCACCGGGGGCGATCTCACTGTGACCACCAACGACACCGTCGCCAAAGGTGATCAGGTCCTGGTCGAAGGGGTGCTGTCGGTCAACAAAGACTTCGGCGCAGGCTACAGTTATCCGGCAATCATCGAGAAGGCAAAGGTAACGAAGGAATAGGTTGGAAATCGGAGACCCTGTGATTGCGTGGTTGATGGCTGAACCCGAACGCGTTCAGCAGCATGTGCGCACTGTCCCCTCAGTCCACGCATGGGTTGCGAGGTGATTCCAAACTACAGGCCACGACGAGCAGATACGCGCGGCAATCCAGGCCGGAAAAGACCGCCCCGGCACACCGGCTATCCGCCGGCAAGACCCAAGTCTCCCAGGCGAGGTAATGCCCGGCTACGCGCTGTGCACCGGTGCTTCCAATGCAGCCTTGCTGAGAACCTTGGCGCAATCATTGTTCCGCCCCTGATTTTCGCGCCATCTGGAACCGTTTGACGGCGGCGTCGATGGTGAAGAAGAAGTGATCCCCACCCAACAGATCGTAGAGCCCGGAACGGATCATCACTTCGCGCACCGGACCTTTCACGCCGGCGATGAAGAACGCGATGCCGTGTTTCTTCAGGTCGCCGGTGATCTGGTGCAGCGCGGTGGTTGCCGACGAGTCGAGGTCGTTCACCGCGCTGGCGTCCAGGACGATGGCGCGAAGGCTGCCGTCGTCGCCGGCGAGCAGGTCCCGCACCTTGCTTTTCAGGAATTCGGTGTTCGCGAAATAGAGCGAGGCGTCGATGCGCAGGATCAACAGACCGGGCACGGTCTCCGCTTCGTGGAAGCTGTCGATGTTGCGGAAGATGTTGGTACCCGGCAAGCGGCCCAGCACCGCCGTGTTGGGCCGCGTATTCAGGGAAATGAACAACAGGATGGACGCAATGATGCCGAGCAGCAATCCCGCAACGGCGCCCACCGTCAGCGTGGCCAGGAAAGTGAAAACGAGCAGCAGTCCTTCCGTCTTCTTGATCCTGAACAGGTAGCGCATTTCCCTGACGTCGATCAGCCCGATCGCGGAGACCAGAATGATGGCGGACAGTGCCGCATGGGGCAGGTGTTCCACCAGCGGCGTCAGATACAGCACCGCCACCGTCACCAGGACAGCCGTGACCATGGCGGAGACCGGCGTCCGCGCGCCTGCGTCGGCGTTCACCGCCGAACGCGACAGTCCGCCTGACACCGGGCAGCCCTGGGTCAGGCAGGCGCTTACATTCGACAGACCGAGGGCGGTCAATTCCTGGTTCGCGTCGACGTCGTAGCCGTATTTGTTGCCCAGCGACTTGCCGACGGAAATGGTCTGCGAAAATCCGATCAGGGCCATGCTCAAGGCGAGCGGCAGCAAGCGGGTGACGTCGTCCCAGTGGATGTCCGGCCAGCGCAACGCGGGAAGCCCCGCGAGGACAGACCCGACGGTGCTGACGCCGTAGCGCTCCAGTCCGAGCGCGCCCGCTATCAGCGTGAAAGCGACCAGCACGCTGAACGGACCCGGGACCCGGGGCAGCCAGCGTTTAAGGCCCACCAGCAGCAGGATGCCCGCGACGCCGATGGCCGCTGTGGGCAGATTGGCTTCCGGCAGGCGCGCGGCCAGTGCCAGCAACAACGGAGTGCCGGCATGATCCGGGGGGATGCGGATGCCGAACAAATGTTTCAATTGGCTGACGGCGGTGATAACGGCCGCGGCCGCCATGAACCCGCTGAGCACGGGATAGGAAAGAAAGTTGACCAGGAACCCAAGACGCAACAGCCCCATGACGATCTGGATCGTGCCGATGAGACCCGCCAGCAGGATCACCAGCGCTGTGTAGTCCTCCGTCCCCGCATGGGCCAGCGCGCCGACGCCGATTGCGACCATGATGGAATCGAGCGCGACCGGCCCCACCGATGTCTGTCTTCCCGTGCCCGACAACGCATAGACGAACATGGGCAGCATCGAAGCGTACAAGCCCATCACCGGCGGAATGCCGGCAAGCAGTGCATAGGCCATGCCCTGCGGAATGAGCAGGGCGGCGATGCTGACACCGGCGACGACATCCTTTGCCAGCAGCGTTTTCTCGTAGCTTGGCCCCCAGGCGAGAACCGGCAGCCGCTTCGCTATCGCGTTCGCAGGGGGCGGTGGCGGAGGCTTCGACCTGGCGGCGCCGGACGTGCGCCCCGTTCGAAACAGGTTGTGTTTGAGCTTGGCCGACAACTGGGTGGCGTAGGGATCCTTCACGCCGTCGATCTGGTGCACGTGTCCGGGCCCGGCGCTGAACAGCGTATACTCACTGGCCGTTTCCGCGGAAAGCCCGTTCGGAGGCATCCGCACGCGCAGATCATAGGGTCCGATGCGGATGGAATCGCCGTCCTGCAACAGCGCGCGCTCGATTCTCCGGCGCCCGACGAAGGTTCCGTTGGTGCTGCCCAGATCCTCGATCAGGCACCCGTCCTGCGCACAGGTGATCGCCGCATGCGCCCAGCTCACCTGGGTGTCCGCCAGCGTGATATCGCTCTTCGGATTGCGCCCGATGCGGGTGGTGCCGGGCGCCAGCACGTATTCCCGCTCAGGCTCACCGAGACCGCTGGCGATGAGCTTCGTCACCTGAACCGGATGCCTTGCGCTGTGCTGCATGCCGGGGATAGTACACGCAAATCGTGCCGCCGCCATTTCCGGCGCAACGCGGGCTGACCCGCACGCCGTCGCCGATGCGGTCGTGCGGGTGGCTGATGGCGTGCTTGCCCGGTTTCAGGCCGGAAAGGACCAGGGCAAGCAAACCGGCGCGGCGCGTGTTGTGGTTTTCCGCTCGCGTCTGCGGCCGTTACCTGACCGCCGGCCGCGCGCAGGGGCGAGCTTCACCCTGATGCATGAACAGCTTGCGAAAAGGGGTCGGTGACAATTGATTCTCATTTGTCACCGACCCCTTTTTGGGGGTCCGGGCGCGGCGGCCTGTGATACGACTTCAGCCCGGTCCGCCCGGCGGTAGTGGTCAGTTCATCGGCCTGCGACGAGGCTCGACCGGATGTCATCATCATCGCCATGACCTCCCCGCTCGGGTGCACCGAGATCCTTGGCGAAGCGCTGGTGTCCGACTGGTAGAATGCCGGCCTGCTCAAACCTTCGGCGATCAAACCAGTGATCACTACGATCGAAACGTCGCGGGTGACCCAGCGTCTGCGGAGACTGACCGCTGACGGTCTGCGGGTATTGCAGGGCGGTCCAGCGGCGATCCTGCGTGATGGTTAGCTTGCTACTGAACCAGCCTGGACCGGAAGGACTGCTTTCGACCCTAGACGTTTAGCCGCTGGTTAGATAATCAGCCACTAAACGGAGAAGAGCGACCCCCAACCGGAATTACAGCAGTCCAGCCTGGATGACCGCCGGGAAGCGCCCCGAGCGCGTCGCCCTGGCCGCGCTTGACGCGCGCGCACCTTCGTGTCCCCTTGACGCACTCGATGTCAGTCCGGCACGTTTCATTTCAAACCGCGCAGCACGCCGAATCCGTCGTGCCCGACCGAAATCAGGGTATCACGACCTTCCCTAGAGCTGTCCGATGATGCCGTCGGCAAGGTCCTTCAACTGTTGCTCCGTTGCCGGCGCAGCGATGTAAAAACAGACCTTGCCCTTGCGGACATGGATTGCACCGTTAGCATCGAGATAAGCCTCGTCGCCGACGCCGCTAACGTCCGTCGATCCCGTCCCGAAGAAGCGTTTCAAGCGCGCGAATAGATCGGTTGCGGCCGCCGCCGAGGGATCGACGTACGCTCTGAACAACAGCGTGAAGTGCGTCGCCTCATAGGAACAATCAGTCCCCTCATGGGTATTTGCGAAAGGCCGGGGGGCGACGCTCTTCGATGGGGACTGGTAGGTTCCTCCCAAAATTTTGCTCACGACAGTTGCCGGCAGCAGCGAGCAGAGGTCAGCCGGAAGGTCAGCCGCGGTTGCCGGCTGGGCGGAGCAGATGGCTAGGAGAAAAGCGACCCTAGTCCAGGATATCTTGCCCAAATTGGCCATGGCGAAACTCCTTGCATTGGTCCAAGCACCGAAATTGTACGCCGGAAATGTAGGGAATCTCTACAACGCCAAGCTGATTACGAGCGCACACAGTCGCGACCGGAGGTCCGTCAGTCAGTGGTATTTCGGCCGCCACCGCGGGCGCGGTCAACGCAGCCGACCGCACGCATAAGCCGCCGCGCACTATCCGGTTCCCTCCCATAAGGATTTCGGCGGCTGGCCGGCGGTCGGCAACCGCGAATCGCGACTGCAAGGCGGCGGGTCCGAGTCCGGAGGGAGGTCTGCCCAACATGGCATTGAAAATCCGCGAGTAGCTATGGCCCCCCTTCGTGGACGCATATCGAACTTTCTGCATCCCACCGCCGCTGGATATTTGCGCGCTACATTCGTCAATTTCGGGGCAGAGCGCGACCGGCCGGTGGAATTGGGTGGCGCCGGATGTCCGGCTTTGCGCCCGGGGGAGCAGTCATTTCGGGCTGCGCCGCAGTGGACGCCTGCCACCAAGTTGCACCTTTAGCCGCGGCTTATATCAACGACGGCTTAACCAGAAGGATCGACCCGATCTGGACGTTGTGCGTCTTTCCACAAGCCGGACATTGGCTGGTCCACCGGCGTCGGTTGATGCTGACTCTACGGCTTGCGCTGACGAGCCGTTATTCGCCCAAAGATCCCGTTTATCTATCCGTGATACCAAGTGCGGTAATCGCTGTTGCACGTCATTCGGCATGTCGTATTCGGTGAACGGCGGTTCAGGGCGCAATTTCCTCCAATGTCAGACACGATATGCGCTCCGGTCTGGTAGTGTGGAGCAGGATAGGACCCTGGTCATTGGCAATGGCAGAAACAGAAAACTGTTCAATAAACCTCAACAGACCGCACTCGTCGCGCTCATGCTGATGGCCGTCCACGGCTGCTCCGTCATTGAGCCGGCGCCGGTGAGTCTCTATCCGGATGGCCCGACATTGACTCCGCGTAACGCCGCAATGATCAATCTGATCGCAACGGCGAGTGGTACCCCAAGCAGTTGGGCCGACACGGCAATCATGCCGCAATTTAGCACCGAAGAATTCGGACGGCAGAAAATGCCTGGTGCCTGAGTGCTGCTCGCGCCACCCGGGCTACGCAGCGAGCCACCGGCTTGGCAAGCGAGTCGAAGAGATCTTCGGCTGGGCGAAGACCGTCGGCTGCTTCGGCTAGACGAGGTTCAGAGGGCGAGACCGCACGCAGCTCGCCGCTCGCCTCCGCTTGCAACCTGCTAAGGATCGCCAAGCACCAGGTCGCCTGAGACGCGCTCGACCTCGAACGCGACCTCCTCCGCGAATGCGCACCCGGCCCCGACCACGACCCCAGCGAGGATGATGGGGGCCGGCGCGGTGGTTTCTTCAACAGCCTGTCAGTGCGTGCGCTGCGCGCCATGGAGAGCGAAGCGAAGGCGCGTAGTCCGCGGTAGGCGTAGGCGCGGGCGTATGGCCGTAGTGGCGCGGGGCCGAGAGGTCCCAAGCCGGCGGAGGGCGTATGCAAGCGCATCCGACACGCCGTCAAGCCATTTGCGGGAGTGCTGCGTAGCCAGCGCCGAGCGTGCGACGGTGTGGCGAAGCGGCACGGACGCAGGGCGGCCGGGGCACAATAGGCTGTCGTGACAAGCGAGGGCGAAACGGCGACTTGGATGTCCCGTTTCGCATCCTGAGCGTCGCGACACACTTGGGCGGTCGGCGTCGCCCGGACGCCGACCGCCCACCAGGGAGCCCTCACGCTTCGGCCGCGGAAGCGAAGAAGACGGCCCAGGCGGAACCTGCCGGGTAGTCCCCGGCCAGATCCAGCATCTTGATGGACGCCTTTTGCTGCTCGGCGGAGTGGTGCGGCTGTGACTTGGTGGCGCCACGCACGGCTGCCAAAGCTTTGCTATCCAGTTCCTCAGCCATCGACAGATCTTTGATCACTAGTGCCTTCATTGAAGTTCTCCAAAAGGTAAGTTAAGAATCTGGGTTTGAGTATTTCACTGCGCTCGATCAAGCGCGTCGCACGCAACATGCCATAGCCAACCGAGTGGTGCTGGGTCGGTGCATATCCCTCTGGAAATACTGAAGATTTTGTCGCAACTGCACAGCCTGTCAAACTGAGGACTACGGACGTGTTTCCTTAAAATGTTCGGTACCAGCCGCCTGCAGAACGGCGTGCTGTTGGTCGGATGACAACATCTGTCACGGCCGCGCCTCTAACTCCAGGCGCCTAAGCGGTACCTGGCGATGAAATGGTCCAACACGTCACTGTTCCAGGCCCTGATCGGCCGCGAATTGGCATCCGCAAAGAACGTACGCGGTTCTTCGAAGTGCTGGCTGCGCATCGGGAAGTCCCTATTCAGTGTTACTGTGACCTTCGCGGGAATTTCAGGGATGTCGCATCCAGTGGCCGAAGGCAGCCATTGGGTTTCGCATGATCTTCCCTGCGCTGGAGACGTCGAATCCGTTCCCGCCGTCTCTATGCCACGCGATGTCGCTGGTGTATCCCGCAGCGGCGCTGTCTTCGTAGAAACCCTTCGCCGGCAAGAGCCCTGCCGGCCTGCCAGCGGGGCAGCCTCTATCGGCAGCCGGCGCGCGCCAGTTCGTCGATCGCTGCGCAGATGCGTGTTGTTGACGGCGTAAAACCGCGGTTATTTGCCGCTGCGATGAAGTAGCGGGGCGCGACAACGGCTACGCGCAATACAATAAAGGGGTCGGATACATTTTCTTTAGGTCTGAGTTTTCATCGGCCTGCCCCGTTTTCCCTGTCCCAGCCTGACCGAGAGTGCCTTCTCGATCTCGCGTCTGAACCGGTCATTGCCGGTCGGCAGGCCTGTATTGAGGCTGTCGCGGATGCGTTGGATATCTGACTGATCCAGGCCCTCCCTGAATAATGCGCGGTAGGCGGCCATCCGGGTGGCATCATCCTCACCCAGCAGCAGCCAGCAATCATGCGGTGTGACAGGTGCAACGGGGCTGCCATTTGCGTTGCAGTGATAACTTGACCAGGGGTAATCGGCGGGGTGTCTGACCATGCCGGCCCTGACCGGGTTGAGTTCGATATAACGGTAGCAGGTCAGGCAATAGCGATGGGTATCGACCAGTGATGACTTGAAACGGCCCTCCCAGAGTGTGCCTGTGCGACGGTAGATCCTGTTAATCGACCTGACAAAATCCCTACTGAGATCTTGCAGGACCCTGGACACGCCTGCGGGTGTCGACGGTGTCATCAGCAGGTGTACATGATTGGTCATCAGGCAATAGGCATGCAGGCTGCAATCGTGAGTTCGGCAGGCCACGCCCAGAAAATCCAGGTAAAGCCGGTAGTCGTCTTCGGCGTAGAAGCATGCCTGGCGGTTATTGCCGCGCTGGGTGATATGCTGAGGGATATCAGGAATATTCAGGCGCTGAGGGCGTGGCATGTGATAACTCCGGAAATGGGAGTTATCACGATGACGTCATGAGTATTCAATGGCCATCGGTGTATTCTGAACGCCATGGTCAGAAAATGTATCCGACCCCTTTTGACTATCGAATAATGGTTGACTGGTTCAGCATGTCCGGTGTCACCAGTACGATCCCTTTGTCTGTAACGCGGAAGCCGCGTTGTCGATCTTCGTCGTGGTTTTCGCCGATAGCCATGTTTTCTGGTATATCGCATCCGCGGTCGATAATCGCACGGTGTATGCGCGTATTGCGTCCTATGTTCACGTCGGGCATCACCACGGTTTGCTCGACATAGGCATAGGAGTGGACCTTGACGTTGGAGAACAGCAACGCCCGGTCCAGTTTGGCGCCGGATATGATGCAGCCGCCAGAGACGATTGAATCGACCGCCATGCCGCGGCAATCATCGGTGTTGTGTACGAACTTGGCCGATGGCAGTTGGGGTTGGTCGGTCAGTATTGGCCATTCGTTGTCATAAAGGTCCAGTTCAGGCGTGATATCAAGCAGCTCCATATTGGCTTCCCAGTAAGCATCCAGAGTACCAACGTCCCGCCAGTAGGCCTGTTTGCCGGTTTCTGCGTCGCGGAATGGAAATGCAAACACCTTGTGAGATGCGATGAGCTTTGGAATGATGTCATGGCCGAAGTCGTGATTAGACGCACTGTCGCCGGCATCGCTGATCAACTGGTCGCACAGGATATCGGAATTGAATACGTAGTTGCCCATTGAAGCCATGCACATGTCCGGCTGTCCTGGTATCGGTCTGGGTTGTGCCGGTTTTTCCTCGAAACCGATAACACGGCCGTTCTCGTCCACCTCAATAACGCCAAAGGTGGCGGCAGCTTCACTGACAGGGAGCTCCATGCACAGGATTGTCAGGTCGGACTGTTGTTCGCTGTGAAAGGCTAACATGGTGCCGTAATCCATTTTGTACACATGATCGCCGGAGAGAATCAGGACAAACTCCGGGTTATGCGTATTGATAATGTCCAGGTTCTGGTAAATTGCGTCGGCCGTGCCTCTGTACCAGTCGGAATCAATGCGCTGCGAGGCCGGGAGTACTTCGACAAATTCGCGCAGTGCACGCTTGAATCCGCCCCAGCCCTCGCCAATATGCCTGACGAGCGAGTGCGCCTTGTACTGGGTCAGTGCACCTACACGGCGGATACCCGAGTTGATCGCATTCGACAGGGCAAAATCAATAATGCGGAACTTTCCACAAAAAAATACTGCGGGTTTGGCGCGCCAGGCTGTCAGCTCATGCAGTCGAGAGCCGCGGCCACCCGCCAATACCAACGCAAGCGTCTTGCGTGTCAGCAAGCTGACGAAACGTTGAGGGTTTGAGTCGTACATGAACAGTATCCGTTAAGCGTTAAATGTCTCGATTTGTTGCAACATCGGGCAATCCGTTGTGAATTCAGGGGGCAGTATGCGCAATAAAGGGGACGCACGCAAAAACAGGGGTCAGATCCAAATGGCGCTTACTTAACTCTGATTTCGTTTCCGGCGAAGGCCGGAATCCAGGAAAGCTACCACTACTGCAGTCTATCCCGGCGAAGGCCGGGATGACGGCAGTTCTGGGTTTAAGTAAGTGCCATTTTGCTCTGACCCCTTTGATCTAACCGTGTGGCCTGAAAGAAGTGAGGCAGGATTCCAGATTTTCCTTTAGACTTTTACCTCACTAACCCTTCCCGTTATGAAACAGGTATGAAACAGGTATGAAAACATTCACTTCACTTCGCCTGCGTTACCTGGAATTCCCCGGTCGTGCTCAAGCAATCCGCGACACACTGCGAATCGGTCGCATTGACTTCGTCGATGAGCACCTGACAGGTGACCAATTCCACGATTGCCGCGCCGCCGGCGAGTTTCCTTTTGGCGGCATCCCAGTCCTGGTTATCGAGACAAGCGATGGCAAGCTGTGCGTGGCGCAAAGCAATGCGATATTGCGTTTTGCCGGGCGTCTGACCGGTCTGTATCCAATGGATGATCCGCTGCAAGCGCTGAAAGTCGATGAGGCGCTGGGCGTGGGCGAGGACATCAATTGTTTACTAGCGCCCAGTCTTCACGAGCAGGACACGGAGAGGAAAATCTCAATGCGCAAGGTACTGGCGGAAGAGACTTTGCCATTCTGGATGGATTGCTTCGAACGGTTGCTGGTCGCGAACGGCAGTACCGGCGTTATTGTGGGTAATAATCTGACCATTGCCGATCTCAAGCTGTACTGGATCATCGACTGGCTGACGATGGGTATTCTCGACGGAATACCGAAGAACCTGCTAGATGGTTTCAAAAATGTGGTGGCCTGGCGCAAGAACATTACTGCTGTGCGCGATGCACGCCTGGCTGAAACCTCTGGCGGTTGAAATCACGATTAAGGTGCCGGAGTGGTTAAAAAATAATCCCTCCGAATCAATAGGGTCAGACTCGATTGATTCGTCCAATAGCCAGCAGCTGACTGTTCTTGCTTTTCCGGGGAGAATTAAAGTGATGAATTGATTAGGTGTCAGAGCACATTCTTCTCTAATATTAGGATTGAATGGCACTAAGTTAAGCCCCGGCGATATGAGCGGTGTGAGCTAATTTATTGAAAGCGAAGAAGAAGGTTGGTTCGGGATTGGTTAAGATGTTTGCTACCAGACATCCACCCCACCCACCCCGAGGCCAACCTTCATGGAACGTCAACTTTAACCGTCGATCTGCCCAACAGCAACGCCACCTTGCCAAACAGGTTCAAACTGTCGATGCCAACCATTTTTTCAATCTGCTTACCCATCCGCAGATGCTGGGAATGGTTGAGGATCAACTGCCGGAGCACCGGGAACGCCAGTTCCCTCCGACGCTGACATTGGCGATGTTTTTGGGGCAGATCATGAGTGCGGATGGGTCCTGTCAGAACGCGGTGAACGAAGCGATCGTCGCGCGCCTGTTGGCCGGGATGAACCCCGGGAGCATGAACACCAGCGGTTATTGCCAGGCACGCCAACGCTTGCCGCAGGAGATGGTCGGTACGCTGGCGCGACAAAGCGGCGCGTTGCTGGATGAGCAGACCCCCCAAGCGTGGCTGTGGCAAGGCCGACACGTGAAGCTGGTGGACGGTACGACGGTGTCGATGCCGGACAGCGCGGCGAATCAGGCCCGCTTCCCTCAACATGGGCAGCAGGAACCGGGCATCGGTTTTCCGCTGGCGCGCTTGGTGGGTGTGATCGATTTGTCCAATGGAGCGGTGCTGGATGCCGCCATCGGGCCGTACCAAGGCAAGGGCACGGGTGAACAGGGTTTGTTCCGAGGGCTCAGGGAGTGCTTTGTCGCAGGTGATGTTATGGTGGCGGATGGCTACTATTGCAGCTATTTCCTGATCGCCGACATGCTCAGGCGCACCGTGGATGTACTGTTTGAACAGCACGGTGCGCGGACCACCGATTTTCGCACAGGCGAGCGGCTCGGCGCGCGCGATCACCTGGTGTGGTGGTCCAAGCCCGCCAGGCCTGCCTGGATGAGTGTGGAGGAATACCGCGATTATCCGGATGAAGTCAAGGTGCGTGAAGTGCACGTTGGCAAGAAGGTGCTGGTGAGTACGTTTCTTTCGCCACGCAAAACGTCCAAAGCCGAGTTGGGAAAGCTGTATTGGCAGCGCTGGAATGTGGAGCTGGATCTGAGAAACATCAAAACGACCCTGGGCATGGAAGCGCTCAGCTGCAAAACGCCACAGATGTGCGAGAAAGAACTTTGGGTATATCTGCTGGCGTACAATCTGATTCGGTGGCTGATGGCCGAGGCCGCCTTGCAAGCCGACGTATTGCCACGTCAATTGAGCTTCAAGCATACGCTGCAGATTTGGGTGGCGTGGAGTCAACGTCAGTTTCTCTCCGCAGCTGATGAAGATACGGCAACCCTGCTGGTACTGATTGCGCAAATACGGGTGGCCGATCGACCCGGCAGGATCGAACCGCGGGCAGTCAAACGCAGGCCAAAACCTTATCCGCGATTGGATAGACCTCGCCAGCAAGCACGGATGGAGATTGAAAAATATGGGCGTGCGAAGAAGTTGCGGGCTTAACTTAGTGCCATTCATATTAGGATTAATTGTGCTCTGACCCCAATTAGCCTGCCATGTCCAGCATCCTGATCGTCTATTCCACCACTGACGGACACACCCGCAAAATCTGCCAGCATTTACAACGGGTCATCGAACGACACGGAAACCAGGTTAGTCTGGCGGACATAAAGGACATCAACACATACCGCCTGTCTGATTTCGACAAGATCGTCCTGGGCGCCAGCATCCGCTACGGCAAACACGGGCCCGATGTGTATGCCTTCATAAGGCACAACCAGGCACTGCTCGAGAGCAAGCCCAGCGCATTTTTCTCGGTGAACGTGGTTGCGCGCAAACCAGACAAGCGCCAAGCTGACACGAATCCCTATGTCAGAAAGTTCCTGCGGCAGATTTCATGGCGACCGAAAGACCTGGCTGTGTTCGCCGGCAAGATCGACTACCTGCGATACAGCCTTTGGGACCGCAACATTATCCGGCTGATCATGTGGATTACGAAAGGGCCGACCGACCCGACGACAAACATCGAGTTTACGGACTGGGTCCAGGTTGAGGAATTCGGGCGCAGGATCGCCAATCTGTAGGAGTAAAGAGGGAAAAGGGGTCAGTACCCTTTAATTCTTTGGATCTTCAGCGGAATTAGTGGGCCGAATTGTTAAGACATGAGAAATTTGTAGAGTTTTTTACAGGTGCTGTCAAAGGGCTTTTGATCTTCGGGATCAAGTGGGTTACGTAGCAAGGGGCCACCTTCCTCATCGATGGCATTGATTACCAGATCCTTGGCAGAGAGTTTGCCTAGAGACTCATCCCAGTTGATGTCAGTGATAATTTCTCCGCCCAAGACCCAGAGATTATCCACATGGCGTTTGATGGTGCGTTTGGTAAGGCCCTGTTTGATCAGGTGCTCGATAAAGTGCGTCAGGACGGTGACAATGGCTTTTCCCATGGTCCGGTCCGGTTGGTCGATCATCCAGCGATCGGGCCATGCATCGAGATCCGGGACAGAGGCCAATAGCTCCGGGGATGAGGAGGACGCGGCGGATAATTGCTCAGCAGGCGTAGACTTGCTCATGGGCGTTCATCCGGTGCGGGAGGGAGGACCATGCTGCTGACCACGATACTCAATCAATGCTATCGGTTCAAAGGCTTTGTCTACGGGCAGGCGCGGTTGGTGCGGCATCGGGGCCGGCAGAGCATAGAGGTCGGTGTCAGGCCACGCACAGGGAGTCGCGCCCGGTGTTCTGGCTGCGGAGTGCGCTGTGCAGGCTATGACCATCTACCGGAGCGGCGTTTTGAGTTCATCCCGCTCTGGGGGTTTCCGGTTTTTCTGGTCTATGCCCGGCGCCGAGTGGATTGCCCGGCGTGTGGCATCGTAGCCGAAAAGATTCCCTGGGCAGAGGGGAAGCACCACCTGACCCGGGCTACCTGCTGTTGCTTTCCCGCTGGGCCAGGAAGTTATCCTGGCGGGAAGTGTCAACGGCATTCCACACCTCCTGGGAGCCGGTATACCACGCGGTTGAAGGGGTGGTGCAGTGGGGTCCACTTCCGTTCGCACATCGCATGGCCGGATCATTGGCTGCTTCCCGGCGGTGCCTGCCTGCGCGGCTCGGGTCGCGTCCCCTCCAGGAGCGCCAGGAACTCCCGCACCGTGCCCGCCGCGCCGCGCGGGGCGGGACCGGCATTCTCGCGGCTCCACCTCAGGGCAAGCCCCAGCGGAATCTTCTTCACGTACCGCCGCCCCTCGGTTCCTTCCAACCTCGCCAGCGCCTCTGCCGCTTTGACGGGCGGACGCAGCGTCTCCACCCGCTCGTCGGGCGCGCTGCAGTACTCCGCCGGTGCCGTCACGAGGTACTCCCGGCGCGCGAGCGGGCGCTCGGCGTAGATCCCGCACGACTCCTCGATCAGGAACGGGCACGCCATGCCCATCTGGAAGTACGCCATTGGTGCGTGCTCGATCTGCTCCGGCGCGAGCACGTCTGGGTTCAGGAAGGCCTCGTCTAGTTCCGCCTCTTCCACGCGCCGCTCGATCTCCGTAAATTTGGACCTCACCTCCCCCACTGGAAACGTGGAATCCGTGCCCGTCGTCTGTATGCCGCCGTATCGCGTCGGCGCTTCCCACCGAGGTGCTGTCCTGGTGGAAAGCCTTTCACGGGCGTCCCGCAGACCTGCCAGCGGGGCAGCCTCTATCGGCAGCCGGCGCGCGCCAGTTCGTCGATCGCTGCGCAGATGCGGTCCCTGGCGGCTTCGGCGAGTCCGGACGCATTTCTTTTTTCTTCCGCCAGGTCGTGCAGGTGGATCGCCGGCAGGTAGCGAATGGTCAGGTGGTTGGTCGCCCTGCAGAACGCCAGCCACTTCTGGTTCTTGCCCAGGAACAACGGCCGGCAGTAGATGGCGACCGGCTGCAGGGCCGACTGTGCCTTGACCACCGCATGGAACGCCGTGGTCCGGAACTTGCGCACAGCGGTCGCCGATTCGGAGCGCGTGGCTTCGGGGAACACGGCGACATGATGGCCCTGCGCCAGCCGTTCGCAGCAGTCGGCGATGATGCGCTTGCTCGCGCCGGCGGTGCCGTCCATGCCTGCGATATAGCCGCCCACTTGCAGGAATGACGACAGCACCGGATTTTTCAGTGACTGCGATTTGTACAGGCAGACGGTGTTGGGCAGATCCTTGAGAAAGACGATGAAGTCGAGCAGGCTGGGGTGGTTGGCGACCACCACGCAGGGCTCGCGGTGGGGCGTGCCCTCGACGTGGAACCGGACCAGTCTGAGCAAGCTCAGCGTCTTCAGGTAGACCACCACATGGCGATGGGCGGCGAACAACGCCTGGCTGCGCGCTTCGGGCTCGTTGGTGCCGCGGCGCATGAGACGCGGCATCTGCCACTTGCCCAGCCAGAGCACCTGGACGGCGAACTGGACAAATCCCCAAGCGGTGAGGACGATTCTGACCGGGACGACGCATGGATTGCGGATTGCCATCGGGTGTTGCACTGGCTCGGCGAAGCCGGCGGGAGCGCGCGCCCTGCCCGACGCCGCCAGCGCGGCGATGAGCCGACGCGACACCGCCCGCGGCACGCCCAGTGCCATCGGCTCAGGCCATCAACCGGTCGTTCTGCCGGCCTTCGAGCAGCATCCTCTGAAACGCATTGTCCTTGCGCCACAGATCGCCGGAAAGCAGCGCCGCGATATCCTCCTTGATCCCTTGATTCTGGTCGGCGCGGAAGAACAGCCGCTGCACCATGTCGTAGTGGTAAAAGCGCTCGACGAACAACTGCATCGAGCGAAATCCCGAGGCATAGTGGACGTTGTCGGCGGCGTGCAGGTCCGGAACGCCTTCGGTGCGCGCGGCCAGCGCCTCGTGCAGCCGGTCGGCGACGCGCTCGGCGCCGGTGACGGCAAGGAAGACGCCGGATGAAAAGATCGGGTCGAGAAATCCGGCGGCGTCGCCGCAGCAGGCGAAGCGCGGACCGAAGCGCCGCACATTGGCAAAGCTGAAATCCGCCTCGGCGCGCACCGGCATGTCGCGCACCGCGCCTTGCAGCAGCGCGGTCAGCAGCGGCGATTCGCCGACATAGCGGTCGAACAATTCGGCGCCGCGCCGCGACCGGTCGACCCATTGCTGTACCACCAGACCGACGCTCAGGCGGTTGCCGACCAGCGGAATGATCCAGAGCCAGCCGATGTCGACCAGCAGAATCTTGACGTTGCCGGACTCGAACAGCGCGCGGGCGTCGGCCGACAGAACGTCGCGGTAATGGGTGTAGAGCGAAAACTTGCCCAGGTTTTCGATGCGCCGGATGCTGCCGTTCAACCTGGCGAGGAAGACGCTGCGTCCGGTTGCATCGATGAAATAGCGTGCGCGGTATTCGCCGCGCGTGGTGGCCACGCGGACGTTGTCGCCGAAGGCCAGGGACCTGACCGCCTCCTCCTGTTGCAGAGCGGCGCCCTGAGCCACGGCGTTTTCCGCGAGCATGTGATCGAACAGCGCGCGCTCGACCTGGTAGGGCTGGTGGTTGCCGTTCAGCGCAAACCTGATCCGGCGGCCGTCCTTTTCGTCGATGAACTCGGCGCCGTTCTTGGCGAGAAAACGCTGCCTGTCCCACTCGAAGCCGAGCCGGTCGAACACCGGCGCGCTCATCGGCAGCATGGATTCGCCGATGTGAAAACGCGGGTGCCGGTCCCGCTCCAGCATCAGCACCCGGTGACCGTACTGGGCCAGCAGGGTGGCCGCCGTCGCGCCGGCGGGTCCGGCGCCGGCAACGATGACATCATAGGCCGGTGTGTTCATCAGATGATTCCCCCCGATACATTGAGCACGTCGCCGGTGACATACGAAGCGCTGTCCGAACACAGAAACGCAACCACGCCGGCGACTTCCTCCGGTTTTCCGCAACGCTTCATGGCCACCGCCGCCTCGATCGCCTCGCGCGGAATCGAAGCGGTCATCGCCGTTTCGATGAAGCCCGGCGCGACCACGTTGACGCAGACGCCGCGGGTGGCCACTTCCTTGGCCAGCGAACGGCTGGCGCCGATCAGACCGGCCTTGGCCGCCGCGTAGTTGGCCTGGCCGCGGTTGCCGTGCAGCGCCGCCACCGATGCGATGCTGACGATGCGGCCCCAGCGCTTGCGCACCATGGGCATGAGCAGCGGCCGGGTGACGTGAAAGAAACCGTTCAGGCCGGTGTCGATCACCCGCTTCCACTGCGGCTCCTCCATGCCGAGCATCGGCGCGTCGTCGGTGATGCCGGCATTGTGCACGACGATGTCCATGGCGCCTTCGGCGGCGAGCAGTTCGCCGAGGACCGTCTGGCAGTCCGCCCAGTTGCCGACGTTGAAGCGGATGGCCGACGCGCTGCCGCCGGACTGCCGGATCCGATCGGCCGCGTGTTCGGCACCGTCGCGGTTGTTCAGGTAATTGATCCATACCTGCACGCCGTCACCGGCGAGGCGTTCGGCGATGGCGGCGCCGATGCCGCCGCTGCCGCCGGTGATCAGCGCCTTGCGCGTCACGGGTGGCCGCCCGGCAGCAACGCCAGCATGACCAGGGCCGAGAAGAACGGTCTGTCGTCCAAGAACACTTCGCCTTCGACCAGCGCCGCGTCGGCGCCGCCGGCCTGCAACCTGGCATGAATATGCAATTCCGCGCCCACCGGTACCTCGGCCGGTTCGATGCTGAACCGCTTCACCTGTACGATGACACCCGGCCTCGCCGGGGCGCCGGCGCTTGCAAGCCCCAGCAGCACACCGGCCGCCTGGGCGACCAGCTCCAGCCCGCCGATGGCCGGAAAACGGCCGTCGGTCACCAGCGGGTTTCGCGCGTCGATTATACCGGTACAGTGAATCGACCGCTCGGCCCGGCTGACGATGCGGCTGACCATGCGCATGGGCGGCTTGTGCGGCAGGTACCGCCCGGGCGCGTCGCAATCCGTCATTCCGGTTCGACGACCACGTCCGTCACCCAGGGCGCCGCGCCGCCGGACAGGCGGATGCGCCGGCGGCCGGGCTGCGGCTGCTGCAACGCCCTGAGCACCGGCAGCCCGGCCATCGCCGGGTTGGCCGTGCGCAGTCGGTCCGTCAGGTTCAGGTCCGGATCCTCGCCGGTCATAGTCTGAAACGGCGCGGCGATGGCCGGCCGGCCCGGTGCGCCGGCGCCGAGCACCAGCGCGAGCGCGCAATTCCGCCAATGGTACTCCGGCAGCAGATCAGCCGGCAGCACCTCGTCGTAGACCACCAGCAACACCCGATCCACGCCCGCCCGCAGTTGGCACCAGACCTCGAGCAGCCCCAGGGCGAAACTGTCGTCCAGCGCGGACATGGCCTGCATCGGCGCCATGCTGCCGGTCGCCATGCTCCAGTACGCGCTGGCCGTGTTGTGGACGGAATTGTGGAACAGGGTGGGGGAGAGCGGATACTCCCGCCCGGCGATCGCCGTGCAGAGCCTGTCGGTCACCTGCATTTCGCCGGCCGCCGACACGAACACCGCCGCCAGGTCGCGGTCGCCGCCGGCGCCGGCACAGGCCCGGTCGGCGGCGCAGACCGCCATGCGCGTCGCCAGGCTCGTGCGGCGGCGCACCAGCGGCGGCAGCAGCGAGGCGTCCAGCCCGCAGCCGGCAAAGCCGCCGGCCGCAGCCGCGTCCTCATCCGGGATACACAGCCCCGTGCCGAGCACGCCCATGTAGTGCGCGATCGCCGCTGCGTCAGTCATCGGCCAGCCCCAGGATCAACGACGTGTTGTTGCCGCCAAAACCGAAATTGTTGTTCATGGCGACGCGCACCGGCACATCGGGCAGGCTGTCGCCGACGACGTTGCTGCGGAACGATGGGTCGACCTGCTTCAGACTGCAGGTGCCGGGCACGAACCCCTGCGTCAGACTCAGCCAGGTGACGACCGATTCCACGGCGCCGGCGGCGCCGAGCGTGTGGCCGGTCAGCCCCTTGGTGCCGCTGCACGGCACCGGTTCCGCGAACACCCGCGCCATCGCCGCCATTTCCGCCTGGTCGTTCAGTACGGTGCCGGTCGCGTGCAGGTTGACGTAGTCGATGGCGGCGGGCGCCAGCCCGGCCTGGGCGAGCGCCGAATACATGGCGGCGCTCGCGCCGCGGCCTTCTGGGTGCGGTGCGGTCATGTGGTAGGCATCGGACGATTCTCCGCAGCCGAGCAGGTGCACGCAGGATGCGTGGTCTTCGTGCGGCCGCTCCAGCAACAGCAGCCCGGCACCCTCGCCGAGACTGATGCCGCACCGGTCCTGGTCCAGCGGCGTGCAGGGCCGCTCGGACATGATATCCAGGCTCTTGAAACCGTACAGGGTCATGCGGCACAGCGAATCCACGCCGCCGGTGAGCACGGCGTCGCACAGGCCGGCGGCGATCAGCCGCTGTGCGCTCGCCAGCGTCTTGCTGCTGGAGGAGCAGGCCGTCGAGATCGCGTAACAGGGGCCTTCGAGGCCCAGCTCCGCCTGCAGAAAACGGGCGGTCGCCGACCACATGTGCCGATTGATGAAACTGAAATCCGTGGGCAGATGCCCGTGCGTCGCGCGCCGGCCGTAGGCGTTTTCGGTTTCGTAGATACCCGAGGTGCTGGTGCCGACGATCACGCCGACCCGCTGGGCGCCGTGGCGCGCCACGGCGCGGGCCACGGCCGCGCGCACGCCGTCGTCCTCCTGGTTGAGCGCGGCCAGCGCAATGCGGGTGTTGCGGGTGGCGTAGGCGTCCAGCCGCGGGTCGAGCGATGCCAGGTGGCGCGCGTCGATCTCGCCCACGTACGCCGGAAACTCCAGGTCGATGAGCTTGCAGCGGTCGAGCCGGTGGCGTCCGTCCAGCAGCGCGCCGTGGAGGCTGCGCGTGCCCGCGCCGCAGGCGCTCAGGACCGAACAGGCGGTGATCGGCAGCGGTGCGACGGGTGAATGTCCGGTTTCTGCGTTCATGTCGATAGTCGTTGATCCAGACCGGCTTGCGGAAAACTTTCCCGCCCGCGCAGCAGCACGGGACACAGCAGAAACCCGGCCAGGACGCCGGGCGATACGGTCCAGGCCAGGGCGTGCAGGGCCGGATTTTCGGCAATGCCCAGGCAGGCAAACGAAACGGAGGTCGTGACGGCCGACAGCGTGATCGCCTGAAACGTGCGCAACCGGTCCCGGCCGGTATTTTCCAGGAAAAAGACGCCGTAATCCACGCATACCGCCGCCGTCAGCAGCAGGCCGATCAGGTGCAGCATGCCCAGCGGCCGGCCGGCCAGGCCCCAGCCGCCGACCAGCAGCAGGATCGCCAGCGCCGCCGGCGACAGCACGGCCAGCGCCGTTGTCGGGGAGCGGTAGCGCGCGGTGAGGATCGCGAGAATCGCGAGGATACCGAACACCAGCATGACGCCGGCGTGCTCGCGATAGCCGGCGGCCAGCCGATCGATGCTGTCCTTCTGACTGAAGTAGCGTACACCGGACAGCGGGTCGACGGCGGCCCGCACCGCCTCCGGATCGTGTTTGCCGAGCCAGATCGCGACGAACACGCGGTCGGGTCGGAGCGTCAGTTGGCGCGCGATGAACGGCCAGGCCGGCGATGCCTGAAGCGCGTCGGCGGTAAGGTAGGGCTGGTGCGAGGCCGCCAGCGCGGTGAACGCGGCTGCCACCAGACCCTGATCGGTCAGCGCCTTGTCCCACGCCGCCTGCAGCGTGGGCGTGACGCGCGCGTTCCAGGCTCGTTCGTTTTCCGCCTGAAGTTTCTGCGAGGCGAGCCAGGGGAACAGCGCATAGAAATGGGTCAGATCGCCGTGCGCCTGCAACTGCGCCAGCACGGGTTGCACGCGTTCGGACGTCTGCAACGCCTGTTCCAGCGTCGCGCCCTCGACGAGCAGGAACCGCCCCGGTTCCATGCTCGCCAGGCGCGAGCGGATCAGCTTGTCGTTTGCGATCAGGCGATCCAGCGCCGGCGTCTGCATGTTCAGATCGTCGCCCCAGTGAATCCGGCTGCCGCCCGCGACGCTCACGGCCGCGATCGCGGCCACCACGAACGTGCGCAGGCGCGGCCTGCCCGCCGCGCGCAGCAGACCGCCCAGCGGCAGCTTGGTCTGTATCCGCAGGTGCATCAGGTCCATCAGGTCGGGCAGCACGAAGCGCGAGGCCAGCAGCGCGGTGACGATGCCGGTGCCGGTGAACAGGGCGATCTGGCGCAGGCCGGGGAATCCGCTGATGCTCAGCGCCAGGTAACCGATCACCGTGGTTCCGCCGCCGACCAGGAGCGTCGGCCAGATCCGGCGCACGGCCTCCGCGCGGTCGCGGCCGGTTTTGTTGCCGGCGTGCACCAGGCTGTGAATGAAGTAGTCGATGCAGACGCCGATCAGCGTCATGCCCAGCGCCAGCGTCAGGCCGTGCAGGTAACCGAACGTCCACTGCGTGGCCAGCGCCGCGACCGTCACGGTAAAGACCAGCAGAATCGCGATGCACAGCAGCACGCGCCACGAACGGAACACCCACAGCGCCAGCGCCAGCACTGCCACGACCGACAGCGTGCCGATCTTCTGTATGTCCTGCGTCGCCTGGGCGCGGATGGTGACGGCGAAGACGGGGACGCCGGTGTATTTCAGCGTGAAGCGGTTGTCGTAGGCGGCATTGACGCCGGCAAAGGTCTCTTCGAGCTGCTTCTGGAACCTTGCCTGGGCGTCCAGGTCCAGGCCGTCGCTGCGGGTGTCCAGCGTGAACGAGGTATTGTCCCGCGCCTCTCCCGCACCGCCGAACACGTCGCCCAGTTGTTTGAACAGGTTCAGCGTCAGCAGCATCGGGTCTTTCGCCAGAACCGATTTCGCCAGTGTCGGGTCCGGTCCGAGCAACAATTCCTTGACCTGCCGCGCCTGTGTTTCGAGGCCGGCCGGGCTGACCAGCCGCTCGAAGCCGCGTTCCGGTTCCAGCGAAAACAGGTGCACGGCCTGCGGCTGATAGAACGCCAGCAGTTGTTTCAGATCGTCTTCGTCAAAACGATTGACCCGCAGGTTGCGCACGTCGGCGAGCGCCTTGAGCCGGCGCTGCAGCGTAGCGACGAAGGGGGCCGCCAGTCCCGCGTCCATGCCGCGGTGATCGATGCTGATCAGGTAGCGCCTGGACAGTGCATCCGACTGCAGTTGGCCGACGAGAAACTCGGCGTCGGCGGTATCGCCGGGAAAGAAGAAGTCGCGGATGTCGGTGCGCAGTTGCACCGCCCACAGCGCCAGCACCACAAGACCCCCGGTCACCAGGATGAATCCCACCGCGCGCCTCACGGGAGTTACTTCTCGGCCTGGTCCAGGACGTGCTGCATCGCCTGTCCGGCGGCGTCACCGCGGGCGGTCAGCGACAGGTGGTATTCGGTCAGGTCGCCGTCGTCGAATTCCAGCTTGAGGTAATCGGCGCCTTCGCCGTCGTTGCCGGAGAGCAATACGTCGCTGATGACGGCGGTGCGGTCGAAGCGCCGGTAGAGATTCAGTTGCCACCGCTGGCCGGTGGCTTTGAACGAGGTCCCGTACCGGTTCTTCAGTGCGTCGGCGCCGGAATCGCCGTAGACCAGTTGCAGGAAGGGCTTGAGTCCCTGCACGCCGAACGGCGTGGCGAGGTCCATTGTGCGTACGACCTGGTGTTCCGGATCAATGTGCAGCAACCGCGACCGCGTGATGTCCGTGATGCTCGGCGCCGGACTGCGCTGGGCGATGACCATGCGCTCCGGTGTGATATACATATCGCCGCTGGCTTCCCACGGCTTGGCCAGCATCGCCAGATGCCGGGTTTCACTGTAGTGGAACTGAAGGCTCTCCTTCACGTGCATGCGCGCCAGCACGGCGTCCAGCGTATCCTGGGCCGCGGCCGGCGGCCCCAGCGTGATGGCAGACAGCAGCAGCGCGACGCGGGTTTTCGCGAACATCGATAGTCAAACCTGATTGGAGCGCATAGGGGCGGCCAGTATATCAGCTCTGGCCCAGCGGGATTTGCACGGCGTCATGACACCCGCAGGAGGTCGTCCAGCCGCAAGTGCGCTTCGGCCTGTCGTCTGCGGCCAGGGCGCTCCTGCAAAGTCCTCGCCCGCTCAGGGTCCCACTGATTGAGTCCTGAGCCGTCATGCCGGCGAAGGCCGGGATCCGGTGATTACAGCACGCCGCACGCCGGCCTTTGCCGGCATGACGCTGCGCTCGGGGCTTGCCCAGGCTGCTAAAGCGAGAAATACCAGGCCGCGTCGAAGCCGACGGTGTCGATGCGCTGGTCGTAATCGTTCTCGTCGCGCAGAAACACGTGTACGCCCCCGCCGGTGTTGGACACGAAATAGCGGTCGTAGCGCGCGGAGAAGAAGTAGCTCTGCCAGCCGAACCGCAGCGCCAGGCCCTCCTTGCCCATGGGGCGGACCTCGACGCCCGCGCCCAGCACGCCGGCGCCGGCCGAATCGTCGTTGTTGGCCCTGAAACCGGCGATATTGATTTTTTCATGCACGCCGACCGAACCGATGCCGGCCTGGCCGTAGAGCGAAACGTACTCGCCCAGCGGCAGGAAACCCACCGCGCTGACGGTCAGGGCGCCGAAATCCTGCCGGTACTTGGCCGTAGCGCTCTTCGCCTCGAATTCGCCGAGGCCGCGCACATCGATCTGTGCGGCCAGATACCGGTTGAACCGGTACCCGCCGAAGACGTGCGCCGTGTGCGCCTCGTCGTCGATGGAGGGCTTACCCGCGCCGAGATCGGCGAAGATGTCGTCGAAATAGCCGTCGTCATCCAGGCGGGTCCTGGCGGCGCCGAGACCGCCGTAGGCGGCCGGCTCCTGGAAAATGCCGCCGGCCAGGCGGCTGTCCGCCAGGGCGGACGCACTGACGAGCGTCGTGATTGCGCAAGCACATAGCATCTGTTTCATGTTCGATCCCTTCGCGTTTCAGGCACGGCCTTTTCGGGAGCAACCGCGGAGTGCGCCTGAACTGAAGTTTCAATAGTGGATAACGCCTGCGCCCGCCTAGGCCATGGCGTAAGCATAGCTGTTCATTCCCGGTTTTGCCCTGTCCCGCCACCGGCGGCGGAGTCCGCTTGAGCCAGGTGGCCGGGGTGGTTACAATTTTCGACCGATCCGGCGTCTGCAAGCGTTATCGCCGCGCGAGCCCGATGACAGCCTGACAGGACTGACGGCGCCGACACACCGGCGCGCCCGCGGGTCATCCGCGGACCACGATTGACCTACGACTAAGGAGAGAGTCCTATGCATTTTTCCCGAAGAGGCGGTATCCAGGGTATCTTCCTGCCGGCACTTGCGGCGATGAGTTTCAATGCCGGCGCGGACGTGGTGCTCGTCCAGGCGTCCACCCCCTATTCCGACGAGGCTCATGTCCGTGACGCGGTCAAGAGCCAATGTCAGCTCGATAGCAAGCTTCCTGAGTTTGTCAGAGATTTTGCGAAGGCCGATGGCATCGACGTGGAACTCAGCTCCGACGCCGTGAATACACACAAGGGCAAGGTGCTGATGCTGGAGATCACCGGCGTGGAGGCTCCGGGCGGCGGCGCCTGGTCCGGGGCGAAATCCATGTCGGTTGCCGGAAAACTTTACCAGAACGGCAAGGTGGTCGGAGACTTCACGGCCACGCGCTACTCCGGCGGCGGTTTCTTCGCCGGTTACAAGGGAACCTGTTCGATCATCGGGCGTTGCAGCAAGACGCTCGGAAAGGATATTGCAACCTGGTTGAAGAACCCGACTCCGAAAGCGCACCTCGGCGACTGACGCTCGCCGGCGGCGGCCGGAATTCGACCAGGGGCGTGCAATGCCGCGCGGATCGCGAACGACCCGCGCGGCGCACTGCCCGGCGTCTGCTGCTTATTTCACCGGATAGGCCATGGCCTCGATGGTCGTCTTGTAGACGGTGCCGACGAACGCATAGGTCCAGGATTCGTCGACCCTGATATCCGTTACGTAGTCGCCCCCCGCCTGACCGAGCAATACCTGGAAGGCGCGTTCCTGGCGGTCATTGATGTTGATGGGGATGAACAACAGCAACTGGAAGCCGGACGCGGACGCGGTGATCTTCCTGCCCTTGCTGAAATCGACATTGGCGGTGTCGATCTGTTCGTTGGAAGCGCCGGTTTTGACCGGCGTCCCGGAGCAGGCGGCGAGCAGCGGGGTGGAGGCCGCGAGCCCGACGCTGATGAAGCGGGTGATGGTTTTCATTCTTGGATCTCCCTGATGGCTTCGCCCGAGACGGTCACCGTGCGGCCAGTGCCGATGATCCACCAGAACCAGGATTCATCGAGGGTGACGTCGATCAGACCCGTTGCGCCGGGCACGCTGGCGACGGCTCTGTCGTAGGCGCGTTGCACGCGGCTGTTCGCCCCCATCGGGATGAAATAGTAGGCGGTGCTCACAATCCCGAGAGAGCCCGTGGCCTTGCCGGTGGCCGGGCCGAGTTTTTCGTATTGCGCCGGTGGTCGAGGTGCGATGGTGGTGAACCCTGACGCGCAACCGCCGGCCAGCAGAGTGCACCCGAGCAGCGTGCTCACGAATAGCGACGAACGAACAGTGGGTGAAACGCCTGACATCTGTTTTTCTCCTCCTATCTGATTGTGTTGTCTTGCCTGGCAGGGCGGCCTTGCGCCCGTTCTCAAGGAAGCCGTTCCCGCATCGGGCGGCTTCCCGAAAGCCAACGACCGAGCGCGCACTCAGAGTCGGGCTCGTCCTCCCCGGTTGAAATGCGCAGTAAGACTCGACGGTGCCTGTCGCCCCGGCGAGCGCAAGCCCAAGGCGGCACCACGAACGTCGCAGCCGTCCTGGGCGCTTGCACCGCATCACCTGTGAAGCGATGACCGGGTGTCTGCAACCTGGCCACCGGCTGCCGCGCCCCTCCGCGCGACTATACCCTGCTCACACCCTGCTTTCTCTTCAGACTCTAATGGGTCCTGCCGGCGAGTTCTCTGCGTTGCGTCAATATCGGGACAATCTGCCGCCTGCGGCGGTCTCGGCCGAAGACCGCGGTTCGCGGCCATGGCGGATGGTCCGATGACTGCCGCGCAGGGCTGCGATCGCTGCGGCGGTGCAATGCCGCAGCGCACTTCAACACGCCGGACGCGGCGGCGGGCGGCGTAGCGCAAAATGTGTATACTGGCGCCTGAACGCGGTAAGGGATCATAACAATGATTGACGACATCGCCGAGCATTACCAGAAGATCATCGAAAAACTGGGCGAGGATGCGACCCGCGAGGGTCTGGTCAAGACACCGATACGTGCGGCCAAGGCGATGGAATTCCTGACCCAGGGCTACCGCCAGAATCTGGAGAAGATTCTCAACGGTGCGGTGTTTCCCTCCGACAATGACCAGATGGTGATCGTCAAGGATATCGAGCTGTATTCGCTGTGTGAACACCATCTGCTGCCGTTCATCGGCAAGGCGCACGTCGCCTATCTGCCGCGCGGCAAAGTGATCGGCCTGTCGAAGATCGCGCGCATCGTCGACATGTACGCGCGCCGCCTGCAGATACAGGAACAGTTGACCGCCCAGGTGGCCACGGCGCTGCAGGAAGTCACCGGTGCGGCCGGCGTCGGCGTGGTGATCGAGGCGTCCCACCTGTGCATGATGATGCGCGGCGTCGAGAAGCAGAACTCGGTGACCACGACTTCGATGATGCTGGGCACCTTCCGCGAGAACTACCGCACCCGCACCGAGTTTCTCAAGCTCATCGGCCACTGATGCTGTCCATCCGCATTAAGAACCTGCGGCTTCGCACCTACATCGGGCTCAACGACGATGAGCGCGAAAAGCTGCAGGACGTGGTCATCAACGTGCGCTTCGACTACCAGGCCGAGCGCGCGGCCGACACCGACGACGTCGATTACGCGGTGAATTACAAGACCGTCACCAAGGACATCATCGCGCTGGTCGAGAACAGCCAGTTTCTGCTGCTGGAAAAGCTCACCGCGGACGTGCTCGCCCTGGTGATGCGCAACGACCGGGTCCGCTTCGCCGAGGTGCAGGTGGACAAGCCGCATGCGCTGAGATTCGCCGACTCGGTGTCGGCGACGATGGAGGCGCGGCGCGACGAATGAGTGGTGCCGGGGTACCTGCCTTCGCAGCAAATGCGATGGGAGCCCACGCCGCTTCGACGCCTGTTCTGCGGTGAATTTCAGTTTAACCGCAAAGGACGCAAAGGTAACCCCTTTCTTCACTGCAAAGGCGCGCGAAGTATTAGGTAACCTCTGATTGATTCGTCATACCGGCGAAGGCCGGCATCCAGGTTGTTGAAGATGCTGGATGCCGGCCTTCGCCGGTATGACGACTTACGAATTGATCAGTGTCTCCTCAGTTATTACGGGCGAATATCGGCTTCCCTGGTTGGCGGAATGCCGAGGTCAGCCTGTTCCATCCGGATCGTTGTCTGAAGGTCCCATGCGCTTCCAGTCTCCCGACCGGCCGCCGGATTTTTCCAGCAGCCGCACCGTGTCGATGCTCATACCGCGGTCGACCGCCTTGCACATGTCGTAGACGGTCAGCAACGCGACCTGCACCGCCGTCAGCGCTTCCATCTCGACGCCGGTCGGGCCCGTGGTTTCGACGCGGGCGCGGCATTCGACACCGGGCGGCTGTTCGCACAGTTCGAAATCGACATCGACGCGGGTGAGCGCCAGCGGGTGACACAGCGGAATCAGGTCGGCCGTGCGTTTGGCCGCCATGATGCCGGCCACGCGCGCCACGCCGATCACATCGCCCTTGCCGCTCGCGCCGCTGCGCACCTGTTCGAGTGTTGCGGCTTGCATGTGAATGACACCGGCCGCCACCGCGATGCGGTGGCTGGCGGTCTTGGCGCCGACGTTGACCATGCGGGCCTCGCCCTGTTCATTGAAATGCGTCAATTTGCTCATGGTTGTCCGTTCTCCGCAGGCGCCGGGCAGCGTGGTAGGATTGGACCGTTCCAGTATATAACGCACGAACCAGGGGAAGCATGCCGGCGATGGGCGAATTCACGATCAACGTACGATTTTTCGCGTCCCTGCGCGAACGCGTCGGCACCGGTGAAAAGTCGGTGCGGGTGGCCGACCATGCAACCATTGCGGATGTCTGGACGCTGGCGGTGCCCGATCAGGCGCTGCCGGCCAACGTGCTGGTCGCGCGCAACCGCGAATACAGTGTGCCCGATCAGCCGGTCGCGGCCGGCGACGAAATCGCGTTCTTTCCGCCGGTCACCGGCGGGTGAAGTCGTGACGGTGGAAATTGCCTCCACGCCGTTCGACCCCTGGGCCCGGCTGCGGGAATACCAGGACGCGCACCCGGAACAAGCCGGACGCTACGGTGCAACGGCGGTGTTCGTCGGCACCCTGCGCGACTTCAACGACGGCGACCCGGTGCGCGGGATGTATCTCGAACACTATCCGGGCATGACCGAGCGGTTCCTCGAAGAACTCGTCGAAGACGCGCGCCGTCGCTGGGATCTGCTGGACGTGCTGATCGTGCACCGCGTCGGCGAACTGCGTCCCGACGACGCGATCGTCCTGGTCGCGGTCTGGACGGCGCACCGCAAGGCGTCGTTCGAGGCGTGCCGCCACCTCATGGAAGCGCTCAAATCGCGCGCGCCGTTCTGGAAGAAGGAAACGCTGGCCGACGGCGGAACGCGGTGGGTGGAGCGGAATACGCCGGGGTGAGCTGGCGGGGCAACCGCGAAGGACGCAGGTCACGAACGGATGATCCCCAACCCGACTTCCAATTGCCTGCTACTGGACATCCTGGGCTCTGCCTCCCCTTTGCGCTGCCGCCGCTCGGGCCAAAGCTGACTACCCTGTAATACCGGATAAGTCCCCGGACCACCCGGGTCATACTTACCGCGGGTATAACCCGCTCAATATACCGCCAGTTTTGATATTTCAGAGTGCCATCACCGGGCTGCACTGCTGTCTTCGTCGATCCCAACGGACGTGTTACCCGACGTCCGCCGGTCACCACTGAACCAGCAAGATATACCGGCCCGCACCGTTCAACATTGACATCGTGTCCCTATCCGGCAAAATCGGGTAAGCATACAACGCGCTGAAGGGAGATCATCGACCTATGCCAAGGGACAGTTTCCGGCACCTGCAGGCTATCACCCGTCTGACCGGCATTATCCGGCACCAAGTATATCTTTCGCGTTATCCTGCGTTCGCTCGATACTAAATAGCTAGCCATAAAAATCATGATGCTCAACAAACCACAGAACTACACTCTTCGTCTTCTTCCTGATGCAGGTTATGAGTTGTCACAAGGCACAAATAAAGTCACCTTTTCTAAACCAGCATCTACGCGTGGTGTGGCAAAGCTTTATACGCTATCGCACGCCGGTAAATTGCTTTATGTAGGAATTGCGCAGCATCCAATGTCTAGCCGCCTTAACTTTGGATTCAAAGCGAAAGGAAAAGGTGGCTATCATGGTTACAAATGGAAGCATTTAACACAAAAGTTCCAGCTATCTATTTGGACGGCTTCCTCTAATAATGAATATGTTTCACTGCGTGAGATGGAAACAATTGAAGCAGAAGTAGCATACCTTTGTCGTCACAAGTCCGGGCAGTGGCCAGAGTACCAGCATGAAATTCACTTCTTTCTGTCATCCGGCATACACCGAGATGCGGCAAATAAAATTTACAATCATGCAGTTGGAAAAAATGGCTAACAAATACATCAAATTCGCTCCCTTCGGTCGCCGGACGCTCCTGACGTTGCGCCGTTTATGTAAGACGTTATGCCTTGAAGCTTACGTTAGCCGAAATGGAGGATAGGGATTGAGCGATTTCGTCGAACGGGTGCTTGCTTTGATACGCGCCGGCGATGTTCGGATATCTGAACACGGATACGATGAGTTGGCCGCGGACGGGCTGACCGCAAGAGCGGTGCTCGGTGGTATTGAGGATGCGGCGGTTGTCGAGGAATACCCGAATTATCCGAAGGGGCCATGCGTCCTATTCTTGCAGCAGGATCGGACGGAGGTGCCCATTCATGTTGTAGGGGGCATCCCCAAAGGTCATGATAGACCGGTGGTTCTGTCACCGCCTATCGCCCCGATCCGGAGCGATGGGATAAGACATTCACGCGGAGGCAGTAACGATGAAACAGCGAAATAAGTCAAAGTATGCGCATGAAGGCCAATACGTGGCTGAAGTGGAGGTTGCCCTGGCGGAAGACGACACCGGTTGGTCGCCTTATCTCAGTGTTGAAGATGCCCATAAATTGGATGACGTGAGAGATGCCCTTCGCCAAGGAGACTTGGAGGCGGCGGCGAAATACGGACGAATCTATGAGCTCCGCCCAGTAGCGCATCGATAATGTATCAAGTCAGCCCAGTCGGACGGCTTCACCACCGCTGGTTTCAATCATTATGTGCATCGAACACCGTGACGTCTTGAATATAACAACAATATAATTATAATATAATGCCATGGATGGGCTGAAATTCGAATTGGATCGCAGGAAGGAGACGGCAAACAGGAAGAAGCACGGTATTTCCTTCGCAGAAGCAAAGACAGCATTCTTTGATGAAAATGCCCGATTTATGGCAGACCCGGATCACTCCGAAGAGGAAGATCGCTTTGTCCTCCTGGGGCTGAGCTCTCAGCTACGACTTCTTGTTGTATGCCATTGTTATCGGGAAGATGCGGGTATCATACGAATCATTTCAGCTCGTAAGGCAAATCGCTCTGAGCGACGTGAATACGAGGGTTTCAGACATGCGTGACAATTACGATTTTTCCAAGTCTAAAAAGAATCCCTATGCAACGAAACTGAAGAAGCAAATTACGATAAGGCTCGATGAGGATACTATTGCTTACTTTAAAGCATTAGCCGAACAGAAAGGCATACCTTATCAGAGCCTGATTAATTTGTACCTTCGGGATTGTGCAGAGCGGAGTCGGGATTTGAAGATAAAGTGGGCATGATGCACATACAACCAGGTTCAGGTGCGCGTTAACGTCCGATTGCGGCCAGTTATCGCCCTTCAGGAACCCCGCATGACCGGGACGTTCTGGTTCCGGGGGAACGGCAACCCTTTGCGGTCTCCGGGCATTCGTGCGAGCGAGTGCGGCGCGCCGTGATCTGACATTGGCTGTCAAGTCAGAGACCGACTATTACGACTCAAGCGGCTTCAACTCAGCATTCACTGATCTTGAAGCTACTTTGTGCGCCTTCGCGTGCCTTTGCGGTTAAAGAGCCATTTTCTTCGCGTCCTTTGCGTCCTTGGCGGTTAACCCAACCCTATTTCATGGTAGGCATCGAAAACTCGGCACGGTGGTCCGACTCGCTCGGCCAGCGCGCCGTCACCGTCTTCAGCCGCGTGTAGAACCGCACGCCGTCCGGACCGTGGATATGCAGCGGACCGAACAGCGACCGCTTCCAGCCGCCGAAGCTGTGAAACGCCATCGGCACGGGGATCGGCACGTTGATGCCGACCATGCCGGCGTGCACCGCGTGCGAAAAACGGCGGGCGTAGTCGCCGCTGCGCGTGAAAATCGCCGCGCCGTTGCCGAATTCGTGTTCGTTGACCAGGTGCACGGCCGCGTCGAAGTCCGCTGCGCGCACCAGCACCAGCACCGGACCGAAGATCTCCTCGCGGTAAATGCGCATCGCCGGCGTCACGCGGTCGAACAGGCTGGCGCCGAGATAGAAGCCGGGCGGCGCGCCGGGCACCGGTGCAGCGCGGCCGTCGACCACCAGCTCGGCGCCTTCCGCGACGCCCTGGGCGATGTAGCCGGTGACGCGTGCGCGGTGCGCCTCGGTGACCAGCGGACCCATCTCCGCGGAGGGATCGGTGCCCGCGCCGACTTTCAGCGCGCGCACGCGCGGCGCCAGGCGCGCCACCAGCCGGTCGGCCGTGTCGTCGCCCACGGCGACCGCGACCGAGATGGCCATGCAGCGTTCGCCGGCCGAGCCGTAAGCGGCGCCCATGAGTGCACTGACCGCCTGGTCCAGATCGGCGTCGGGCATGACCACCAGATGATTCTTGGCGCCGCCCAGCGCCTGCACCCGTTTGGCGTGTGCGCTGCCGGTCGCGTAGACGTGTTCGGCCACCGGCGTCGAACCGACGAAGCTGACGGCGGCGACGCGCGGATCCTCGAGCAGCGTGTCGACCGCCTCGGCATCGCCGTTGATCACATTCAGCACGCCGTCCGGCAGACCGGCTTCGCTGAGCAGGCCGGCGAGCGCCAGCGCCGTCGAAGGGTCGCGCTCCGAAGGTTTCAGCACGAAGCTGTTGCCGCAGGCGAGCGCGACCGGAAACATCCACAGGGGCACCATCGCCGGGAAGTTGAACGGCGTGATGCCGGCGCACACCCCCAGCGGCTGGCGCAGCGACCAGCTATCGACGCCGGTGCCCACGTTCTCGGAGTGTTCGCCCTTGAGCAGATGCGGGATGCCGCAGGCGAATTCGACCACCTCCAGGCCGCGCATCAGTTCGCCGTGCGCATCGTCGAGCAGCTTGCCGTGTTCGCCGGTGATGAGGCCGGTCAGCCGGCCGGCATCGCGCTCGATGAGTTCCTTGAAGCGGAACAGCACCCGCGCGCGCCGCAGCGGCGCGGTCGCCGCCCAGCCGGGCCAAGCGCCGGCGGCGGCGGCGACCGCCGCGCGCGTGTCGTCGGCATTCGCCAGGCGCACGCTGTTCGATGCGGTGCCGGCGGCGGGATCGTAGACCGGCGACGTGCGCCGCGACGTGCCGCTGTACGCCTGCCCATCGATATAGTGTTCGAGCATCGCCTCAATCCCCCGCGCTGTTGCCGGTGGCGTTTCGCGGCGGCCGCATCCCTACGCGGTGGCCGAGGCCGCCGTCGCCGCCAGGGCGCGTTCCGGCGGGAGCCAGGGATAGCCCAGGTCGTGTGCGACCGCCTCGTGGGTGACGTGCCCGGCGTAGACGTTCAGTCCGTCGAGCAGGTGCGGGTTGTCCAGCAGCGCACGCCGGTGGCCCTTGTCGGCCAGTTGCGCGACGAACGGCAGCGTGGCGTTGGTCAGTGCGAACGTCGACGTGTGTGCCACCGCGCCCGGCATGTTGGCGACGCAGTAGTGCACCACGTCGTCGACGATGTAGGTCGGGTGCGTGTGGGTCGTCGCGCGGCTGGTCTCGAAACAGCCGCCCTGGTCGATGGCGACGTCCACGACCACCGCGCCGCGCTTCATTTCCTTGAGCATCGCGCGCGTCACCAGTTTCGGCGCCGCCGCGCCGGGGATCAGCACGGCGCCGATCACCAGGTCGGCGCCGTGCACCTGCGCCTCGATGGACTCCGTCGTCGAATAGAGCGTGTGCAGGCGCGGGCCGAACCAGAGGTCGAGGTCCTTCATCCGGTTCAGCGAACGGTCCAGCACGGTGACGTCGGCGCCCAGCCCCATGGCCATGCGCGCCGCGTTGAGGCCGACCACGCCGCCGCCGAGCACGACCACGCGCCCCGGGGCCACGCCCGGCACGCCGCCGAGCAGCGTGCCATTGCCGCCCTGAGCTTTTTCCAGGCAATGCGCGCCGGCCTGGATCGACATGCGTCCGGCAACCTCGCTCATGGGCGCCAGCAGCGGCAGTCCGCCGTGATCGTCGGTGACCGTCTCGTAGGCGATGGCGACCGCGCCCGAGTCGAGCAGGCCGCGCGCCTGTTCCGGGTCCGGCGCCAGGTGCAGGTACGTGAACAGCACCTGGCCCTCGCGCAGCATCGCGCATTCCACCGGCTGCGGTTCCTTCACTTTCACGATCATGTCGCTGCGCGCGAAGATTTCCGCGGCGGTATCGACCAGGCCGGCGCCGGCGTTGGCGTATAACGCATCGTCCAGGCCGATCGCGTGGCCCGCGCCGTTCTCCACCAGCACCTGGTGGCCGTGCGCGACCAGTTCGCGGACGCCCGCGGGCGTCATGCCGACGCGGTATTCGTGGTCCTTGATTTCCTTGGGTACGCCGATCAGCATGAGAGTCACCCGTCAGGGATTGGGTTAGGGGATTTCGCGCAATACGTCTGCCAGTATGTCGAACAGTTCGTCGATCTGCGGTTTTTCGATGATCAGCGGCGGCGACAGCGCAATAATGTCGCCGGTAGCGCGCACCAGCAGCCCGCGCTCGAAGCACCTGACGAACGCCTCGTAGGCACGCGCCGCCGGGCGGCCGGGCAGCGGTTCGAGTTCGACGGCGGCGACCAGGCCCAGGTTGCGGATATCGATCACGTGCGGCAGGCCGCGCAGGCCGTGCGCCGCGTTCTCCCAGTAGTCGCCCAGTTCCTGCGCGCGCGTGAACAGGTTCTGTTCCTCGTACGTATCCAGCGCAGCGAGCGCCGCGGCGCAGGCGACCGGATGCCCGGAATAGGTATAGCCGTGGAACAGCTCGATGACCTGTTCCGGTCCATGCATGAAGGCCTCGTGGATGTCCCGGTGCACCGCCACCGCGCCCATCGGTATCGCGCCGTTGGTCAGCCCCTTGGCCAGGGTGATCATGTCCGGCACGACGCCGAAGCGTTCGGCCGCGAAGCAGTTGCCCAGCCGGCCGAACCCGGTGATGACTTCGTCGAAGATGAGCAGGATGCCGTGGCGCGTGCAAATCTCGCGCAGCCGCTGCAGGTAGCCCTGCGGCGGCAGGATCACGCCGGCCGAACCGGCCACCGGCTCGACGATGACGGCGGCGATGGTCGACGCGTCGTGCAGCGCGACGATGCGTTCGAGGTCATCCGCCAGATCGGCGCCCGATGCCGGCAGCCCGCGCGTAAAGGCGTTGTTCGCAATGTCCAGCGTGTGCCGCAGATGGTCCACGCCCGGCAGCAGACTGCCGAAGGTCTTGCGGTTGCCGACCAGCCCGCCGACCGAGATGCCGCCGAAGCCGACGCCGTGGTAACCCTTCTCCCGGCCGATCAGCCGCTGCCGCGCGCCTTCGCCCCGCGCGCGGTGGTACGCGATGGCGATCTTCAGCGCGGTGTCGACCGCCTCGGAACCGGAATTGGCGAAAAACAGCCGGTCGAGGCCGGCCGGTGTGTGCCGTTCGAGGCGTTCGGCCAGTTCGAAGGGCAGCGGGTGGCCCATCTGGAAGCTGGGCGCGTATTCCATCGTGCGGACCTGATCGGCGACCGCCCGGTTGATGCGCTCGCAACTGTGCCCGGCGTTGACGCACCAGAGTCCCGCCGTGCCGTCGAGGATGCGGCGGCCGTCGGCGGCGGTGTAATGCATGCCGCTGGCGGCGACCAGCATGCGCGGGTGCTTCTTGAACTGGCGGTTGGCCGTGAAGGGCATCCAGAAGGCGTCGAGCGAAGCCGCCTGCGCCAGCGGTGCCGGGCTGTCTGCTGGAATCATGCTGGCTGTGCTCCCGTCGGAGGTGGCGTCTTTATTGATCATAGCATGATTAATAAAATTAACAATTGAGGCCCCAACTCCCGCGTATCGGTTGACATATCCGACCACGTGTCTATTATTCTATTAATTCTGATTGAGGGTTGCGATGGATACCGGTGCTCGGCTGCGGGCCGTCCGCAGGATGTACGGGCTGTCACAGCGGGAACTGGCCAAGCGGACCGGCGTGACCAATGGGATGATTTCGCTGATCGAGCAAAACCGCGTCAGCCCGTCCATCAGTTCGCTCAAAAAGGTCCTGGACGGCATCCCGCTGTCGCTCGCCGATTTCTTTACCCGCGATTTTTCCTCCGAGCAGCAGTTCGTGTTCCGCCACGACGAACTGCCGGACCTCGGCAGCCCCGGCATTTCCTACCGCCTCGTGGGCCGGGATACGCGCGGGCGGGCGATGTCGATTCTGCACGAAACCTACGCGCCCGGGGCGGACACCGGCAAGGAAATGCTCACCCACGAAGGCGAGGAGGGCGGTGTGGTGGTCGCCGGCACCATCGAACTGACCGTCGGCGTGACGGTGCACCGGCTGGGGCCGGGCGATGCCTATTACTTCCCGAGCAACCTGCCGCACCGCTTTCGCAACACCGGCGACGAGGAATGCGTGCTGATCAGTGCCAACGCGCCGCCGACGTTTTAGGACGCCCGTGACCACGCAAAAAAGGGGTCGGATACAAATGGCACTTATTTAAGCCAGGAACTGCCGTCATCCCGGCGAAGGCCGGGATCCAGAATCTACAATAGTGGTAGTTTTCCTGGATCCCGGCCTTCGCCGGAATGACGGAACCCCTGAATTCAGAGTTAAGTATCCGACCCCTTTTTTGGGAGCAACCATGACAGACACGCTGACAGCGCAAGACTGGCACCGGCGGGCCGGCGAGATGACCATCAACGGCCAGGCATTCATCGACGGTGCCTACACCGGCGCCGCCTCCGGCGAGACGGCCGACTCGATCGACCCCGCCAGCGGCCGGTTGCTGGTGCGCGTGGCCGAGTGCGGCGGCGAAGACGTCGAGCGCGCCGTGGCCGCCGCGCGGCGGGCGTTCGAGGCCGGCGTCTGGTCGCGCCGGCCGCCGGCCGAACGCAAGCGGATACTGATCCGCTTCGCCGAACTGATCCTCGCACACCACGAAGAACTGGCGCTGCTGGAAACGCTGGACATGGGCAAGCCGATCCGCGACAGCCTGGCGATCGACATACCGGGCGCGGCGCGCTGCATCGCCTGGTACGGTGAGGCCATCGACAAGCGCAACGACGAGGTGACGCCCACCGGGCCCGACGCAATCGGCATGATTCTGCGCGAACCGGTCGGCGTCGTCGCCGCCATCGTGCCCTGGAATTTCCCGCTGCTGATGGCGGCCTGGAAAATCGGACCGGCGCTCGCCGCAGGCAACAGCCTGATCCTGAAACCTTCGGAGAAATCGCCGCTGACCGCGATCCGTGTCGCGCAACTGGCCAGCGAGGCCGGCATTCCCGACGGTGTCTTCAACGTGCTGCCGGGCGCCGGCGGCACGGCGGGCAAGGCGCTGGCGCTGCACAACGACGTCGACTGCATCGCCTTCACCGGTTCGACGCGCACCGGCAGGCTCGTCATGCAGTACGCCGGTCAGTCGAACCTGAAGCGCACCTGGCTCGAATGCGGCGGCAAGACGCCCAACATCGTGCTGGCCGACTGCGCCGATCTGGACGCCGCGGCGCGCGCGGCGGCGTTCGGCATTTTCTTCAACCAGGGCGAAATGTGTTCGGCGGGATCGCGGCTGCTGGTCGACCGCGCGATCAAGGACGCGTTCCTGGACAAGGTCATCGGCGCCGGCAATGACATGCAGCCCGGCGATCCGCTCGACCCGGAGACGCGCATGGGCGCCATCGTCGACTGCACGCAGCTCGGCACGGTGATGAACTACATCCAGACCGGCATCGCCGAAGGCGCGCGCCTGCGCACCGGCGGCACGCAGGTGCTGACCGAGACCGGTGGCCTGTTCGTGGCGCCGACCGTGTTTGACCGCGTGTCCAACGACATGACCATCGCCCGCGAGGAAATCTTCGGGCCGGTGCTGTCGACCATCGAATTCGGCGACGTCGACGAAGCGATCCGCCTGGCCAACCAGTCGCTGTACGGACTGGCGGCGGCGGTGTGGACGCGCGACATCAACGTCGCCCACAAGGCCGCGCGCGCCCTGCGCGCCGGCACCGTCTGGATCAACTGTTTCGACGAAGGCGACCTGACCGTGCCCTTCGGCGGGTTCCGCCTGTCGGGCAACGGCCGCGACAAGTCGCTGCACGCGTTGGACAAATATCAGGAGCTGAAGACAGTGTGGCTGAATCTGGGGTGAGGTGCTAACGCCGCAGCAGCCAGAGAAGCAGGCTGAGCACCAGCGAGACGAGAATGCCGCTGGTCAGCGGCAGATAGAACACAAACCCGTCGCGCTCGATGCGGATGTCGCCCGGCAGCCGGCCGAGGCCGAGCTGCGATAGCCAGGGCCAGGCCAGGCCGGCCAGAAACAGCATCAGTCCGAGGGTGATGAGAAAGCGCCGCATGCCCTGGTTGCCTTGTTTTCAGGAACCTCTGGTCAGTCCGTCACCCCGGCGAAGGCCGGGGTCCAGGTCATTGATCTCCTGGATTCCGGCCTTCGCCGGAATGACGGAAAAACGGATTTATCCAGGGCTTCGTCAGTGCTTTAGAACCGGTTGCCTGGCGAATGCCTGCCGGAACTTAGTATACTGCCCCCGAATGGTCCTGCGAGGAAGATGACGTCTATGTTTGTTGCACGCCCGTACTGCGGGACATCGGCTTTCGGGCGCCTGCCGGGGTCCGGTTGAACCGTGCAACCTTCGGTGCAACCGATAATCGCCTTTCTGAGTCCGTGGGAGTTTTCTCCGACGGTGCTGTTCGTCTGTGTCGCCTGTGCGGTGCTGTACGTGCGCGGACTGCGCCGCACGCGCGGTGATGAGAAGTCGCCCGGTTTCTGGCGCAACGCTGCTTTCCTGATCGGTCTGTCCTCCAGCTATGCGTTTCTGCAGACGCATCTGGATTACCTGTCGCAACACATGTTCTGGATCCATCGCCTCCAGCATCTGGTGCTGCACCATGCGGGGCCGTTTCTCATCGCGTTGTCGAACCCGCTTCAGACCCTGAATCGGGGGACACCGGATTGGCTGCGCCGCGGGTTCTTCGTGCCTTTGTGGCACAACCCGTTGACGCAGGCGCTGTACCGTCTCGTACAGAACCCGTTCGTCGCGCCGGTTCTGTTCACCGGACTCATCGGCTTCTGGCTCATGCCCTCCATTCATTTCAAGGCCATGCTCAGCCTGGCGCGTTACGACGCCATGAACTGGAGCATGCTGGTCGACGGGCTGCTGTTCTGGTGGCTGATCGTGGGGCCGGCGAAAAGCACCAACCTCAAACCCTTGGGCTATGGCACGCGCATTGTCATTCTCTGGCTCATCATGCTGCCGCAGATCGCCATCGGCGCGCACATCGCCCTGAGCAAATCGGTCCTGTTCAGCGTCTACAGCGTGTGCGGACGCGCCTGGCCCATCGACCCGCTGACCGATCAGAAACTGGGCGGGCTGATCACCTGGATACCGGCCGCCATGATGAGCGTGGTGGGCGCGCTGGTTCTGCTGCGGCGCTGGCAGCTCGACAACCGGCCCGAGTACGTCCGGCCGCGGCCGGCGGCCGACGCGCTGGCGGAGCCCCAGGTGCAATGAATCGCCTGGCTGTTGGTTCGACCGGCCGGCGTTCAGCGGGGCTTCGGTCCCTGGCGAACCGCACTTGCGCGCGCTGCTGAGTGTCCGGATTTCCCTTGAAGACAATGCTCGGGCAAGGCTGTGAGCCGGGCAGGGCCCCGCATCCCGATCGCCGTCACCGGCATCGCTGACCAACCTGCGTACGGACAAAGGAGAGGCATGAATCCCGACGAGATCACACCGAAGCGGCGTGTCCGAGAACCGACCGTTCTCGGACTGCACTTGTGGCTCGCCGCAGCCCTGTGCGTGGCGTCGGTCGCAGCGGTCCGCGCTGCGGACACCTTCGCAGCGGTCGACCAGGCGCGCATCCGCTGGCTGCCGAACGATCTGCCGCTGGCCGGCTACTTCGACCTGACCAACACCGGGCGGCAACCACTTATCCTCACGGGCGCGCGCAGCGAGGTTTTTGACGAGATCATGATGCACCGCACCGTGCACGACGGCGGCGAGACGCGGATGCTGCCGGCACAGAATCTGGAAGTCGCGCCCGGACAGACGCTGCATTTCGCGCCCGACGGCTATCACCTGATGCTGATGAACTCCGGCCGGCCGCTGGCGGTGGGCGACCAGGTGCCGATCAGTCTGGAGTTTTCCGGCGGGCGCTCCCTGGACGTGATCTTCAGGGTCGGCGGCGCCGATCTGCAATGAAGACCCGGAGCCTGTCTTCCCGGCGCGGGCGGTTTCTGCTGCTCGCTGCACTCTACGCGTTTGTTGCGGCCATGCTGAGCGGCTGCAGCGAGGACAAATCCTGGCGCCTCGTGAACATTACCGGCGTCATGCCGCGGCTGGCGTTTTCACTCACCGATGACAGCGGACAGCCGGTGACCGCCGACACCTATCGCGGCAAGGTCGTGCTGCTTTATTTCGGCTACACGCACTGTCCCGACGTGTGTCCCACGACCCTGGCCAGGCTTTCCCAGGCCCTGTCGAAGCTGGACGACGCAGCCGCCGGCGTACGCGTGCTGTTCGTGTCGGTCGATCCGGCGCGCGACACGCCGCCACTGCTCAAGCGCTACACGCAGGCCTTCGGCCCGGCGTTTATCGGGCTCAGCGCCGATGACCAGGTGCTGCGCCAGCTCAACAAACGCTACCGGGTTACCTACAGCCTCGGCAAACCGGATGCGCACGGCGACTACGAGGTCACCCACAGCAGCGCGGTCTTTATCTTCGACGAGGCGGGCAAGGCGCGGCTGATTGCCGAATCCGGCGACAGCGCGGCGGCGATCGCCGGCGACCTGCAGCGACTGATCGGCGGGGCATGAGCACGGCGGTGGCGGAGACGCCGCCTGACCGGCCGCGTGGACAACCCGTTGACACGCGAGAACAGGTCCGCTTGTCAGTCAATCGAAGCAGTTCCTGAAGCGGCACCGCTTCCCGGCCCGGCAGCACCAGCGCTCGCAGCCAATCAACGGCGGCGACCTTCGATTGAGGGTCGCCGCTTCTGTTGGTATCCGGCCCTTTTCTTGTGGCGCGGTTCCCGCTGCGTGGCAATAATAGAAAACGACAGGAAAAGGGCAACGGATGACTCACGGGAAAACGGTCGATGACGCCGCGTTGCTCGCCCGCTTGCGAGCCGGCGAACACGCCGCTTTTGAAGAGCTGGTACGGCAGTATCATGGCGCCATGAAGCGGGCGGCGGCGGCGATTATCGGCGACGCGCAGGCCGAGGAAGTGGTGCAGGAGGCCTGGCTCGCGGCGATCCGTCGCCTGGCGGATTTCGAGGCGCGTTCCACCTTGAAAACGTGGCTCTTCAGCATCCTGATAAACGAAGCCAGCGGCCGCTTGCGCAAGGCAAAGCGCGAAGTCCGGATCGAAGACTACGGGCCCGGCGATAGGGGACTGCTTGATCCGGACCGCTTTTCCGGCGACGGCCATTGGGCGCAGGAACCGCTGCTCTGGCACGACCAGTCACCGGAAGCGCTGCTGAGCCATGAAGACTTCCGGCGCTGCCTGGAGAAAGTGCTCGACAGTTTGCCGGAAATCCAGCGCAGCGTGCTGACGCTGCGCGAATACCAGGGCCTGGAATTGGAACAAATCTGTAACATTCTCTCCGTCAGTGCATCCAATGTCAGGGTGCTGCTGCACCGGGCCCGCGCAAGGGTGTACGCGATGGTGGATCAATTCGAGGAGAGCGGTACATGCTGACCTGCCGCGAGCTGGTGCAGGCCCGGGCCAGCGACTATCTCGACGGTCAGTTGAACTGGCGGCAGCGTATCGGCGTGCGCTTTCATCTGTTGCTCTGCGATCATTGCCGCCGTTTTGTCCGGCAATTGGCCCTGGTGCGCAAGGTGCTGGTGCGCCGGCCCGAACGGCCGGTGGCGGAGGCGGACGTCACGGCGCTCGCCGAACGCCTGTACCGGCAGCATCGGCACGCATCCGGGCATGAGCGCAATGATTGAGACTCACATCAATCGGTGACTGCCGCCCACCCACGCGTTGTCATTCCGGCGCAGGCCGGAATCCCTTGGGCAGGCGGCATCCGGATCCCAGCCTGCGCCGGGATGACGGCGAATAGTGTCAACCATTGATGCAAACCTCAACAATTCATGTTATCGCCGTAACATTTCCACATCCGCTGCATCAGATGCGTGTGGGGGCTGTGAACCCACGACATCTTTAACCTCAATTGTGACCAAGACAGGAGATGCACCATGAATACGTCCATCAAGAACGGCTCCGTCGCGAGCAAAGCGGCCAAGGTGGCCCTGGCGGCATCCGCTGCCGCGCTGTTTGCGACCGTCGCGGCAACACCGGCATTTGCCGGCGACGCCGAACACGCCGGTCAGGTCAAATGCCAGGGCATCAATGCCTGTAAGGGCCAATCCAAGTGCAAGACCGCCGCCAACGCCTGCGCCGGCCAGAACGCCTGCAAAGGCCAGGGCTGGCTGCTGTCACCCTCTGCGGACGAATGCGTGAAGCAGGGCGGTACGGTCATCAAATAATAGCGCGGTTTGCGGTGAGGGCACGGCGTGCCGTGCCCTTGCAACCGAACCTGTCCAACTGACGCGCACGGGGATGCGACGACATGACCGATTTGACAGGATTTGGCCTTGGCCTGCGCCCGGAACACTACGGGGCTTTCGTAACGGCCCCTCAACCGGTCGACTGGCTGGAGATACTTTCCGACAATTATCTGGTGCCGGGTGGAAAGCCGCTCCACTACCTTGAACGAATTCGCCGGGACTATCCGCTGGCCATGCATGGCGTGGCGATGAACCTGGGTTCCTGCGACCCGCTGGACCGGGAGTATCTGCAGAGCATCAAGCGGCTGGCGGAGCGCACCGAGCCCGCCGTCATTTCCGATCATTTATGCTGGACCGGTGTGGGAGGGAAGCGGCTGCACGATCTGCTGCCGCTGCCCTATACCGAAGAAGCCATCCGGCACGTGGCGAACCGCATCCGCCAGGCGCACGATTGTCTCGGCCGCCGCCTGACGATCGAGAACCTGTCCACCTATGTGCAGGCTGCAACGCCAATGCCGGAATGGGAATTCGTCAGCGCCGTCGCTGATGAAGCCGATTGCGATCTGCTCGTCGACATCAACAACATCTACGTTTCCAGCCGCAATCACCGATTCGATCCCTGCCGGTACCTGCGGGCATTGCCGCCAAAACGCGTCCGTCAGTTTCATCTCGCAGGACATGCAGACTACGGCGACTATTGCATCGACACCCACGATCATCCGGTTTGTGACGCGGTGTGGGACTTGTACGGCGACGCCGTGCGGTTGTTCGGCGACGTACCGGCGATGATCGAGCGCGACGATCGCATTCCGCACCTGGCCGAGCTGATGCAAGAGCTGGAGCAGGCCAGGAGCGTGGCAGCGGCGGCCGCTGCCGGGCTGCACGGCTGCGCGCAGGAAAGGCGTTATGCAAGCGCCTGAATTCCGGGTTCGTGACCTGCCGCTGCACGACTGGCAGTCTGCATTGCAGGCGTCCATTGTCGATCCGCAGCAGGATCGAGCGCACCTCCGGACCTGGTTGCAGGCCGGTTTGGCTGACGTTGACACTCAGCTCGACATCTACGCCAATGCCTATGTCATGCGCCTGATCGAAGCCTTGCGCAGCAACTATCCGGCGACGCATCAGGTGCTGGGCGATGACGATTTCGAGGTCATGGCAAAACGCTATGTCGATCGCTATCCGTCGGTTCATCCATCGATTCGCTGGTTCGGGGATTCGCTGCCGGCGTTCCTGCAAGATCAACCACCCTACAGCCGGGTGCCGGTGTTGAGCGAGCTGGCCTCCTTTGAGTGGGCCATTCGTCATACCATCGATGCGGCTGACGCGGACCGCCTGACGGTCGAGGCCTTGCTGTCCATTCCGGCGCACACCTGGGGTGATCTGCGATTTGACCTGCATCCCTCGGTGACGCTGCTTGCGTTGCAGTGGAATGCGCCGCAGCTTTGGCGCGCGTTGACCGGCGGGGAGAACTCCACGCTGGAGGGAATGATGGCGCCGGTCAGACAACCGATGCACTGGCTGGCCTACCGGAAACCGAATCTGGTCAGCGGCTGGCGCAGTCTGTCGGTCGCCGAAGAAGCGGCGCTGGATCGCCTGCAGAAGGGTGCGACGTTCGCCGACGTTCTGCGAATGCATCGCGGTGCATGACGATCGTGATGCAGCGATGCAGGCGGCGGGGTTGTTGCGTTCGTGGGTGGAGCAGGGGATCCTGGTTCGCCCGAGCGACCACGCGTGATTATTGAGACTTACATAATCCGTGACCGCCGCCCACCCAGGCGTTGTCATTCCGGCGCAGGCCGGAATCCATTGGTCAGGCGGCTTCGGGATCCCGGCCTGCGCCGGGATGACGGCGAAAATTGTCAACCCTTTATGCAAGCCTCGATCATTGCTCATTACATTGTATGAAAACGCTATTGATAAGAATCCGCGCTGCATGGAAACTGCTGGAGCAGCGGGTGCTGGATCGTCTCGCGCCGGCGGTGGATCTGGTCGCGCGGCTGTATGTCGCGAAAGTGTTTTTCGCCTCCGGCTGGAACAAGATTCAGGACTGGGATTCCACCCTGTATCTGTTTCGGGAGGAATATCATGTGCCGTTGCTGCCGCCGGATGTCGCCGCCGTCGTGGGCGCCGGCGGCGAACTGGGGTTGTCAGTCCTGCTTGCCATCGGCTTGTTGACGCGCTTTTCGGCCTGCGGTCTTTTTGTGCTCAATATCGTGGCCGTCGCGTCCTACTATGATTCCCTGAAAGATTCGCCTGCGGCGTTGCAGGATCATCTTGAATGGGGAATCCTGCTTTCGCTGCTGCTTGTGAGCAAGGTAAAGCAACTGACCGTCGATCATCTGCTGATCCGTCGCTTTCTGCCCTGACAGGCTGTCGCAAGACGTTCAGGCGGCAGGATCGGGCGTTGAAAACCGGCCCACAATGCTCCTGTACTGCTTGTACACTGCGCTTTTTCGCCGGTTTTCGCCTGTCTCTCACTCGCCTGAAGGTTCTTCAACAGCCGCCAGGGCGCGATCGGGCCAGCATTGGCTTGGTGCCCGCCGCTGCGGCCGAACCGGATATGGGGAGTCGCCGGGCGCGCAAAACGACTGACGCCGCCACGGCTCCGTCCGGCTACAACAGGTCCCGCATCCGGTAGTACAGCATCGCCAGCACCAGCGCCGGGGTGCGCAGCAGGCGGCCGCCGGGGAAGGTCCGGTGCGGTATGCGCGCAAACACGTCGAAGCGTTCGGCGGTGCCGGCGATGGCCTCGGCCATGAGCTTGCCCGCCAGCCCGGTGAGCGCGATGCCGTGGCCGGAGTAGCCGTGGGCGAACCAGGTGTTGGCACCGATGCGGCCGAAGTGCGGCGCGCGGTTCATGGTGATGGCGACCAGTCCGCCCCAGGCGTACTCCACGCGCACGTCGTGCAGTTGCGGAAACACGTTGAGCATGCGCGTGCGCAGGCTGTGGCTGATCGGCAGCAGTTGCAGGGTCGAATAACTCACCCGCCCGCCGAACAGCAGCCGGTGGTCGGCGGACCGCCGAAAGTAATCCAGCACGAAGTTGGTGTCCGCGACCGCCATGTCGTTGCGGATGAGTTCGCGCGCGCGGGTCTCGCCCAGCGATTCGGTGGCGACGATGCAGGTGCCGACCGGCATGATCCTGCCGCCCAGTTTCGGGATCAGGCCGCCGAGATAGGCGTTGCCGCACAGGAGCAGGTGGCGGCAGCGGACCGTACCTTGCGCCGTGTGCGCGCGCGGCTGTGCGCCGGTCTCGACGCCGGTGACCGGTGTGTGTTCGAAAAACCGGGCGCCGGCCGCGGCGGCGGCGCGCGCCAGACCGCGCGTGTAGTTGAGCGGGTGCAGATGCCCGCAGTTGGGATCGTAGAGGCCGGCCGGATAGCGGTCGCTGGCGAGTTGTGCGCGCACGGCGGCGCGATCCATGAATTGCGGTGATGTGTAGCCGTAATCGCGCGCGAGATTCTGCTGCCAGCGGCGCAGTTCGCGTTCCTGCCGCGGCTTGGTTGCCGCGTGCATGTGGCCGGCTTTGAGATCGCAGGCGATCCCGTGGCGCTGCACCAGCGTGCGCAGCAGGTCCACCGCTTCCAGCGACAGGTCCCACAGCCGCCGGGCGTCGGCCTTGCCGACCAGCGATTCGATGCGGCTCATCTCCGCGGCGTAACCGAAGATGAGCTGTCCGCCGCTGCGCCCCGATGCGCCGAAGCCGACGTGTTCCGCCTCCAGCACCGTCACGTCGTAGCCGCGTTCGGCGAGGTGCAGTGCGGCCGAACAGCCGGTGATGCCGGCGCCGACGATGCAGACGTTGCAGTCGCGGTCGCCGTCGAGCGCGGCATGCTCAGGCGCGGGATCGGCGCTGGCGGCGAAGTACGAGTCGCTGCGCGACGGCATGGCCGCCGCGCTCAGACGGTGCGCAGATACCACTCGTATTCCAGGGCCGTCACGCACCGGTTGAAAACCTGACGCTCATGGTTCTTGCTCGCGATATAGACGCGGCGGAAGTCGGCGTTCAGATAGGCCGGCAGAATGCGCCCCTCGCGGAACCGTTCCAGCGCGCGCAGCCAGGTCAGCGGCAGGCCGCCGGCGCGCTGTGGGTACGCATTGCCGGCGGTGGCCGCCACCGGTTCGAGCGCTTCGGCGAGTCCGTGGTGGATGCCCGCGAGCACGGCGGCGGTCAGCAGATAGGGGTTGGCATCCGCGCCCGGCACGCGGTGCTCGACGCGTTTCGCTGAATCGCTGCCGGCAGGGATGCGCAGCGCGGTCGTGCGGTTGTTGTAGCCCCAGTCGGGGCTGGTCGGGACGAAGGCGCCTTCCTGAAAGCGGCGGAAGGAATTGGCGTTCGGCGCGAACAGGGCCATCGATTCGGCCATAGCGGCCAGCAGGCCGCCGACCGCGTGACGCAGCCGGTCGCTGCCTTTCGCATCGGTTCCCTGGAAGATGTTGTTGCCGGCTTCGTCCACCACGCTGACGTGGATGTGCATGCCGCTGCCGGCCAGGTCGGTATAGGGTTTGGCCATGAAGGTGACGTCCATGCCCTGACTGCGCACCACGTTCTTGATCAGGTGTTTGAGCAGGATGGCGTGGTCGCACGCGCGCAGCGCGTCGTCCTGATGCTGCAGATTGATTTCGTACTGGCCCGGCGCGTATTCCGACACCGCGGTGTCGCCGGGGATGTGCTGGCGTGCGGCCGCGTCCTCGATGGCTTCCAGCACGCGCCGGTATTCGTCCAGTTCGCGCATGCCGTAGACCTGGGTGCTGCGCTCGCGCTCGGCGGTGACCGGCGAACGCGGCGGTTGCGGCGTGCCGTCCGGCGTGCGCTCCAGATCGATCAGGTAGAACTCCATTTCCAGCGCGACCACCGGCACGAGGCCCGCGTCGCGGAACTGCGCCAGAACGCCGTCCAGCACATGGCGCGGGTCGGCGAAAAAGGGGCGGCCGTCGTTCTCGTACATCGCCAGGAGCATCTGCGCCGTGGGGCGCGCCTGCCAGGGAACCACGCTCAGGGTGCCGGGCACCGGCCAGCAGAGGCGGTCGGCGTCGCCCTCGTCGAAGCCCAGGCCGGTTTCCTCGACCGTGGTCCCGGTGATGTCCATGCCGAACAGCGAGCCGGGCAGGCAGACGCCTTCGCTCCCGGCCTTTTCCAGCAGATGGCGTTCGATGCGCTTGCCGCGGAATATTCCGTTGGTGTCCGGCACCAGCAGCTCGATCACGCGGGTGTCCGGGTGTTGTGCGAGGAAGCTTCCGATCTCGTCTGTGACGGGTGTCGCTGGCATGGGAAGAGGCCTGCTTGTTTAATATTTTATGTATAGTGGAATCCATGCGCCGGGAGCTGTCAAGGTGTCGCCGCCGCTCCGGTCGCGCTGCGGCCGGCTCGGCCGGTACCGGCGCAATGCCCGTCTTTGTTGTACCTTTTGTGCCGGTATGCCCGGTTTTTTCAGCGCCGCTGCGGCCGCTTCCGCAACCTCCCGGCGGTGTCTGGCGGGTTCCGGGACCCTGTGCTATCGTTTAAGAAAATGAACGTTTGATCATGACTGCTTCCAGACCACTGATTGGTGTCTCGACCTGCCGGCGGGAGCTTGCGCCGCACTTTTTCCATATCGCCGGCGAGAAATACATCGCCGCCGTGCTGCAGGCCGCCGGGGGCCTCCCGCTGCTGATTCCGGCAGTGGGGGACGCCGTCGAAGCCGGCGAATTTCTGGCGCATCTGGACGGTTTGCTGTTGACCGGCAGCCCCTCCAACGTCGAACCCCGCCACTATGCCGGACCCGACAGCGACCCGGACACGCCGCACGATCCGCAGCGCGACGCGACCACGCTGCCGCTGATCCGGGCTGCGGTCGCCGCCGCCGTTCCCGTGCTGGCGCTGTGCCGGGGTTTCCAAGAGATGAACGTGGCCTTCGGCGGCAGCCTGCACCAGAAGGTCCACGAGGTGCCCGGCAGGCAGGACCACCGCGAGGACACCAACGACCCGCTCGAGGTTCAGTACGGTCCGGCGCACGAAGTCGCGTTGGCGGAGGGCGGGCTGCTGGCGCGGCTGGCCGGCACCGGCCGCCTCCTGGTCAATTCCTTGCATGGCCAGGGCGTGGACCGCCTTGGCGACGGTCTGGCCGTCGAGGCGCTGGCGCCGGACGGTACGATCGAGGCATTCCGCGTCGTCGATGCCGCCGGTTTCGCCGTCGGGGTTCAGTGGCACCCCGAGTGGCGCGTGCTGGAAAATCCGTTTTCGCTGGCGCTGTTCCGCGCCTTCGGCGAGGCCTGCCGCAACCATGGGAAAGGTCGTGTATGAGTATCGACAACGTCATTCAGGAATGGCTGAAGAGCCGCAACATCATCGAGGTCGAAGGCCTGGTGCCGGACATGTCCGGCACGGCGCGCGGCAAGATCGTGCCGGCGGCGAAGTTCTGCAAGGAGGAAGGGCTGCGGCTGCCCGAGTCCGTGTTCATCCAGACGGTCACCGGCGAATACCCGGACAACGACAGCATCATCCACCCGGCCGAGATCGACATCCTCGCGCACCCCGATCCGGACACGATCCGCATCGTGCCCTGGGCGCGGGAACCGACCGCGCAGGTGATCCACGACTGCTACTACCGGGACGGCCGCCCGGTGGAAATCTCGCCGCGCTACGTGCTGCGCCGGGTGCTCAGCCTGTACGAACAGCAGGGCTGGGAGCCGGTGGTGGCGCCCGAGCTGGAATTCTACCTGGTGAAGATCAACGCCGATCCGGACTATCCGCTGGAGCCGCCGATCGGACGCTCCGGACGCCCGGAGACTGTGCGCCAGTCCTACAGCATCGACGCGGTCAATGAGTTCGATCCGCTGTTCGAGGACATCTACCGCTATTGCGAGGCGCAGAATCTCGACATCGACACGCTGATTCACGAGGCCGGCGCGGCCCAGCTCGAATTCAATTTTCTGCACGGCAGGGCGCTCGATATCGCCGACCAGACCTTTCTGTTCAAACGCACGGTGCGCGAAACGGCGCTGCGCCATCAGATGTACGCGACCTTCATGGCGAAACCGCTGGAAGACGAGCCGGGCAGCGCCATGCACATTCACCAGAGCGTGCTGGACATGGAAACGCGGCGCAACATCTTCATCGACGAAAACGGCAAGTACAGCCGGCTGTTCCTGTCGCACATCGCGGGCCTGCAGAAATACCTGCCGATGGCCATGTCGTTCTTCGCGCCCAACGTGAATTCCTACCGGCGCATCGCCCGTGACAAGGCGGCGCCGATCAACACCCATTGGGGCCCGGACAACCGCACCGCGGGGTTCCGCGTGCCGGATTCCGATCCGCAGGCGACGCGCGTGGAGAACCGGGTGCCGGGCGCCGACGCCAACCCCTATCTGGCGCTGGCGGTGTCGCTGGCCTGCGGCTATCTCGGCATGATGGAAGACCTGGACCCGACGCCGCCGCTCGAGATCAGCGCCTACAGTTTTCCGTTCGATCTGCCGCGCAGCATTCACGAGTCGCTGCGCCTGCTGGCCGACTGCAAGCCGCTGCACACGACGCTCGGTGCGCGCTTCGTCGCCGCGTACAGCGCCGTCAAGGAAAAAGAATACGAGGCCTTCTTCCACGTCATCAGCTCGTGGGAGCGGGAATACCTGCTGTTGAACGTCTGACGGCACATACGGGAGCCACACCATGTCAACGCCGGCGGGATCCAGAACCACCAGCGAGTACCAGGCGCTGGACCGTGAACACTATCTTCACCCGTTCACCGACCACAAGGCGCTGCACGCCAGGGGAACGCGCATCATCACGCGCGCCGAGGGCGTGTATCTGTGGGACTCCGACGGCAATCGCATCCTCGACGGCATGGCCGGCCTCTGGTGCGTCAATGCGGGTTATGGACGCCGGGAACTGGTCGACGCCGGGTGCCGCCAGCTCCAGGAGCTTCCTTACTACAACAGCTTCTTCCAGACGGCGCACCCGCCGGCGATCGAGCTGGCCAAACAGGTCACCGACCTGGCGCCGGCGCACGTCAACCACGTCTTCTTCACCGGATCGGGATCGGAAGCCAACGACACGGTGGTGCGCATGCTGCGCTATTACTGGAGCCTGCTGGGCCAGCCCGAGCGGAACATCATCATCAGCCGGCACAATGCCTACCACGGCAGCACCATGGCCGGTGCCAGTCTGGGCGGGATGCAGGCCATGCACCGTCAGGGCGGTCTCCCGATTCCCGGCATCGTCCACATCGAGCAGCCCTACTGGTATGCCAACGGCGGCGACCTGTCGCCCGACGAGTACGGACTCAAGGCGGCCGACGCACTCGAGAGCCGGATTCTCGAACTGGGCGCCGACAAGGTGGCCGCCTTCATCGGCGAGCCGGTGCAGGGTGCCGGCGGCGTGATCATTCCGCCCGACACCTACTGGCCCAGGGTTCAGGAGATCTGCGACCGCCATGGCATCCTGCTGATCGTCGACGAAGTGATCTGCGGTTTCGGCCGTCTGGGCAAGTGGTTCGGCAGCGACTATTACGGGCTGACGCCGGATTTCATGCCGATCGCCAAGGCGCTGTCGTCGGGTTACCAGCCGATCGGCGGCGTGTTGATCAGCGACCGCGTCACGCAGGTGCTGATCGACCGCGGCGGCGAGTTCTTCCACGGCTTTACCTATTCCGGCCATCCGGTCGCCTGTGCGGTGGCCTCGGCCAATCTGCAGCTCTTGCAGCGCGAGCGGCTGGTGGAGCGCGCGGCGGAGGACATCGGGCCTTACCTGCAGCAGCGCTGGCGCGAGCTGGGCGATCATCCGCTGGTCGGCGAAGTGCGCGGCATCGGCATGCTGGGGGCGCTCGAACTCACGTCCGACAAACGCACCCGCGCCGGCTTCGATCCGGTCGGCAAAGCGGGGACCGTCTGCCGGGATTTCTGCTTCAGCAACAATCTGATCATGCGGGCGGTCCGCGACACGATGATCATCTCGCCGAGTCTGGTCATCAGCCGCGACCAGATCGACGATCTGGTCATCCTGGCGCGCCGCTGTCTGGACTTGACGGCGGACCAGCTTGGCATAGACTTGGCGTAGAATCACCAATTCCATGACGGCAGCCCAATTCACAGCAGGGCACGGATTTGGGGCGTAATCCGTGCCAGCAAGTCGAAATCGACAGCGTTGTGCCGTGCAGCGGCGGACAGGCTGAACTGAACCGGGGACCCTCTGATGAAGTCCTTGAACGTCATCCCGGCCTTCGCCGGCATGACAGAATTATCGGAGATTCCCGAATAATGACACTCACGTCGGAGGCACCATGATCACGAGAACGGCTTCTTTTCTGTCGGGAATCCTGCTTGCGTTCAGCGTCAGCGCGCTGCACGCGGACGAGGAAAAGGTTCTGCACGTTTACAACTGGTCCGACTACATCGCCGAGGACACCGTCGCCAATTTCGAGAAGGAAACCGGCATCAAGGTGGTCTACGACGTGTTCGACAGCAACGAGGTGCTGGAAGCCAAACTGATGGCCGGACGCACCGGGTTCGACCTGGTGGTGCCGTCGGCTTCGTTCCTCGGCCGCCAGATCAAGGCGGGCATCTTCCAGAAGCTCGACAAGAGCAAGCTGCCGAACTACAAGAATCTCGACCCCGAGCTGATGAAGCGGCTGGAGAACATCGACCCGGGCAACCAGTACGCGATTCCGTATATGTGGGGGACCACCGGCATCGGCTACAACGTCGACAAGGTCAAGAAGGCGCTGGGCGACAAGACGCCCCTCGACAGTTGGGACCTGCTGTTCAAGCCGGAGTACGTTTCCAAACTCAAGGGCTGCGGCGTGGCGATGCTCGATGCGCCGCTGGAAGTGCTCTCGACCGTGTTGAACTACCTCGGCCTGGACCCGAACAGCACCAATCCGGACGACTATAAAGCCGCCGAAAAGGTGATGATGAAAGTCCGTCCCTACATCACCTATTTCCATTCGTCGCAGTACATCAACGATCTTGCCAACGGCGATATCTGCATTGCGCTGGGATGGTCCGGCGACATCCTGCAGGCGGCCGACCGCGCCTCGGAGGCCGGTCAGGGCGTGACGGTGAAATACATCATTCCGAAAGAGGGCGGCGCGCTGTGGTTCGACATGATGGCGATTCCGGCGGACGCCGAACACCCGAACAACGCGCATATGTTTATCAATTACATCCTGCGCCCGGACGTGGTTGCGGCCATCTCCAATTACGTGTCCTATGCCAACGGCAACAGCGCCTCGTTCGATCTCGTCGACGAAGACATCCGCAACGATCCTTCGATCTATCCGCCGCCGGACGTCAAGGCCAAACTCTACACCTTCAAGATCACGCCGCCGGATATCGACCGGGTCGCCAACCGGGCCTGGACCCGGATCAAGACCGGCCACTAGCCGGGGCGTCCCGCTTGGCGATCGGTCAGCGCGTCGGGGGCGTAGGGCGGGTTCGCCTGCGCCTGACCGGCGGTCCGCAAACTTGAGCCTGTAAGAGCCGCGTCCGTGGCATCCGTCGAGCAGCGTGCAAACCCGGAGCCCTGGCGCGACCCGGGGGCCAAGCCCCATGTCACCATCGACAACGTCACCAAGAAATTCGATGACGTCTATGCGGTCGACCGCGTCAATCTGAAGATCTTCAAGGGCGAGATATTCGCGCTGCTGGGCAGTTCGGGGTGCGGCAAGTCCACGCTCCTGCGCATGCTGGCCGGGTTCGAGACGCCCAGCGAGGGGCGCATCCTCATCGAGGGCGCGGACATGTCGCGCGTGCCGCCGTACCGGCGTCCCGTCAACATGATGTTCCAGTCATACGCCCTGTTCCCGCACATGAACGTCGAGCAGAACGTGGCCTTCGGCCTCAAGCAGGACGGTGTGCCGGCGAGCGAACTTCGGCAACGGGTCGACGAGGTGCTGGAACTGGTCGAGTTGACCGGGTACCGGCGCCGCAAACCGCACCAGCTCTCGGGCGGCCAGCGCCAGCGCGTGGCGCTGGCGCGCAGCCTGGTGAAGCGGCCGAAGCTGCTGCTGCTCGACGAACCCCTGGGTGCGCTGGACAAGAAACTGCGGGAGCGCACCCAGTTCGAGCTGGTCGCCATCCTCGAGCGGGTGGGCGTCACCTGCATGATGGTCACGCACGATCAGGAAGAGGCCATGAGCATGGCCAGCCGCATCGGCGTCATGAACGAAGGCCAGATCCTTCAGGTCGGAACGCCCAGCGAAATCTATGAATACCCCAACTGCCGCTTCTGCGCCGGCTTCATCGGTTCGGTGAACCTGTTCGACGGCACAGTCATTGAGGACGAACCGGATTACGTCGTGGTCAAATCACCCGATGTCGAGAACAATCTGTACATCAGCCACGGTTTCAGCGGCACCGAGGGCATGCAGGTCGCAGTGGCCGTGCGTCCGGAAAAGATCAACGTGGCCCGCGCGGCGCCGGCCGAATCCAACAATTCCGCGCGCGGCGTGGTGCACGACATCGGCTACCTCGGCAGCCATTCGATCTACCACGTGCGGCTGCCGAGCGGCAAGATCGTCGTCGCCACCGTGGCCAATCTCGAGCGCTACAAGGACGACCCGCTGACCTGGGATCAGGAAGTCTACGTGAGCTGGCACTCGAACAGCGGTGTGGTGTTGATCGCGTGAACGCGCCCGTGATCGCCCGGGTTCAGGAGTGGATCAGACGCCGTGCGCTCGGGCGCCGGCTGGTGATCGCCGTTCCGTTCCTGTGGCTGCTGTTGTTCTTCCTGGTCCCGTTCGTCATCGTCTTCAAGCTCAGCTTTGCGCAGATGGCGATCGCCATACCGCCGTATACCAACCTGCTGCAGTGGGCCGGCGATATCCTCCAGATCAACCTCAACCTCGGCAATTACCAGTTCCTGTTCACCGATTCGCTGTACGTATCGTCCTATCTGAACTCGCTCAAGATCGCGTTCTTCTCGACCGTTCTGTGCCTGTTGGTCGGTTATCCCATGGCCTACGGCATCGCGCGGTCCGGCGCCACGGTGCGCGGCACCCTGCTGATGCTGATCGTGGTGCCGTCCTGGACCTCGTTCCTGATCCGCGTCTACGCCTGGATCGGCATCCTCAAGAACAACGGCTATCTGAACAACGCGCTCATGTCCCTGGGCGTGATCCACGACCCGCTGCCCCTGCTGCACACCAACATGGCGGTTTACATCGGCATCGTCTATTCCTATCTGCCGTTCATGATCCTGCCGCTGTACGCGAATCTGGTGAAGCTGGACGAGACGCTGCTCGAAGCGGCCTACGATCTGGGCGCGCGGCCCTGGAAGACGTTTCTGACCGTGACCCTGCCGCTGTCGAAGAGCGGCATCATCGCCGGGTCCATGCTGGTGTTCATCCCCGCGGTCGGCGAGTTCGTCATACCGGAGCTGCTCGGCGGCCCCGAGGTGCTGATGATCGGCAAGGTCCTGTGGGAGGAGTTCTTCAACAACCGTGACTGGCCGATCGCCTCGGCCGTCACCATCCTGATGCTGGCGCTGCTGATCGTTCCCATCATGCTGTTCCACCGCTATCAGACGCGCGAACTCGAGGGTAAGCCGTGAACGGGCGGCGTTCGCGGTTCCTGTTGACGGTGCTGGCGTTCGGCTTTGCGTTCCTGTACGGACCGATCCTGATCCTGATCGTCTACTCGTTCAACGAGTCGCGGCTGGTGACGGTCTGGTCCGGGTTTTCGTTCAAGTGGTACGGCGAACTGCTGAAGGACCGCCAGATCCTCGATGCGGCCTGGATGAGTCTGCGCATCGCCTTTCTGACCGCGTCGGCGTCCGTGGTGCTCGGCACCGCCGCGGGCCACATCATGGCGCGCATCGGGCGTTTCCGCGGGCACAATCTGTTCGCCGGCATGATCACTGCGCCGCTGGTCATGCCGGACGTCATCACCGGCCTGTCGCTGCTGCTGCTGTTCGTTTCGATGGAGCAATTGATCGGCTGGCCGGCGGGGCGCGGCATGCTGACCATCTGGATCGCGCACGTCACCTTCTGCACCGCCTATGTCGCCATCGTCATCCAGTCGCGCCTGCGGGACATGGATGTGTCGATCGAGGAGGCTGCGCTGGATCTCGGCGCGCGTCCCGCCAAGGTGTTTTTCGTGATCACCCTGCCGATCATCGCGCCGTCGCTGGTCGCCGGCTGGCTGCTGTCGTTCACGCTGTCGCTCGACGACCTGGTGATCGCGAGCTTCGTCTCCGGACCGGGGTCGACGACGCTGCCGATGGTGATCTTCTCCAGCGTGCGGCTGGGCGTCAGTCCCAAGATCAATGCGCTGGCGACGCTGATCATCCTGGTCGTCGCCGTATTCATCCTCGCCGGAAACTGGGTGGGAATGCGGGCGGAGAAGAAGCGCCGGCGCGAGATGCAACTGGCGCAGCGGGTGGAAGGCTAGGGAAGCCCCGATCCATTGGCCTGTTCCCGTCTTCAGCCGCAAAGGACGCGCAGGAAACCACCGCTTTCAACCACAACGGACACAAGGGACACGAAGATAAGGATTGCTTCAGTTTCGCTTCGGAATGCCTGCAGGATCAGGCTTGCCCGCGACCACCCGTAGGATGGGCTTCACATCCGTTCAGCCCATCAACCTACCCGAGCTTCATCACTGTGTTCCTCGCAATGACGAATAACTCAGAGGTTCCCCGGCCGGTGTTTGTCAGCGCGGCGTCGCCGCGCCGACGCTCGGCAGCGAAACCTCGCGTATCTCGAAGGTCATGCTGTCCAGGTCGCCGATGACATAGGTCGCCGGCGCGTCGACGCCGCCCACCGTGCCGGGATTGACGAGCCAGGTCGAACCGCCGTGCATGTTTTTCACGGACTCCACAGCGGCCGCGTGATCGTGTCCGCAGCACACCAGGTCCCAGTCGCCGGTGGCCGCGATGGCGCGCGCGTAGTGCGGATAGTGCACCAGGAAAATACGTCGGTCGTGCAGCCGTATGCCGGCATCCATCCCGTAGAAATGCAGGGTGCTGTCCGGCCGGTTGGCAACGCGCGACATCATGTACAGGTCGCCGGTGTTGTTGCCGTGGATAACGTGCACGGGGATGCCGAGCGGGCGCAGTACGCTCAACGTGCTGGGCGCGACCACGTCGCCGCAGTGCAGAATGGCCTCGGCCCCGGCGTCTTTCGCCGCCAGACCCGCCGCCTCCAGCAGGGGGCGGTGATCGTGACTGTCGGAGAGAATGCAGATTTTCATGGGTTGGTGGGTTTTGTTGAGTGCATACGCATTTTAACCGCAAAGGACGCTAAGGACGCGAAGGGAACCCCTTTTCTTAACCACAAAGGACACACAGGACACGAAGTAGAGAATTGTCTGGCCGGCGGTGTTCATGGCGCCTGGTATTGAATGAAGCCCGGATAAGTTGGGTTGAACGAATGTGTAACCCATGCCCGCCGTGTTGGGCTTCATTCTTCATCCCATCAACTTACGGGTTCTTGGTGGTCACGAATAAATTCGCTCCTGCAGGTCTTCCGACCCGAAACTGAAGCAATCTTTACCTTCGTGTCCTGTGTGTCCTTTGTGGTTAAATAAAGAAAAAATCAAAACAGCGGCTTCTCCGGCGCCTCCTGGTACATCTCCACGCTGCGCAGGATTTCCTGTTTGGTCTCGTCGACGCCCGCCCAGCCTTCGACCCGCACCCACTTGCCTTCGTCCAGGTCCTTGTAGTGTTCGAAGAAGTGCGCGATCTGTTCCAGCACCACGCCGGGCAGGTCACGGAAGTCCTGCACCGCGCTACACCTTGCACAGCTTGTCGATCGGCACGGCGAGCACCTTGGCGTCGTCGCCGGATTCGTCGGCCATCTTCAGCACGCCGACCGGCCGGCAGCGCACCACCGAGCCGCTGATCAACGGCACCGGCGACAGCACCAGCACGTCCACCGGATCGCCGTCCGCGGACAGCGTGGGCGGCACATAGCCGTAGTTGCAGGGGTAGTGCATGGCCGTGTTCATGAAGCGGTCGACGAACATGGCGCCGGTCGCCTTGTCCACCTCGTACTTCACCGGGTCGCTGTGCGCCGGGATTTCGATGATGACGTTGATGTCGTTGGGTACGTCATTGCCGGAGTCGACGCGATCGAGGTTCATGGGTATTCCTTGCCGGTAGTCAGCGGGGAGCCAATTCGGCCGGTCCCAGTTTCCCGGGTTTCAACAAAAGCGAAGGCCGGTATCATACCGGCCTTCATAAGCGAACCAGGGGACAGAATTCAATTCTGTCCCCTGGTGTCGTTGTCTACAACAGCGGCACGATCAGCAACGCAACGATATTGATGATCTTGATCAAGGGGTTGATCGCAGGTCCCGCGGTGTCCTTGTAGGGGTCGCCGACCGTGTCGCCGGTGATCGCCGCCTTGTGCGCGTCGGAACCCTTGCCGCCGTAATGGCCGTCCTCGATGTACTTCTTGGCGTTGTCCCAGGCGCCGCCGCCGGTGGTCATGGAGATGGCCACGAACAGGCCGGTGACGATGGTGCCGAGCAGCACGCCGCCGAGCGCCTTCGGGCCCAGCACCAGACCGACGACGACCGGGACCAGCACCGGCAGCAGCGAGGGGATGACCATCTCCTTGATGGCTGCCTTGGTCAGCATGTCGACCGCCTTGGAATAGTCCGGTTTCTGCGTGTGCTGCATGATGCCCGGCATTTCGCGGAATTGGCGCCGCACTTCGTTGACGATGCCGCCGGCCGCGCGTCCCACCGCTTCCATCGCCATCGCACCGAAGAGGTACGGAATCAGGCCGCCAATGAACAGACCGATGATGACCATGTGGTCCGACAGATCGAACGACAGGTGCATGCCGCGCGCTTCCAGGCCGTGCGTATAGTCGGCGAACAGCACCAGCGCGGCGAGGCCGGCCGAGCCGATAGCGTAACCCTTGGTGACCGCCTTGGTCGTGTTGCCGACGGCGTCCAGCGGGTCGGTGATGGCGCGGATCTTTTCATCCAGCCCGGCCATTTCGGCGATGCCGCCGGCGTTGTCGGTGATCGGTCCGTAGGCGTCGAGCGCGACGATGATGCCGGTCATCGACAGCATGGCGGTCGCAGCGACGGCGATGCCGTAGAGGCCGGCCAGTTCGTGGGCGCCCCAGATGCTGGCGCACACCGCGAGCACCGGTGCGGCGGTGGCTTTCATGGATACGCCCAGACCCGCGATGACGTTGGTGCCGTCGCCGGTGGTCGACGCCTGCGCGATGTGGCGCACCGGCGAAAACTCGGTGGCGGTGTAGTACTCGGTGATGACCACCATGGCCGCGGTCAGCGCCAGGCCGATCAGCGCACAGTAGTAGAGCATGTGCGTGTCGACGGATACGCCGTCGAGTATGACGCTGTCGCCCATGATCCAGTGTGTGACCGGGTAGAAGGCGATCGCCGCCAGCACGCCGGCAACGATCAGGCCGCGGTACAGCGCGTTCATGATCTTGCCGCCTTCGCGCGCCTTGACGAAGAAGGTGCCGATGATCGAGGCGATGATCGACACGCCGCCGAGCACCAGCGGATACGTGGCCGCCGCCGTGCCGGCTTCCTTCAGCATCAGCGTGCCCAGCAGCATGGTCGCCACCACCGTGACGGCGTAGGTCTCGAACAGGTCCGCGGCCATGCCGGCGCAGTCGCCGACGTTGTCGCCGACGTTGTCGGCGATGACCGCCGGGTTGCGCGGGTCGTCTTCCGGAATTCCGGCCTCGACCTTGCCGACGATGTCCGCGCCGACGTCCGCGCCCTTGGTGAAGATGCCGCCGCCCAGTCGCGCGAAGATCGAGATCAGCGAACCGCCGAAGGCCAGCCCGACCAGCGGGTGAATCGGGTCCGCGACGCCGGTCATCTTCAGGTAGGCATAGAATCCGGTGACGCCGAGCAGCCCCAGACCGACCACCAGCAGGCCGGTGATGGCGCCGCCGCGGAACGCGATCTGCATTGCGGCGTTGAGTCCGTCGTTGGCGGCCTGCGCGGTGCGCACGTTGGAGCGCACCGAGATGTTCATGCCGATGTAGCCGGCGAGGCCCGAAAACACCGCCCCGATCAGGAACCCGATGGCAGTGTGCAGGTTCAGGAAGTAGCCGATCAGCAGCAGCAGCACCAGGCCGGCGACGCTGATGGTCGAGTACTGGCGGTTGAGATAGGCTTTCGCGCCTTCCTGAATGGCGGCGGCGATTTCCTGCATGCGCGCGTTGCCGGCGGGTTTGGCGAGTATCCAGCGGACCGAGACAAGGCCGTAGAGAAGCGCGGCGCCTGCGCAGACCAGTGAGAACACGAGTTCGGATGACATGATTTCTCCTTAAGAGTGAGGTCGTTGGTTGTTACGCTGTCCGTACGGGGAGTCTCACGGCCGATGGAATTCGGTGCCCGGCCTGAATCCGAACAGCGTTTCCAGATCGAAATCCCGGATCAGGCGGTCGACCGCCATCTGGCCGTGTTCCTGCTGGACTTCGGCAAGAATAAGCCGGGCGCCGTTACGGTTGTAACCACCGCCCATCCTGGCCTGCACGGCCAGCAGTTCGCGGGCTTTTTCGAGCGTCATGACTTCGATCCCCTGAAGACTTCCGGTATCGGATCGCGCGGGCCGTTCGACACCGGCGTATTCCGCTACGCAACGGGGCGCAGGCAGCGCCCCGTCGTTCGACTGAACTACTTCAGCTCGAAATCCGAGCCGAGTTTCTTCTTCACCGCGACATTCTTCAACTGTACGTACTTCGGCATGCCGTTCTTGCCGTACGGCGGATAGTCCTCGCCCTGGATCAGCGGCTGCAGGTAGTCGCGGCATTTCTGGGTGATGCCGAACCCGTCCTTGGTGATGAAAGTCTTGGGCATCATCTTCTCGACGTTGGCCACCTTGGCGAGCGGCGCTTCGCCGATCGCCCACTTGTAGGGCTTGTTCGATTTGCGCACGATGGTCGGCATCACCGAGTTCCTGCCCTTGAGCGCAAGCTGCACCGCCGCCTTGCCCAGCGCATAGGCCTGCTCGACGTCGGAGCCCGAGGCGATGTGGCGCGCGGCGCGCTGCAGGTAATCCGCCACCGCCCAATGGAACTTGTGGCCGAGCGCATCCTTGATCATGTTGGCGACCACCGGGGCGGCGCCGCCGAGCTGGGCGTGGCCGAACGCATCGCGGGTGCCCTGTTCGGCGAGGAACTTGCCGTCCGGCCAGTGGCAGCCCTCGGACACCACGATCGAGCAGTAGCCGTATTTCTTTACTTTGGCGTCGACCGTCGCGAGGAAGGTTTCCTGGTTGAACGCCACCTCGGGAAACAGGATCAGGATCGGCAGATCGCAGTCTTCGTCGGAAGCCAGACCGCCGGCGGCGGCGATCCAGCCGGCGTGCCGGCCCATGACCTCGAGCACGAAGATCTTGGTCGAGGTCTTGGCCATGGACGCCACGTCGAAGCTCGCTTCGCGGGTCGACACCGCGATGTACTTGGCGACCGACCCGAAGCCCGGGCAGTTGTCGGTGATCGGCAGGTCGTTGTCGACGGTCTTCGGCACATGAATGGCCTGGATCGGGTAACCGAGCTTTTCGGACAGCTCGGAGACCTTGAGGCAGGTGTCGGCCGAGTCGCCGCCGCCGTTGTAGAAGAAATAGCCGATGTCGTGTGCTGCGAAGACCTGGATCAGGCGCTCGTACTCGCGCTGATTGGCCTCGAGACTTTTCAGCTTGTAGCGGCAGGAACCGAACGCGCCGCTCGGGGTGTGGCGCAGCGCCGCGATGGCCTTGTCGGAGTCCTTGCCGGTGTCGATGAGGTCTTCGGTCAGTGCGCCGATGATGCCGTTGCGACCGGCATAGACCTTGCCGATCTTGTCCTTGTGCTTGCGCGCGGTCTCGATCACGCCGCAGGCGCTGGCGTTGATCACCGCGGTGACGCCGCCGGACTGCGCGTAGAACGCGTTTTTCTTTTTGGCTGAAGCTTTCGCCATCGAATGTACTCCTGTCGGTTGGGTTCGGATCAGGGCCGGGGCCGTGTGCAACGGGCCCGGTGGTATGCGGTTCGCCGGTTCACGGCGTAGCCTGCCGGGCGACGTAATCCGCTTGCACCTGCAGCAGCGTGACCACGCATTCGGTCAGGTCGTCGTACTCTTCGATGCCCGTGCCGTACAGCTGGTGAACCCGGTAAAAGAACTGGCACCGGTAGTGTTTCTCGCCGGTCTTGCAGACGATGAAGTGGCAGCCCTTGTCTTCCCAGTAGAGGGTCGGGCAGAGCGTCAGCAGGGTCGAGGCGGGACTCAGGCGCAGCTCCGTCTCGGCCAGCTCAAGCGCCTTGGGCTCGCCGTAGCGCTCGCCCAGCGCGGTTTCCACCGTCCAAATCTCGTTTTCCGTGAATGCAGGAATCGCTTTCATCGCGGGTCAGGGGGCGCCGGCAGGGTATCGGAAAGGCGCTAAAGGATAGCTCAAAACCCAATGGAATTCATAAACTTTGTTTGACTTCGGCGGGGTGCAGACGGTAGCTTAAACGGTTAACCGGGCGCGGACCACGCAAAATATTGTATGCGGTTACCGAAAAAACTTATTTCCTATGGGGTTGGTGCGTCGCTCGATAGGTCAATTTTCTAAGAACAATCAATGATAAAGCAGGTGCGATAGAACTATGAGACTGATATTGCTGGGCGCGCCAGGCGCAGGCAAAGGTACCCAGGGACAACGCTTGGCCAAGGTGCTCAAGGTCCCGGAAATTTCCACCGGCGATCTGTTGCGCGCGGCGGTCGAGGCCGGAACGCCGCTGGGACGTGCGGCCAAGTCGGTCATGGACGCGGGTCAGCTCGTTTCGGACGAGATTGTGCTCGGCGTCATCCGTGAGCGGCTGGCGCAGCCGGACGTGCGCGACGGCTTCATTCTGGACGGTTTCCCGCGCACGGTCGTGCAGGCCGAAGCGCTGGACGAACTGCTGAGCCAGATCGGCCAGCCGATCGAACTGGTCCTGCTGATCAACGTCGACACCGACTGGCTGCTGCAGCGCCTCGTCGGACGCCGCACCTGCATGTCGTGCGGCGCCATGTACAACATATTTTCCGCGCCCCCCAAGCTGGACGACCGTTGCGACGAATGCGGCGGCCGCCTGCGGCAGCGGGCCGACGACAACGAAGAGACCATCGGCAACCGGCTGCGCATCTACGAAACGCAGACGGCGCCGCTGATTCAGCGTTATCGGGACTCGGGCCGGCTGCGCGCGGTCAGCGGCGTGGGGGCGGTGGACGACGTGTTCCGCGCCGTGATGAAAGTCGTGGAGGAGGAGCGCGCCAACCGCAAGGCACCGGACCGGGCCGACGTGATCCGCAGTGCGATCGTTCGCCAGCAGACCGGTGCCGGCGCCAGACCGCCGCAGCCGGTGGCTGAAAACCCGGATGACACCGCACAAGCGGCGGCCGATGAAGCCGGCGCCGTCGGCAAGCCCGCGGCCGCAGCCGCGTCGCCGCCGAAGCGTGCCGCGAAAAAGACCCCGGCCAGGAAGGCCCCCGCCGCGAAGCAGGCACCGGTCGAGAAGACCGCGGCCGCGGAAAAACCACCGGTCAGGACGGCCTCGGTCAGGAAAACGCCGGCCGGCGCCGCGACGGCGAAGAAGACCGCTGCCGGGAAGTCTGCAAAAGAGGCGCCGGCGAGGTCGTCCGCCGGGCGGAAGCAATCGGCGGGCAAGCCGGCGGCGAAAAAGACGGCTGCCGGGAAAACGCCGGCCGGGAAGAAGGCCGTGAGGAAGACCGTAGGCAAGAAGAAAGCCGGCGCGAAGACGGCGGCGAAAAAGACCGCCGGCAAGCGGAAAGCCGCTGCGAAGAGGACCGTGGCGCGCAAGCCGCAGGGCAGGAAGACCAGCGTCGCCAGGAAGGCCGCACCGAAAAGGAAGGCGGTCGCTGGAAAAGGCGGCGCGAAGAAAACCGCCGCCGGAAAGCCGGCCGCGAAGAAATCCGCCCGCAAGCGTTCCCCGGCCGGCGGAAAGAAGAGACGTTGATCGACCGGTGCCCAGCGCGACGACGCCACGCGGTGCGGTCCTGGTCGGCGGGTGCTGACGATGGCGTGCGACGCCGTGCGGGTGTTACCTATCCGCGCCGTTCGTGAACCGGCCGGCCGGCATCAACACCTGGCTGAAATCCTGGGTTCTGCTGTGTCTTCTGAAGCGTGCGCCGCAGGACGACCCGCGTTCTCCGGCGGCGCTGGCCGGCGCGCTGCTGTTCTATGGGCTGGTGACCGGTCTGCAGGCGCATGTCAGCGTGCCCTGGACGACGGCCATCGGCATGACGCTGCTGGATCTGCTGGTGCTGGTGGGCTTCGGTATCGCGGTGCTGGCCATTCGCGGACTGCTGGGGCGCCTGCCGCAGACGCTGACTGCGCTGGCCGGCGCCGGCGGCGTCCTGGGGCTGGTGGCGCTGCCGCTGATGCAGGGCGTGCAGCAGGCGCAGCAAAGCCGGCAGGGGGCGGGTATCCTGATCGTGCTCTGGCTGCTCGCCATGGCCTGGAGCATCGCCGTACCCGCGCACATCTACCGGCACGCGCTGTCGGTGCGCTTTCCGGTCGGCGCGCTGCTGGCGATTTTCCAGGCGGTGCTGCTGGTCAAGCTGGTGGACGTGTTGTTTCTCTCGGTCAAGTGACATTCTGATGCATATCCACGTGCTCGGCATTTGCGGTACGTTCATGGGCGGTCTCGCGCTGCTGGCGCGCGAAGCCGGTCATCGGGTCGAGGGTTCGGATGCCAACGTGTACCCGCCGATGAGCACGCAGCTTGCGGAGCAGGGGATCACGCTCAAGGAGGGGTTCGCGGCCGCCAACCTGGAACCGACGCCCGACCTGGTCCTGGTCGGCAATGCCATGAGCCGCGGCAATCCGGCCGTCGAGGCGATGCTGAACCGGCGCATGCCCTATACGTCGGGACCCCAGTGGCTGGGCGACTCCATTCTGCAGCAGCGCTGGGTACTGGCCGTCGCCGGTACGCACGGCAAGACGTCGACCGCCAGCATGCTGGCCTGGATTCTCGATTACGCCGGGCTGCAACCCGGTTTCCTGATCGGCGGCATACCGAACAATTTCGGAATCTCGGCGCGCCTCGGCGCGTCGCCTTTCTTCGTCATCGAGGCGGATGAATACGACACGGCGTTTTTCGACAAGCGTTCCAAGTTCGTCCACTACCGCCCGCGCACGCTGATTCTCAACAACCTCGAATACGACCATGCCGATATCTTCCCCGACATCGCCGCGATACAGCGCCAGTTCCACCACCTGGTGCGCATCGTGCCCGGCGAGGGACTGATCGTCGCCAACGGGGCGGACCGGCGCCTGCAGGAAGTGCTGGCGATGGGGTGCTGGACGCCGGTCGAAACGCTGTCGTGCACGGATACGCATGCGCAATGGCGTCCGGCCGCCGTCGCCGGCGACGGCGGCGCGTTCGACGTGCTGTTCGAGGGCGCCGGCCTGGCGCACCTGGAATGGTCGCAGCTCGGTCAGCACAATGTGCACAATGCGCTGGCGGCGATCGCCGCGGCGCGTCACGTCGGTGTGCCGGCCGCGCAGTCGGTCGCCGCGCTGGCGGGGTTCAAGGGCGTCAAGCGGCGCATGGAGGTCCGCGGCGTGGTCAACGGCGTCACCCTGTACGACGACTTCGCGCACCATCCGACCGCCATCCAGACCACCCTGGAGGGCCTGCGCCGGCGGATCGGCAGCCAGCGCATCGTCGTGCTGCTCGAGCCGCGCTCAAACACGATGCGCATGGGCGTACAGGTGGACAGTCTGCCGGCCGCGCTCGCCGCGGCCGACCGCGTCTGCTTCTTTCAGTGCGGCGATCTGAAATGGGACCTGGCGGCGCTCGCCCGCCAAGTGCCTGGGCCGGCCGACGTTTATCATGACATCGACGCCATGGTCGAGGCCGTCGCCGGCCACGCGCGGCCGGGCGACCACCTGCTGGTGATGAGCAACGGCGGCTTCGGCGGCATTCACGAAAAACTGCTGCAGCGCCTGGCGCGGGTGACCGCGTGAAAGCCTCGCGCCGCACCGACAGAGTGCCGATCGCCCTGGCCGTCACCGGCGCGTCCGGCGCGCTCTATGCGCTGCGGCTGTTGCGCGCGCTCGTCGAAGCGGGCGAGCCGCTCTACGTGATGATCTCGGCGCCGGGCCAGGTGGTGGTGAGCATGGAGACCGAACTGACGCTGCCCGGCCGGCCGGCCGAGGCGGAGCGCTTGCTCACCGCGCACCTTGGCGCAAGCAAAGGCCAGCTGCAGGTGTTCGGGCGCGAGGAATGGACGGCGCCGGTGGCCAGCGGTTCCAGCGCGCCGCGCGCGATGGTGGTCTGCCCCTGCACCATGGGCACCCTCGCGAACATCGCCAACGGCGCCAGCACCTGTCTGATCGACCGCGCCGCCGACGTGGTGATCAAGGAGGGCCGCAAGCTGATCCTGGTTCCGCGCGAGACGCCGTTCTCGGCGATTCATCTGGAGAACATGCTCAAGCTGGCGCGCCTGGGTGTAGTCATACTGCCGCCGAATCCGGGGTTCTACCATTCGCCCGCGACGCTCGACGATCTGGTCGACTTCGTGGTCGCGCGGATTCTCGATCAACTCGGCATCGACAACGACCTGGCGCCGCGCTGGGGCCGGTGAGAACGCGCGTGACCGGCCGCAATTCGATTCCGCTGTTCGCACTCGAGACCGTGCTGTTTCCCGACGGCCTGCTGCCGCTGCGGGTCTTCGAGCCGCGTTACGTGTCGATGGTGTCGCGTTGTCTGCGCGCCGACGACGGCTTCGGCGTCGCGGCGATCGAGCGCGGTCACGAGGTCGGGGAAGCCGCCCAGTGCCGCGCGGTCGGCACCTATGCGCGCATCGTCGATTTCGATCGGGCCGACAACGGCCTGCTGACCATCGTCGCGCGCGGCGAGCGGCGGTTCCGCATCCTGGACACGGAAATTCAGCCGGACCGGTTGCTGACCGGCCGCGTGCGCTGGCTCGATGAGCCGCCACGCGCGGCGTTGCCCGAGAAAAGCCGCCCGCTGCTGCGCCTGCTCGATCAGCTCATCGCCCAGGCCGGCGCGCCGTTCACGCGCCTCGAGCGCCGCGAGGATATCGCCTGGGTGGTCGGCCGGCTGGTCGAACTGCTGCCCTTCGCGCCGGCCGACAAACAGCGCGTGCTGGAGAGCGACGACAACCGCGAACGGCTGCGCATCCTCCACCAGGAACTGCTCGCGGACGTGCTCAATCCGTCGCCAACAGGAAAGTAGGTCCGAGGCGCCTGGCCTCCGGCGCGCTGCGCCGGGTGGCTTTGACGATGTCCGGCAGATGCTCGCGCGCCGCCTCCAGCGGGGCGTCGAAATCGGGGGCGGTGCGCAGCAGCGTGAACAGGAACATCGGTGATACCGGCTCGAGATAGCTCAGCGTGCCGATCCACAGCGGGCGTCCGCCGTCACCGATCACGGCGCCGGAGCGCCACAGCCGGAGCGCCAGCAACCGGTCAGGCTCGTCGGTCGCGCGGTAGCGCATCAGCACCTGTTCGCGGCCGTCATGCGTCTGGGGCATCATCGGCAGCGATTCGGCGGACGGTTTTCCCGTGAACGAACGAACCAGACTGTCCAGGTTCAACCGGTGCGGCTTCTCCCAGCCGAGCGCCGCCAGGCGCTGCTTGATTTCCTCGAGATTTCCCGCCCATTGCAGGTTGAGCGGTTGTGTGTGGTTGCCTTTCAGATCGTTGCGAAACGGCGGCAGCGTGCGCCAGTCCCGGGCAAGCCAGGCCGAGCGTTCGAGGGTCCTGACCGGCGGCGGCTGCGGGGTGTAGAGCGAAAGCTGCTCCTTGCCGGGCGTGATGCCGCTGAACAGGGCCGCGACGATCGACGCGCCCAGCACCACCGGGAGGAAATGCGACAGCGGCAGCGCCGGCGCCGGATGGCGGCGGAAGGCGATGCCCATCAGCGCGACCCAGGCCAGTCCCAGACTCAGGCCGCCGACGACGTTGCTGAACCAGTGCGCGGCAAGGTACAGGCGCGAAAAGCTGATCAGCACGATGCAAAGCGTCGCCAGCGAATAGGGGATCCAGCGCCAGTTGGGACGCAAGTCGCGTGCGACGAGCACCGCCAGGAATCCGAAGACGGCTGTCGCCACGCTGGTATGGGCGCTGGGGAACGCATGGTCGATCACGGCGTCGAGTTCGGGCACGGGGCGGGAGACCGCAGTCGCGTGCTTGAGCAACTGGGTCAGTGCGCCGACGCTGGCGACCGTGATCAGCCAGTGCAGCGCCGCGCTCCAGTGGTGGCGCGAAACCAGCCACAGGCTGGCCAGCGCAGTGAACAGGTACAGTACGCTGCTTCTGCCCAGTTGCGTCACCGCGCCGAAGAAGCGGTCGCCCCAGGTGGTGCGAAGATCCTGCAGCAGGTTGTTGAAGTAGAGATCGAGGTTGCCCAGCAGGGTCTCGGGGGTGAACTGGCGGAGGGTGAGTAGAAACACCAGGCTGGCGCCGATGAGCAGCAGCGCCAGCAGGGTGACGCCGCGCGCCTCCGGGTGCTCGGGATCGAGCAGCGCGGCGGCCAGCGGATACAGTCGGGGATAACGGCGGCCGTGTTCGAGCACGCCGATCTGCAGCGCCGTCGCGTGCGGCTGCAGTCCGCGCGCCAGGCGGTGCACCAGCCACCAGGAAAACCAGACCACCGCCACGACCAGCCCGATCAACAGCGCAAGCCGGCCCGCCGCCTCGGCCGCCAGCCCCAGCGACGCGCCGAAGATCAGACCCGGGATCATGTGCAGTGGCACCCAGACCGAAGCCGACAGGGTGTCGACGATGAAAAACTGCCCGAGCGGCATGTCGACCATGCCGGCGATGGCCGGCACCAGCGCCCGCATCGGCCCTACGAAGCGCGCCAGAAAAACGCTCTTGCCGCCGTGCCGATGAAAGAAATCGATGCCACGCATCAGCATTTCCGGATGCCGGTTGAACGGCCAGACCACGCGCAGTCGCTGGTGAAAGTGATGCCCGATCAGATAACTGGTGCCGTCACCGAATATGGCGCCGCCCACCGACCAGGTCAGCGCGGTCGCCAGCGGCAGATGGCCGGATGCGACCATGGCGCCGACGCCGAACATGATGGCAACGCCCGGCACGAACAGCCCGACCACCAGGAAGGATTCCATGGCTGTGGTCAGCATCAGCGTAACGCCTGCCCAGTTCGGGTGCAGCTCCACCCAGTTCAGCAGGACATTGAGCAGGTGCTCCATGGGCGACCGGTCACCCGCCGCGCGGGCGTGCCGGCCTGCCGGCCGGACCGGGGTGGATGCGGCGGATCGATGACTCGATCGGGCGCCGCATCAACGTTTCATGGCCGCGAAGGCGCGTTCCGCCGCGCTCAGGGTCGCGCGGATGGTCTCCGGCGTGTGTGCGGAGGAGACGAAGCCGGCCTCGAAGGCCGACGGCGCCAGGTATACGCCCTCGGTCAGCATCGCGTGGAAGAACGCTTTGAAGCGTTCCAGGTTGCAGGCGTTGACGTGCGCGTAGCGGGTGACTTTGGGCTTGTCGGTGAAAAACAGGCCGAACATGCCGCCGACCTGATTGGTGGTCATGCCGAAGCCGGCCGCCCGCGCCCGCTCGCGCAAGCCGTCGACCAGATCCCCGGCCGCGCGTTCGAGCTGATCGTGGAAGCCGGGCGTGGCGACGACGTTCCAGCGTGGCCAGGCCGGCGGCCATCGCGACCGGGTTGCCCGACAGCGTGCCGGCCTGGTAGACGGGGCCGAGCGGCGCGATCTTTTCCATGATTTCGCGCTTGCCGCCGAACGCGCCGACCGGCAGGCCGCCGCCGACCACCTTGCCCAGCGTGGTCAGATCGGGCGTGACGCCGAAGCGCGCCTGCGCGCCGCCCAGCGCCACCCGGAATCCGGTCATGACCTCATCGAAAATCAGCACCGCGCCATATTTGTCGCATTGGCCGCGCAGGGTTTCGAGAAAGCCCGGCTCGGGCGGCACGCAGTTCATGTTGCCGGCGACGGGCTCCACGATGATCGCGGCGATCTTGTCACCGAGTTCCGAAAATACCTGCTCGACCTGCTTGGCGTTGTTGTATTCCAGCGTCAGCGTGTGTTCGGCCAGCGCGGCGGGCACACCGGGCGACGTTGGCACGCCGAGCGTGAGCGCGCCGGAACCCGCCTTGACCAGCAGCGAATCCGAATGGCCGTGATAACAGCCCTCGAACTTGACGATCTTGTCGCGGCCGGTGTGGCCGCGCGCCAGGCGGATCGCGCTCATCGTCGCTTCGGTGCCGGAATTGACCATGCGCACCAGTTCCAGCGACGGCACCAGATCGCACAGCCGGTCCGCCATACGCGTTTCGATTTCGGTCGGCGCGCCGAAGCCCAGGCCGCTGGCGGCGGCTTCCTGGACCGCGTGAATGACTTTGGGATGACAGTGCCCGGCGATCATCGGACCCCAGGAGCCGACGTAATCGATGTAGCGCTTGCCGTCGGCGTCATACAGATAGGCGCCTTCGCCGCGCGCGAAGAAGATCGGCGTGCCGCCGACGCCTTTGAACGCGCGCACCGGCGAGTTGACGCCGCCGGGAATGTGGGTCTGCGCCTGGGCGAAAAGCCGTTCTGACCTGGACATGGCGTTTCCTGTGTTGTTATCCGTCAGGTGGTTCCCGACCCGGTGATCTTCGGGTGGGCGATTGCAAACCGCGAGATTGCCGCGCCGCGCCGGCAATGACAAGCCTGCCCGCTCAGCCGTCGATCACCGCCGCCGAAACAGCGCGGCATAGCTCGCCGCGGCGGCGGCGATGTCAGCGGCCGCGAACACGCCGCGTATGACCGCGAGCATCGCGGCGCCGGCCGCCACCAGTTCCGCGCCGTTATCCGGCGTGATGCCGCCGATCGCCGCCACGGGACAGTTCAATTGTTGCTTGGCGCGGCGCAACAAGTCCAGATCGGCGCGCACCGCGCCGGGCTTGGTCTGCGAGTCGAAGAAACTGCCGAATGCGACATAGTCGGCGCCGGCCCCGGCGGCCGCGCACGCCGTCGACCAGTCGTCGTAGCACGACACGCCGATCAGCGCGTCTGTGCCGAGCAGGTCGCGCGCCATGCCGATGTCGCCGTCGTCACGGCCCAGGTGCACGCCGTCCGCGCCGCTGTCGCGCGCCAGCCGCACGTCATCGTTGACGATCAGCGGCGCGCCGTGGCGCCGGCACAGCGCGGCCAGTGCGGTCGCCTGGCGCAGGCGCAGCGCCCGGTCGCCGGACTTGTCGCGATACTGCACGATGCGCGCGCCGCCGGCGAGCGCCTGTTCCACGCCCGCCAGCAGGCGCGCCGGCGCCAGGCAATCGGCGTCGGTGATGACGTAGAGTCCGGAGAGTCTCGCTTGCATCCGTACCCGCGGTCAGGGCCTGCGCGACATCGCCTTGTTCAGTCGTCGCTGCGCGCCCAGAACAGCCGGTTGGGCAGGTGCTGGCCCATGCCGATGCGATAGCCGTTCGACAGCGCGTGCCAGGTGTACTCCTGTGCCTCGTGCATGGCCGTGAAGGGTTCCAGGCCCTGCGCCAGCAGGCCGGCGATGCTCGATGCCAGGGTGCAACCCGAGCCGTGATAGCTGGGTTCGAGGCGGTCCCAGTGGAACGTCTCCAACTTGCGGTTGTTTCCATAGAGGACGTTTTCCACGAACGCCGAATCCTCGTGCGTGCCGGTGATCAGCACGAATTCGCAGCCGTAGTCGAGCAGCGCCATCGCGCAGGCATCGAGGTTGTCCGCCTCCGGCGCCAGCAGCCGGGCTTCCAGGCTGTTGGGTGTCAGCACGGTCGTCTGCGGCAGGAGCAGTTCGGTCATCGCGTCGATGACGTCACCTTCCGCAAGCACCGAGCCGGCACCGCTCGCCAGCACCGGATCCAGCACCACCGGCACGTCGGGGTAGTCGGTCAGCAGCGTGTGGATCGCCTCGGCCGCCTCGACCGAACCGAGCAGCCCGATCTTGAACACGCTCACCGGCATGTCTTCGAGCACGGCGCGCGCCTGTTCGATGATCAGGGTCTCGTCGAGCGGCGTGAAACTCATGATGTCGCGGGTGTCCTGCACGGTCAGCGCCGTGATAACCGCACAGGCATGGCAGCCGTGGCTGATGAGGGACTCGATGTCGGCCTGGATGCCGGCGCCGCCGCAGGGGTCGTTGCCGCCGAATACCATGACCACGGGCACGGCCGGATTGGGTTGATTCAACGTCGGGTATCCTTAAAACAAAGCGTCTCGATCAAGCCTTCCGGCCGGCACAGCCCGTAACCTGTCTTCGAAATGCGTTCACGCGCCGCCGCCGGCGCTTGCAGCCGGTTTAAAGTGCTCACGCACTGTGTTGTACGCCGAGCGTTCTGGTGTTGCCGGTTTTCGCCTGGAGCAGCCTGTTGAAAAAAAAGCGTTCGGGCGGCACGATCCGGCGTTGAAAACCGGCTCAAAATGGTCATGTACTGCGTGTACCCTGCGCCTTTTCGCCGGTTTTGCCTTGTCTCGCACTCGCCTGAATGTCTTTCGGCCGCCTGCCAGGTTTCAAGCGCCGCCTGAACGTTGCGCAACGGCCTGTTAGAATGCGCCAGGGTGCCGCCGTGTCGGCGGGCACGGCTTCCGGCCGTCTTCCGCGCGCGAGACCTGCCCGAGGATCGACCCGGTCTGATGGCCGGTGTGTGACCCCGCGCACGGCGCCCGTCATCCGCCCCACGCTCGTTGGGTATTGTAGCACCGAATGCATCGGGCTTTTGCTCGATTACGACCGACAACAGGGTAAGACATGGCCGAGTATCGAACCTACATGTGCGTCATTTGCGGTTTTGTCTACGACGAGGCCGCCGGCTTGCCGGAGGAGGGCTTCCCGCCGGGCACAGGCTGGGAGGATATCCCGCTCAACTGGGTATGTCCCGAGTGCGGCGCCGGCAAGGAAGACTTCGAGATGGTCGAGGTCTGATTCGGCTGGGTCCTTGAAACCGACTGATCGACGGCCGAAAAAACCGGAGTGCGGCCGACCGGGACGCGCTGCGCCCGGTCGTTGCCGGCGGCGCCCCGCCCGTGCATCGGCGGCAGCACGGTGAAAACGGGCTACACTTTTTCCAATGAGACGGTCCAACTACCCGGCGTGGCGGGAGGGGTAATGCAGGTACCGGGGAACTCACAGTTCGAGGAGGTCGTGGCGATGGCGCGCCAGTTCTGCCGCGTGCTCGAGCAGTGGCCTTCCATGGAAGGCAACGACGGGCTGACGCTGTTGTACCAGGTTCTCCCGCGCCTCCACGCGGCGGTTGCCGGCATGCGGCCGGGGTCTGCCCGGCGGGGCGGCCTGCAGGCCTCGCCTGATTTCACCGAACTCGATGACCGGTTCGAGTTCTTTGCGCGATTGCGCCACCGGTTGGGCGGGCACGACAGCTACTGGCTGGAGTTCGACGACTGCGCCGGACTCGAGGCGCGCTTCGGTGAGGGTATGTCGGGCAGTCTGGCCGACGATCTGACCGACATCTATTTCGAACTCAAACGCGGTCTCGGACTGCTTGCCAGCGCCGAGCCCGATGAGGTCGCCGAGTTGTGGCAGTCCGGCTTCACGGCGCATTGGGGCCAGCACTTGGTCGACGCCGAGCGCCATCTGTACCGGCTCAGGGCAAAGGGCCAACTGCAATAATCGATTGCCGGCGTCAGGCGGCGCCAGCGAACGCGCTGTGTTTTCGCCGCAAAATTATGGAATTTTCTCCAATTGGCAAGGTCTTTGATGGATGGGCTTGCCGCTAGCGGCTACAATGCGCGCCTGGCCGCCGGCCGTTCGGACGGCGGCGCGGTCGAAGTTGCAACGAAATTCCTGGATTGAGTGAGCTATGAGACGAGTGAACGATTGCCGGCACCCGGCCGGTTTTACCCTGATCGAAGTCATGGTCGTGGTGGTCATTTTGGGGATACTGGCGGCGATACTGGTGCCCAAGGTCATGGATCGTCCCGAGCAGGCGCGCATCGTCAAGGCGCGTCAGGACATCCGCGCGCTGGAGTCGACGTTGAATATGTACAAGCTGGACAACTACGTGTATCCGACCACGGATCAGGGCCTGGAAGCGCTGGTCGAAAAACCCACCACGCCGCCGGAGCCGCCGCAGTGGAAAGACGGCGGTTATCTCGATCGCATGCCCCAAGATCCCTGGCAGCATCCCTATCAGTATCTGAATCCCGGAACACACGGTTCCATCGACATCTATTCGCTGGGACCGGACGGCGAGCCGAGCGACGACGACGTCGGCAATTGGAGTCTGCAATAGGCGGTCGCCCGTCCGGTGCCGGACCCTGCTGATGAGTCGCGCCGGCCTTTCGCGATCGCAGTGTGCAGTGCGCGGCTTCACGCTGATCGAATTGATGGTGGTGCTGGTCATCATCGGGATCGTGGTGACGTTCGTGACCCTGTCGATCGGTGCCGACCCGCAGGCGAAGAATGTCGAAACCGAGGCGCGCCGGCTGGCGGCGCTGATGGAGCTGGCCAGCGAGGAGTCCGTGCTGCATTCCAGCGAGCTGGCGATCCGCTTCACCGACACCGATTACGCTTTTTTCAGCTTGCAGAACGGCCAGTGGCAGACGCTGGAGGACGACCCGCAGCTCCGGCAGCGCCAACTGCCCCACGGCATGTCCATGAAGCTGACGCTCGACGAGGCGCCGCCGTTCGATCTGACGGCCGAAAAGGACGAGCAGCCGCCCCAGGTCTTTCTGTTGTCGAGCGGCGAGATGACGCCTTTTTCCGTCGAATTCAGGGCCGACGCAACGGAACGGCGCTACCAGGTGAGCGCGACGCTCACCGGTAAACTGGCCGTCGAGCAGCAATGACCCGGGCGCGCGGTTTTACCTTGCTCGAGATACTGGTGGCGCTGGCGGTGCTTGCGCTTGCGATGGGCGCGCTACTGCACGCGGCCGGCAGCTACACGCGCAATCAGGCGTATCTGCGCGACCGCACGCTGGCGGAATGGGTGGCGCACAATCACCTCGTCGAGCAGGAACTCGATCCCGCGTGGCCCTCGATTGGTAAGAAGTCGGGCAAGGCGGAGTTTGCCGGGCGCGCCTGGCGCTGGGAAACACAGGTCTTCACGACGCCCGACGAAGATCTGCGCCGCGTCGAAATCGACGTTTTTCCGGACGACGCCGCCAAGGATGCGCCCCAGACGGCGCGCTTGACCGGTTTTCTGGAGCGACGCTGATGCGCCGGCATACAGGTTTCACGCTGCTGGAGCTGCTGGTCGCGCTGACGATCTTCGCACTGATCAGCGTGATGGCTTACAGCGGGTTGAACAGCGTCATGGCGCAGCGCGCCCAGACCAGCGAACGCGCCGACCAGCTCAAACAGATTCAGATGCTGTTCAACGTGATGGAGCGCGACTTGTCGCAACTGGTCGACCGCACGGTGCGCAACGAATACGGCGATGCCGTGGGTGCGTTGGTGAGTGCCGGCAGCGACGACGGTGTGGAATTCACGCGACTCGGCTACGCCAACCCCGGCGGCCTGCCGCGCAGCGACATTCAGCGCGTGCGTTATCGCCTGGAGGACGGCGATCTCAAGCGCGAGACCTGGTGGGTGCTGGACAGGGCGCCCGATTCCGCGATCGTCGAGCAGCCGCTGCTCGATCACGTGCAGGAATTCACCCTGCGCTTTCTTGACCAGACCAACGAATGGCGCGAAACCTGGCCGCCCACGGGCGCGGGCGTTGTCGGACCGGTCGGTCTGCCACGCGCGGTCGAGATCAGTGTCGAAACCGATCAGTTCGGCAAGCTTCTCTGGTTGACGCGGTTGGCCGGCTCGGCTGCGTTTTTCCTGCAGAATCAGGAACAGCAAGGCGATCCTCACGACGACGATCACTGATGACCGGATTCAGACAACGAGGTGTTGCACTCATTACCGCGCTCCTGGTGGTGGCCACTGCCACCGCCGCGGCGGTGGCCATGGCGGCGCGCCAGCAGCTTGACATACGCCGCACCGGCAACCTGTTGCACGGCACCCAGGCCATCGCCTACACCGAGGCTGCAGAGAGCTGGGCCGTGGTGGTGCTCAAGCGCGACACCCGCAACAGTCAGATCGACTCGCTGGACGAGGACTGGGCGGTAGCGCTGCCGGCGACGCTGGTCGAGGGTGGCGGCATCTCGGGCCGCCTCATCGACCTGCAGGGATTCTTCAATCTCAATTCGCTGGTCGACGGCGTCGGACAGGCGGATGAGGAAGCGATCACCCGTTACAAGACGCTGTTGCGCAACCTCGGCATCGACGAAGGTCTGGCGGACCCGCTGGTGGACTGGATCGACGGCGATATCAACGTGCGCTTTCCCGATGGCGCCGAGGATCAGACTTACCTGTTGCTGAAACCCGCCTATCGCACCGCAAACCGCCTCATGGCGGATGTCTCCGAGTTGCGACTGGTGCAGGGCTACACCCCGGAGGTGATCCGCAAGCTGCTGCCCTATGTGGTTGCCCTGCCGATGGCGACGCCGATCAACGTCAACACGGCGCCCGCCGAAGTTTTGCGGACTTTGGACGCCAATATGACTCTGAGCGTTGCTGAAGGGTTGGTCGCGGAACGCGAACAGGGCCCATTCGCCACCGTTGCGGATTTCCAGAATCATCCGGCCCTGCAGGGCAGTCAGTTCAACCCGAACGCCGCGAGCGTCAGCACTCAGTGGTTCAGGCTGGTCGCCGAGGCGGACATCGGCCAAGCGCGCTCCCAACTGACCAGCCTGCTGTTCCGCGTCCAGGGCACGGTCGCGGTGGTGGGACGTGACCGGCGGTTGCTGTCGCCGCTGGTCGAGCCGAAGAAAGAGTCCTGACGCGTACGCCGTCATGGTTTGCAAGTGATTGATTTCAAGTTAGGATGCAGGTTTGTAACCACGGATCGAGACGATGTCTGAGACGCTTTTGATCAGATTGGACAGTGAAGCCGCCGTCCGCGATTGGGCCTTGCTGAACGAAGAGAACGGCTTGACCGGCGAGGTCCAGACCGGCGACCTCCCGGATGCCGCGAACCGCCGCGTCACCGTGCTGGTGCCCGCCGACGACGTGGTGCTGACGCATGCCCGCGTACCCGGCAGGAACCGCCAGAAGGTCTTGCAGGCTATCCCGTACGCGCTCGAAGAGCAGTTCGCCGAGGACATTGAAAACCTCCATTTCGCGGCCGGCGCCCAGTCGACCGACGACGGCTATCCGGTCGCCGTGGTGTCCCGGGCGCGCATGGCCGTCTGGGTGGCACGGCTGAAGTCACTGGGCCTGGCGCCGGAGACCATGTATTCGGAAGTGCAGGTGTTGCCGCGGTCCGGCGACGCCTGGAGTCTTCTTATCGAAGGCGACCGTGCGCTGGTGCGCAGCGGTGCGCACGGGGGGTTCGCCTCCGATCTGTCCATGATCGGTACGCTGTTCGGCCTCTATGCGGGGCGCGAGAACGCGCCGGAGCGCGTTCAGGTCTACGGCGACACGGTGGTGGACCTCGGTATTGTCGAAGCCTTCAATGTCGAGGAAAGCAAACCGCCGCTCGCCTGGATGGCGGCCGGGCTGGCGCAGGGCGCCGGCGTCAACCTGCTGCAGGGTGCTTACAGTTTTCGCGAGGACATCGGCGCGCTGTTACGGCCCTGGCGCGCGACGGCGGCGCTGCTGGCGGCCTGCTGCGTTTTCGCGCTGGTGGCGGCGGGCGTTGAAAATTATAGACTGGAGGGGCAGCAGACCGCGATGTCGGCGCACATCGACCAGTTGTTCCGGACCACCTTCCCCGACGTCAAGCGTGTGGTCAATGCGCGTGCCCAGATGGAACAGGCGCTGCGTCGTCTCGAGCGTCAGACCGGCGCCGTCGGCACCGAGTTTCTGGCACTGCTGGGTGAAACCGGCGACGTGCTGCAGCGCACCCACGGCGTCGAGGTCAGCGGGGCCAGTTTCCGTGACGGTCGACTTGATCTGGACCTGGCCGCGGACAACGTGCAGGTTCTTGACGAACTCAAGCAGGCGCTCACCGCCAGCGGCCGGCTGAAAGCCGAAATCCAGTCGGCGACGACGGAAAGCGGGCAAAAGGTGAAAAGCCGGCTGCGCGTCGAGGGGGTCAGTTCATGAAAGCCTGGTTTGAACGTCTGGATGCACGCGAACGCCTGCTGGCGATTCTTGGCGGCGGCGCTCTGGCGCTGCTGATACTCTACCTGATGCTGTGGAGACCGATGTTCGCGCGCAATGCGCTGCTGAAGCAGACCGTCGCCGAACAGCAGGAATCGCTGGACTGGATGCGCCAGTCCGCGGCCAGGATCAAGGCACTGCGGCGCGCGGCCGGCGCGGACGCGACCTCCGGGCTGGGCGGCCGTTCGCTGCTTGCGGTGGTGGACGAGTCGGCGCGCGGCGGCGGGCTGGGCGCCAGCATCAAACGCATAGAGCCGGATACCGACAAAGGCGTCAAGGTCTGGCTCGAAGGTGCGAGTTTCGACCAGATCATTCTCTGGCTGGGCGATCTGGGCCGGCAATACCAGGTCGAGATATCCGGTATCACCGTCGAACCTCAGGGCGCGGGGCTGGTCAACGCGCGAATCAGCCTGCTGGAACCGGCTGCATGAAATCCGTCTGGCGTGCGGTCGCGGTGGGTGCGGCCGCGTACCTGGCGTTTCTGCTCGTCAATATTCCCGCAGCCTGGGTTATCGACCGGCTCGCGGGCCGGGCGCCGCAGGTTCAGCTTTCGGGTGTCGGCGGCACGCTCTGGTCGGGGCGCGCCTCGCAACTTCGGGTCGATGCCGTCACCCTCGGCGACGTGCGGTGGCGCTGGCATCCGTTCGCCCTGCTGGCGGGACGGCTCGAATATGGTCTGTCGGGCCGCTGGGGCGAAAGCCCGGTCATGCTGTCCGCCGGCAAGGGGCTGTTCGGCGGCGCCTATCTCAGCGATGTCTCGGTCGCGGCGCCCGCCCGGAACTGGATCGGCGCCCTGCACCTTCCGGCCGAAGCCTCGGGCGAGCTGACGCTGGCGCTGGACCGCGTGCGGTTCACGCAAGGCGGCGCCATACCGGCGTTGCGCGGCACGGCACGTTGGGCGCCGGCGGTGCTCGCCGCGCCTGTGGCGCTCGAGCTGGGCAGGGTGGACCTGGAACTCACACCCGACGGTGACCTGACACGGGGCAAGGTCACCGCTCAGGGCGGCGTCTTGCGGGTCGATGGCAACCTGGAACTCGATCCGTCGGGGGAATACCGGCTCGACGCGGCTATGACGCCGACCGGTCAGATTTCGGATGATATCCGCGCCGGACTGGACGCCGTTGCCGAGTTTCACGACGGACGTTACCGGCTGGATTGGAAAGACTCGCTGCACTGACCAGGAACCGAACAACAGGACAGGATGTTGACGATGCGTTTGTCGCTAACCGTGCCGGAGCAGCACGACCTCGATGATCCCCGTCTGGAGTTGGACGTTCGCAAACTCGGCCGTGCGTTGTCCGAGCTGCCGATGCTCGACGCCGCGGAATCCCTCTATCGTCTGACCGGCTACGTCGAGCCCCTCAACGAACAGAAGCTCGACAGCGCGCTGCGTTACGATCTGCTCAACGCCGTCGCGCCCAGCGCGCAGGCGATGTTCGACATCGTTTCGCCGGACAACCTGAACTGGCGGCGCATGACGGAGCATCAGCAGCAGCAGGTCATCGAGGGCATCGAACGCCTGGGCCTCGCGCTGGCGAACGGATTCAAGATCGTGCTCAAGCACTGGTTCGCCGAGGCGGTGCCTGCCGGCGCGCCGCGGCGGTTCGCGCAGGTGCTCAGGCGGACCTGCCGGCAGTTGGGCAACGTGCTGGTGCATTCCTGCCGCTGCCGGCGGCCGCTGCCACCCCACGTCTGTTTCGAATTGCACCAGCTCTATCGACTGGGGCGCCATTTTGGTGTGCTTGCATTGTCCGGCGCCGCGGACCCGGTGCACAGGGCGCCGAGCCTGGCTGAACTCTATCTGACGCTGATGTTGTTGGCGGCCATCCGCAAGCGATTGCAGCCTGCGGACGTGCCGGGCGCGTACCGCCTGCTGCTGGCGCATGCCGGATATGTGCGGTTGAACGAATGCAGCACCGGCACCTCGGAAAGCGATCCGGTTTATGCGGTCGAGTTGAACGCCGACGCTGCGCCGCGCGCCGGCTGGCAACCGCGCGCGGTATCCGGGGCTGCCGACGTATGCCTCATCGATGCGCGGCCGCTGGCCGACGGGATGCTCAAACGCCTCGCCGCCACAACGCCGCGGCACCGCGAGGGGTGCATCGAACGTCGTTTGCTCGACGCACTGTATGCGCGGCCCTGAAATCCGTTAAACTCCGGCAGCCGCGCGTGCATCGACCGATGCTCCGCGGCGCGCAACGATCGGCTGAGAAGGAAACAACGGCATGGTGAATCTGGGCAGCATCCCCGTCGCGGTGGTAACACCTGAAACCAAGTGCGGCTACTGTACCAATTCCCTGTGTTGCACCTACATCACGCAGATGATCGACACGCCGCGTGCAAAGTCCGACTTCGACCATCTGCTCTGGCAGGTATCGCACCGGGACGTGCGCCTTTACCGGGACGAGGGCCGCTGGTACCTGCTGGTCGAAAATCCCTGCACCCATTTGCGCAGCGACGGGCGTTGCGGCATCTACGAGAGCCGGCCCGCGATCTGCAGGGAATATTCCAACGATTACTGCGAATTCGACGAGCCGGCGGAGAAGGGTTTCGAGTTGTATTTCCGCGGGTACGAAGATCTGCTCCGCTACTGCAGGAAACGCTTCAGACGCTGGGACGACCGGCGGGGTGCCTGAGGTCCGCGCGCTTGCATTCCTCCATCAGCCGGCCGCGTCCAGTTCCCTGACCAGATCCCGAAAGGTTTCGACGGCGACGAATTCATCCGTGTTTTTCGGCGGCGACCGGCTGTCGGGACGGCGGACGGCACGCAGGTGGCGAATGCCGAAAGCGCGCGCCGCGCGCAGCACCGGCAGACTGTCGTCGATGAACAGCGTGGCACAGGGATCGAAGGGGTCGGCCGCGGCCAGGCGCGGCCAGAAGCGCGCGTCTTCTTTCGGGCAGGCGAAACTGTGCGAACAGATCAGGTGATCGAAGTGCGCGTCCAGGCCGGTGGTGCGCATTTTGAGTTCGAGCACCTTCTGGTGCGCGTTGGTCAGCAGCGCGGTGCGCTTGCCGGCCGACTGCAGCTTTTCGAGCAGTTCGCGCACGTGCGGGCGCACCTGGATGAGATGCTCCAGCTCCTGCTTGAGCAGGCCGATGTCGAGGTCCAGTTCACGACTCCAGTGGTCGATGCAATACCACTGGATCGTGCCTTCCTCCGCCTTGAAGCGTGGATACAACCGCTGCTTGGCTTCATCCACCGACAGAGCGTTTTTCTCGGCGTAGCGCGCCGGCACGTGTTCGAGCCAGAAATGGTTGTCGAAATGCAGATCGAGCAGCGTGCCGTCCATGTCCAGGAACACGGTGTCGATCTCCTTCCAGGGGAGTGACGGCGGGCTGTGGGGAAAGTCGTTCATGGCAGCGCCTGACCGGGCCGCGGCGAGCCGTGAAACCCTGTCAATATCGGACAATTCGCGTATTATACGCCCGAACTCAAAACGACCGGTACAAACATGACAGCAACCGAGCCCTGTGCTTATCTCGATGCCGTGCGCGCGCTCAGCGTGCGCGCCGGCGCGAAGATTCTGGAAATCTACAACACCGAGTTCTCAGTGGCGAACAAGGACGACAAGTCGCCGCTGACCGCGGCCGACCTCGCCTCTCACCGCACCATCGTCGAGGGTCTGCGTCAATTGACGCCGGATATTCCCGTATTGTCGGAAGAAGGCGCAGGCAGCGCCTTCGAAGAGCGCAGCCGCTGGCCTCGCTACTGGCTGATCGATCCGTTGGACGGCACCAAGGAATTCATCAAGCGCAACGGCGAATTCACCGTCAATATCGCGCTGATCGAGGACCAGGTGCCGGTGCTGGGTGTGGTGTACGTGCCGGTCAGCGGCGTGACCTATGCGGCCTGTCGCGGCAAGGGCGCGCTCAAATCGACGCCGGAATCCGGCGATCGCGCCATCCACGTGCGCAGGCTGACGGGTGGACCGGTGGCGGTGGTCGGCAGCCGTTCCCACGGGGGCGATTCGCTGAACGCGTTTCTCGACAAGCTGGGCGACCACGAGATCGTCAGTATGGGCAGTTCCCTCAAGATCTGTCTGGTTGCCGAGGGCGCCGCAGACGTTTATCCGCGTCTCGGTCCGACGTCCGAGTGGGACACCGCCGCGGCGCATTGCGTGGTCGAGCAGGCCGGCGGGCAGCTTACGGACTTGTCGATGCGCCGGCTGCGTTACAACACCAAGGAGTCCATGCTCAATCCGCACTTCCTGGTGTTCGGCGACGGCGGCCGGGACTGGTCCGCGTACCTGTAGGCGCGGGCAAGCCCGCTCCTGCAATCGGCGCTGATCCTGTGGCGTTTACGGTGCGTCGGGCGCCATGCGCTTCAAGAGCCTGCGCCGCACCCAGGCTGCGGAGATGGCGACGGCCGCCAGCGCGCCGGCGGTGTCGGCACACCAGTCCAGTACGTCCGCGGTGCGTCCCGGAACGAAGTACTGATGCACCTCGTCCGTCATGCCGTAGACGCTGGCCAGCGCGATCGCCGCCGCCATCTGCAGCCTCGAATAGCCGCCTTCGCGGTGGCGCATGCTCCTCAGCATCAGCGCCGCGAGCACGCCGTAAATCGTGGCATGGACCAGCTTGTCCAGACCGGGAAAGTTCAGCGGGACGGGAGGCAGCGCGTGGCTCGACAGTGCGAAGACGCCGAGCATCAGCGCCAGGGCGCCGAGCAGGCTGAACAGACGGGCGGCGGACGCTGTCACGCGACGTAACGTGTGTGCGGCACCAGTGCATAGAGCTTGTCGCACAGCTCCCGGCCGTAGCTCAGGCGATCCGATCTCGCCAGGCTGGCCTTGGTGTCCAGACTGTCACTGAACAACACGGGTTGATTCCATTGGTGCAGCAACTGGTACAGGTTACTGTCGAGCCGCTCCGGACGGTTGTCGAGTTCGACCAGCAGCACGTCGATGTTCAGGCCCCGCAGTCCGATCAGATCCTGCAGACCCAGGGGCAGGGTGGCGGCGACGTTGATGTCGAAATGCTTGAGCAAGCGGGCGAGATAATTACGGAACAGCTCCGACTCGGTCGCGATCGCAACCGTCAGATTTTTTTTTTGTGCGCTCCGTTCCGCGTCTGGCTGTCCGGTCGTCGCTGCGGTCGACTGCGGAGGTGCAGCGGCGGCCGGCGGCAAGTCGGTATGAGCCGCACCGGCCGGCGGCCGAAACAGGCCGCCGCTCTGCTTGTCGCGGCCGACGTCTGCGACCAGCGTCGCGTCGATGCGCTCGCGCTGTTCGGCGTAGCCGTAGACCAGCGCCGTATCGCACAGCGTGTTGATCAGGCGCGGTACGCCGCCCGTCCACTGGTAGACGGCCTCGCAGGCCTGATCGGAAAAGATGTCGGGGCGGCCGCCGGCAACCTTGCAGCGATGGCGGATGTACTCGGCGGTTTCCGGGTCCGACAGCGGTTCCAGGTGGTAGTCCACACCGATGCGCTGGGCGAACTGAACCAGATCGGGACGCCGGAGCGTCTCGCGCAGTTCGCGCTGGCCGACCAGGATGACCTGCAGCACCTGATCCTTGTCGGCGTTGACATTCGACAGCATGCGCAGCTCTTCCAGCGTGTCCGGCGCCATGTTCTGGGCTTCGTCGACGATCAGCACCGTGCGCCTGCCCTTTGCATATTCGCCGATAATGAATTCGACGAACGCTTCATAGAGTTCCACCTTGCCCTTGCCCGTGTGCGGCAGGTTAAAGGCGAGCGCGATCCATTGCATCAGCTCGCCGAAGGTGCGGTGCGTGTTGGAAATGAGGCCGACGCGGATAGTGCTGTCGATCTCGTTGAGCAACTGGCGTATCAGTGTGGTCTTGCCGGTGCCGATGTCGCCGCTGATGACGGAGAAGCCCGCCTGGCTGCTGAGTCCATACTCGAGCAGGGTCAGCGCCATGCGGTGCTTGCTGCTGAGGTAGAGGAATCCGGAATCGGGCAGCAGCGAAAAGGGTTTTTCCCGGAAGCCGTAGAAACGCTCGTACATGACGTTCCGTGGCTCAGCGCCGGACCGGTCGCTTGTTCAGCACGGTGCCCAGTACGTTGATGTTCTCCATCAGTTCGACCGCGCGCTTTGTGTCCTTGCGCGTGGTCCGGCCTTCCTCCACGACCAGCAGGGCGGCATCGACGCAGGGCAGAAATGCCAGGGTATCCGGCGCATCGAGCACCGGCGGGAGGTCGAACAGCACAATGCGGCCGGGGTAGCGTGTCTTCATCTCTTCGGTAAGCCGCAGCATCTTCGGCGAATTCAGCATTTCCGAGGAGTTGCTGATCGAGCGGCCGGCCGGCAGCAGGGTCACGTGATCGATGCCCTTCGGGTGGACCAGCAGCTCGGACAAAGGGGTGTCGTTGAGCAGATAGTCCGTCAGGCCGGTAGCGCCGGGCAACCCCAGACAGGTGTGCAGACTGGGATGACGCAGGTTCGCGTCGACCAGCAGCACCGTGTGGCCCACTTCCATCGCCAGGCTGACCGCCAGATTCAGCGCAGTCGTGGTCTTGCCCTCTCCGGGTCCCGGGCTGGTGACGGCGAGCACGTTCCAGCCGTTGTCCTCGAGGCGCTGCAGGACCTGCGTGCGCAGCATCTTGTAGGCGTCGGCGAAGCGGCTGTTATCCAGGTTGGCGACCAGGCGGTTGCGTTCCAGGTCCTGGACGGAAACCTTGACGTTCCGGGTCTGGGAATAGGCGACGGCGGGCGGCATACCGGACCCGGCAACGGTTTGCGGACCTGCGGCCATCGCCGGCGCGGCAGTCGCTTCGCGTTCGGCTCGCGCACGCTCCAGTGCCTGTTTGATACGTTCCATAGAAGTGCCTGCGTGGATAGATCGTCGAGGGTCTGTTCCAGGAGGATAGCGCCGGCCGGCGCCACCACTTAAGTGTCGGTAATGACTTCCGCCTTGCGCATCGCTTTGTACCAGAGTACGTCGAGCGGTTTCCAGAAATTATGCACGAGCACCAGGGCCACGACGATCGCACCGACCACAGTCAGTGAGCGGACCGTCGCGACCCGTCGGTGCCGGCTGACCTCGGCGTCGATCGCCATGTACGGAATCTCGGCCAGCGGGCCGACGCCCAGCACGTTGATCAGCGATCTGGCGCCGCGGACCGAGTTATCCTGGCTTTCGAGCAGCAACGCCAAGCCGAACCCGGCGCCCAACGCGAGCACGATACTCAGGATCATTATCGCGGGGCGGTTGGGGCTGATCGGTTCCTCGGGTAAGATCGGCGGCTCGATCAGCTCGAAACGCTCACCCTTGCGCTCTTCCTCGAGTTGTTGGCCCATGCCTGCCTTGGTGCGTTTCTCCTGGATTTCCTGATACTTGTTGGAAGCGTTGGTCAAGTCGCGGGCGATGGCGCGAAATTCGACCTCGACCTGCGGGGTTTTCGCCAGTCGCTCCTCATAATCCTGGCGCCGGGTCTCGAGCTTGGTCTTCCTGATCTGTTGTGAACGTATCTCGGCATCCGCCGCCTCGATCTGCGTCTTGATCGAAATGAAAGCCGGGTTGTTCGGATTGTCGTGCGCGTCCCGCGCGAGTTTCGGCGCACTTCCCGTCGTCGGCGAGTTCTTCAGGCTTTCGATCTGGCGCCGGAGCCGGACCACGTCCGGGTACTGGTCGGAGTACTTCTCGCGCAGGGTGGCCAGTTGGGCCTCGAGCGCCTGAACCTGCTCAAGTTGCTGGCTGGCGGTGCTTACCGCGCCGGTTTCCGCTTCCAACCCTTCAATTTCGCGCTTCGTGCGCACGACGTCCGGATGGTCTTCGGAATAACGGGCGATCAGTCCGTAATACTGGGTTTTCAAAGCCTGGAGCCGGGTTTCCGGGTCGGTCGCCGTGCTGTCACCGAAGGGTTTGATCTGGGCGAGCTGGGCATCCAGAAAAATCTTGCGTTGGTTCAGATCGCGGATTTGCGCATCGATTCCGTCCATCTCGGTCTGGGTGCGGTCGAGCATCCGCATGTTCGTGTCCTTGAGATCCGGCAGCGTGTAGGGATTCTTCAGCTTGAAGTCGGCGAGTTTGGCTTCGTACTCGCCGATCTTCGCCTGCAGGCGCTTCGCTTCGTCGTCCAGAAACGTATAGGTTTCCTTGGCCTGATCCGTACGCTCTTTCAGGTTCGCGTTCAGATACAGCGTGGTCAGCTCATTGGTCACTTTCTGGACCTGATCGGGGCTTTCGCCGGAAAAGCTGAGGCGGAAGGCGATGGTTGCGGACATCGGGCGCCCGGAACGCGGATCGACCACGGATGCGTCGACCATATTGAGCCCGATATTGCTGCGCATCTCGTCCAGAACTTCCTCGGTGGTGAGGCGCTCGCGCTCATGCTCGTACAGTTTGTACTTGTCGACGATATCCAGCAGGTTGGATCGCGCCATCACCATCTGGCTGATGACCTGGATACGTTGCGACGCATAGCTGGTGACGGTCGACTGAACCAATTCGGGCGGAATGTCCTGCTCTTTGATGAGGATCGTGGCCGACGATTGGTAGGTAGGCGGCCAGACCAGCGCTGTCACGGCGCCGATCAGAGAAACGACCAGGAACACCGCCAGGATCATGCCGCGGCGGCGCTTGAAAGCGTCCAGATAATCTTTTAAGTCAAGAGCTTGTTCTTCCATCATTCCCATCCGCGCCGTCGGGTACTGCGCTAGAAGCGCGCGTGGCCCTCTCCCCGTGCCGGGACCACTAGCGGGAGACCGCGATTCTAGGCCAGCGGTATGTCAGGGTCAAATAGGCCGTATTTCTGATCGCGTCATCGGCTGTCGACTCGAACTGTTGTTGACTATAGGTATAAATTGCTGAAAGTGTCCAGAATTCGGCGAGTTTCCAGTTGAGTTGGGCGGTTCCGGACAGGTAGCGCCGATCGAGGCTGCCGCTCGACGTCTTGCCCGCGCTCTGGCTCTTGTACCAACTCAGGCCGCCATTGCCCGAGACCCTTTCCGAAAAATTGTGACTGGCGGAGACCCCCAGGCGGGTCACCTCGATCTGGATGCCGGAAACCGTGTTGTTGACATTGCGCGACGCCGACAGCGACAACCCGGAGCGTTCGAAGCGCTTGTCGAGAGAGGCGTCGAAAACCAGGCCGGAACTCGAGTCCTGGGTCTTCTTGCCGGTATCGATGTAGCCCAGGAACAGGGGCCCGGAAAACAGCGGGATGCGCTCGGGAAATTTCGTGATCGAATAACGCCCACCGCCGGCGAGCGAAGCCGAAAACGTCTCGCTGAACTGCCAGCTCAGGCCTCCCTGGAGATTGGTGTTGGAAGAGCGGATGTCGCTGTCGCTGTCCGTCACACTGTGCGCCAGGCTGATGCTGCCGACCACCTGTTCGCTGAAGGCGCGGAGCAGCGAGAGCTGACCGCTGTGCGTGAAATAGTCGGCCAGACCGGCGCGCGATTTCTCGTAGTTGATTGTGCCGTAGTCGTAGCCGGCGCGCAGGCGCGTGCGCTCGTTCAGAATCCAGGTCCAGCTCGGGTCGATGCTCTTACTGAGCCGGTTGCTGCGATCGAACACCAGCCCGGTCTCCTCGAGTTGCGTATCGAGCGTCGTATCCTGAATGACGCTGGCCCCCAGCCCGAATTCGGAGCGCGCCGTCCGGTAGAAGGAATTGATGCCGAACCGCCAGTTGTTATCGTCCAGGCCGGTGACGTTGGGAAACCGCCGGAAGGTGAACCCAACGGTGCCGTTCAGGCCCGAACGCGGCGTCTCGACCCCGAATGTGGCGCTCGGTATCAGGGTTATTTCCGACGAATCGATCTTGTCGTGCGCGGTGCTGCGGATGTTGTCGTCGTAGCCGGCCTTCAACTGCACGGTCGGGTCGATGGTCCATTCGGCCGCGCCCGCGCCCGTGGCGGCCAGGAGCAGCGCCAGCGTAACCAGATTGCGGTAGCGGGTGGCCGGCATGGCGAATGGGTGGAATCGGCCGCGGAGTCGTGATCGGAGAAGCGGCGCCGCTCAGGGAACGACCACCACGTCCCCGGCGTTGAGTATGATGTTCTGATCGAGATTCTTGCCTTTTTCCACGTCGCCGTATTCGAACGGGATGGCCTTGAGCACGCCGTTTTCCCGGCGCAGTATCTTTATCTTGTTGAGTTCCGCATAGGTGGTGGTGCCGCCGGCCACGCTCAGCGCCTGCATCACATCCATGTAGCGCGTCGCCGGAAACTGACCGGGACGCGCGACCTTGCCGATGACGAAGATCTGGTTGCCGTTGATCTCGTTGACGGAAACGGTCAGGACCGGATCGGGAATGTACGGCTTCAGCTTGGCCGACAGTTCTTTCGCCACCTGGGGTGGCGACTTGCCGTAAACGATCAGATCGCCGACGAGCGGAAAGGAAATGGCGCCGTCGGGGCGGACCAGCACCGCCTTGGTCAGTTCGTCCTCGCGCCAGACCGAGATGCCGAGCACGTCGCCCGGCTGGATCTGATAGGCCGGCTGCGTTTCCGCGGCGGCGGCACGGCCGGCCACCGACAGCGAAAAAGCCAGAAGCATCAGGGAGGTTGTGATTATTTGCCTGCCGTTCATGGCTTCTCCGAATTTCTGAAATTTATTCATGTAATTAGCGCCGATTTCGAGGGTTTAGATTGAAGCAGATGGCATTGCGGGGGTCAAGCGAAATCCGGCGCTCACCGGTGTTCCGCGCCGCCGAATTCGTATGCCGCCAGCCGGTCCGCGTCAGGCGCGATCGGCGCGGCCGGTTCGCCGCGCTCGAAACGCGCCCGCATGATGGCATAAAGTCGTTCCAGACTGCCGGCGAAGCCGGGAGTGTCCAGAAGACTGGTGCGTGCGAGATTGGCGCGCAACCGCGTAGCAATCCCGTACAGGGCGGCCCTGTCGTTCGCCATCCCCACCGCCATTTCCGTATACCGCTCCAGGTCCGTCGTCACCAGTGCGTCCAGTCCGACAGCATGCAGCAGGCTGGCGCCGACCCTTGACGCGAACCGCCGGCCCGGGCAGGTGATCATGGGCACGCCCTGGCGAAGCGCGTCGCTGCCGGTGGTATGAGCATTGTAGTGGAGCGTGTCGAGAAACAGGTCAGCGTGCGCGTGCCGCGCCAGGTGCGCGGCCTTGTCCAGCGGTTCGGCAAACACCAGGCGTTGCGGATCGACGCCGAGCCGGGCGGCCTCGGCGCGCAGGTTGCGCAGTTGCAACTCGCTGCCCTTGAGCAGCCACAGCACGCTGGCGGGCACCCGCTTCAGAATGGTCATCCAGGCGTCGAATACGCGCGCATCGATCTTGTAGTTGTTATTGAAACAGCAGAACACGAAGGCGTTCGCCGGCAGTCCGCACGCCGCTCGGTCGGGCACCGCGGCCGCTGCCCGCTCCCGATCGTCGTTGATCTGGTAGCAGTGGGGCAGGTAAGCGAAGGTCTCCGCGTAACAGGACTGGGCGGAAGGCGGTGTGACGATCCGGTCGGTGATCAGGTAATCGTAATAGTCGCCGCCCAGTGTGCCCGCGAACCCCAGCCAGTTGACCTGGATCGGCGCGGTTCGGGCCGCCACGATCTCGGGACGCGCCGCCGTGGTGTAACCAGCCAGATCGACCAGGATGTGAATGCGGTCGGCGCGAATCCGCTCGATGCATTGTTCGAGCGACGCGGCATACAGGTCCACGAAATGTTCGGCGTCCGCCTCGGTACGGCGCCGGTATACGCTGCCGTCGTCCGGCCCTATCGAATAGGCAAAGACTTCCAGTCTTTCGCGATCGTGCGCGTTGAAGAGACCGCCCATCAGTTGGATCGCGGGATGGTTGCGGTAATCCGGCGACAGGTAGGCCACCCGCAGCCGGGGCGCGCCGGCATAGTCGCGTGGGTCGAGCGGACGCACGAATCGCGCGGCGCGTTCGGCGACGGCGGCGGCTTTGCGTTCGGCGACGCGCAGGAGCGTCGCGGCGTCGAGCGGCAGCGACAGGGCATCGAATGTTTCGATGTCGCCTTCGCGATTCGCCGCAAGCATTTCCCGTATCAGCGCGGCGGCCGCTCCGATCGAACAGGTTGCGTCGCGCCAGTCGCACACCGCCTGCAGCGTGTGCGCCAGCTCGAGCCTCGCGTAGTCCGCCTGCGGGTCGAGTGTCAGCGCCTGGCGGAAGCAGCCGATGGCTGCGTCGAAGTTCCTCTTGCGTTTGTGCGCGACGCCCAGATTGAACAGCAGCTTGGGGTCATGCGGACGGAGTGCAAGCGCGCGCTCGCCGATCCGTATCGACTCGTCGGAGGCGCCGGCGGCCATCAGTTCCACGCCCAGATTGGCCAGTGCCTGGAAGTGATCGGGGTTGGACCGCAGCGCCTGCCGGAAATGGCTGATCGCCCGGGTTCTGTCGCCGTGCTCCTTCACGCAGAGGCCGATGCCATTCAGCACATCGGGATTGCCGGGGGCCAGCGCCAGCGCAGTGTTCAGATGAGCGAGCGCCGGTTCGTAACGACTGCGCTGCATTTCGAGCGTGGCGAGACAGAGCAGGGCCTCGACGTAGTCCGGTTTCAGCGCGAGGGCTTCGCCGTAGTGTTGCTCGGCTTCGTCGAGGCGTCCCAGCGCCTGCAGCGCGCCGGCAAGGTTGAAGTGGATCTGCGGAATGTCCGGGCGGACGGCGAGCGCCTGCCGGTAACGATCGATGGCGGCGGTGAAGTCGCGACGCGCATGCAATGCGCCGCCGAGATTGCACAGTATCTCGACGACGCCGGGCTTGATCCGCAGCATTTCCTCGTAAGTTGAAATCGCGCCATCCAGGTCGCCGCCCGCCTGCCGGCCGACCGCCTCGCGGTACAACCTGTGCAAACGCTGCGCAATGCCCTGCGCCGTGCCATCCGCCATGTCGTCCGGCCCCGGCCTGTCGTCGGATTCGGAAGGGGCCACGACGGTCAACTGTTCAGTTCTTTTTTCGCCGGTGGCTCGACCGGTGCCCGCGCGGCCAGCTTTTCCCTGTGAGCGATACCGAAATTGATCGGGCCGAGCAGCAGCGGCGGGAAGCTGGCCTTGACCACCAGGCTGTCCACCGCTTCGCGCGCGTAGGGAAACAGAATTTTCGGACAGCGTTCGTTCAGGAGCTTGTCCAGCCGCGCCGCATTCTCGACGCCTTGAATGAGAAAAATTCCGCCCTGCTGGATCTCGACCAGAAAAATCGTCTTGGATCCATCGACCGCGGAAATGGTCAGTGTCAGAACGACTTCATAGGTGTCGTTCGCCAGATCGGCGGTGTCGACCTTGTACTGCAGGGTCACCTTTGGATTCCATTGTTCCGCCATCAGGAAAGCGTCGGGGGAGTTGGGCGCCTCCAGCGAAACATCCTTAAGGTATACCCGTCCCAGCGAAAACTGGGTCGCTCCGGTCTCGTTGTCGCCGGTGTCGTTGTTTGCCATGTTGGATTCCTGGGGTTACGTTAATTGTTGAAGGACCAATGCCTTACGCACGCGCCTGATCTGTGGGCCCGGGGCCGATGGTCCGGATGGCAAGTCTACACTACTTTCGGGGCCAGTCTGAGTCAGCCAGCCGCCGCCATCATCTCCTCAAACGCCCGCTCGAATTCGGTGATGACCGCCGCCTCTTCCCAGATCAGCGGGCTCCTGTGCCGGATCTTTTCACGGATTTCGGCGCGCCACGCGGGATCGGTGCCGAGGCGTAAGGCCTTGTCGACGTAATCGTCCGTGTCCGCCGCGACGCATTCCTGAATGCCCATCTTGCGGTAAAACGCCGCCGTATGACGGCTGCGCATGAAGCGCCCGGGAAGCGTAACGACCGGTGTACCGGCGCTGAACGCCTCGAGTGTGGTGTTGAATCCGCAAAAGTGGGTCGTGTCCAGCATCACGTCCGAAACGGCGATGAGATTGATGAAGTCGATGCTACGCTGGCGCGGCAGGAACCGGATGCGGTCGGCGACATCGGGAATGCGTCCGGCGGAACCGTTCGCGGAGGAGTTCCGACCAGCGTCTGAATTTGCCGTCGACCAGTACCACCGTTCCCGCCGGGTCGCGGCGGAGTATCTCGCCGAGAATATGGTCGAAGGTCGGGTGAAACTTGAACAGCGCCTGCGGGCAGATATAGAGATGCGCGTCCTCGCTCAGACCGAAATCGCCGCGCGGCTTGAGCGGATCGGGCAGGTCGGGTTTGTAATAGTAGGCCACCGATCCGACGTCGTGCAGGCACATCAGTTTCTCGCTGTAGTGGCTCGCACCGTCCTCCGGTTCCCAGAGATCCGTCGATACATAGTAATCGATGGTTGAAATGCCGGTAGTCTCCGGATGTCCGAAAGACGCGCATTGAACCGGCGCAAGCCTGGCGAAGGCAAGAAAGTAGGTGAACACATCCATGCCGATATCCTGGTAGAAGAGAATATCGAGCCGGTTCCCGGCGATCGCCCGGCGCGCGCGGTCGAGGTCATGGCCGATGACCAATACCTCGTCGGCGGCCCGCGCGATCGCATGCGCAGTCTCGTCTGCCGGCGGATCGAGGAATATCGCCACCACCTTGAAGCGATCCCGCGACAGGCGTTCGATGATGCCCCGCGACGTGCGACCGATGCTGTGGTTCGCGAAGAATTTCGAGATGAAGCCGATCCGTATTTCCCCGGTTCCACCGCGGCCGGCACGGTGTTCGCAATGCGCTGCGGACAGGGTGAGCGACGGGCAGATTCTGCGATAAACGTCCGCGATGCTGGTCTGCAGTGCCCGATCGTCGCGTCCGTGGTAGGCGAGAAAGAAGTTGGCGCGGCCGATTTCAGTTATCGGATCGGCGATGCGCAGCGGTTCCTGCGCCATGGCGTCGAGATTGTGGTGCAGGCAATTGCGGACGTTGTCTATCTGTTGCTCGGATTCCAGTATGACCGGCAGCATGGTGCGGAACTGCACCAGAGCGCCCGGCGCCGGTTCTATGTCGAGCGCCTTGCGACAGCACTCGAGTGCTGCTTCGTAATCACCCTGTTCGAACAGGGCGCGGCTCAGATTCAGGTACGGGCGGGGGTGGTCGGGTCTCAGCGCGACTGCTTTGCGGAAGGCATCGGTCGCGTCTTCAAAACGTTCCGCCCCCCAGTGCGCATTCGCAAGGTGAGACCAGATGCCTTCGTCGGCGGGCTGCAATCGGGTCGCCGCGAGATAGGCTTCGATGGCCCTGGCAAAATCGGCCTGATCCCGATAGGCGGCACCCAGCGCGCACCGGACCGCAACGTTGCCGGGATCGTATGCCGCGGCCAGCGCAAGGCTTTCGACGGCGCCCGCCAGGTCGCCCTGCGCTTTGCGTATCGAACCCAGCGTAAATTGTGCCTGAACGCTGTTCGGCTGGTTGTCGGCCAGCCGCCCGGCATAGACCGCCGCGTCGCTCAGTCTCCCGGTCTGGTAGGCGAGCACCGCCATGCCGTAAATTGCGGCGGGGTTGCGTGGGTTGATCGCGAGCACCTGCCGGTACCCTGCCTCCGCTGCGGCGACCTGTCCGGCCTGGTGCTGTTGCTGGGCAATCGCCAGGATCTTGTTTTCAGTCACGCCTGGACCTCAGAAACATCATGATCAAGTGCTGCAACGCCATTCCGGTGAAGGCCGGGGTCCAGTTATTTCTGCGTGCCGGGTGCCGGCCTTCACCGGCATGCCGACCTGTTCGGACGTTCCCTTGTCCTGCGAGCCGGCGTATTCGCGCTGCACCGGCCGCGCCGTTCAGGCGCCGGACTCGGTGCGCTCGTCCTGCAACCGACCGGCGACGGCGCCCAATCATAATCGATTTCAGTGCTAAATCCGTGCTAGTATCGAACGGCGAAATAGTATGAAATACTACAATAAAACATCCCCATCGGCGCGGATTGCGGATTTTGGCACCAGGCACCCAGATCGAGAAGCAACAGATCGTCGCGCTGTTGCAGTCCAATCAGCCGGGCAGGGCGAAGGAACTTTGCCTCGGGCTGGAACGGGCCAGCGCTGATCCCCATGTGCCGTTGTTGCTCGCCCACGCGCAGGTGCGGCTGGGCGAGATGGACGCTGCGGCGTCCTCGCTGCGCCGCGCGTTGAAGCAGGGCTTGCGCGATTCCAACGCCACTGCCCTGCTGGTTGCACTGCTGGTTCATCGCGGTCATTCGGCCGACGCCGAATCCTGGTTCGGCAAACTGGTCAGGACCGCGCCGGACGCCGGCGAAGCGCACCGGCTGGTCGCCAATGCGCTCCGCCAGTTCGGCGATCGCGACAAGGCCATCGAATGGTATCGCCGCGCCGTGAAACTGGGGCCGGCTAATTTTTCCGCGAGCTACGAGCTTGCGGCAACCTTCCAGGAGGCGGGGCGATCGGATGACGCGGTGGAGTGGTTCGAGAACGCCCTGTCGATCCGTCCGGACAACGCGCGGGTTTATTGCAATTTCGGCACCTGTTTGAGCGGCATGAAACAGTTCGACCGCGCCGCGAGCGCATTCGAACGGGCCGCGGAGCTGGAGCCTGCGAATGCGGCGATTCACTTCAATCTGGGCGAGATCTATCAGAATCAGAACCGCTACCCGGCGGCGATTGCCAGTTACCGGCGCGCGCTTGAACTGTCGCCGGATTCCGCGGCGCTGTACGGCAGTCTGGCGCGCGCGCTGCGCAGCACCGGCGACCTGGCGGGCGCGCTCGACAACCTGAGTCGAGCCCGCGCGCTGGAGCCCGCGAACGCCACGGTTCACCATGAACTCGGCATCTGCCTCTTCGACGATCACAACCTCGAGCCGGCGAGAAATGCGTTCGCCGAAGCGGTGCGACTCAATCCTGGCAATGCGCTGTCGCAGTTCAATCTGGGGCTGGTGCTGGCCATGACCGGCGCGTCGGGCGAGGCGGAAGCGCATTTTTCCGAGGCAGTGCGGCTGTGGCCCTATCTCGAGTCCTTCGTCGATTCGTACCGCTACGCGCGCGAACAAGGGCCGGACGCGCGCTGCTTCTGCACCGGGCGCCAGATGTACGAACACGCGGTCGCCAACGCCCCTGCGGACGGACTGTTTCTCGAATTCGGCGTGTATTACGGCGCTTCGATCAACATCATCGCGCGGCTCACCGGCAACACCGTGCACGGATTCGACACCTTCCAGGGATTGCCGATCGACTGGGTCGTGAATACCGCGGATCGCGCGGACGTGGAACCCGCCGGTTCCTATTCGACGCACGGACACCTGCCCGAGGCGCCTGACAACGTGTGCTATCACGTCGGCACGTTTGAGAAGACGCTGCCGGGTTTTTGCGGGCGCCATCCGGAACCGGTCAGCTTCATGAATGTCGACTGCGACCTCTACGAATCGACGGTGACGATATTCCGCTATCTGGGCGCGCAGATTCGGTCCGGCACCGTCATCGTCTTCGACGAGTACTTCTGCCTTCCCGGCTGGCGCGACCACGAATACAAGGCGTTTCAGGAATTTCTGCGCGACAGTGGACTGGGATACGAATACCTGGCGTTCAACTTCTTCTCCGGCCAGGTGACGGTTCGCCTCACCGGCGGATAACAGCCCGCCCCTACTGCGCCGCGAACCAGTCGTCTGGCAGACCGGCAAGCGCGGCGCGCAGCGGTCCCAGATGCGCGGTATAGCGCCGCCACCTGCCGATCGAGCGAGCGTTCAGGGGCTCGCGCACCTGCGACGCACTGAGCGTGGCGACCACGCGGCCGGATTGGTGAAATTCGGCGCATGCGGGGTCCCAGGGCAACCCGCAGAAATCCACCAGCGCGCGCATCACGCGTTCCGGTTCGGCGACCAGTTCCTCGTACTGCAAAGCGAGCACCGGAACGCGCAGCACCGATCGCCAGTGTTGCATCAGTCGCGCGTAGTCGCGGTAGTGGGCGCCGAGGTCGGCGAGGTTGCGGGTGTAGGCGTGCGCGGTGCTGAACTCCTGAAAGAAACAGGAGAGGCAGGTATCCAGCGGATCGCGCTTCACGTGAATCACGCGGGCGCCGGGAAACAGCAACTCGACCAGGCCGAGATGGAGAAAGTTGTGCGGCATCTTGTCGGTGACGCGCGCGAAGTTCCCCGCCGGTTCCGGCAAGGGCCGGAAATAATCGGCTGCCGCCGCGTCGAGGATTTCGGTCGTCAGAGCGCCGATGCACGCCGGATAGCCCCGGCCGCCGCCCGTTCTCGCCCCCAGCCCGGCGGCGATGCGCGCCAGCGTTTCGCGCTCGCCCGCGGCGTACACCTGCGGGTGACTGGCGAGTATCTGTTCGACCAGGCTGGTGCCGGAGCGCGGCATGCCGACGATGAATACCGGCGTTCGGGCGAGCCGCGACGGTTGCGGCGCGGAGTCGAGTGCCGGCCGGTTGAAGGCGGCGATCAGTCGGTCGACGTACGCGCCGTGCGCGGCCGCGTCATAGCGCCCGCCGGCAAGCGTCTTGGATCGCAAGTGGTGTTCGAACGCGGCGTCGGCGTCGTGCCGGCGGTCGCACAGCAGGCCGGCCGCCCAGTGCAGGCGCGACCTGATGTTGTCCGGCAGCGTCGTTGCGCACAAGGCATGCTGCAGTTTTGCCAGCGCCACTGTCCTCGACGCCCGCTCCCGGCGCGACCGCCGCGAGGGTCGGCAGCACCAGCGGATTGCGGTCGGCGGCATCGAGCAGCGCCGGCAGCAAGCGCTTCACCGCCGCCTCGTCGCCGCGTTGTTCGTGGACCCGGACCAGTCCGCCGATCGCGGTTGCCGAACCCGCGTCCAGCGCCAGCGTCCGCTCGAACTGTTCCCGCGCCGGCTCGAGTTCGCCGAGCGCCTGGTACGCGCAGGCCAGTTTGTAATGGTCGTCGGTGCTGTCGGGCTGCAGGGCGACAGCGCGTTCGAAACACGCGGCGGCCTCGCGCAGGTTGCCGGTCAACTGCTGCGCCGTGCCGAGCAGCGACAGTGCCGGCGCGTTCTCCGGCTCGACCGCCAGCGCGTTGCGGCACGCGGCGACGGCGCGCTCGGGACGGCCCTGATCGAGGTGCAACCCGGCGAGCAATACCCAGGCCTCGCCGTAGTCCGGGTCGGCCGTGGTCGCTCTGGTGCAGGCGTCCAGGGCGCCGGCCATATCGCCGGAGGCGGCGAGCAGTTTCGCCAGGTGCAGCCAGGCGTCGGCGAGTTCGCGGGTCGTGGCTGACGGCCGCGCGCAGGGCATCCAGTGCGGCGGCGACGTCGCCGGTCTCGCTGTCGATCAAACCCAGCATCAGCCAGGCGTCCGCGTCGTTCGGCGCGATTTCGCAAATGCGGGTATAGAGCTTGCGCGCGCCGGCGAGATCGCGGCGATCGAGCAGTGTCTCCGCTTGCGTGTGCAGGGCCTGGCGGGAAGTATCGGGCATGACGGTCAGTCGGGCGGGGTGCTGGTTCGCGGCGCCTTGAGGATCATTCAGCAGTTTCTTAAGTCGGCCGCGGCGGGCCGCCGTCACTGGTGCGGAGCGCGGCCAAAACACATAACCGATTCAGCGCCTTGTCAGGTGCGGCGCCTCCCCCTTTCGGCGTCGAATCCCGCATCGATCGCGGCCCCCGCCAACCCGGGTGCGGTTGGCAGGAACCCGCTGAAGTGTTGTCCATATTTTGCCAAAAGTAAATAATGCGCCGCTATGAACGGGAAATCTCCGCAGCCATGACCCTGCCACGCACGGCGCTCGAAGCCGGCAAACAGCAGGCGATCCGCCTTTATGGCGACGGTGACCTCGCGGCGGCGCTGCAGGTTTGCAAGACGATCTGCGAAGCCGGCGCTTCGGATGCCGTCGTGTACTGTCTGATGGGTGCGATCCACGGCCAGTTGAACGACTTCGTCAAGTCCGTCGAGTTCAGCCGGCGCGCGATCGATCTGTGCCCGGAATACGTCGAGGCCCACTACAACCTGGCGCTTGCCGCCCGGCAGCTCGGCGCGATCGAGCAGAGCATCGAGTCGCTGCAATTCGTGGTGTCGCGCAAGCCGCGGGATGCCGACGTGCGCCATTCGCTGGGCTTCGCGCTGGAGTGGGCCGGCGACTACGAGCGGGCGCTGGCGGAATACCGGATGGCGCGGTCGCTGCGCGCGGACCACCTCGACGCCTGCGCCGGCGAAGCCTCGATTCACGAAAAGCGCGGCGACTTCGACGCCGCCTGGCGGATTCTGCAGCCGTACGTGGAGGGCGGGGTGCTCGGCCAGCGCCGTGATATTCCATGCGTACGGGCGGCTGGCGCTGTCGCGCGGCGACGCCGCGCCCGCCTTGAACCGCATCGAGCATTTCATGGCAACCACGGCGCTTGCCGATGAAGACCGCTTGCTTGTTCACTTCGCGCTCGGTTCGCTCTGCGACAGGCTGGGCCGCTACGACGAAGCGTTCGAACACTACCGCCAGGGCAACCGGCTCAAGGGCGTCCGCTTCGATGCGCCGGCCTTCGGTCACCGTGTCGACCGCATCATCGCCGGGTTCGGCAAAGACCGGCTGGCGCATGCTGCACGCTCGGATCGGCCGGCGGACCGGCCGGTCTTCGTGGTCGGAATGATGCGGTCGGGCACCAGCCTCGTCGAGCAGATTCTTTCCGGCCACAGCGCCGTGTTCGGCGCCGGCGAACTGCCCGACCTGGAACGCTGCGCCCAGGCGGTGCGCGCTGCCGCACCGGACATCGGCCAACTGACCGTGCAGCAGCTCAACACCTGTGCCGGCGCCTACCTCGACAGGATCAACCGCCTGAACAGCGAGGCGCGGCACGTCGTCGACAAGATGCCGCAGAATTTCCTGCACCTGGGCTACATCGCCCTGATGTTCCCCGGTGCGAAAATCATTCACTGCACGCGCAACGCGCTCGATACCTGTCTGTCCTGCTATTTCCAGAACTTCGCGGCCTTCCAGTCGCAGACCTTCGATCTCCGCGCGCTGGGGCATTACTACGTCGAATACCGCCGGTTGATGCAGCACTGGATCCAGGTGCTCGAAATCCCCGTACACGAAGTGCGCTACGAAAAGCTGGTTGCCGATCCCGAAACGGAAATCGCCGCGCTGCTGGCGTTCTGCGGCCTGGAGCCCGAGTCCGCGCTGTTACCGCTTTCACGAAAACCGGCGCGCGGTCGGCACCGCGAGTTTCGGCCAGGTGCGCAAACCGCTGTACCGGAGTTCGGTGGCGCGCTGGCGCAACTACGAAAAACACCTCCACCCGCTGATCGCTATCGTCGGGCGCCTGCACGGCGACGCGGCATGAGCGCATCCCGCCTGGAAGCGCTGGTCGAGCAGGCCTGGACCCAGTTCGAAGCGGGGCGCACCGACCAGGCACAGCACCTGTTTCAGGAAGTGATCGGACTCGACCCCGACAATGCCGAGGCCTGGATGATGACCGGGCTGCTGGTGGGCGCAGCGCGGCGACGCGGACCAGGCGGCGCTGCGGTTGCGGCGCGCCATCGACATCGACCCCGGCTACCCGGACCCCTGGCTGCATCTGGCGCGGCTCCAACTCGCCGCGGGCGACCTGTCGGCGGCGCTGGCCAGCGCCGGAAAAGCCGTCGCGTGCGACGAGCAATACGTCGACGCCTGGCTGCTGCTCGCCGAACTCGGCCTGCGCAGCGGTGACGCTGGCGGCGTCGAGCGCGCCTTGCGCCGGGTTCTCGCGGTGCAACCGGACCGCGCCGACGTGCACAACCGCCTGGGCGGCCTGCTGGCGGGCCAGGGTCGTTTTCAGGAAGCGCTGCAGGCGTGCCGCGACGCGCTGCGTCTGGCGCCGGACAATCCGGAGGTCCATGCCAATCTCGGCAACGTCCATTGTCAGCGCGGTGACAATGCCGCCGCCGTCGCCTGGTTCGAGCAGGCGCTGCGGCTGGCGCCGGATTTCACCGGCGCCCGGCTCAATCTGGGCAACGCCTTACGCGCACTCGGCGCGTTCGACAAGGCGGCCGCCTGTTACCGCGGCCTGATCGAGGCCAATCCGGATTTCGTCGAGGCGCGCCTGAGTCTCTGCGAGTGTTATCTGAAAGCCGGCGAATTCGCGCCGGCGCTCGCCTGCTACGACGCCGTGCTGGCAATAGCCCCGGGGTTGCCGCTGGCGCAGATCAACCGCGGTTTCGCGCTCGGAATGTCGGGCCGGTATCAGGATGCGCTGGAGGCGTTCGCGCAGGTTCTGCAAGAGGACCCGCGCAACGCCGACGCCTGGTTCAATCGCGGGCTGCTGGAGAAGAAACTCGGCCGCTTCGACGCCGCGTCCGCCAGTTTCCGGCAGGCGCTGGCGCTGGCGCCCGCCAATCCGGAGATTCAGCAGAGCCTCGGTCTGCTCGAACTGCTGCGCGGAAATTTCGCCGACGGCTGGCGCTGGTACGGTGCGCGCAAGAGCGTGCGCGACCGCGCGCCGGTCGATCCGTCGGACCTGGCCGGCACGCTTGGCGGCCGGCGCATTCTGCTGGCCAAGGACCAGGGCATCGGCGACGAGATCTTTTTTCTGCGCTTTGCGCGGCTGCTGAAAGAGCGGGGTGCGTGGCTCTGTTGTCAGACCGACGCGAAGATCCGATCGATCGTCGCGCGCCTGCCGTTTCTCGACCAGGCGGTGGCCGAGTCCGACCGCGCGCCGGAGGTGCACCAGACACTGTCGGTGGGCGACCTGCCGCGTCTGCTCGGGTTGACCGATGCCTCGCGGTTTCCGCCGCCGGCGCCGCTGTCGGTGCTGCCGGCGCTGCGCGACGAAATTCGCGCGGCGCTGGCGGCGTACGGCGCCGGCCCCTTTGTCGGCCTGACCTGGTGGGCCGGCACAAAGCAGCCCGCGACCACACTGGGCGACCGGCTGGCGTACCGCGAAGTGCCGCTGCGGCTGCTGGCGGACACACTGCGCCGCATCGATGCCACGCCGGTCATTCTTCAGCGCGCGCCCGAGACTGCGGAACTGACTGAACTGTCGCGTGCGCTGGAATGGCCGGTGGCGGACATGAGTGCGTTCAACGACGACCTGGAAAGGATGCTGGCGCTGCTCGAATACCTCGACGACTATGTCGGCGTGGACAACACCAACATGCATCTCAGCGCGGGCATCGGCAAGCCCTGCCGCATTCTGGTGCCGCATCCGCCGGAATGGCGGATGACCACCGAAGGCGCGTCGTCGCCCTGGTTTCCCGGCTCCACCCTGTACCGCCAGCGCGCGGACGGCGACTGGAGCGACGCGCTCGCGCGACTGGCGCAGGACGTTGCGGCGGGTCTGCAGCGGCGCGACGAAACGCGGCGCTAACAAGTTCAGGGACCTCCGAATCATGTCCAGCCAGGACGCGTCGCAAATCCACAGCCGGGCCGAAACCCTGAAGGAACAGGGCCGGTTCGCGGAGGCCGAAACCGAATACCGGCGGGCGCTGGATGCGGACCCGCAGTCGCCGCAACTCTGGTGGTCACTCGGTGATCTCTACGCGCAGATGGAGAATTTCGCCGGTGTCGAGCACTGCTGCCGGCGCGTGCTCGCAGCGAATCCCAACATACCCGAAGTGCACCTCTATCTCGGCATGGCGCTGCAGCGGCAGGGTCGGCTGGAGGACGCGGCGGCGGCCTTGCAGGCGGCGGCCCGGCTCAATCCGGCGCTGGGCGAGGCGCGCTATCAGCTCGGTATCGTGCAGCAATCGCTGGGACGGGACGACGCGGCGATCGAGAATTACCGGGCCGCGCTGACGGCAGTGCCGGATCCTGCGCCGGTGCGCTACAACCTGAGCGTCCTGTACGCCGCGCAGGGGCGCGTCGCGGAGGCCTTTGCGCATGCGCGGGACGCGCTGCGTGCGCGGCCGGCATCGCTGAAATACGCGCAGCATTTCGTCAAACTGTTCAATGCGGCCTGTCCGGCCGCGGCCGATGCCGATCTCAGGAATCAGATGCTGCGCTGCTTCGAGACACCCGGTCTGGACACGGCGCCACTATTGAAACCCGGCGTGGTCCTGCTCGGCGGCGATCCCGCCGTGCGCCGCGCGGTGGCAGTGGCGTTGCACGAATCGCCTCAGGGTCTGGAGGCGGCCGCGGCGCGCGGCGCGTTCGAGCCGCTGTTCGGCAACGCGCTGCTTTACAGCCTGCTGTTGCATACCAAGATCGCCAGCCCGGAAGTCGAGGCGCTGCTGTGCGCACTGCGGCGCCTCGCACTCGACGCGGTGGCCGGACCCAGTGCGATCGCACCGGAGCACATCGTCGGCGCCGGGACGCGATTCGCCGAAGCCCTGGCCTGCCAGTGCTTCAACACGGACTACGCCGCCCTGGTCACCGCCGCCGAGGCCGCCGCCGTCGCCGAACTCGCCGACCGGTTGAGCGGCGCTATCGCGCGCGGCGCCGTCGTCGACGCGGGCCTGGTCCGGCGTGTCGCCGTCCTGTGCATGTACCGGCCGCTGGCGTCGCTCGAAGGCATTGCACAACTGGTGGAACGGGATGGTGGCGCACTCGCCGCAGCCCTGCCGCTGGTCGTCCGGCGGCAATGGGTGGACTGGCGGACCGAGCAGGCGCTGCGCGAGCGCATCGAGACACTGACGCCGATCGCCGGCGGCGTCTCTTCCGAGGTGCGCGCGCAGTACGAGGAATCGCCCTATCCGCGCTGGTTCAGCGTCGATCTCCGCGAGCCGGCGTCGTGCCGCGAGCTGCTCCGCGTGCGCTTTCCGCAGTTCGAGCCACCGACGTACTGCGATGGGCCGCTCGACATCCTGATCGCCGGCTGCGGCACCGGCCATCACACGCTTCTGCTCGCCGCCGAGCTCGACAAGAGCGCGGTGCTGGCCGTCGATCTCAGCCGGGCCAGCCTGGCCTATGCCATGCGCAAGGCCGCCGAACTCGGCGTGAACAATATCCGGTTCGCGCAGGCCGATATTCTCGAACTCGGCTCACTGGAACGCCGTTTCCATCTGATCGAGTCGATGGGCGTGCTGCACCACATGCAGAACCCGCGCGCCGGCTTGCAGATCCTGAGCGGGTTGCTCCACGACGGCGGTCTGCTGCGGCTCGGCCTGTACAGTGCGGCGGGCCGGCGCTCGGTGGCGGCGGCGCGGCAATACATCGCCGGACAGGGTTTCGAGACGACGCCCGACGGCATCCGTGCCGCGCGCCGCGCCTTGCTGGCGCTCGATGAGGATCACCCGGCGTATCCGGTCACGCGGTTTCGCGATTTCTATACGCTGAGCGAATGCCGCGACCTGCTGTTTCACGTTCAGGAGCATCGCCTGACCATTCCCGACCTGTCGCGCTGGCTCGACGCCTGCGGCCTGCGCTTCATCGGCTTCACGCTCGCCGACGCCGGCGTGCTGGCGCGGTATCGCCAAACATATCCGGACGATCCGGACATGACTGACTTGTCACACTGGCACGAATTCGAGCAGACTTACCCGGACACGTTCGAAGAGATGTATCAATTCTGGTGCCAGAAGGTCTGAGCATCCGCCCGGTTCATCATTCAGGGCGCCATTCGACATCCAGCGACAATGACTTCACAGGAACTCGCGCAACAGGCCTGGCAATGCCTGCACTCGAATCGGCTGGCCGAAGCCGCGGATCTGTTTGCGCGGCTGGTGGACGCGGAACCGGACAACGTCGAGGCCTGGATCATGCTCGGCAATCTGAAGGGTGCGTACGGCGAGCTGGAGCCGGCGCTCGGATGTCTGCGGCGCGCGATCGCGCTGGCGCCGGACAACGCGCAGGCGCACCTCGGTCTCGGCAAGCTGTGGCTGATGGCCGGCCGTCTGGACAGCGCGCTGGCAAGTCTGCGCGAAGCGCTGCGGTGCGACGCCGCGCAGGCGGATGCGTGGCTGCTGCTGGCCGGTCTGTGCAACCGCATGGACCGCTTCGACGAGGCCGAAACCGCGAGCCGCCGGGCGCTCGACCTGCAGCCCGGGTCGTTCGAGGGCCACCTGCACCTGGCCAACGCGCTGCTTGCGCGCGGCCGACCCGTGCCGGCCGCGGACGGGTGGCTGGCGCGGCCGGTCTTCGTCACCGGCATCCCGCGCTCGGGCACGTCCCTGGTCGCCGGGTGTCTGGCCGCCTGCGGCGCCTGGGTGGGCGACACGGTCGCCGGCGGCAAATTCAACCCGACCGGCTATTTCGAAAACACGGCGCTGCGCGAGGGCGTGCTCAAGGCGCAGCTCAGGCAACTCGGCGCGGACCCACTGGGCGTGAAGCAATTGCCGCCGCTTGCCGGCCAGCCGCCGCAGCCCCGGCTGGGCGCGCAAGTGCTGGATCTGTTCGTGCGCCAGGGCTACGCGGTGACGGGTCCCTGGCTGTACAAGGACGCCAAGCTGACGCTGGTGTGGCCGGTGTGGCGGTCGGCGTTTCCGCACGCGCGCTGGGTGGTCGTGCGCCGCCGACCGGAGGCGATCGTCGATTCGTGCCTGCGCACGGATTTCATGCGCCAGCATTCGGACAGCCCGGAGTTCTGGCGGCGCTGGGTGCGGTTGTACGAGCGGCGCCTCGACATACTGAAGGCGTCCGGCGTCTGGTGGCGGGAACTTCAGACGGAACGCCTGTTCGACGACGGGCCGGAGGTCTTGCAGCCGTTGGTGGAAGACCTGGACCTGGCCTGGAATCCCCGCGCGGTCGCAGACCTGGTCCGACCCAAGCACTGGCATGCGAAGCCGGCGCCGGCGGTGGTCGAATCCTCCGAACCCGCGATCCGTCCGCCGTTGATCGTCAACAGCGTGCCCAAATCCGGGACGCACCTGCTGGGAAAACTGGTCGACCTGCTGGGTTACTCGGATATTCCGGTGCGCCTGTACAACAACCTCGCGCCGCGCAGTATGCAGGTCGAGGAGACTACCGAATCGGTGCGCGTCGGCAGCGTGTGGCCGTGCCTGGTGCCGCTGGAACGCCTGGGCGAGCTGTTCATGCAGGTGAAATCCGCACAGTACATCCAGGGCCATCTGCCGTATTCCGCGCGCGTGCTCAAGCTGATGGAACTGTTCGACATGCGCATGATCCTGGTGCTGCGCGACCCGCGCGCCGTGGCGGCGTCGCACGCCAACTGGGTGCCCGAGCGCGAATTCCTTGCGTCCCACGAATTCTATCAGGACAAATCCGCCGGCGAGCGCCTGCGGCTGGCGATCGCCGGTTACCGCGTCGAACCCGACGGACCGCTCGAACTCGGGCTGAGGGCGCGCTTCGAGCACATGCTGCCCTGGATGGCGCATCCCAACGTCTACACGACACGCTTCGAATGGCTGGCGGGGCCGCGCGCCGGCGGCAGCAGCGATCTGCAGATGCGCGAACTGCGCAACATCAGCGCGCACCTGCGGGTGGACAGCACCGACGCGCGGCTGCGCGAAATCGCCGACCAACTGTTCGGCGGCACCATGACCTTCAAGGACGGGCAGATCGCGGCCTGGGAAAAAGCCTTCGGCGCCGAGCACAGAGCGCTGATCGAAGCCGAGATCGGCGACCTGATGGCGCAACTCGGCTATGGCGCCGGAAAACCGGGGTCAGAACACAGTTTTCGCTAATATTCCTCGAACACCGACGAACGTAAGCCGATGTCGCCGCAACCCTTTAGCGAATATTAGAGAAAACTGTGTTCTGACCTCCGTTTTCCCAATACGAACCGAACAACAAAATCGCCGCCGGCGGCAGCGCCTTTAAATCACCACGGCGCGCCCACCGGAAAGCGCCATTGAAGGGCGATCATGCGGTTTGGAAGTTGACAGCGCCCGATGAAATCTACGCACAGGCATCCAACCTGCCCAAAGAAGCAGCTACCCTACTTTCTGGAGAGCGCAAACATTTTCTGATTTCGCGGATGCCCCCACTCTCCGATGTACTGAAAGTGAAGGTCTGTGTGCTCAAGAAATGACCGCAAATCCTGCTGACTCCAGAACAACGGGTTTTCGTCGGTCCGCGGTCCTTCGTGAAAAGTAACGAAGGCAACTCCGTCGACGCTTAAGAACTCGTCGATTTTCCTGAAGAGAAGTCTAACCTCGCTTTCAGGAATGTGTGTGATTAGCGACTGCGCATACATAACGTCGAAGGTTTCGCGACCAAATTTCTCGAATTCAAAGTCCCATGACGCAAGTGCCTGCGGCGCTTTGGCCAGTGCCTCCGGCGACAGAATAAATTCGAAGCCGGCGTTCAAGATCGATTGCCGCGCATCAATCCCGTAGTAGTTTCCTTTCTCCAGATACTCGATGATATTGTTGCCGATTCTAAAGCAGCCGCAGCCAATATCGAGAAGACTGTCGCTGGGTTTGACTCCCTGGGCGATCAGAAACTTGATAACAAGGTTTTCGATCCCGGGTATATTGCCGCCAACCAGCTTCAGCGCCCGTTCTCTGGAAGTGATCCTGTCAAGACCGGCCTCCAAATCGAGATGCACTTTCGCCACTTTATACAAGTTCTTGTGTTTCATAACGATAGCCTCGACAACACCACATGACATAAATGCGGTCTTGCAATTCGATGGGGCTCCCCCGGGCTCTGGTGTAGTTCGGTACGCCAACTGAGCCACCCACGTCCTGATCGTCGACACGAGAAGTATAGAGGCGCACCTCTTTGCTTACCATAACCACCGCGGCGATGCAGGTGATGCATGACTGGCATGCCAATTCCACCGACAATGTGTTGCAAGCGGAAGTCGTCGATTGGCTTTTTGCGGAGCAATGACTTTGAGGACGCACGGCCGCTGCCAGCAAGCCTATTTTCATCTGTGTAAGGCATAGATCAGGGGCGCAAGATGTTTTTCGTAATGCTTCCAGCGGCCGACGGAACTGCGGTAGACGTGCTGGTTGACCTGGTCGCGACTGACGGTCGTCACCACGCGGTCGGTCTTGTAAAAGCTCAGGCACGCGTCGTTCCACGTCAGGCCGCAATACTCGACCAGCGCGCGGGATACGCGCTCGGTATCGCCGGTCAGCGCTTCGTAGGACAGCTCGAACATCGGCATCGAGAGGGCGCGCCAGTGCTGCATCAAACGATCATACAAGCGCCAGGTTCCGCCCAGTGACGTCAGATCGCAGGTGTAGGGCAGCCCGGTGAAATTGTTGAAGTAGCACGACAGGCAGGTGTCCAGCGGGTCGCGCGTGCAGTGGACGATCGCGGCACCGGGAAACAGCATCCTTATCAGGGCCACGGCGAGAAAGTTGCCCGGCTGTTTGTCGGTGACCACCGGCGCGCCGCGCGCCGCCTCCGGCAATTCCGCCAGATAGGCGCGGCGCAGACTGTCGACGCCGCTGTCGTCGAGCGCAGTGAAACCGCGCGGATAGTCGGTGCCCGTGCCGCTCAGCGTAGCGAAGGACCGCTGAACGTCGGGCATGGCGCTCAGTTCGCCCGCCCCGTACACGTCCGGGTGACTGGCCAGTATCTGCTCGGCCAGCGTCGTGCCGGAGCGCGGCATGCCGACGATGAAGATCAGCCTGGGTCCGGGCGACGCGTCCGGCGTGCGGCCGGCACCCGGATCGGTTCGATGCGCGGCGACGATGTCCTCGACCAGCCGTTGCAGGTCGCTGACGTCGCTGTTTACCCGGCGGATCGCGTTCGCTTCGCGAAAATGCGCGAACGCTTCGTCGTAGCGACCGAGCCGGTCGAGCACGCGGCCGGTCGAAAAGTGCAGGCTCATCCGCTCCTGGTCCGCCACGCCCGGCGTGCGGCAGGCCGCCTCGGCCAGCGCCAGCGCCGCGTCGCAGCGGCCGGTCCTGTGGCACAGGTTCAGATACGCATCCAGGATGCGCGGGTGCCGTTCGCCGCCGCGGAGCAGGGGATCGAGCAGCGCCAGGGCCTCATTGCAGCGGTTCTGCCGGCGCCGGATTTCGGCCTGCAAGGCGACGGCCGGCAGGTGCCCCGGTTGCCGCGCGAGCGCTTCCTCGCAGGCCCGGTAGGCAGCGTCGAACTGTCCCAGGCTTTCCAGTGCGAGGCCGAGATTGAAGTGCAGGTCCGCCGCCTGCGGCCGCAGCGCGACCGCCTCGCGCAGACACGCGGCGACCCGATCCGGGCGTTGCCGCGCGTTCCATACCGTGCACAGACCCAGCAGCGCGTCGAGCGCATCCGGGCTGAGTTGCAGTGCGCGCTCGAAGTGCTCCGCCGCGTCATCCAGGCGGCCGGCCTGCCCATACAGTTGGCCGAGCGTCTGCTGCACGGGCGCGCTGTCGCGGTGCGCCAGCGGTTCGAGCACTTCGAGCGCCTGGCGGACGTCGCCGGCCGCCCGCAGCGTGACCGCGTATTCGAGCAGCACCGCTTCGGTGTCCGGTGCAAGTTCTGCGGCTTTGCGGTAATGCGCCAGCGCCTGCGCCAGGCGGCCGCGCTGGCGCTCGATGCGCGCGGCCATGAACCACAGCCGCGGATCGCCGGGCGCCCGGCCGCACAGCGCCGCGCAACGCGCGCCGGCTTCGTCCCAGCGTCCGGCGCGGGCCAGCGCTTCCAGTTCCTCGATGGGATCAGGCACGGCCGAAGGCTCCCGGGGTCATGTTCGATGGCGATCTTCCAGCGCGCGGGCCGTCGCCAGGCTGCGCTCGAGATCGAGCACCGGCACCAGCGCCTCGAACTCGCGTTGTTGCGCTGCCGACGGCTCGGCGCGTTCGTCGCGCACGAGGTTCTCGGCGGGACCGAAGCCGCCGGCGTCGACGCCGAGAAACGCCGCCATTTCCGCAAGCACGCGCGCGGGGTCCTCGCGCAGCCGCGCATGCCGATAGACGAACACGCGGTCGGACGGCAGCGCCGCAGCGCCTTCGGCCATCGCCCTGAGATAGGCCGTCGCGCGCAGGACGCAGCGCTGGAAGTCGCTCACCGCGTTCCAGTGAGCGGCCAGATCGGCCGGTGTGTCGGCGGGGACGATCCGCCCGCCGGACGCATCGCGCTCGCGGTTCCAGCGCCGGTGGTAGGCATTGGGCCATTCATTGCCTTTGCGATACATGGATTCGGCGGTCTCGATTACGCGACGGTGGACCAGGACGAACTGCGCGCGGGGAAAGCACGCCGCGAGGCGCGGCAGCACGAAGCTGATTTCCGGCGACTTCAGGCACAGCCTCAGGCCGGTGCCGAAGTCTTCGACCGGCAGGCGCAGCCGCGCCACGCCGTTGATCGGCGCATCCGCGACCGCCGAAGCTTGCGCGCCGTGAAAAGGCGAGGGCGTGATGTTGTTCACCCAGCCTGCGCGCGCGATCCTGCCGAGCAGCCAGGGTCCTGCCGCATCCTCGTGCAGGCGCCCGTGCCGCAGCTCGTCGACGAGTCCGCTGTAGTCGGCATAACGGTACAGTCCCCAGCTCTCGCAGGCCTGGTTGTCGCTGGCCAGCGCCAGCCGCGGGTGCGCGCTCAACAGCCTGGCGAGCAGGGTGGTGCCGCTGCGCGGCGGACCGCCGGCGAGAATCAGATGATCGAGGATGGTCCGTTCATGCATCGGCATGATCCCCGGACGCCGATTGGAAACCTTTGAATGTCACGATACTGTTTCGACGGAGGCAGGCTTCGCGCGCCGTTCCCGCCTAGACCTCGACCTGCGCCTGCGCGTAACGCTCGGCCACCTGTTTGCGCAGCAGCGGCTCGTAGTGGGCAACGCCGGCCCAGACTTCTTCCTCTTCCGCGTCGAAATCGAGCGCAAGCGAAAACTTTCTGGGGTTCTTGTTGTGGGTGACCGCGGTGGTCTGCGCGTGACGCAGGCGCAGCGCGTCGCCATCGCCGGCGGCGAGCGAGAAGGTTTCCAGCATCGCCATGAACCTGTCCGGGTCATTCAGCTCGGCGGCGGTGACGTCGCAGACGCGGCCGCCGATCTGCAGCAGAAGATCGCGGTAGCGCACCTGCCGGCGCTCGATTTCCAGCGCGTACCAGAAGCAGAGCTGATAGTCGCTCAGCAGTTCCCAGCCCGGCAGCGGCAGCGTGTTGGGGTCGGCGGGACTGACCGTGTAGAGGTTGCCCAGCGCGGTGCGTGCCGGCACCGTGGCGCGTTCCAGCATGCTCCAGGCGATCTTCCGCGGCGGCCGCCGCAGCAGCACCAGATCGGGCCGGACGCCCAGGTTCAGCAGCGGTTCGAAGAAGCCCTTGCAGAACAGGTGGCTGGTTTCGACGAAAGTGTGAAATGGACAGGCGGCGACCGCCGGCAGCTTGTGGTCGAGCAGAAAGCGCGTGGCCGCGGAAGGCTGGGTCTGTACGCGCCGCAGCACGTGCTTGTAGTCGGGTTCGCCCTCGTGCTGGCTCTGCACGTCCGTCAGCAGCGAGAACAGGTTGTGCAGATACCGGGTGCCGGAGCGGCCGGCGGTGACGCTCAGAATCAACTGTTTTTCGCTCACCTGCCGCAGCAGCGCTTGCTGGCTATTCATTATCTGGAACTGAGATTGTAGGCGGATTTCAGCGGGGCGGTGCCCGGACGTTGTGCGGCCATCATATAGAAGCCGCCGATCTTTGACCAGAACCCGGCCCGGACCGTCCGGCCGTCCGCGCGGTGGCTCCGCCGCGGATCGGCACGGCGGCGGTTGTGCGGAACTTACACCGGGTCTGCCGGGATGGTACAGTGCATCCGAATCCAGGCGTCATTGCCGCGCGAAACCGCATGACCGCCGCGAACCACAACAGCCGCATGAACCCGATCCAGCTCGCCATTCAACATTTCAACGAAGGCCGGCCGGCCGACGCCGAAAACATCGCGCGGGCGGTGCTGCAGAGCGACCCGGCCAGCGTCGTCGCCTGTCACCTGCTGGGTGTCATCGCGCTGCGCACCAACCGGCCGCGCGAGGCGGTCGCGCACCTGACTCGCGCCGTGGAAATCGCACCGCGGTATCCGGACGTCTACCGCGACCTCGCCAACGCCTACGGCGCGACCGGCCGGGGCGACCTCGCGATCGAAACCTGCAGACGCCTGCTCGCCATCCGGCCGGACGATGCGAATGCACAGCATGCGCTGGGCAATGCGCTGGCGGCGTCGGGCCGGTTCATGGAAGCAAAAGCGGCGTTTCAGCGCGCGGTCGAGTTGAATCCGGCGTTTGCGAACGCGGCCTGCGATCTGGCGACGGCGATGGGCGAGACCGGCGACATGCGCGGCGCCGGCCAATGGTATCGCAGGGCGGTCGAGCTGAATCCGGCGCTCGACATCGCCCAGGCGGGGCTGGCCCGCTCGCTGGCCTACGCCGGCGATTCGAACGGCGCGCTCCGGACGCTTTGCGCCGCGCTGGCGCGGCTGCCCGCGAGTTTCATTCTGCGCCGCTCGCTCAGCGAACTGGTCGACGGCTATCCACTGCCGGACGCGGGCGCGCGCGAGCGGCGGATTCTGCTGGACCTGCTGGAAGACCTCGACATACCCAGCCAGAGCCTGTCGGTCGCGGTCGCGGACACGATCGCCGCTTCCGAAGCCTACCGTGCAATCGAACACGCGGTGTTCGAAAGCGAAGATGTCGGTGCTGCGCTGCTGCGGTCGGACCTGCCGCGCGACCCCCTGTTGCTGGCCGCCCTGCCGCGGCTGCTCTTTCAGTCGCTCGCCATGGAGCGCGTCTTCACCGCCATTCGCAGAGCCTGCCTGTTCTCGGCAGGGAAGCAACTGCCGCTGCCGTTTCTGTGTGCGCTCGCGCAACACTGCTTGCTTGCGGAATACGTCTGGCCCGTCGAGGAGAACGAGCAGGCACGCCTTGCCGGCATCGTCGCGACGGTCGAACCGCCGCTGCAAGGGGTGGCGCCCGATCCGGTCGCGCTGGAGCCTGCACTGGCGTGCGTCGCCCTGTACCGCCCGCTGTATCCCTGGTGGTCCGCCGGCGGCGATGCGCGCGCGCTGGCCGCGTTGAACTGGTCGCCGTCCTTCGCAGCCCTGGTCCGGTCGCAGATCCTCGATACGCTGCACGAAAAGGCGCTGGCCGACCGGATTCCCTGTCTGACGGAGGTCTCCGACGAAACGTCGATCGCCGTGAAGCAGCAGTATGAGCACAATCCCTACCCGCGCTGGATGGACTGCAAACGGCCGGCGCCGGGATCCTTTGCGATAATCGCCGCGCAATGGCGTCCGGGCGAGCCGGTGCCGGCCATGCCGGAGCCGCTGCCGGTGCTGGACGCGGGCTGCGGCACCGGCCATTCCCCGGTGCAGGCGGCGCGCCTCTATCGCGGCTGCCGGGTCACCGCCGTGGACATCAGCACGGCGAGCCTCGGCTATGCCGCCCGCATGGCGCAAAACTACGGCGTCGACAACATCGATTTTCGCTGCGGCGACATCCTGAAGCTGGGCGCACTGGACGCCCGTTTCGCGATCATCCTGTGTGGCGGCGTGCTGCATCACCTGGAACGACCGCTGGAGGGCTGGCGCGTGCTGACCGGGCTGCTCGCCGAGGGCGGCCTGATGCGCATCGCCCTGTACAGCACCCGCGCGCGCACGAACGTGGCGGCGGCGCGCGCGTTGCTTGCCGCTGCGATTGTGCCGGGCATGACGCTGGAGGACATCCGCCGCTGCCGCCAGGCGGTTCTGGACCTGCCCGACGATCATCCGGCGAAGAGTCTGGTCTATTCGTCCGATTTCCGGTCGTCCAGCGGTTTCCGGGATCTGGTGCTGCACGCGCGCGAACACACTTTCACGCTGCCGCAGATCGGAGCGATGTTGGGCGAACTCGGCCTGCGGTTTCTGGGTTTCGAACTGACGCCGGAAGTGCTCGGTGCTTTCAAACAGCGCTATCCGGCGACCGGATCGGAAAAGGACCTTGCGCTGTGGGATGCGTTCGAGCGCGAACACCCGAACCTGTTCGCGGGCATGTACCAGTTCTGGTGTTCACGATGACCGGGACTGCGCGAGCGCGGCCTGTCCCACCGGCGTGGCGGCGTGCAGCGGGTCGATCGGCAGGTTTCCCGGCGCCGGCGTTCCGCCTTCCAGCACGTACACCAGCGCCGCCCGCAGTTCCAGCATGCAATCGCCGTAGCCCAGCTCACGGTACAGATCTTCGCGGTAACGGTAAATGGCGTTGAGGTAGCGCTGCATGTCGGCATCGCCGGTCAGTTTGCAGGCCGGGGGCCCCAGTGCGCTCATGCAGACCACCACATCGTTGGAAATGCAGGTGCGGCAGGAGATCGGCCGGGCTTCATAAACGCTGCAGGCGCCCTTTACCAGAAAGGGACAGGGCAGCTTGAGCTGGTTGAACGCATCGATGGTCGTTAGGTAGCGGGTCTCACGGAACTGCCGGTAGATGTCTTCGCGAAGCTTCTTGAACGCCCTGGGCGTGTAGGTCCGCTTCGCTTCCTCCAGCGCCAGGCGCGCCTCGGCGAGGGAATGCACGCTGATGGGATAACCGCGGCAACAGTAGGCACAGCCCTTCGCGCAATCGAGTTTAGCCGGAGCCAGTTCCCCGATCCGGCCTTCGATCGTTATGCGTATCTGCCGCAGTTTGTCTTCGCTGGTGCTCATTCCGGGGGGGGGCGAATCATGTTGCGTCGGCGCGCGACGCGGGTGTTCATCGAGACTGTCTTATACATGAACTGTGAAGTATTGTCGCGTACCGGCGGTCGCGGCGGCGCCGCGTCCGGCGGGCCTCGCCCCAGCGCCGCGGGCGATCCAGTTCGCCGGGACCGGTCCGGGACCTAAGTTATCCGCGATGCGCTATGCTATGGCGCCGCGCGCCCGCCGGCCGAGCGGGATATTGAAACAAGTATGTTTGGAGCCTATCGCACTTTTCTGGCCTTGCTGTTCGTCTTCCTTCACCTGGGCGGCGTGGATGCCATCGGGGGCTATGCGGCTTTCGGCTTTTATGCACTCAGCGGATATCTGCTGACGCTGATAATGCACGAAAGGCATGACTGTGCCGTGCCCGGTCCCGGCCGCTGGGTCCTTCAACGTCTGACCGGTGGCGCGGACAACCGCGAGCCCCATTACTTTCGCTGAGACCGGCATTGTGTAATTGCTGCGAGATTCTGGAAGTGGTCGTGAGCAGGAATGGATCACGCATCCACAACGATGTGATCCGGTGGCAGACCAGCCTGATAGCGTTCATACATCTTTACATAAGCCGCTTCGATGTTACAGGTGAAACGCGCTGTATCAAAAAGGGGTCGAGTGCTTATATTAGCCGCCAGTTTCAGCCGAATGGCGGCAAGCCGTTCCGGCTCGGTCGCCAATTGAAGCGCCATTGATTCATAATCTGTATGGCTGCGTGTGATCAACTCGGGCAGGTCAATGGCATTGAGCAGGCTTGCCGCCATTCGTCCCGCGAATGTGTTGCCAAGGCACGTGAGTACCGGCAAGCCCGCCCATAAGGCGTCGCTCGCAGTGGCTCCCGCGTTGTAATAAAGAGTGTCCAGGAACAGATCCGCCGCGCGGTAACGCGCCAGGTTATCAGCCGGAGAAATCCTGGGAGCAAATACGAGCCTGCTGGATAGGATGCCGCGTTTTTCCGCTTCAACGCGAAGATTCCTGGTTGCGCTTGCGCCTCCCTCGGACAACCACAACACGCTTCCATCAACTTTCTTCAATAGCCGCATCCAGATATCGAAAACATCCGGGGTGATTTTGAAGTTGTTGTTGAAACAGCAGAATACGAATGCGTTGTCAGGCAGACCCAGTTCGGCGCAGCTGTATTGTCGCTCAGAGATCTCCTTGGTCGAATCATTAACCTGATAGGAGTGTGGGAGGTAAACAATCCTTTCGCAAAAGTACTGTTTGTGCTGTTCAGGTATTACTGTCGGGTCGCCAATGATGTAGTCAATATAGTCTGCACCCATCGTGCCTATATAACCAAGGTAGTTAACTTGAATAGGTGCGCAGCGCAGCGCAAAGACAGCGGTTCGACCGTCCATTGTATGGCCGTTAAGATCAATGGCAATATCGATCTCCAGTTCCCGTGCCAAGGCAGTGATTTCCTCATCTGTGCGCGTTCTGACATCTATGAAATGGTCAAACGTATTTTCCAGTTTCCTCCGCCAGTAATCATTGGTGGGGTAACCGAAAGAAAATCCTGTAATCTCGAATCTTGTGCGGTCATGGTATGCGATAAGCTGTGTTATCAAATGTGATACCGGATGGTCCTTGTAGTCAGCAGAGAAATATCCGACACGAATACGATCGTGGATATTATGCACATCCTGCCGCCACGCCAGCGTACGTGCTGGATACCTGTCCTGGACATAAATTTGTGCGCATTGCTGTTGCTGTTCGGGACTGGAAGGAATCGCGAGACTTGCAAATGGAATTGACACTTTCGTGCCATTCTTGGTCGCCCCGGCAATCCTGGCGCAAGCGGTGTCAAAGTTATCCCAATCACAACAGCGCATCTTGTTGTGGAGCCATGAGCCCAGGACGTAGGGCAAACGAGGGCTGATGGCAATCGCCTTGTCGTAATTCGTCAAGGCTTCATCGTATCGCTTAAGCTCCTGGAGCACATTGCCCCGGTTGTTATACGCATCGGCGTAATCCGGCTTGAGAGCGATGGCGAGGTCATAGCTGGCCAACGCCTTGTCCAGACGCTTGAGGTCTGTGAGTACATTACCGCGGTTGTTATACGCATCGGCGTGATCCGGATTCAGGGCGATGGCCAGATTGTAGCTGGCCAGGGCATCGTCCCGGCGACCAAGCTGCTGAAATGCAACACCCCTGTTACAGTATGCACCAGCGAAATCCGCCTTTAGGGTGATGGCGCGGTCATAGCTGGTAACGGCCTCATCCAGGCGCCGGAGGCCCTGGAGTGCAATGCCGCGGTTATAATAAGCCTCGGCGTAATCCGGCTTGAGAACGATGGCACGGTCATAGCTCGCGACAGCCTCATCCAGACGCTTGAGGTCGCAGAGTATAATGCCCCGGTTGTAATACACTTCGGGGAAATCCGGCCTGAGTGTGATGGCGCGGTCATAGCTTGCCACGGCCTCATCCAGGCGGTGGAGGTCCTGGAGCGCTACTCCCCGGTTGACGTACGCCTCGAAATAATCGGGTTTGTGGATAATGGCACGTTCATAGCTTGCCACGGCCTCTTCCAGGCGCCGGAGATCCTGGAGCGCCGCACCCAGACTCATATGCAAAAAGGGTTGTCCAGGGTTGATCTCCAACGATCTCCCAATCAACGGGATACCGATTTCCTGGTTACCGCGCTGCAAATGAAGTATCCCGAGATTGGCAAGGGCGCCAATGTGCTTGTGATCCCTCGCAAGGATTTGTTCGTAGAGGACTTCTGCCTCACCAAGGTTGCCCGATTGATGCTGTTCCAGGGCCTGAGCGAACAATGTGGACATGTCAGCTTCGACAAGCCTATGATCTGGCGGCCGTAGCATGTCTGCAGTAGACGCTTTCCAACAGCACCAGCACAATGACAGTGCCGCCAACATCGAGCGTGGCCGCACGGCCAGGATGAACAAACCGCCCGGCTCGATTCAATAGAGGGTAGCGCATAGTGTGAACGATCTGGATGCAGTGCGCTCCCGGTCAATTGCGATTCGCACGATGGTCCTGTAGCGATAGAGCGTATCTCGCGAAAGGGCCGCGACGTTACCGGCCTGGCATACATTGCCCCATTGTTTCACAAGATTCAGCAACCCCGTCTTGTGTTTGATGAATCTCTCAATACTGTTGCTAACCAGGCACAGAACAGTATCTGATATTGCAGGTGCGTGGGCAAGAAGATTAATGCATGGACACTGCCGGCAGAGGCGATCGAAGAGCAGCGCCGGCCGGCGCTGCGGCTGTGCAAACAGGGGCTGATGCAGGCCAAGAGCTGCCTCGTCACCGGACGTCGCATTGTCAACGTCCGCTGCGGCATGTGCGGGGTGTATCAGGGGATTTGAGCGAATTCCACCGTGCGCAGTTCGGCATAGACGAGCGTCGTGTAACGCGCTGACCCCTTGAGGTTGAAGTGATTCTTGTCGGCCCACAGATCGCGGGCGTAGTCCCTGTCCGCGTTGTTGATGACGCGCGCGTTGGGGGGCAGCGCCGCTTGCAGGGCATCGAGATCGATCCGTTCGGTCACGCCGACTTTCGCGGGCTCGATGACATAAATGACGTTCTTGCCGCTCTGTTGCGCCAAGTGGGCCAGCTTGCCCAGGTACGCAAGGGCCTCCGGATCAAAAGCGGTCCGCGTGCGGTCGACGGTTTTCCGGTCCGTGCCGTAGCTGTTCCTGACACGGTCCGAAAACACCTGGCCATCGCCGTTGGCAAACAGCAGCACGGAACGGTCGCGGTTGCCGCGGGCATAATTGACGCGCCGGCCATCCGCCTCGACTCGGTAGCCGTAGGTGGTTTCAAGCATTTTCAATTCGTCATTCAGCTCGCTTGCGGAAGGGGCCTCTTCGAGCGCGACACGAAACCGGTTCATCGGCAGTTCATCGAGCAGGCTGTCCCAATTGAGGTCACCGATGAAGAAACAACCGACGTCGGACCCGCCGATACGGTCCAGTTGCCATTGATAGTAGTAGGTGTCGGGACAACTGACCGGGCCGTACAGCACGTCGGCCGGGATGCTGACGACCAGCGACCCCGCCCGCACACTGCCGGTCTGACGGATGACGTAGGCGTAATACTCCCACTCTCTGCCCGCCATGCCGAGATTGAGTGCCTCGACGCCCATGCGCCTCAGCAGCAGCGAATTGATATGGTTCTGCGTCCGGGACGAGCCGATGAAGATGTAGTCCGGGTCGCCGGCGGCCGACAGCAGATAGCTCTTCGCCATCGGCTCCTCGATCCAGCGGCCGCGCGCGGTGTCGTGTTTAAGCACCGCCAGGTACAGCAGGTTGACGAGATCGATGCCGAGCACCGGGATCAGCAGGCCGAGCAATACCAGCGTTTTGTATTGTCTGATCATGCCGGCGCCCTGGGGTAGCTCTGCACAGGTACCTGTGCGAGTCGAAGTTGAAACGAAGCGAGCCATGGAAATCATCGGAATGGGCGACAAGCAACGTCTAAAAGCCGGTTTTTCGCGGGATATCGCCGGTGTTTTTGGCTCAGTCCGTTCACAAGACACACCGCTCCCCCGGCGGCACCAAGCGTCGCCTGAGGAGATACAGGTTCGCCAAGGCAAAGGCGGTGAACAGGCGCGCCGTATTCTTGGCCAAGCCGCGATAGCGCACCCTGCCAAAGCCCGGCAGTCGCTTGGCCCCGCAGAAGGCATGCTCGCCCCGGGTGCGCGCCTTGGAACGCAGCCGGTCGATGGCTTTCTGATGCTCACCGAGCGGCCGGGTTCGGGTGCCACGACGGTTGACCCGGTAACGGACCCCGGCCTGTTTGGTACACTGGCGGTGAAACTCGCTCCCGTAGGCCTGATCGCCGAAGAGTTCCTTCTCCTCTCCGTGCGGCAATTGATTGATGTCGGCTCCGTTGGCCGGCGTGGTGACCGGACTGTGCACGATGCCGCGCTGGTCGGTGCCCACATGCGCCTTTATGCCGAAGTGCCACGCCTTGCCCTTGCGCGTCTGGCGCATGTCCGGATCGCGCGCCTTCTCGGCGTTCTTGGTCGAGGGCGGGGCCGCAATGATCGTGGCATCGACGACGTGCCGGATTTGAGCAGAAGCCGCTTCTCTTCCAACAGCCCGCGCACCTCCGCAAAGATCAGTTGCGTGAGCTGGTGGCCTCCGGTAGATGCCGAATGCGCAGGATCGTCGACTCGTCCGGAATCACGTCCTCGACCAGCTCAAACCCCGCGAAGCGGCGCATCGACTCCGAGCCATACATCGCATCCTCGGCACCCGGACCCGACAGGTTGAACCAGTTCTGCATGAAGTAGATGCGCAACAGCCGCTTCAGCGGTAGCGTACCCTTGCCCGCCTTCGGATAGTACGGCTCGATCATCGACAACTGTTTTCAGTTGAAATGGAACTGGATGACCGGCGTTTGACCTCGCGGCGCCCAGTTGCGTAACCGCGTGGGCCGTTCGGAGAGTCCCGACTCGTCGATAAAAACGATCACCCGGCCTTCACCGCAGGCTTTTTTTGGGTGCAGGCCAGGTACGCTTTTTCCACTGCGCCACGGCCGCTTCGTTGCGCTCGATCGCACGCCGCTCGGGCTTCAGGCTGGAGCAGTCCAGGGCACGCAGGATCCGCCATACGTGGACTTCGCTGTACGCGATGCCGAGCTGTTTCTCGATCAGCAGGCGTACCCGCTTGAGTGTCCAGAGATCGGTGCCATATCCACTGGCCATCGGCCCGGCCAATAGCAGCTCGCGCAGTTCGTCGACTTGTTCGTCCGACATCCATGCCGGACGGCCTCCCTTGTTCATCTCGCGCAAGCCCTCGATGCCGTGTTCCTGCAAGACGCCGAGCCAGCGATACACGGTCTGCCGCGGTGCGCCAACGGCCTTGGCTACCTCGGGGGGTGTCTTGCCTTCTAACAGCAGGCGACCTGCACGAACCCGTCGCTTGGCCGCCTCGTCCATCTTCACTGCCATGGCATGCTCCCGATGTCAAACCGACATCGCAATGATACATCAACAGGCGGCAACATGTCATACGGTTATGTAATATTCAATAATACCGTCAAGGGTCCGGCGCAACGGGTGATCGAGTCCACCGGTCGAAGTTGCACTGACGGGGCGAATTCATGAGAATTGACACCAGAGTGGTCAATGTATACTCCAGTATCAGGGTTCCAACCTACAATCTGGGTCGCCGATCGAGGGCCGCTTTAGCTGCGAATTCTGACGTGAATACCTACAATCCTGAATCCCCGATCGAAGACCTTCTGGATCGCGGTGACGCGTTGTATGATGCTGGTCGATTGGTGGATGCCCGCGATCTGTACCGCGATATCTGCGAGTTGCATCCTCAAAGCGATGATGCCTGGTTCATGGACGGCCTAATCAGTCTGGAGTTGGGCGACTCCGAGCACGCGGCCACGAGTCTCGACCGGGCCCTTGCGGTAAACCCCTCCCATGTTGAGGCACTCAGCCTGACCGCTTCAATACAATTGGCGGCTGGTGATGTGCGTTCGGCGATGGACCTGAGTCGCCGCTGCCTTGCGATCGACCCCGACTACGCAGAGGCTTGGACGCTGTTGGGCGGCGCTCAGGGTGCCGCGGGCAGCTATAACGACGCAATTGCGAGTTGTGACCATGCGCTGGAGATTCGACCGCACCTGCTCGAAGCGACGCTGACAAAAGTCCGGGCGCTGGAGTCCCTGGGTCGGTTTTCTGAAGCGGTGGGCGTGCTCTCCGCGGCAGAGGACACTGCGGGTGACCGACCCGATATTTACGAGACGAAGGGCCAGCTGCTATTGCGGCTGTCACGGTTTTCAGAGGCGGCGGCGGCGTTCAGCAAGGTGGTCGAACTTGACTCAGACTGCGCCGCGGCTTTCGAGGGTCTTGGTACGGTTTGCCTGCGGCTGGGTGACTTTGCAGGAGCCGAACATTACCTGCGTGACGTTCTACGGCGTGACGCCGCGCGGCCTGAAGCGCATATTTCGCTTGGAATGCTGCTGCGCGGGAAAGGCAACCTGCCTGACGCGCTTAGACACCTTGAAGCTGCCGCCACGCTAGATGTGGACAACCTGTCGATACAAATTGCGCTGTGCCTGATTCATTACGAGCTTGGCGAGTTCTCCAAAGCCATCCACTATTGTCTGCGGGTGCTCGAAAGGAATGCCGAGAATCTAGCGATGCGGCAGGTTTTGCCCAGCCTGTTGCAGGATCTGAATGGTTCACCCAAGACACGTGCGAAGATATCCGACGAGCTTGTCCGGAGCTTCAATATGCGTGGCGTCGACTATGAAACGCTGGCCCGACCGGCCATACGTCTGCTAGAAAATGATCACAATCTCAACGATGCTTATCTATCGCTCGCGTCGAAGGGAGCGGCATATATCGATGGCAGCATTCGGTCAGGAAGTTTTGCCAGACTCTTCGGGGACGGGCTGTTCAACAATGTATTGCGCTACACAACTATCTGCGACGTGAAACTTAACCACTTGCTTACAGCATTTAGGTCGGTGTACTTAAATAGTGTGCTGTGCGAAGAGGCGCCGGACTGGCTCACGGCGGATGACTACACATTTCCCGTTAGTCTTGCGTGCCAGTTTTTCCACACGGAATACAGCAGCGCCGATGGGGTCGGAGAAGCGGAACTGATAAGCCGTCTCGAGGCCTTGATCGCAGCCAAGTGCTGGGTGTCTGAACGTCTTCACCCAGTGTTCCTGCTGCGTGTGATTGTCTATGCTATGTACCGCCCGTTGCACGGCATCTCGTGCGCTGACTGGATCGAGGATAGATTGCACGAACCCGGTATCGAATCGCTGGATCTGCTCGTAAAGCGCCAACTCAATGACATTCGCGAGGAGGCTCGTCTGCTGAAGCACATCCGCACGTCGACACGGGTGCAGTCGACACATTCGCGCAAGGTAGAAGCTGAGTATGACTCATCACCGTACCCGAGATGGCTAAGCGCGGGCACGTACACTCCCGAATCGTGCCGCCAGATATTCAGCCGGCGCTACGCCGGGTACAAGGATTCCGGTGCGGTTCCACACCCACTGAACGTTCTCGTGGCGGGGTGCGGGACCGGCCGCCACGCGGTACTAGCAGCGTCGCGATTCACTGATGCACGGGTGTTGGCCGTAGATCTGAGTGCGGTGTCGCTGGCCTATGGACGGCGCATGGCTGAGGAACTCGATGTGTCAAATGTCATATTTGAGCACGCTGACATCCTGGAACTGCCGAGCGTCGGTCGTAAATTCCATGTCATCGAAGCAGGTGGAGTACTGCACAACATGGAGGACCCGGGCGGGACGCTGAGCATATTTGCTAATCTATTGGAGGACAACGGGCTGCTGTACTTGGCCGCCTATCGGAAGGCGGCACGGCAACCAGTGTTGGAGGCGCGTGCGCTGGTTCAACAACAGGGTTTACCCAGTACACGCGAGGGCATCAGGCAGGCTCGCAGTCTGATTATTGAAATGGCAAGCAGCAGGTCTGACTTCGCAAAGATGATACGATGGCGAGATTTCTTCACGCTGAGCGAAGCTCGGTACCTGCTATTCGATGTTCCGGAGCACACGTTCGAATTGGAGGAGTTGTGTGCGATGATCGACAGTAACGGGTTGCGTCTGCTCGGGTTCGATCTGGACGGGCCACGCGACATTCAGCGTTATCGGACGCAGTATCCGGACGATCCGTCTATCGCGAACCTCCAGAACATGACGACGTTCGAGAAAGATTTTCCGTCAGCATTCGGAGGACAATATCGTTGTTGGTGCCAGAAGATATGATTGGTTGAGGTGCTCGAACAGACATCTTTAATCTCGCGTGCTTTTCTGGCATTGCTAGTGTAGTGCACCGTAAATAATGGAACAAATCATCGTGCATCCTGTCGAAGTTGTGAGATGTGTGACAGGAGAACTAAAGATGCGCATTGCCCCGAAGATCGTACTTACTACGGAAGAGGAAAAGGCATTGACCAAGCTGTCGCGCTCGAATACCACGAGTGTCAGGCTTGCGCGCCGCGCCAAGATTGTCTTGTTGGCGGCACGTGGCAAAGACAATCTGCTGATTGCCGAGGAATTGGGTGTGGGTCGCGTGCAGGTCGGACGCTGGCGGGAACGCTATGCCGCTGCCGGTTTAGCGGGGATTGAACAGGACTTGCCGCTGATGGAGACCTTCAAGGTCTCGCGCGATCCGCACTTCGTCGAGAAGCTGGAAGATGTCGTGGGCTTGTATTTGAATCCGCCGGAACATGCGCTGGTGCTGTGCTGCGATGAGAAAAGTCAGGTGCAAGCGCTCGATCGCACGCAGCCAGGCTTGCCGCTGAAGAAGGGTCGTGCTGCAACGATGACGCATGACTACAAACGCCATGGAACCACCACGTTGTTTGCCGCGCTCAATGTTCTGGACGGTACCGTAATTGGCCAGTGCCAACAACGCCATCGGCACATCGAATGGCTGAAATTTCTGCGCCAGATCGACCGTGAAACCCTCAAGGACAAGATGTTGCATCTGATCTGCGACAACTACGCCACCCACAAACATCCCAAGGTCCAACAGTGGCTGAAGAAACACCCACGCTTTCACCTCCACTTCACACCGACCTCGGCGTCCTGGTTGAACAGGGTTGAGCGCTTCTTCCGTGACCTGACCTGCGAACGTCTGCGCCGTGGTGTGTTTACCAGTGTGCCGGAACTCATTGGCGCTATTGAAGGCTACGTCGATCACCATAATGAAAACCCCAAGCCCTTCATCTGGACCGCCAAGGCCAATGACATCTTGCAGAAGGTCATTCGCGCTAACAGCCGTTTAAGTTCCAAACAGAATGGCGCACTACACTAGCGGTAATTGTTGCCAGTATTTTCCAATCCATAAATGAATGGCACTAAGTTAAGCCCCGGCGATATGAGCGGTGTGAGCTAATTTATTGAAAGCGAAGAAGAAGGTTGGCTCTGGATTGGTTAAGATGTTTGCTACCAGACATCCACCCCACCCACCCCGAGGCCAACCTTCATGGGACATCACTTTAACGGTCGATCTGCCCAACAGCAACGTCGCCTTGCCAAGCAGGCTCAAAAAGTCGATGCCAACCATTTTTTCAATCGGCTCACCGACCCGCGGATGCTGGAAATGGTTGAGGCGCAGCTGCCGGCGCACCGGGAACGCCAGTTCCCTCCGACGCTGACATTGGCGATGTTGTTGGGGCAGATCATGAGTGCGGATGGGTCCTGTCAGAACGCGGTGAACGAAGCGATCGTCGCGCGCCTGTTGGCCGGGATGAATCCCGGGAGCGTGAACACCAGCGGCTATTGCCAGGCGCGCCAACGCTTGCCGCAGGAGATGGTCGGTACGTTGGCGCGACAAAGCGGCGCGTTGCTGGGTGAGCAGACCCCCCAAGCGTGGCTGTGGCAAGGCCGACACGTGAAGCTGGTGGACGGTACGACGGTGTCGATGCCGGACAGCGCGGCGAATCAGGCCCGCTTCCCTCAACATGGGCAGCAGGAACCGGGCATCGGTTTTCCGCTGGCGCGCTTGGTGGGTGTGATCGATTTGTCCAATGGAGCGGTGCTGGATGCCGCCATCGGGCCGTACCAAGGCAAGGGCACGGGTGAACAGGGTTTGTTCCGAGGGCTCAGGGAGTGCTTTGTCGCAGGTGATGTTATGGTGGCGGATGGCTACTATTGCAGCTATTTCCTGATCGCCGACATGCTCAGGCGCACCGTGGATGTACTGTTTGAACGTAACCGTTCAAACCAGGCCGTTATTGATCGGCGAGCGCGATATCTGATTTCATGGGATTGTGGGTGAACTTCGTTTTCCAAACACGCGGTGTAAGATCGATGACATCCTTCGCGGGATGCTGGCTCACGCGCTGCAGCACATCGACCAGATACGTGTAGACATCGACACCGTGCAGCTTGCAGGTGGCGATCAGGCTCTGAATGATACCGACTTGTTTGGCGCCGAGCTCGGTCCAGCAGAATAACCAGTTGCGCCGTCCCATGGGAATGGGGCGCAGCGCCCGCTCCAGATGATTGGTGTCGACCGGCACCTCGGGATCCGAGAGGAACACCTGCAGGCTGACGCGCCGTTCGCGAGCATACTTCAATGCCTTGCTGAGCGGGTTGCCGGGTAGTAAGTCCGGCCGATAACACTGCTCATCGCACCAGCGCCAGAAGGCCCGTGTGATCGGTTCGCTGTGTTCGCTGCGGTAGGCCAGTTTCTGCTCGCCTTCAAGATGTCCGTCCCGGATGATTGCCTCGTGATGATAGAGTCTACCGATCAGGGCCAGCGCTTCAGCGACGGCAGCGGGTTCCGCCTCGCTGGCTCCCTCGAAGTGTCGCCGGCAGTGCGCCTTATGTTGAGCTCCGCATAAGGATCATTATCCCGAGTTGCTTTTTATGTCGAGTAATAGTGTCAGCGTTCCGCAATAGGGCTACGTTCCTGCGCGGACTGTCAGGATAAAGGATCAGCGGATTGGCAACCGGGAAGTCAGACGTGTAAACCAAAGTGCCGCAGCTGCGTTTTACTCTGAGTGTGACAGGCGCTCGGTGGTGACTTATGCGGAGAGGCAGCAGCTTAAGGAGCGATTCCGGGATTGATGCCGTTGAGCGAGTCTGGCGCGATAATGGTTGCCTCAAGCACAGTTCCATCGGCGTGTACTGGAGATGGATTCTCCGCTTCAAGGCCTACTGCCACGCCAAGAGGTTGGACGAGAAGACGCAGCTCACGCTCACCGGCGTCGCGTTGTTCGCTCGATGGTATTCGCACTCGCATCAGATAGAGGAGAAGACCGCGTTTTCCGGTGCGCGCAGCGCTCTCGGGACCTGGGCGCTTGCACGTCAGACACTGGGCGAGTCGCTGCCAACGTGGGCGGTCGTGCAGGATGCGGAGCGTTCACGCTCCCACTTGCTTCGGGAGTTTGCCGAACATCTGCGTCTGCACCGCGGTAACCCTGCCAGCACGGTTCGCAAGAAGATCGCACACGTCGCCCACTTCCTTGCGTTCCTGCGCGAGCAGGGCCGCAGGGCACAACAGCTGCGGCTCCAGGACATCGATGCCTTTGTGAGCCTCTGCGGCAAGCGCTACGCGCGCACCACCGTCGCTGGTATCTGCTCCAGCTTGCGGGGATTTATGCGTTTCTTGCGCGTGAGCGGACGTATAAAGGTGGATCGTGCTTCCTCGATTCTCGCCCCGATCGTACGTCGCCATGAGCATCCGCCTCGGGCACTGTCTTGGGATGACGTGCAGCGCATCCTGCATGCCGTCGATCAGCGAAGTGCTTGCGGCCGACGCGACTATGCCTTGCTGCTGATGATGAGCAGCTACGGATTGGGGGCGGGGGAAGTCATTCGCCTGACACTCGAGGACATCGATTGGCGTGCCGCGACACTGCACGTGGTGCGGCCCAAGACCCACGTCGAGTTCGTACTGCCGCTACTACCCGCGGTGGCGCGAGCGCTCGCGAGCTACCTGCGCCATGGGCGGCCCAGGCACGCGCGGACTCGCCACGTGTTCGTGACGATGAGGGCGCCCTACAAGCCGTTGGCCTGTGCGGTTAGCATTCGCCATATCCTGCACACCCACGCGCATCGAGCCGGAGTCACGGCACCGTACTTGGGCACCCACGTGCTGCGCCACACCCGCGCTTGCCGACAGATGGAACTCGGCGTGCAACCCAAAGTCATCGGCGACATCCTCGGCCATCGTGATCCGGACTCCACGTCGGCGTACCTTCGCGTGGCAACCGAGCGCTTACGCGACCTTGCCCTGCCAGTCCCGTCATGACGACGATCACACTCAACCGTCTCGCCCGCGACATCGAGGACTTTCTTGCGTTCAAGCGAGCACTGGGATACAGCTACCGACGGGGTGAGGCGACGTTGCGAAGCTTCGAGCGCTTTGCCTATGCGCATGCCGGCCGAGGCACAACAGGGCGCTCGAAGATCGTGCTGGCCACGACGCTGAAGGCGTTTCTGTCACGCGTCGAGGGACGCAAAGCCGTCAGTGCGGCCAATGAACTGGGTGCATTGCGCCAGCTCTGTCTCTATCGCCGTCGGCGCGATCCCCAGGGCTATGTGCCGGAGCATGGCTGGGCACCGCGGACCGAGTCCGTCTACCTGCCGTACATCTTCTCTCGCGAGGAGATAGGCGACCTGCTCGACGCCGCGAACCGCCACCGTGGGCGCAGCATCCCAGGTCCGATGCTGCGCACATTGCTCCTCGTCCTCTACTGCACCGGGCTGCGCTTTGGCGAAGCGGTACGACTGCATCTGTCGGACGTGGATCTCAGGCGATGCACGTTCCTCATCCGCGAGAGCAAGGGCCGAACCCGGCTCGTACCCTTCGGCGAGGATCTCGCGGGCGAGATCAAGGTGTACCTTGGCGAGCGCGTGCGCACCGCCGAGGCCGAGGTCGATGCCCTCTTCGTGCGCATGAGCGGTAGCGCGCTGACGCTTCGATCGGCATCTGAGGCCGTTAGACGGCTCCTGCGTCAACTCGGACTGAAGCCTGCGGTGGGCCGCTTGGGGCCGCGTCCCTACGATTTCCGGCACGCCTATGCCGTGCACCGCCTGACCGAGTGGTACCACGCAGGGGTCGATATCCATGCGCGGCTGCCCTGGCTGTCGGCCTACATGGGCCACGTCAACGTGCTCGGCACCGAAGTGTATCTGCATGCCACACCGGAACTGCTGCAACTGGCCAGTGAGCGCTTCGCCGATCGGCTTAACCGCCCGCGGTCAGCACCATGAGCCGTCAGAAGGCCCCCGAGCTACTGTCGCTCGTCGAGTCGTTCTTCCGTGATCATCTTGAGCGTCTCTGCGGAGCGAGTCCCCACACCATACGCGCCTACCGTGACGCGCTGCGGCTGCTGTTTGGCTTTCTGGCGGACGACAAGCGGTGCGCCGTGGCGGATCTGCGGCTCGACGATCTTCAGGTGGAGGCGATAACGGCCTTCCTTGCGTATCTCGAGGTCAAGCGTGCCAACACAGCGTCCAGCCGCAACTATCGGCTCGCAGCAATCCGCAGCTTCTTCAAACACCTGGTGCGCCATGATCTGTCTCGCGCTGATCAATACCAGCGCGTCCTCGCGCTGCCTGCGAAGAAGACTCACTCATCCGTGGCACACTACCTCGAGCCTGAAGAAGTTCGATTGATCCTCAATCAGCCAGACCGTCGAACCACCGCCGGCCTTCGCGACCATGCCCTGTTGCTCTTTCTCTACAACACGGGCGCACGCGTCAGCGAGGCACTCGCCGTGCGTCTGTGCGACTTGAAACTGGCCGCCCCGATACAGGTGCGCCTGCACGGCAAAGGCGGCAAAGAACGGCTTTGTCCCTTGTGGAAAGACACGGCGAATGCGCTACAACGGCTGCCCGGCGTGCGAGCAGGCCAGCCCAACGATGTACTCTTCTGTAACCGGTATGGCCAGTCACTCACCCGCGACGGCGTCGCATACCTTTTGAACAAGTACGTCGCCCAGGCCGCCCGTCAGGCACCGGCATTACGTCGGCGACGAGTCACCCCGCATGTGCTGCGTCACAGTTGCGCGGTCGCGCTGCTCCAAGCGGGCAGCGATGTTACGGTGATCCGCGACTATCTCGGGCATGCCAGTATCGCGACGACAAGTCGATACCTCACAACAAATCCAAAGGCGAAACGCGATGCACTGGAAGTCTTTTGGCAGCACGCTGGGATCTCTCCCGTACGTACCGCTTCCTGGAAACCCAAGCCTGACCTGCTCGCCTTCCTCGACTCCCTGTAGATCCCCGGTTTTATCCTGACTATAAAGTCGCCGTTCGGCAGCTCCTTGCTGCAATCTATGGGATCCTCTCCAGATAATGTGCATGTCGGGATAATGCGCCCAGCACTCGGCATGGGTCACCTCGGTATTGTTCTTGGCATAGGCGGCATACGCTGCATAGCCGTCGCTCACTAGCGTGCCGGTGAAGGACCCGAGGAAGCTCTGCGCATGACTGTGTGCACGCGACGTGGCGAAGGGGAAGACCACTTCGTTGTCCTCGCCGTGGATCGGCCAGAAGTAGCCTTGCCGCATCTTGCCCTTCTCCCGGTGCCCCGCCTTGATCGGCGTCTCGTCCATCGCGAGCACCCGACTTAGCAACACATGCGAGAACTGCGCGACGTAGATCGGCTCCAACAGATCGATCGCCCGACTCGACCAGTTCGTCAGACTGCCGCGGCTCACCTGGATGCCGGCCGCGTTGATGCGCTGGTGCTGGCGGTAGAGTGGCAGGTGGTAGAGGAACTTGTCGGTGAGTATCCCGGCGAGCAGGCTCACATCGGCCACGCACTTCTCCAGCACGGTGGGTGGCGAGATGGTCGTGACGATCGCCTGCGTGGCGACGATCTTGTAGACCTTACGGACGTACTTCATCATCTCGTAGCTCGCCGGCCGCTGCGCCAGCCGATACGTCACCTTCTCGCCGATGCACTCACGGGCCGACTCGGGCAGCGCCTCGATGGCCGGATCGCCAATGGTAATGATATTGACCGGCACGGTCTCGTCGAAGCGCAGGCCGGTGTCGGTCACGGCGTTGTCGCGCCGCTTCTTGCGCGCGTAGGTCACTGTCGTGGTGGGGGTGATCGGCGGCGGGGGTGGTGTTGCTACCCCCAGTGTGGCAAGCAGGTTGCCTTGGACAGCGGGATCGATGAATAGCTGCTTCTCGCTTTTCGCGCCGAAGAGCTGGCGTTTGAACCAGTCGAGTTGTCGTCTCAGCATAGCGTGATCGGCAGAAAGTGTTGCGAGCTGCTCACTCAACTGCGCGTTCTGCTGTTCCAATTCAGCGATGCGGACCGCCGTTGACACGATGGTTACGTCTCGTTTTTAACTGCGATTATTCTATCAAATCGAAACGCATTATGCAGCTTATTTCATGGTGTTTTACCTACTTCTCATGCTGCCTTTTTGTAACGTTTTCGTTGCCGCTTGATCACCATGTCCACGCCTTCCAGCAGCGCCATAAATTCCGTGTGGCACAGCGTGCGCTTCACCACGCCGGCCGGCCCGCACGCGAACTGTCCTTCTTCCAGGCGCTTGCTCCACAGGCAGTAACCGCCGTCCTCGAAAGCCAGCACTTTGATCTGTGTCTGTCGCCGATTGATGAACGCATACCAGTGTCCATTCAGCGGATCCTCGCCCAGGTGATGCTTCACCCGCGCGGACAATCCATCGAACGAGCAGCGCATATCGGTCGGCTGCGTGCACAACCAGATGCGCCGTCCCGGCGCCACACTCAGCACGCTCCCCGCCTCAGGCGCACAAATACGCCGCGGCCGAGTTCGAGTTCCACATCCCAGCCCGCGGATACGGCGGCAACCGGTTGCTGCTCCCGGGTGAGTTCGACGAACAGCACACCCGCCTCCTGTGGGGGCGTTGTGTTCGCTACCGCTCGCGGGGTCGGCTCACTGCGCAGACGCCGGCGCCACCAATCGAAGGTGCTGAGCGCCACGCCGTGGCGCCGGCAGAACTGTGTGCGCGTCTCGCCGCCCTGCGAAAATCCCCGCATCAGCGCACGCCACTCGCTGGCGTTGCGCCGGCCTCGTTTGCTGCTGGTGATCGGTGTCGATACTGCCGTTCTCATCGTCGCGTCTCCTCGTTGCCGAGTCATCACGCGGTGAGAGTACGCAACCTCAGGGAAGGTTAAAGAACGGCCTGGTTTGAACGGTTACGTTTGAACAGCACGGTGCGCGGACCACCGATTTTCGCACAGGCGAGCGGCTCGGCGCGCGCGATCACCTGGTGTGGTGGTCCAAGCCCGCCAGGCCTGCCTGGATGAGTGTGGAGGAATACCGCGATTATCCGGATGAAGTCAAGGTGCGTGAAGTGCACGTTGGCAAGAAGGTGCTGGTGAGTACGTTTCTTTCGCCACGCAAAACGTCCAAAGCCGAGTTGGGAAAGCTGTATTGGCAGCGCTGGAATGTGGAGCTGGATCTGAGAAACATCAAAACGACCCTGGGCATGGAAGTGCTCAGCTGCAAAACGCCACAGATGTGCGAGAAAGAACTTTGGGTATATCTGCTGGCGTACAATCTGATTCGGTGGCTGATGGCCGAGGCCGCCTTGCAAGCCGACGTATTGCCACGTCAATTGAGCTTCAAGCATACGCTGCAGATTTGGGTGGCGTGGAGTCAACGTCAGTTTCTCTCCGCAGCTGATGAAGATACGGCAACCCTGCTGGTACTCATTGCGCAAATACGGGTGGCCGATCGACCCGGCAGGATCGAACCGCGGGCAGTCAAACGCAGGCCAAAACCTTATCCGCGATTGGATAGACCTCGCCAGCAAGCACGGATGGAGATTGAAACATATGGGCGTGCGAAGAACTTGCGGGCTTAACTTAGTGCCATTCATCCATAAATGAGTCTGAAGAGTGGATGAGAGGGTCGTCTGTCAGCCGGTTTTCAGAGTCTGTCCATGAATCGTTTTTAAGAGTCTCCGGCGGGCCTTTTGTAGTTGGTCCGCCGCCTGGTTGTCGCTGATCTGGTGGGCGAGCGTGTCGAGTATTTCAAAGCTGATGCCGGGTTTCAAATAGTCTTTGGCATTGGACAGTGATTTGAGTTTGTCATAGGGCGTCATCATGTTCTCGTAGCGGTAGATCTTGCACTGTTTTCCCTTGCGGTCAGTGCGGGTCTCGGGGAAGAGGCAGGGGCGGTGGAAGTTGAGATAGGGATTTAAATACTGCTGATTGAAGTCATTGATGAGCGGCGCCCAGCGTTGCTGAATGTGGCTGTAACCGAACAGTTTTCTGACCACGGCGCCGTTTTTGCTTTCCGCCAAGGCGTTATCGTTGCTGTGCCGGGAACGCGATTTGGTGAACTCGATGCGCAGTTTCTCCAGCCGTTCGGCGACCCGTTTATTGATGTATTCCGAGCCGTTGTCCGAGTGAAAGCCCAGTACGGCGAAGGGGAAGGTTTTCAGCAACTGTTCCAGTGCGGGTATGAGGTAGCGCTCGCTGATTTTCTCGACCGTACACACGACCTCAAACTGAGTGACTTCGTCGACGGCGTTGATAGGGTAGACGCCTTTCTGTTTGTCTAAATCCCCTTGCTGCACGGTATCGATGCGGATATAGCCTGGCTTGCCATCAGGCCGGGGTTTGCGGCGTTCACCGAGGATAGATGACTTGGGCTGGGTTTTCTCGAAGTGACGTTTTTGCCGGGTGTAGGGGATCGACTTTCTCAGGTTGTACAGATGGCTCACGGAGATCGATGCCAGCGCGGTGTACTCCGCCTGTCCAAAGACCCCACAGGCCCGCTCACACAGCTTCTTGACCGCCGGACCGCAGGGTGTGTCATGGCGCTCATCCATCGCCGCCAGCAAGCGGATATCCTGTTCGGTGTACTTTTGTTTAAAACCGGACACGGTCCGCTGGCGGCGCTGGAGCCGGCCTGTTTTGCAGCACTGGGTAATCAGTCGGGTGAGCTGCTGACGGGAGTAACCGCTGATCTTCTTCAGGTAGCGAATCACCACCCCTTTTCCTTGACGTGACAGCGTCAGATACCGGAATTTAACCAACTCCCCCTGAATCCAGCGGTAGCAGGCGTCCTTGTCACTGATGACCGAAAAGGCGACCGCCTGGGTGCCTGACAGGAAATCTACAAGTTGATCAATGGTCGTTAAGTCTTCGAGTTTCATGATGGTTTTCATCCCCCCATCATGAACAGATCTCCTGCCGGCTTCAGACTCATTTCATGTTGGAAATACCACCCTCCCTTCAGACTCATTTCATATTGGATAAGGCTTTGCCTTGAGGTGGCGCACGATACGGGGTAGTGTGGCCTTTTCATCGTGGCGGCTCTGAGAGACATCCGGCCGGGACCGATTTCGGGCCGGACCAAAGGCGATGTGCTACTCCCCGGTTCCGGAGTCTCGACAGCGTGCATTGGACAACGTGACCGCCCACACGGGACGGGCGCGTCACCGCGCCGTCGTGCGATTCAGGGTGCGCAGTTCGGCATAGACGAGCGTCGTGTAACGCGCTGACCCCTTGAGGTTGAAGTGATTCTTGTCGGCCCACAGATCGCGGGCGTAGTCCCTGTCCGCGTTGCTGATGACGCGCGCGTTGGCGGGCAGCACTGCCCGCAGCGCTGCAAGATCGACGCGTTCGGTCACGCCGACTTTCGTCGGCTCGATGATGTAGATGACGTGCTTGCCGCTCTGCTGTGCCAGACGCGCCAGCTTGCCGAGGTAGGCGGCGGCTTCCGGGTCGAAATCGCTTCGCGAGCGGTCGACGGTCTTGCGGTCCGTGCCGTAGCTGTTCTTGACCCGGTACGAGAATACCTGGCCATCGCCGTTGGCGAACAGCAGCACCGACCGGTCGCGGTCGCCGCGGACGTAGTTGACGCGCCGGCCGTCGCTTTCGGCGCGGTATCCGTAGTCGGTTGCAAGCATGTGCAACGTTTTGTCCAGTTCGCCGGCGGTGGGCACCTGTTCGAGCGCGACGCGGAAGCGGTTCATCGGCAGTTCGTTGAGCAGGCTGTCCCACTTGACGTTGCCGATGAAGAAACAGCCGATATCGTTTCCGCCGATGCGGTCCAGTTGCCACTGGTAGTAATAGGTTTCGGGGCAACTGACCGGACCGAACAGCACATCGGCCGGGATGCTGATCACCAGCGTGCCACCCGGCACTGTGGCGGTGCGCCGGACGACATAGGCGTAATACTCCCATTCCCGTCCGGCCATTCCCAGATTGAGCGCCGAGATACCCATGCGTCCGAGAAGCTGGGAATCGATATGGTTCTGTGTCCTGGACGAACCGATGAAAATGTAGTCCGGGTCGCTGGCAGCGGAAAGCAGGTAACTCTTCGCCATCGGCTCCTCGATCCAGCGGCCGCGCGCGGCGTCGTGTTTCAGCACGGCCAGGTACAGCAGGTTGACCAGCCCGACTCCCAGCGCCGGAATCAGCAGCCCGAGAAAAAACAGCGTTCTGTATTGCCTGATCATGCCGTCGCCCCAGGGAAGCTGTGATCACTTCGTAGGTCGTCATACCGGCGAATGCCGGTATCCAGTATTTCCAACAAGCTGGATGCCGGCTTTCGCCGGCATGACGAATAAATCAGAGGTCCCCTAGAAGTTGAAATACAGGAAGGCACTGGGGTGACTCGACAGCAGCCGGAACAGGGCGAACAGCAGAACGGCCGATTGTACGGCCAGAAAAAGGGAGGTCCGTCCGAATAATATGCGTCCGCCATACCGCTGGTATCCCGAAATCTCCAGGCTGTTGGGCAGGATCAGCGCTACGAACCCGAAAATGACTGCGAACTTGTCCAGGCTGAACGGAACCAGCAACAAGGGCCCGGCGAAGATGTCGCCGTAAGTGCCGGTCAGGAACCTGGCCGCTTCGCCGGCAAACCGCGCCGGTCCTTCGATGCCGCCCAGGCCGTTCAGGCCCGCCATGCTCTTCAGGATGTGCAGCGCGTCGCGCACGCTCGGTGCGCGGAAGAAGACCCAGGTGCAGTTGATGAACAGGAACGTGACCGGCCACGCCAGCCAGGCGTGCATGCGCAGCCCCAGCAGCATCCACGCCCGGTGGATGCACATCGCCGCGCCGTGCAGCGTGCCCCAGATGACGAAGGTCCAGCCGGCGCCGTGCCAGAGTCCGCCGAGCACGAAGGTGATGAACAGGTTGTTGAGCGTCTGCAGCTTTCCGAACCGGTTTCCGCCCAGCGGTATATAGACGTAGTCGCGCAGCCAGCGCGACAGGGTCATGTGCCAGCGCTGCCAGAACTCGCGGATGCTGAGCGCCTTGTAGGGTGAGTTGAAATTGACCGGCAGATAGATGTTGAACAGCAGGGCGCCGCCGATCGCCATGTCCGAGTAGCCGGAGAAATCGTAATAAAGTTGAAAGGTATAGCTTAGGCTCGTCCCCCAGGCTTCCAGCAGGTTCAAAGTGTGTTTGGCCTCGAAGCCGGCGTTCGCCCAGACCGCGAAGGAATCCGCGACATAGATTTTTTTCAGCAGGCCCAGCGAGACGATGAACAAGCCGAGTGCCATGTTGCGGTAGTCGATCACCGCGTTCCGGCGGCGCATGAACTGGGGCATCATCTCCCGGTGATGGACGATCGGGCCGGCGATGAGCTGCGGAAAGAAGGTGACGAACAGGCAGTAGTTCGGAAAATCGTATTCCTGCGTATCGGACTGGTAGCTGTCGACCAGGTACGCGACCTGCTGGAAGGTGAAAAAGCTGATCGCCAGCGGGAGCACCAGGTGCAGCGGGCCGACCGCGCTGGACGTCAGCGCGTTGTAATTGGCAATAAAGAAATCCGCGTACTTGAAATAGCCCAGCAATCCCAGGTTGAACAGAATGCCGATGGCCAGGGTCGCCTTGCGCGGCAGTTGTCGGCCGGCGATGCGCGTGTAGCCCTGATTGTCCGGGTGCAGCGCTCTGCCGATGCCGAAGTTGACCAGGATCGAAGCGCCGATCAGAACCAGGTATACGGGGTTCCAGTAGCCGTAGAAGAACAGCGAGGCGAAAACCAGCCAGAGCTTTGCCGCGTACACCAGACGCCGAGCGTTCAAGGTGTAATAGACCAGCACCGCCAGCGGCAGAAATAGGAACAGGTAAACGGGTGAGTTGAACAGCATCGGGTTGCGGTGGCTAGTCGGGCATGGCGTCGTTCGGCAGCATTGTGATTCTGGTTATGGCGGCGGCGCGGTCGCGGCCGGACGGTGGAGCCGCCGCCGGCGCGTGGTCCGAGTGTACTGAATCCCGAGGAACCTGACCAGAACGGCCCGATGGGCTATCGTCGCGTTTCCGGTGCAGTCTGCGCGGCGCCGGATTCGGACGCCGGAGTGGCGTGGCCGGGCGCCGGACGGTATCGTGGCGGATTGCCGGCGCGGGCCGGCCGGAGCGGCGTCCGAACGGCGTGCCGGCGTGCCGGCGCCACGACGCCGAACGAAAGCTGAAGCGGTACCGACGGGGGATTCGATGGACATTGCGGGTCTGGCGATTGTCAAGAACGAGGCTGACATCATCGAGGCTTTCGTGCGCCACAATCTGCGTTTTCTCGACCGGCTGACGGTCATCGACAACCTCAGCACGGACGCCACGCCGGACATACTCGCGAATCTCGTTGCCGAAGGCCTGCCGCTGACGCTCGAGCAGGAGACGGCGACCAATCATCCCCAGTTCGATGCCTTCAACGCCCGCCTGCGAGCGCTGAAGACGCAGGTGCCCGACGTTCCTGGTGTTGCTCGATGCCGACGAGTTCATCCACGGCGAGTCGAGAGACGCGCTGCAGCACGCGCTCGCGGCGCTGCCCGCGGGCAGTTGCGGCCTGCTCGAGTGGCTCTATTATGTGCCGGTCGACACCGATGACGCGGCCGAGCCCAATCCGGTCCGGCGCATCCGTCACGTGCGCCGGATGGCCAACCCGCGCTGCAAGGTCGTGATTCCGCGAGCCGTGCTGTGCGGCCGCGACTTCACGCTGAAGCCGGGCAATCATCGGTGTACGGCCCACGAGCCGCCGGAGATCGAACATCGCGAGCTCGCCGGCGTCGCGCTGGCGCACTTTCCAGTGCGGTCGGTGGCGCAGTTGAGCGGCAAGGTCATCATCGGCGAGTGGGCGCTGGCCTCGCGCAACAACCGGCGGCGCGCCGAGGGGTTTCACTGGCGCGATCTGCACGATCGCGTCATGCGCGGCGACGTCCTGACTGCCGACGACCTGCGCACCATCGCCGCCAACTACAGTTGCAGCGAGCAGGCGACCGATTACGAGCTGGAGGTAATGCCACTCAGGCCGCAACCGGACTTCGAGCTGAAATACAGCGGCGCCGCCGGCGATTTTCTGCGCGACGCGCTGGCTTTCGCCGACGTCCATTTCAAGCGCCTCGCAACCACGGCGCTGGCCAACGGCGATACCAGCGTCGGCAAGACGGTGTTTGGACTGATGGCCTACCACGAAGGCGACACCGTCATTGGCCGCTCGCTGAAGCTGTACGGCGAATGGGCGGCCAACGAAGTTTATTTTCTGCGCCGGTTCATTCACGCCGGCGATTGGGTGATCGACGTGGGTGCCAACATCGGGACCCACACCATCCCGTTCTCGGAGTCGGTGGGGCCAGCCGGCAAGGTCTTCGCCTTCGAGCCTCAGCGCATTCCGTACCAGTTGTTGTGCGCGAACGCGGCGCTGAACAACCGGTACAATATTCATCCGCAGAACATTGGGCTGGGCCGCGAGGAAGCCAGGGTCAATGTGCCGGTCGTCACGAGCGGGAACATCGGTAAAGTCGGCGTCAACCAGTGGGGGCAGGGGGAGTCCGTCAATATCGTGCCGCTCGATGCCTGGGGGTTTCCGAAAGTCAGACTGATCAAGATCGACGTGGAAGGCATGGAATGCGACGTACTGGAAGGTGCAACCGACACCATGGGCCGGTTGAAGCCGCTGCTTTTCGTCGAGAATAATACGCGGCAGCACTCCGCCAAACTGATCGGCATGCTGTTCGACCTCGGCTATGATTGCTGGTGGTTCTTCGATCCTTACTACAACCCCGCGAATTTCTATGGCAACCCGGAGAACATATTTGTCACGGTTGGCCGGCCGGAGATCAACATGATCTGCGCGCACCGCGATCTGGGCATGGCGCTGGACGGCCTCGCCAGGGTCAGGAGCGCCGATCAGGACTGGCGCGAGGCCTTGCGGGAAATCCTGCAGTCGCAATGATCCGACCGCATGAACGCCTTTCAACAGCCTTCTAGTATGGCTCCGGGTGCCGCCGCTGGCCGCGCGGCGGGGCGGAGCCGCGTTTCTTGAAAGCAACGAAGATGAAGATAATGTTTGTCGTCGGCGGCTATCTCGGCCACTGGGGGCGCTCGATCCTGGTGGCCGAGGCACTGCGCAGGCGGATGGAGGCCGACATACTTTTCGTCGGCACGGATCCTTTCGGCGGTCTGCGCCCGCTGGCGAAGACCTATGGGCTGCGCGTGACGATTCTGGGCGGCGGCCAGCCGACCAGCCCGGAAACCAACGCCGTCGAACTCGAGCGGCTGTTCGCGCAGGAGCGGCCCGGACCTTCTGGTATTTGACGGCGACATTTTCCGCAACCTGCTCTACGTGCGCCTGCCGGATATCCCGAAGGCGACCATCACCAATTACTTTCTCACGTCGCTCGGCCGGCATCAGCAAACGGCGCAGTCGGTCAACTTCGACAAGTACGGCACCGAGTGGAACCGGCAGCGCGAGCGGCGCGGACTGCCGCCGCTGCAGAATCACTACGCGTTGCAGGACACCGACCTGGTTATCCTCGCCGACCCCGCGCGGTTGCTTCCCGCGGATGCCGTTCTGCCGGATGCCTACACCGTCTGCGGTCCGTTGAGCTGGGAGCCGGACATGGCGCTGCCCGCCGAACTTGAGAACGAACGCGGCCTGCTTTACGTATCCATCGGTTCGTCGGGGCGTGAACTGCCCGGTCCGATCGTCACTGCAATACAGGCGGCACTGGGCGGGCCGCCGGTGGTCGTGGGCCACCCCGATCCCGCGGTGTTTCCCGAACCCTTGCCTGCCGGCTGGCGGCGCCACTTCTGGCTGCCCGGCTCGAAAGTGCTGATGCGCAGCCAGTGCGCCATCACCCAGGGCGGCACCGGATCGACCTATCAGGCGCTCCAGTACGGCGTGCCGGTGGTCTGCTGGCCGCGGCAGATCAACCAAACGCTGCTGGGACAGCGCATCGAGGACATCGGCGCGGGCATACTCCTGAAAGGCGACCTCACCTGCAGGATCGAAAAACTCGCAACGGAATTCGACGCCGTGACGGCCGTGGCGGCGACGTTCAAGCCGCTCGGCCCGACCGACGTCGCGGACCGCGCGGCCGATGCCATCGTCCGGTTGCTGTAGCGCCGGGGCAGAGCACAAACGAACCTCTTATCAAGTCCATGAACGTCATTCCGGCGAAGGCCGGAATCCAGTATGTTCCAGCTTTTGGAATCCGGCCTTTGCCGGAATGACGAATTAATCAGAGGTTTCCAAGCCATGCGGCGCACTAGAGTTCGGCGGCCATGACACGGCAGATTATCGAAGCGCTTCTGCGCGAGGGCAGTGCGCGGGACGAGGCCGACGCCTGGCGGGTATTCGCCGAATTGCTGGTCCAGCAGGGAAAACCGGCCGAAGCCTTGACGGCATTGCGCGAGTCGCTGCGCCTCGACCCGCGTTCCTCGCCCGCGCTTGCCGCCTGGCGGAGATCTGCCGCGGACAGCGCGACTGGCGCGGCGCGATCTGGCACTACCGACAGGCGCTGGAACACGACAGCGAAAACATCGCCGTCCGGGTCCTGCTGGCCGATCTCATGTTGAGCCTGGGCATGCACGACGAAGCGCTGGCCAAGTATCGTCTGGTCGCGGCGCGCGTGCCCGGCCATACCGCCGCACTGACCGGCGCGGGCAATGCGCTCATGGCACGGAAGCGCTATGACGAGGCGATTGACATCTACCGGCGGGTACTGGACGCAGAGCCCGACAACGGTATCGTGCATCACAATCTGGCGGAGGCCTATCAGAACCAGAGCCGCGTGACAGAGGCTGAGGCCGCCTATCGCGAGGCGGTGCGCCTGTGCCCCGGACGTGTGGAACCCCTCGTCAACCTGGGGCGGGCGCTGCAGAGGCAGGGGCGTCTGGCCGAGGCGCTCGCCTGTCACGAACGGGCGCTGGGCCTCGATCCCCGGCACGGCGCCGCGTATCACAATATCGCGTTGTGCCGCTACGACGATCGCGATCTCGAACCCGCGCTGAGCGCCTTCAGGAAAGCCGTCGATCTCGATACGGCCAATGCGCTGGCGCGTTGCTTCCTGGGCATCCTGTATCTGCAGAAGGGCGAGGAAGCGCGCGCCGAGGCCTACCTGGAGTTCGCGCAGCAGTCACCGTTCACGGCAAGCATCGTCGAATCCTACCGCTATGGCGCGAAGTTGGCGCCCCGGGCGCGCTGGTTTAGCACGACCAGCCAGGTATTGAGTAATGCCATCGACAGCGCGAATCCGGCAGGACTGTTTCTCGAGTTCGGCGCCTGTTTCGGCGCCTCGATCACCCTGATCGCGCAGCGGACGGGAGCGACGGTTCACGGATTCGATTCAATCGAGGGCCTGCCCGAGAGTTGGGAAACCGGGTCCGGCGAATCGCTGGCAAGGGAAGGCGCGGGCACCTACACGACGAAGGGCATGCTGCCGCCGGTGCCCGCGAACGTCGCGCTGCACGTCGGCGTCTTCGAGGACAGGCTGCCGGGGTTCGCGGCGAGCCACCCCGGGCCGGTCAGTTTCATCAAGATGGACTGCGATCTGTACAGCTCGACGAACACGGTGTTTCGCCATCTGGGAGATCGGCTGGTGCCGGGCAGCGTGATCGTGTTCGACGAATATTTCTGCTACCCGGAGTGGCGCCGGCACGAATACAAGGCGTTTCAGGAATTCGTCGGGGCGCAGGGTGTGTCCTATGAATACCTGGCGTTCAGCTTCTTCACAGGGCAGGCGGTGGTGCGCATCACGGAGGTCGGGCGGCCGGTGCGGCGATGAGCGGTGTCTTACGGCGCCTGGTGCTCGGCGGTTCGCGTGGCGGTGCAGCCGCGTCGTTCCGTTCAAGGCCGGAGTCCGGTCCGGGCAAGGTGTGGTGCACGATGGACGCCGACGCTTGCCGGAATGACGACGGGGTCAGCGTTTCCCCGCGTCTTGTGATTTCTGCTGCGCCGCCACCGGTTCCGGAAAGTCGTTGAACGTGTCCCGCACGCGCTCGGACTTGAGCAGCATGTAGAGGATGATCGCGCAGGCAGCCAGTTTCGCCAGTTCCGGCACATCCATGCGGACGTTGGGGTTCCACAGCAGGGGAAGAAACACGCTGACGATATTGAGCAGCGTGGAGATCAGCAGCAGGGCGCGGCCGCGTGCCCACAGCCAGCGGAGGGGCTGGGACGCCTCCGGGCGGTGCCGCGCCCAGGCGACGATGACCAGCAGCGCGGGCAGCGCGGCGACGGTGTCGATCGCCATTGAAACGGGGTCGTGATAGAAGGTTTCGAGCAGTCCGGTGCGGTCGCGCCGGTTGGCGAACGACATCAGCAGGATCGCGAACGGCCGGGCCAGGAACAGGATCGCGGCCCACATCGGCAGGCTGATGCGCAGGCTGAGGTGCTTGTCGTAGGCGGAAAAGGGATATTTCTTTTGCATGTCGCGGTGTGCCGTCGGCGCGGCCGTGCTGCTGTCCGCGTGAATTCTAGGGCGGCGTACCCGGGCGTACAAGTGGCGCCGGCCGCATGCTATATTTCGGGTCACCCGAATAACGACGGCCTGGACTTAAGGCTACTCCGATCAAGTCCCGAAACGTCATCCCGGCGAAGGCCTGGATCCAGTCGCTATCGATGCGCTGGATGCCGGCCTTCGCCGGACGACGACTTGGTTACAGGTTCCTTTAGATAAGACAAATAGAGCGGAGAACGAGGATGTCGAAGATTTGCATGATGTTGAGTTCGTCGGCGAACCCGTCGCTGAACGACGGCGTGCTGGGCGTGGGTTTCGCCGAGAATGTATTCAGCCGCGAGGAGTGCCAGCGGATTCTGGAACTCAGCCAGCGGCTGGAGACACCCCAGGAGGGGCTGGGGGCCTGGCAGAATCCGGGGCTCACCCTGAAGGAATCGACGGTCGTCAATCTGACGCCCGAAGCGGACAACCGCTGGGTCTACGAAAAGATGGACGCCGCCGTCAATGCCGCCAACCGAGGCTATCATTTCGACCTGGCGGGCTTCGAGACCTTTCAGGTGGCGACCTACGATGCGGGCGGCTACTACGACTGGCACATGGACCTGGGCAAGGGCCCGGCGTCGACGCGCAAGCTCGGCATCACGCTGCAGCTTTCGGAAAGCGGCGATTACGATGGCGGCGATCTGGAATTCCGCGGCGGCGGTGCTCCGCCGGTCGCCCCGCGCGAGATCGGCACGGTGATCGTGTTTCCGGCTTTCATGCAGCATCGCATCACGCCGGTGGCGCGCGGTGTCCGCAAATCGCTGGTGGCCTGGATTCACGGAGAGGCGTTCCGGTAGATCACCTCCGATCGCCATCCTGGTGACCGCCGGGATCGGACCACTTCAATTTTCCGGATGCCGGTCTCAGCCGGCCTGAGGAATCGCGCGGAAGCGCCGGACTCGTCAGGGTGCGGGCGCACGATGGAACCGGTTCTTTTATCCAGGGAAGCTCTGATCAATTCACAGGTCGTCATACCAGCCTTCGCCGGTATGACGAATAGATCAGCGGTTCCCTAGTCCACCAGCGCTTCACGCAAGGGTCCCAGGTACTTTTCGTAATTCCGCCAGCGCTCGGCGGAGGTCCTGTAGATGGGTTGGCGCACCTGGTCGGAGCTGGCCGTCATCACCGTGCGCTCGTTTTCGTAGAAGCGCAGGCACTGTTCGTCCCATGGCAGGCCGCAGAACTCGATGAGGCGCCGGCCGCCCGCCTCGATGTCCCCGATCAGGTCCTCGTACTGAACATCGAGCATCGGCAGGCGCAGCACCGAGCGCCAGTACGCCATCATCCGCCGGTATTCGCGGTGGAAGAGTCCGAGATGCGCCAGGTCGTGCGTGTACTCGTGACCATTGAAATTCTGCGCATAGCAGGAAACACAGGTGTCCAGCGGGTCGCGCATGCAGTGAATCACTCGCGCGTCCGGGAACAGCAGTTCGATCAGGCCGAGGTGCATGAAATTGCCGGGCAGCTTGTCCGTGACCCGCGCCGCGTCGCTGCCCGCCAGCCCGCGCAGATAGTCGAGGTATTCGCGCGCCGCGGCGTCGGCCGCCTCCTGGGTGAGATCGGATATGCAGAACGGATATTCGGCGGTGCTTTCCAGCCTGGCCGGCAGGCGCTGGGCGATGTCCCCGACGCGCAGCAATTCGCCGGCGCCGAATACCGCCGGGTGGCTGGAGAGAATCTGTTCGACCAGCGTCGTGCCGGAGCGCGGCATCCCCACGATGAACACCGGCAGGTCCGATTTCACCCGCGCGCGCGGCAAGCGCGCCATCGCCGCCGGGCTGAAGGAGGTGATCCGCTGGGTGACGAACGCGCGATGGGCGACCGGATCGAAGCCGCCGCGCTTCAGCAGATGACCGCGCTCGAAGTGACCGAAGGCACGGTCGTAGTCCTTCATGTCATCATAAACGCGGCCGATCGCCATGTGCAGCTTCCAGCGCGTGTCGATGCTGAGGTCGGTCTGCGCCAGCATGTTCTCGATCGCGGAGGCCGCCAGCTCCGGGCGCTTGAGCCGTATACAGGCGCGCGACAGCGTGACCGCCGCGCCCGCGTCGAGCGCGCCGGTGCCGATCATCGGCTCCAGTATCCGGAACGCGTCCTCGTTGCGCCCCTGTTGCTGGAGCACGCGCGCCTGCGCGCGCAGGCAGGCCGGATCGCCCGGTGCGAGTTCGACCGCTTTCGCGCAGCACGCGGCGGCTTCGTCCGTGCGGCCCAGGTTGACCAGCGCTTCGGCAAGCCCGGCGTAGGCTGCGTGCAGGTTGGGATCGAGCGCCAGCGCCTGGCGATAGGCCTCGATCGCCGGCTCGCGCTGACCCATGGCGTCCAGGCCGTTGCCGAGGTTGACACAGGCGTCCGCGCAGTCCGGCCACAGCGCCAGCGTCCTGCGCGCGCAGTCCACCGCCTCGGCGAAGCGACCCATTGCGCCCAGCACGGCGCTCCTGAGCAGCCAGGCTTCGGCGAATTCCCGGTCCGCCTGCAAGGCCAGGTCGCACTCGGCCAGCGCGGGTCGCAGTTGCGACTCGCGGTGGTGGAGCGTGGCCAGCGCCAGGTGTGCGTCGGGAAACACCGGATCGAGCGCCAGCGCGCGTTGCAGGAAACCGCGCGCTTCGTCCGCCAGCCCCAGATCGCCGCTGATGGCCGCGGCCATCAGCCAGGCGTCCGGATCGCCGGGTGTCAGCCGGCAGATGTCCGCGTACAGCGCGCGGGCGTCCAGTGGCCGGCCGGCTTCGAGAAGCTGCATGGCGTCGTCGGTCAGTGCCTGCGCGTCTTTCATCGTGGAATTGTCGGGCATCGCGGGGGCCTTGTCAGTTTTCGTCGCCGTAGCCGAACCGGTCGATCCAGGGTTGCAGTACCGGCAGCAGCGGCGCGAAGTGGCGCCGGTAGTTTATCCATCGGCCGACCGAGGATCGGTAGATGGGCTGCCGCACCTGCCGGTAGCTCGGCGTGTTGATCGGAACCCGTATTATGCAGAGCGATCGGCGGCGGAAGTAGTGGCCGGTTGCGAGCACCGTTTCGGCACCGCGCCCGGCCTGGTTTCGCTTTGCACGAGCGGGGACTTGATCGGCTGACGCGAACGTCGTGGATAGGCGCCGGCGAGGCGTCCACGGCCTTGAATCTGGAGTTAAATCGAGCTTGATGAATGGGTTGGGGTAAAGCGTCAACCGGTGTCTGAAAACTTTACTTTCGTGGGGGGCATCTATATTTGATATGGATCAGATGTTTAAGAAGCATCTTCCGGAAGATGCCCGGCAAAATTGGGAAAGAATTCTGTCGATATAATTTACAACGCCCCATTCGGTGACGCGGCTTCAGCAGGCGTACATTCGAGCATAACTTAGTTGATATATATTGGAAATGATATTTTATGGCACAGGACTTGCTCCAAAACACGCGTCCAGTGCCCGAAAATCGGGCAGGATTTTGTAACGACCTAGTAAACATGCGCATGTGATCTCGCTTGTTACGTTTTTGGGATCTATACGGATCTATACAGTAATGATTTTCGTGTTGGAGGAAATTTAAATGAAAAAATCAGTAGTCAGTTCAGCCGTCGTTGCCGCCCTGGGCGTGACGCGCCGGTGTGGCGAACGCCGCGTCCGTGACCGGTCTGACGATCGAGGACGTGGGTTCGAACACCGCAACGCCGCCGGCTTCCTACAGCTCCACGCCGGACGGTAGGTCGGGTGCCTTCAAGTTCGGCACCGATCAACGTCGTCAGTTACGCGGGCGCCTCGTTGTTCACCGGCGACGTTGGCACGGGCACATTGGTGGGTGGCGGTGCGGCGAATGCGACGGGCAGCTTCTCGTACCGGCTTCGGGTTCAGCAGCTTACCCGTTCGTTCCTTTCACCTTCGGGGCAAGCTTCGTTGCCGACATCACCGGCGGTGTATTGAGCATCAGCACGCTCGACTGGGGCGGCAACTACGGTGGTGGCTCGAACTTCATCTGCCGCCGGATTCGGGCACGTTGGAGGTTCTATGGACGCAGGGCGACAGCGAACAGCTAGCGACTATAACGTGGCCTTCCGCTGGCAGCCATGACATTACGTCGACGGAAGACCCCTCGCTGATTTCACGACGCTTACCGCCGCGCTGGGTGCTGGAAGGTTGCGCCTCGACCGCCGGCAATGCCGGTGCCGCTTGCGGCGCCCCCACCGGCACCACGACCAGCCCGGTTCCGGTTCCGGCAGCCGCCTGGCTGTTCGGTTCGGGCCTGATGGGTATGGCGGGTGTTGCCCGTCGGCGCAAAGCGCGTAAGGGCTAAGCTTGTCGGTGCGGTCATGCGCAACGCGTGACTGAATCGTACAGGTTGCAGTAGAAAGGAACGGGGGCTGAATTTTCAGCCCCCGTTTTTTTGGCATCGTACAGGTGCTCGATGTTCGGACGGCACGCCGGCAACCTCGCCTCGACACCGGACGTCAGATCGGGCGCGTTCAAAGGCCAAGGAATATTTCGACCAAGTCGTCATGCCGGCGAAGGCCGGCGTCCAGCGCACTGAAACAACTCGATCGCGGCCTTCGCCGGCATGACGCTTCAGTACCTGATCGGACATGCCCTGAGTGAATTGCGTTGCAGAAGCGCCCCGTCGTTCTTGTCGCCAGTCGGATCACGTGCGCTAACATATCAGCAGTTGTTAATATGTTTGCGTGCCTACGTCTGCGCGTCGATCGCGGAATCTCGCGTTCGCCGCCGCCGAGACCTGCGCGCAATGTGCTCTGTTCAAGCTGCAAATCTTGTCTTGACAAAGACCGGATGCGGCGAAATACTGCAAAATCGGTGCGATAATAACGGTGAAAAAAAATTTCGCCGCTTTTCCCTGAACCGGGGACACGCAAAGCGGTTGCACCCGGTCATCAGGGCGAAAAGGATATAAACGCGTCGGCTGCGCCGGGGACGTATCCACGCGTTTGCCGTCGGGCGCGTCTGTGCTGTCGATGGCGAATACTTTAGATAACGGAGGATTCAAGATGGGCTCTATCCGCAGCGCGCTTGCGTGCGCAGTCAGCATTGCTGTTGCAATTCCGTCCACCGTGTTGGCCACCAACGGTATGTATCTGATCGGTTACGGTGCCAAGTCGCGCTCGATGGGCGGCGTGGGCATCGGTTACACGCAAGATGCGATCGGCTTTCACATGAATCCGGCCGGCATCGCCGAGCTGGATGTCGGCACGCTGGAAGTCGATGTCGACGCGATGCTGTTCAAGCCCATCCGCGGCGCCACCATTCCCGACAACCGGCCCGCACCCAATGCCGGTGCGCCGGTCGAATACCAGAGCGCCGCGAATCTGTATCTGATTCCGGACCTCGCCGCACTGTATCGCTTCAACCGCGACATGACCATCGGCTTCAGTTTCGTCGGCGCCGGCGGCGGCGGCACCCGTTACGACCGCCTCGCTCCCAACGGCTATAACTTTTTCAACCCGGTCGGCCGCACCGATGTCGGCGACACGCTGGGGGTCAACTACATCAACGCGCAGTTGTCGCTGGGTCTGGCGTACAAGGTGACCAGGAACAACGCCATCGGCGCCGCGCTGGTCGGTTCGATCAGCCAGTTCCGCGCGTTCGGTCTGGGCGTGTTCAAGCCGTTCAGCACCGATCCGGATCACCTGACCAACGTCGGCAACGACTACAACTTCGGATGGGGGCTGAAGGCCGGCTGGAAATGGAATCCGGCCAAGTGGCTGGGTATCGGGCTGACCGCGCAGTCGAAGCTGTACCACACCACGTTTAAGAAGTATGCGGGCCTGTTTGCGGATCAGGGCCGCATGAACCTGCCGGCGCAGTTCGGGGGCGGTCTCGTGCTGCGCCCCACCAAGACACTCGATATCGCGTTCGACGTCCTGTACGTGATGTACAGCGACGTCAACGCCATCGGCAACCCGATCGAGCAGCTTTCACTCCAGAAAGGGTTTCTGGGCGACGGCAACGGCGCGGGCTTCGGCTGGGATAACCAGCTCATCTACAAACTCGGCCTGAAATACAAAATGAGTCCCAAACTGGACCTGACCATGGGCGTCAACTACGGCAAGTCGCCGATGCCCAAGGACCAACTGCTGTTCAGCGCGCTGGCGCCGGCGGTCACGGAGTGGCATCTGGGCCTGGGTGCGATCTATCGCTCGAGCCCCAACGACGAATGGAGCCTGACTTACGTGCACGCGTTCGACAATAAAGAGAGCGGCGTCGCCAACTCAGGGGGCCAGTTCGACCAGTTCTTCCCGAACTCCGACTTTAGCGGACCAGGCAATATGGATTTGCAGATGCATCAGGACTCAGTCGAGGTGACGTACTCCTACAAGCTTTGACAATGGCTTGCACAGGACATCGCCGACAGCTTAATCCGACTTCTGACCAGGAATTACGCACATGAATAAATCAAGCAACAGGGTAACTCTCGTATGCCGCGCGGTCGCCGCTGCTCTCGGCGCAACCGCCATTACCGCGCAGGCCGACCCGGTCACCGGGCTTAAGATTCAGGACGTGGGCTCAAATACCGCTGATGCCGCCAACAGCTACAGCTCCACCCTGGACAGCCGCGCTGGCGCCTTCAAGTTTGGCGACATCAATCTGACGACGTACTCCGGCGCATCCCTGTTCACCGGCGACGCCGGCACGGGCGTACTTCTCGGCCAAGGCGCTGCCAACCCTACCGGCAGCTTCTCCACCGGGTTCCTTTTCAGCGGTGCGCCCTTCATCCCCTTCACGTACGGCGGCGGGTTTGTTGCTGACATCGACGTGAACCGGAATCTGAATGTCACAAACCTGGATTTCGGCGGCAACTTTGGCGGGAGTACGAACTTCCTGCTGCCACCCGACCCTGGCACGTTCGAGGTGCTCTGGATGAACCAGGTTGCGCCCAACAGCAACCAGTTCGACGTTGCGTTCCGCTGGAAGCACGACATCACGTCGGCGGAAGACCCGTCTCTTGCATTCACCTCGTTCACCTCGCGGTGGATACTTGAAGGGACGCTCACGGTGCAGGATTCCGCGCCGGTTTTGACGGCTCTGGGTGCTAATCCCATCAGCGTCGCGCCGAGCTCTGCGTACACGGATCCAGGTGCAACCTGCCTGGATACGGTGGACGGCGACATTTCCGGCTCAATCAGTGTGCTGCTGGACGGTTCTGCGGCCGCGAACTGCGACTTGGCCGACTCGGGCAGCAACGGTACCACGCATACCTGCGAATACCAGTGCATGGACTCGCAGACGAACAACGCGACGCCGGTGACCCGTACCATCAATGTAAGCGGCACGGATATAACGCCACCGATCATTACGCTGGATGCGCAGACCAACGTTGACGGCGACGGCCGCAATGACGCTGCAGACGGCACCAGTGTCGATATTTTGATTGGCTTGCCGTACACCGACGCTGGCGCGACCTGCAGCGACGATTTCGACGGCAACATCGCGTTTGGTACAGTCGGTAATCCCGGGTTTACCGTATCGCCCGATCCGGCTACGATCGATACCAACACACCGGGCACGACGACATTGACGTTCAGTTGCACCGATTCGGCCGGCAATGGTCCGACGACCGCGACGCGCGACGTCAATGTGATTGCGGACACAACCGCGCCGGTGCTTACCCTGGGCGGCGCCGCGCAGCAGACCATCCCCCTCAACAGCTCGTTCACGGTGAACAGTCCGCCTACGACGTGTTCGGATACCAACCCGATCGACACAGGTTCCGTCGACATTACGGCGAATGTCCAGTTCAGTCCGGCGACCGTCGATACGAGCGTGGCGGGTGACACCGTTATTACCTTCACCTGTCAGGACAGCGCCGGCAATGCGGCGACGCCGGTCACGCAGACCATCACGGTCTTCGACCCGTCGCAATCGCAGAATTTCGCAATCGTCAGTATGACCGTAACGGATGTGCTCGATCAGACGAATGCGCTGGGCCAGGACGGTATCGCAGGCTGCTTCAAGTTTGATCCATCCTCCCAGATCGACGTGGCGTGCAGCGGACAGGCAAGTACAACCCGCTTCTCTTCCGACGGCAACGCCACAAACACGACGATCCCGGGAGCAGGCCTTGATATCGATACGGGCACCGGCCAACCCATCGGGGTCCGCTTCGGCAGCTACCAGCCGACACCGCCCACGCCGTCGCCCGACGCGATCACAGCGCAGATCAGCCCCGGCTTCATCTACGCAGGCTTCCCGTTTGTTCCGCTTACCTTTGATCCACCGAGCGAAGCCGCCAATCCGCCGTCCGGCTACGTGTCCGTCTCCGGTGGGCAGCCGGTCGCGATGACGATCACCAGTTTCCCGTTCGGCGGCGCCTACCAGTCTCCGCAGGCGAATAATTTCTTCCTCGATCCCGACGAGGGAACTTTGAGCACGTTGATCTTCGACGACGGTGACGCCGACCCCACGACCTTCGCTTACCGCATGGTCTGGTCTCACCTGATTACCTCGATCGAGGATCCGACGGCGCAGTTCGTGAACTTTACCTCGCAGTGGCGTTTGGAGGGTATCGTCAAGGTCGATCCAACGCCGATCACCATCAACCATGCGCCGGTGATCGATTCGCTGGGGGCCTCACAGGGCGCGGGGCCGGCACAAGTCATTGTCACCGGCGACGGCCCGGTCACAGCGACGGTCACCGCATCGGATGCGGATAGCGATCCGCTGACCTATGATTGGAGTGGTTCCGACAGCCGCATCACGCCGACGAGCGGCAGTACCAGCGCGGCCTTCGTGTTCGATCCGAGCGGGCTGGCGGACGGCATCTATCCGCTCAACGTCGCGGTGTCGGACGGCACTGATATTACCAACGGACAGTTGCTGCTTCAGGTGTTTGCCACCAATCCGGCGTTGGGCACCGGGGACACGGACGGCGACGGAATTCCGGACAACGTCGAAGGGGTCGGCGATTCCGATCAGGACGGAATTCCCGATTACCTCGATCCGATCGACGGTACGGTCGATCCCACCCGCAACCGCGTTGACTACAGTAATCCGGCCCTCGGCGATATTGTCAGTGACGCTGGCGTGATGAAGCTTGGAAACACAGCGTTCGCGGACGGACGCGACACGTTCACCGTGACCGAATCCGACATCCGCGATGTCGGTGGTTCCGGCGGAACGGCAACGACCAACTACCATGATCGTCTCAATGACGTCACTGGTCTTGGCCACTCTGGCGGCGGCATCTTTGATTGGCGCGTCGACGGGCTCGGGGCGGGCGACACGGTCTGTGTCGTCTTGCCGCAGGCCAAGGTGTTGCCGACAGCCCCGATCTATCGCAAGTACACCGCGTCCAACGGTTGGCGGGACTTCAATGTCGGTGCCAGCAATCAACTGGCCTCGACGATGCGTGTCGCCGGGGTTTGTCCCGGCCCGGGTGATGGCGTATGGGACAACAACGCGGGGCTTGTCGCGGGCGACGACTGTGTCCGTATCTGCGTGACTGATGGCGGCCCGAACGATTCGGACGGTTCGCGCAACGGCAGTGTGTCGGATCCGGGAACGGGCGCTGGCAACGGCCCCGTGCCGAAGAGCATCAAGAGTTCGGGCGGTTGCGTTATGGATGTGACGTCGTCATCCAACCTGCGGCGGCACGGCGAGTGGTGGTTGCTCGGCGGGTTCCTTGCCTGGTTGGGTGTCATGCGCAGGCGCTTGCCGCGCAAATCGCACTGACGGCAGGATCTTGCAAGCAAGACGAAGCGGCCGTGAAGTCACGGCCGCTTCTTTATTGAGCGGATATCCTGACCGTCCGATCGCCGATAACGAGTTATGCACGGTGATGACGAAGCGTAGCGATCGCTGAAATCCGTCAGCGAATTCCGGCGGCACAAACCGCTGGTATTTCGCATCCGCTGACATAGAATACCCGCATGCCGAAGATCCTCATCCTCAACGGTCCCAACCTCAACCTGCTCGGCACGCGCGAGCCGCGTCACTATGGCGCGCTGACCATCGACGCCATCAATCAGCGCCTGCAGACGCTGGGCGGCGATGCCGGCGTGCAGTTGCTGACCTTTCAGTCCAACGCCGAGCACGAGCTGATCGATCAGATCCATGCCGCGCCGCACGAGGATGTCGAGTTCATCATCTTCAACCCGGCGGGGTTCACTCACACGAGTGTGGCGCTGCGCGACGCTCTGCTGGCGGTGCAGATTCCCTTCATCGAAGTGCACCTGTCCAACCTGCATGCCCGCGACGAATTCCGGAAGCAGTCCTATTTCTCGGACATCGCCGCCGGCGTGATCACCGGCCTGGGTCCGGTCGGGTATGAACTGGCCTTGCGCGCGGCCGTCGCCAGGCTCGAAGAAAGCCGCTCTTAGCCGCTCATTTGGCGATTATCGCGTCAAATCCCTAACACTCACGCAACATTGCGGTTATACTGCCGGCCAGTTCTGTTCCGGTTTCGCATTCGACCTATCCCCCTAACGCGTGGCAAGCGGGTTACGAGGCATCATGGATATACGAAAAGTCAAAAAACTCATTGAATTACTTGAAGAATCCGGTATCGCCGAAATAGAGATCAAGGAGGGCGAGGAGGCGGTGCGCATCAGCCGCTACATGGGCGGCACCCCCACGGCATTCCAGGCCGCGCCCTACTTTGCAGCGCCGGCCGCCGCAGCGCCTGCGGTGGTTGCCGAGCCGGCCGCCGTCAGCACGGTTCCCGCCGGTCACACCGTAAAGTCGCCCATGGTCGGCACCTTCTATCGTGCGCCGTCGCCCGGTGCGTCGGCCTTTGTCGAAATCGGGCAGCGGGTCAGCGTCGGCGACACGATGTGCATTATCGAGGCGATGAAGATGCTCAACCAGATCGAGGCCGACAAGACCGGGACGGTCTCCGCCATACTGGTCGAAAATGCCGAGCCGGTCGAATACGGCCAGGCGCTGTTCGTCATCGAATAGGTCGGGCGGGCCATGCTGGATAAAGTCGTTATCGCCAACCGCGGCGAAATCGCGCTGCGGATCCTGCGTGCCTGCCGCGAGCTGGGTATCAAGACGGTGGCCGTGCACTCCGAAGCCGACCGCAATCTCAAGCACGTACTGCTGGCCGACGAGTCGGTCTGCATCGGGCCGCCGCGCTCGGCCGACAGCTATCTGAACATTCCCGTACTGATCGCCGCCGCCGAAGTCACCGACGCGGTGGCCATTCACCCCGGCTACGGTTTTCTAGCCGAAAACGCCGACTTCGCCGAGCGGGTTGAAAAGAGCGGCTACGTATTCATCGGTCCACGCGCCGAGACGATCCGCATGATGGGCGACAAGGTGGCCGCCATTCGCGCCATGAAAGAAGCGGGTGTGCCCTGCGTGCCGGGCAGCGACGGACCGCTGGGCGACGACCCACAGGCCAACGTGAAGCTCGCCAGCAAGATCGGCTATCCCATCATCATCAAGGCCGCCGCCGGCGGCGGCGGGCGCGGCATGCGCGTGGTGCACGCCGAGCCCAATCTGTTGAACGCGATTTCGGTGACCCGTGCCGAGGCCCAGGCGGCCTTCGGCGACAGCACGGTCTACATGGAGAAATTCCTGGAACATCCGCGTCACGTCGAGTTCCAGGTCCTGGCCGACGGCGAGGGAAACGCCATCCATCTGGGCGAGCGCGACTGTTCCATGCAGCGCCGTCACCAGAAGGTGGTGGAAGAGGCGCCGGCGCCGGGCATCAGCCGGAAACAGCGCGAGGAGATGGGCGAACGGTGCGCCGATGCATGCCGCCGGATCAAATACCGCGGCGCGGGCACGTTCGAGTTCCTCTACGAGGACGGCGGTTTCTATTTCATCGAGATGAACACCCGCATACAGGTCGAACATCCGGTCACGGAAATGATCACCGGCATCGACATCGTCAAGGAGCAGTTGCGCATCGCGGCCGGCGAGGGGCTGTCGTTCAAACAGAGTGACATACGCTGGACGGGACACGCGGTCGAGTGCCGCATCAACGCGGAAGATCCGAAGAACTTCTTGCCGTCGCCGGGCACCATCACCCAGTATCACGCGCCGGGCGGTCCCGGCATCCGCGTCGACACGCACATCTACAACGGCTACAAGGTGCCGCCATACTACGACTCGATGATCGCCAAGCTGATTGCACACAGCGACACTCGTGAGTCGGCGCTGGCGCGGATGCGCGGTGCGCTCTCCGAAATCGTGATCGACGGCATCAAGACCAACATCGCGCTGCACCAGGATATCTGCAGCGATCCGGCGTTCATGGCTGGCGGCACCAACATTCACTATCTGGAGAAGAAACTGGGGCGGGACTGAGCATGCCGGTTTCGCGGTCGGGAGAACCATTGGGCCAACCTCGGGCCAGTTACATAAGAGAACCCGCCGGGATTGACCAAACCCCGTTGTTTACGGGTTGCAGGGCGGGTAACGGCCCTGTGGGTGGAATTCACAGCGGGTGAAATTCAATACGCATGCGTAGGCTGATGGGCTGAGCGCAGCGAAGTCCAACGATCAGCGTTCCGGCGTTGGGTTTCGTGTCTCAGCTCATACCTACGTTGATGCAATGATTAGGCAAAGATTTCCTGGCACGCGAAGGCGTGCCTGCGCGGTGAAGCGGTCAGGTGCCTCAATGGCAGCCCGGCGGCTATATACCTGAGCCTGACAACGATGTCCTGGTTGCAACTGTCTGTCGAAGCCGGCGAGATCGATGCCGAGTCGCTTTCCGCGTTTTTCGAATCCCGCGGCGCGCTGTCCGTCACCTTCCAGGACGCGGCCGATCAGCCCTTGTACGAACCCGATCCCGGGACCACGCCACTGTGGTCGGCGACGCGCGTGATCGCCTTGTTCGACGCCGACGCCGACGGCCGGGCGCTGGCCGCGCAGGTCGGCGCTGAGTTTGGCGCGGCCGTGGCGCAGCGGCTGCACATCGAAACCCTCGCGGACCGGGACTGGGAGCGCGCCTGGCTGGACGGATTCCGGCCCATGCGCTTCGGCAGGCACTTGTGGATCTGTCCGGCCGGGATGCGCCCGCGGCAGGCCGAACGGCCGGTGATCGTCGATCTGGACCCGGGGCTCGCGTTCGGCACCGGCACCCACGCAACCACGCGCCTCTGCCTGGAATGGCTGGACGCGCACCCGCCGGCGGGACTGACGGTGCTGGATTACGGCTGCGGCTCGGGCGTGCTGGGCATTGCGGCGCTGAAGCTGGGCGCGCGCGAGGTCACAGCAGTGGACATCGATCCGCAGGCGCTGCTGGCGACCCATGACAATGCGCGCCGCAATGGCGTCGATGTGCGTTTGTCGACGGCGCTGCCTGGCGCGTTGCGTGCGCGATTGCAGGCCGACGTTCTGTTGGCGAACATCCTCGCCAATCCGCTTGTGATGCTGGCCGAGACACTGACCGGTCTGGTGAAACCGGAGGGTCGGATTGTATTGTCCGGGATACTGGCCGGGCAGCACGCGACGGTTGCCGCGGCGTACCGGCCCGGGTTCGAACTCGACGCGCCCGTCGAACTGGACGGATGGCTAAGCGTCGGCGGCCGGCGCCGGGCGCGTGGTCAACCGGTTTTGTCAAGAAAAACGAAGAGTTGACGTTAACCTGCGGGTTGTGGTCTGGTGGGAGCCCGGCAAGACGCCGTTTAGGGAAATCGGAATCGATATGTTCGTTGTCTGTCCCTCGTGTCGTGATGTATTCAGAATACGCAGTGCGCACCTGAGCGTTGCGCAGGGGCGCGTGCGTTGCGGCGGTTGCCACACGTTGTTCGATGCGACGGTGTCGTTGTACGAATCCCGCGCAGAGGCTGCCGCTGCCGTGCGCAGGTTCGAAGCCGCCGGTCGCGACATCGGCGGGCTGGTGGCATCGGCGCTGGCGCGCATGGACAGTGTCGAGGCCGTCGAGGACGAAGCGTCGCCAGTGCATCGGGAGGAATGCGAGCCATCGTCGCCCACCGATAATCGTTTTATCGATGCGGACCTTCACGCCAATCCGGTCATCGGTGAGCTGGTGTCGGGCGAACCCGTGACGCTCGCGACATCCGCCGAGCCGGCGGCGGTTCTGCATCATGCCTTCGACGATGACTACCTCGCGGCCCGCGGACCGCGGGGCAGGACCTGGCTCGCGCTCGCCGCCTGCCTGTTGCTGGTTGCCGGTCTGGCCGGACAATACGTTTGGAAGCAGCGCTACGAGTTCGCGGCACGCGATGCGTGGCGCCCCTGGTTGGAGCGCTATTGCCGTGTGCTGGGTTGCGACCTCCCGTTGCGCCACGATGTCGCCCAACTGGAAATACTGGAACGCGAGGTGCGCAATCACCCGCGCGTGAAGGACGCTTTGCTGATCAGCGCGACATTCGTGAACGAGGCCGCATTCGCGCAGGCCTGGCCGATTCTCGAAGTGACGTTTTCCGATGTTTCCGGCACTCCGATAGCGGTGCGCCGGTTCACCCCGGATGACTATCTTTCCCCGAAGTCCGGGGTGGCGCGGGGCATGGCGCCCGGCGAAAAAACGCGGCTCGTGCTCGAAGTGGTCGACCCGGGCAAGAGCGCGGTGTCTTACCAGTTCGATTTTCTTTAGCCCGCATTTCCCACCCGGTTCCGTCGCAGCAGGAAGCCGGTGGGAAATGCGGGCTGCTCCGATCGGGTCCCAACGCAATACGGCGAAGACCCGCAAGCCTTCACTTGAATACGCCGAGCGCCATCCTTTGCCGGCAACGCGACCGGATCAGCGATTGCATTGTCGCTGCGCCCCGACATTTTCATTTGGGAAAAGAGTGCCAATTTCTCCCGACTTGTTTCCACGCCATCGTCTGATTGACCTCCGTTTGCCGCAGTGTGCCAAATTGACATTGTGCAAATTCCGGCCACGCCCGCAGCGGGCGCACCGGTTTGCCTGATGAATCAATGAATCACGCCAGTTTCGAAAATCATTGTGCGCGAGTGCAATAATTGCGATCGTTGCGGGTAGCGCCACATTGACATTTCGAGGCTGATTTTCAGCCTCGCGTCAAGGTTCGTCGTGTGACATTCCAGTTTGCGGTACCCGCGAAATTTCTTTGTTTCAGCGCTTTTCACACTGCGTTCCAATGCGTATCATTAGCGGCCCTTGTCACTCCAGGAACGTTGATTTCTGTATTGACCCACGATGCGAATCGGACCCTATCAGCTACAGAGTCGGTTGATCCTCGCGCCGATGGCCGGCGTCACCGATCGACCCTTCAGGTTGCTCTGCAGGCGAATGGGAGCGGGCCTTGCCGTATCGGAGATGGTGTCCAGCGATGCGGCACTGCGCGGCAGCAGAAAGACCGCTTTACGCATCGACCACGACGGCGAGCCCGAACCCCGATCGATACAGATAGCCGGCGCCGAACCGGCGACGATGGCCGACGCCGCGCGCTTCAACGTGGGGCACGGCGCACAAATCATTGATATCAACATGGGCTGTCCCGCCAGGAAAGTCTGCAACAGGATGGCCGGGTCCGCGCTGCTGCGCGATGAACGACTGGTCGGCCGGATCCTCGACGCGGTGGTTGCGGCCGTGGATGTGCCGGTCACACTGAAAATACGCACGGGTTGGGACAAGGATCACCGCAACGCGGTTGCCATCGCGCGAATCGCCGAAAATGCCGGCGTGCAGGCGCTGGCAATTCACGGCCGCACGCGCGCCTGCGGGTTCAGTGGCGACGCCGAATTCGCCACCATCGCCGAAGTCAAACAACGAATATCGATTCCGGTAATCGCCAACGGTGATATCGCCGGACCGGAACAGGCACGCGACGTGCTCGCGGCAACCGGCGCCGATGCAGTGATGATCGGTCGCGCCGCCCAGGGGCGGCCGTGGATTTTCCGGGAAGTTCAACACCACTTGGCGACGTGCGGGCGGTCCGCAGAACCCACACTGGAGGAAATTCGCGCGATAATGAAAGAGCATATTATCAATCTCTACGGTTTCTACGGCGAGCACGCCGGTGTGCGCGTCGCGCGCAAGCACATCGCCTGGTACAGCAAGGGCCGGGTCGATGGCGCAGTGTTCCGTCAGGCGGTCAATCAGACCGAGTCTGCGGATCGGCAAATGGCGCTGGTGGACGGTTATTTCAATACGCTGATGGATCAACAGGGGGTGGCGGCATGAACGCAGCGTTGCTGAGCGGTGAGGGGCTGGGACTGGGAAAACGTCTTCCGTTGAACGAGCGGCGCAAACAGCCGCTGCGTGCCTGCGTGCAGTCGGCGATGGAATTGTATTTTCACGATCTGGAAGGTCATCGGGCCGAAGGGATTTATGACATGGTGATCGGGCAAGTCGAACAAGTGCTGCTGGAAAGCGTCATGCTGCACATGCGGGGCAACCAGACGCGCGCGGCCGAGGCGCTGGGCATCAACCGCAGCACGCTGCGCAAGAAGCTCAAGCAATACGCCCTGATTTGAGTCCGTCGATGCGCGGGCGGGCTCGCCCGCTCTGCAGAGATGTCACTCAAATCCCGCAGCACGTTTTCGCTTGGAGCCCGTTGCGGAATCCGCCGCGCGCACAATCGCTTCGGCAGTTCCTATCGTCTCGCAACCGGAATAACGGCCATGAAAAAAATTCGGCGCGCCCTGATCAGCGTATCGGACAAGTCGGGTATATTGGAATTTGCCGCCGCGCTGCACGGGCGTGGCGTCGAAATATTGTCCACGGGCGGTACCGCCAGGCTGCTGGCGGACGGCGGCGTGCCGGTCATCGAGGTGTCCGACTACACCGGTTTCCCGGAAATGATGGCCGGTCGCGTCAAGACACTGCACCCGAAAATTCACGGCGGCATACTCGGCCGGCGCGGCACGGATGAAGGGGTCATGGCCGAACAGCGTATCCCGCCGATCGACCTGGTGGCGGTCAATCTCTATCCCTTCGAGCAGACTGTCGCGGCGCCCGATTGCACGCTGGAAGATGCCATCGAAAACATCGACATCGGCGGCCCGGCCCTGTTGCGCGCCGCGGCGAAGAATCACGCCGCCGTGGCCGCCGTGGTCGATGCGAGCGACTATGCCGCGCTGCTCGACGAGATGGACGCCGCGCAGGGCGCCGTCAGCGACGCGACGCGGTTCCGCCTCGCGGTCAAGACCTTCGAACACACCGCCCGCTACGACGGCGCCATCGCCAACTATCTGGGCGGCATCGGCGACGACGGCGCCCGATCCGCGTTTCCGCAAACGCTGAGTCTGCAATACCGGCGCGCGCAGACGATGCGCTACGGCGAAAATCCGCACCAGGGTGCCGCCTTCTACGTCGAACAGCGCGCGGCCGAGGTGTCGGTCGCGACCGCGCGCCAGTTGCAGGGCAAGGAATTGTCATTCAACAACGTGGCGGATACGGACGCGGCGCTGGAATGTGTCAAGCAGTTCGGCGAAGGTCCGGCCTGCGTCATCGTCAAGCACGCCAATCCGTGCGGCGTCGCCCTCGGCGCGAATCTGCTCGAGGCCTATGACCGCGCTTACGGCACCGACCCGGAATCCGCCTTCGGCGGCATCGTCGCGTTCAACCGGACGCTGGACGCGCGCACCGCCGAGGCCATCGTCGAACGCCAGTTCGTCGAGGTCATCATCGCACCGGATGTCGCGCCGGACGCGCTGGACGTGTTGGGCGGCAAGAAGAATGTCCGCGTGCTGGCTTGCGGACACTGGGGCGAAGCCGCTCCGCGCCTGGATTTCAAGCGCGTCAACGGCGGGCTTCTGGTGCAGGACGCGGACCTCGCGCTGGTGAAGGAAACGCGGGTGGTCACGGTGAAGGAACCCACGCCCGGCGAGATGCGCGACCTGATGTTCGCGTGGCGCGTGGCCAAGTTCGTCAAATCCAACGCCATTGTCTACGGCAAGGACACGATGACCATCGGCGTCGGCGCCGGCCAGATGAGCCGGGTCAACAGCGCCCGCATCGCCGGCATCAAGGCCGGGCACGCCGGCCTCGAGGTCAAGGGGTCGGTCATGGCTTCCGATGCCTTCTTCCCGTTCCGCGACGGCATCGACCAGGCTGCCGCTGCCGGCATCGCCGCGGTGATTCAACCCGGTGGTTCCATGCGCGACGAGGAAGTGATCGCCGCCGCCGACGAACACGGCATGGCCATGGTGTTCACCGGCATGCGCCACTTCCGTCATTGATGCTTGTGTCGGTGAGATCGGGCTTTCATATCTCATAACCGCGAAGGACGCGAAGGACGCGAAGGGGAAAGACACTCAACCACAAAGTACACGAAGCACACAAAGGGCATGAAAATACCGATCGGTTCAGCGTCGCGTCGTAACACCTGGAGAGGCGAAATTGCCCATGATTGGCACGATGATCAGGTTCCGTTCGCGGGTAGAACCGCTCCCACGGCGATATGCAGATCACGATCGTACCGGCTCGTCGCCGACGCTCAACCTGATCTCCAGTCAATGCCAAGCACCATGAACATCACCGGCCAAACAGTTCTTGCTTCGTGTCCTTTGTGTACTTTGTGGTTGAGTGTTTTTCCCTTCGCGGTTGATAAGTCGGTTCCAAAATAAGCGGAAGATTGCCAGTGAAAGTACTGATCATCGGCGGCGGCGGCCGCGAGCACGCGCTCGCATGGAAGGCCGCGCAGTCCGCGCGCGTCGAGCGCGTATACGTGGCACCCGGCAACGCCGGAACGGCGCGCGAGGCCAAACTGGAAAACGTGCCCATCGCGGCGGAAGACCTCGCTGCGCTTGAAGCCTTCGTGCGCGATCGGGCGATCGTTCTGACCATCGTCGGCCCCGAGGCGCCGCTGGTGGCCGGTGTTGTGGACCGTTTTCGGGCCGCCGGATTGCGCGTGTTCGGGCCGACGGCCGCGGCCGCCGTGCTGGAAGGCTCCAAGGCCTTCACTAAGGATTTTCTCGCGCGCCACGGGATACCGACCGCCGCTTACCGCAACTTCACCGATCTTGATCAGGCCATCGGGTATATCCGCGCCCAGGGCGCGCCGATCGTCGTCAAGGCCGACGGCCTGGCCGCGGGCAAGGGCGTGATTCTCGCCGCCACTGAGGACGAGGCGATTGCCGCCTGCCGTGACATGCTGGCGGGCAATGCCTTCGGCGAAGCGGGTCACCGGGTGGTGGTGGAGGAGTTTCTGCGCGGCGAGGAAGCCAGCTTCATCGTCATGGTCGACGGCGAGCACGTGTTGCCGCTGGCGACTTCGCAGGACCACAAGGCGCGCGACGACGGCGACCTCGGGCCGAACACCGGCGGCATGGGCGCGTATTCGCCGGCGCCGGTCATCACCGACAGGCTGCACCGGCGCGTCATGGACGAGATCATCTTCCCGACCGTGCGCGGCATGGCCGCCGACGGCCGGCGCTATACGGGCTTTCTGTATGCGGGCCTGATGATCGATGCGCACGGCAACCCGAAAGTGCTCGAATACAATGTCCGGTTCGGCGACCCGGAAACGCAGCCGATCATGTTACGGCTGCGATCCGACCTCGTCGACCTCTGTGAAGCCGCAATCGACGGCCGCCTCGATCGCGTGCACGCCGAGTGGGATGACCGTGCCGCGCTGGGCGTCGTGCTGGCCGCCGGCGGTTATCCGGCCGCCTACCGCAAGGGCGATGTCATCTCGGGTCTGGACGCGGCGACCGGCGAGGGCATGAAGGTGTTTCACGCTGGAACCCGCGAAGTCGATGGCAAGGTCGTCACCGACGGCGGGCGCGTACTTTGCGCCTGCGCGCTCGGCGATTCCGTGGCCGACGCACAACGCCGCGCCTACGAACTGGCCGGGAAGCTCCACTGGAAAGATATGTACTACCGCACCGATATAGGCTACCGCGCAATCGGGCGGTGACGAGTCATCCAATCGCAAAGGACGCAAAGGTCCCCTGGTTATTAACCACATGGCACACAAAGAACACCAAGGAAAAAGCGATCGCTTTTCGGACCAAACGAAAAACCGGGGTCAGAGCAGAATGGCACTTAGCTTAAGCCCAGAACTGCCGTCATCCCGGCGAAGGCCGGGATCCAGAATCTACAATAGTGGTAGTTTTCCTGGATTCCGGCCTTCGCCGGAATGACGAAACCCCTGAATTCAGAGTTAAGTAAGTGCCATTCGGGTCAGAGCACAATATTTTCTAACATTAGCGGAAATTCTATTCTGATCCCGGCTCTTTGGACCAGGTGCAGCTAAAGGATATGTCAAGTAGGCGCTTGGCGGTCAAATATTGAAAGCCTTCGTGTTCTTCGTGCGCTTTGTGGTTAAGCTGTTTTTTCTTCGCGTCCTTGGCGGTTAATGATTTTGTTTCCGCGTCCGTCGCAATCAACCTGCGTCACCGCTTCATCGAATCGAAGAACTCGTTGTTGGTCTTGCTGTCCTTGAGCTTGTCGAGCAGGAATTCCATGGCCGTGGTTTCTTCCATCGGGTGCAGCAGCTTGCGCAGGATCCATATTTTCTGCAACTCGTCCGGACTGGTCAGCAGTTCCTCGCGGCGGGTGCCTGAGCGGTTGATGTTGATGGAGGGGTAGACGCGTTTCTCGGCGATGCGGCGGTCCAGATGGATCTCCATGTTGCCGGTGCCCTTGAACTCCTCGTAGATCACGTCGTCCATGCGCGAACCGGTGTCGATCAACGCGGTGGCGATGATGGTCAGCGAGCCGCCTTCCTCGATATTGCGCGCGGCGCCGAAGAAACGTTTCGGCCGGTGCAGGGCGTTGGCATCGACACCGCCGGTCAGCACCTTGCCGGACGACGGCACCACCGTGTTGTAAGCACGCGCCAGGCGGGTGATCGAGTCGAGCAGGATCACGACGTCGCGTTTGTGCTCGACCAGCCGCTTGGCTTTCTCGATGACCATCTCGGCCACCTGGACGTGGCGGCTGGCGGGTTCGTCGAAGGTGCTGGAGACCACTTCGCCGCGCACTGAACGCGCCATTTCCGTGACTTCCTCGGGCCGTTCGTCGATCAGCAGCACGATCAGGTAACACTCGGGATGATTCGTCGTGATCGACTGGGCGACGTTCTGCAGCAGCATCGTCTTACCGGCTTTCGGCGGCGACACGATCAGGCCGCGCTGGCCTTTTCCGATGGGTGCGGCCAGGTCGATGACGCGCGGCGTGATGTCTTCGGTGCTGCCGTTGCCCAGTTCCAGCTTCAGGCGCTGATTCGGGTGCAGCGGCGTCAGGTTTTCGAACAGCACCTTGGTCTTGGCGTTTTCGGGCTTCTCGTAGTTGATGTCGTTGACCTTGAGCAGCGCGAAATAACGCTCGCCTTCCTTGGGCGGGCGGATCTTGCCGGACACCGTGTCGCCCGTGCGCAGACCGAAGCGCCGGATCTGGCTCGGCGAGACATAGATATCGTCGGGGCCGGCGAGATAGGAGCTGTCGGCCGAACGTAGAAACCCGAAGCCGTCCTGAAGTATTTCAAGTACGCCGTCGCCGAAAATGTCCTCACCGTTCTTGGCGTGCGATTTCAGAATGGAGAAAATCACATCCTGTTTCCGCGAGCGGGCACCCTCGATGCCCATGGACGTGGCGATCTGAATGATTTCGGCGGCGGGTTTCTGTTTGAGTTCGGTCAGATTCATGGCGTGTTGTGGTTTAATCAGGTGTTGAAAATGGGGGGTGCGCAGCCGGAATGGTCGGGGCGCGGTGAGTGGTCATGGTACGCTAACGGCTACAACGGTATCTTTCGGGTTTCCTTTAAGTTTTATTAAGTTGCCGCTTCCGCGGCAGTCGTGGCCCGATCCATTTGACTGCGAATGAATACCTGTCACCGGGATGGCCGGTCTGGCGCTACAGGTTGGTATCGATGAAAGCGGTCAGCTGCGATTTGGACAGTGCGCCGACTTTGGTGGCTTCCACGTTGCCGTTCTTGAACAGCATCAGGGTCGGGATACCGCGTATGCCATATTTTGGCGGCGTCTGCGGGTTTTCGTCGATATTCAACTTGGCGACCTTGATCTTGCCCTGGTACTCGGCGGCGATCTCGTTCAGGATGGGAGCGATCATCTTGCAGGGGCCGCACCACTCCGCCCAGTAATCAACCAGGACGGGCTCGCCGCTGTCCAGCACTTCCTGTTGAAAAGAATCGTCCGTCAAATAAACGATTTTATCGCTCACGCTTGAGGCCTCCAGACCAACCAGTTTTAACGCTTCGGGGATAGAACGCTTGGGTTTCGGGTCAGTTTACGGGCTGCGGTGGCAGCGCGGTTTGACGTAGGGAGCCGGGGATCGACGCGTCCATATCGGCAATGGTTCAATTTCATCTGAAATAACCGCTAATTGCAAGTCCCATCGAAGCGGGATTTCCGTTATGCTTAGCCGCCATGCACAACGATACTATCGACGACGTCCTATTCAATACCTTCGATTTGCCTGAACGGGTCATGCAAGGCATTGAAAAAGCAGGGTTTACCTACTGTACACCTATTCAGGCCAAGACCCTTCCGCTCGCGTTGGCCGGTCGCGACGTAGCGGGGCAGGCCCAAACCGGTACCGGCAAGACGGCGGCGTTCCTGGTGGCGGCCTTCACGCACCTGTTGCGCAACCCCGCCGGCGCCGACCGCAGGCCCAATCAGGTGCGTTGTCTGATCCTGGCGCCCACGCGCGAGCTGGCCATACAGATTCACAAGGACGCCGTGCAGCTCGGCGAGTTTACCGGCCTCACCCTCGGGCTGGCGTACGGCGGTACCGACTACGAGCGTCAGCGCAAGACCCTTTCGGAAGGTGTCGACATTCTGATAGGCACGCCCGGTCGGATCATCGATTTCTTCAAGCAGCATATCTTCGACTTGCGCATGGCCCAGGTGGTGGTATTGGACGAAGCCGACCGCATGTTCGATCTGGGGTTCATTAAGGACATCCGGTACCTGCTGCGACGCTGCCCGTCGCCGGACAAGCGGCTTGGCCTGTTGTTTTCGGCGACGCTGTCGTTCCGGGTGACCGAGCTGGCCTACGAGTACATGAACAACCCGCAGCTTGTTCAGATCGAGCCCGAACAGGTCACCGCCGCGCGGGTGCGCCAGATGCTATATCACACGGCGAACGACGAGAAGATTCCGCTGTTGATCGGTCTGTTGCGGCGAATCGACGCGCACCGCACCATCGTGTTCGTGAATACCAAGCACGATGCCGACCGCGTCTGGGGCTATCTGGAGGGCAACGGCTTCGAGGCGGCGATTCTCTCCGGCGACGTGCCGCAGAAGAAACGCCAGTCACTGCTTGCCAGCTTTCAGTCGGGCGACCTGCCGGTGCTGGTCGCGACCGATGTGGCCGCGCGCGGCTTGCACATTCCGGGCGTAAGCCACGTCATCAACTACGACCTGCCCCAGGACGCCGAGGACTATGTGCACCGGATCGGCCGCACCGCGCGGCTGGGGGCCGACGGCGATGCCATCAGTTTCGCTTGCGAGCGCTATGTCTATTCGTTGCCGGATATCGAACAGTATATCGGCCTCGCGATCCCGCCGTCATCGATCGACGACAGTCTGTTGGCGACCGACCTGAAGCCACGCGTTCGGGTACAGCGTGAAACGACCGGTCGCGGGCGCGGCGGAGACGGCGGCAAGCGGCGTCCGCGCAGGCGCGGACAGCGTCGCGAGGGTGTGCCCCCACGAACTTCTTCATGAAACCGACGCCTTCCGGCGACTATTTGCCGCCGAGTCATCAAACCTATAGTATTCCGTTGTTAAAATAATCAGATAGCGGTCTTAAACGGACCCGGTCCCGGCCGCTGTAGGTTACACTTGTACCAATCGATTCAGACAGATAACCCAGGTTCCCGACCCCGCATGGCAGCGTTGGCTATTCCTCCCCAGGCGATACGGCAGATCAAGCGTGCCGGGCGCTCGCGCGCGCTGGTCACCGGGATCAATCTTGTGTTGATTCTGATCCTGGCGTGGATCGCGGCAAGGGCGAGCTGGCTGTTCGTCGCCGGCGCGCCTCAGGCGACGGATCAGCCGGAGGTCGCACTGCCCGCGCCGGCGCCGGTTGAGAACCAGGTGCGCCATGATCCGGCCCAGATCGCCGGCTGGCATCTGTTTGGCGAGGCGTCGCGCGTGGAACAGGCAGTTCAGGTGCCGGTCAATGCACCCGACACGCACCTGCAATTGACGCTGAGCGGCGTGCTGGCCTTTGACGATCCGAAGGAGGCGCGCGCCATCGTCGCCGACGCGCGGCGCGAGGAAAAAGGTTATTCCATCGGCGATCCGCTGCCCGGCGGCGCGAAGCTGACCGAGATCCACGCCGACCGCATCATTCTGGAACGCGGCGGGCGCTTCGAGACGCTCAGGTTGCCCAAGGACGAGAGCGCCGGGCTCGGCATGTCGGTTGCGTATTCGCCGCCGGACAATTCGGACGAACCCAGTGACGATAGCGACAACATCGATAACATGGGTAACAGCGGTTTCGACAACGGCGACGCCGACCGCAGCGAGGCCCTGCAGCAATATCGTCAGGAAATCGCCAGGCAGCCCGCTTCGTTCATGAACTATGTGCGGGCGACGCCGGCGCGCGACGGCGGCCGGTTCATCGGCTTTCGGCTGCAACCCGGCCGCCAGCCGGACGTGCTCGACCGGCTGGGCTTGAAACCGGGCGATATCGTCACGTCGATCAACGGCGTGCAGATCGACAACCCGGCCAAGGGCATGCAGGCGATGCGCGAATTGAGCGATGGCGAAGACATCAACGTCACCCTGTTGCGCGCCGGCGCGGAAATGTCGTTGAATTTCCAGTTGCCGGCCTCGGGGCCGTGACAGTAAGGGAGCGGAAGATCCGTGAATAATCCAATAATGACTAAGAGACTGCGGCGCTGGCTGCTGGCCTGTTGCCTTGCCTGGTCCCTGCCGGTGGTGGCGCAGACGGTGACGTTGAATCTCAAGGACGCGGACATCAACGCCTTGATCAGCACCGTGGCCGACGTGACCGGACGCAACTTTATCGTCGACCCCCGCGTCAAAGGCAAGGTGACGGTGATTTCGTCGCGGCCCATGGACGCTGAGGAAGTCTATCAGGTCTTCGAATCGATTCTGCGCGTCCACGGTTTCGCCGCAGTGCCGAGTGGCGCGGTGATCAAGATCGTTCCCGATGTCAACGCCAAGCAGGACAGTATTCCCAATGCTTCGGCAAAGTCGCCCGGCCAGGGCGACGAAATGGTGACCCGTGTGGTCTCCGTCGACAACGTTTCCGCGTCGCAGCTCGTTCCGATCCTGCGCCCGCTGGTGCCGCAGCAGGGCCATCTGGCGGCCTATCCCGCCACCAACGTGTTGATCATTTCGGATCGTGCCAGCAACGTCGAGCGCCTGGTGGACATCATCCGCCGCATCGACACGGCCAGTGACACCGATATCGAGGTCATTACGCTGCAGCACGCCTCGGCGACCGAGGTCGTCCGCATTCTCACGGCGATCGATCGCGCCGAGGGTGGTCAGGCGAAGTCGATGGAGGGCGGCGGCGCGACGATGGTCGCCGACGAACGCACCAACAGCATTCTGCTGGGCGGCGATCGCGCCAGCCGCCTGCGCCTGCGGGCGATCATCGCGCACCTGGACACGCCGCTGGAGCGCGGCGGCAACACCAAGGTGATCTATCTCAAATATGCCAAGGCCAAGGACCTCGTCGAGGTGCTGACCGGCGTCGGCAAGTCGCAGTCGGAAGAAATGAAGGGCAAGGAAGCGGCCGCCGGCGCCAATGAAAAGCAGCTCGACATCCAGGCCGACGAGTCGACCAATTCGCTGGTCATCAGCGCGCCGCCGGATCTGATGCTGTCGCTGGAATCGGTCATCCGCCAGCTCGATATCCGCCGCCAGCAGATCCTGGTCGATGCGATCATCGCCGAGGTGACACTGTCGAAGGCGCGCCAGCTCGGTGTGCAATGGGCGGTCGACGGCCATACCAAGGGTGGTGCGCCGGTCGCCGGAACCAATTTCAATAACGCCGGCACGCCCCTCGGTTCGCTGATCGCCGGAGCCACCAGCAGCGATATCAGCGGCGCCATCGGCGCCTTGTCGCCGGGCCTGCTGCTCGGCGGCGGCAAGTTCAACAGCGGCAACGTCGACTTCGCGGTGGTGCTGCAGGCGTTGGGATCGGACTCGGATTCCAATATTCTGTCGACGCCGACGCTCGTGACGCTCGACAACGAGGAAGCCGAGATCGTCGTCGGCCAGAACGTGCCGTTCGTCACCGGTTCGTTCACCAACACCGGCGCCACGTCGGGATCGAGCAACCCGTTCCAGACCATTCAGCGCGAAGACGTCGGCATCACGCTGAAGGTGACGCCGCAGATCAACGAAGGCAACGCCATCGTGATGAAGATCGAGCAGGAGGTGTCGTCGATCGCCAATTCGGTGGCCGGAGCCTCCGACATCATTACCAACAAGCGTTCGATCAAGACCAATGTGCTGGTCGAGAACGGCAACGTGCTGGTGCTCGGCGGTCTGATACAGGACCAGGTGCGTGAATCCGAACAGAAGGTGCCGCTGCTTGGCGATATTCCCCTGCTCGGCTACCTGTTCAGGTCCAAGCAGTCCAACGGTGACAAGACCAACCTGATGGTGTTCCTGCACCCGGTCATATTGAACGACGCGGACGTTGCGGGAGGCTACACGTCCGAAAAGTACGATTACATTCGCGCACAGCAGTACGAAATGCACGGCCGCGGCGTCGAATTTCTGCCGAACAAGATGGCGCCCAAATTGCCCGAGCTGAACAAGCTGCTCGAATTGCCGCCCCCCTATCATGACGCGAATGCGCCGGCGCTGCCCGATTCCGGCACTTCGCCTGCGTCGGAAGTGCCGCCGGCGTCGGATGCGCCGCCGGCGCCGCAACCCCCGCCCGCGAACGGCGATGGCTGAAGTGATCGGCGACATTGATATCAACCCGGCGGATTCGCAGGGCGAGCTGACCGCCGAGCCGGCGGTCGTCAGCCGGCCGTCGTTCGCGTTCGCCAAACGACACGGCGTGCTGGTCGCCAACGTCAACGACGCGTTCGCCAGAGTGATCCTCAGTCCGACGGCCGATCCGCAGGCGCTGATCGAACTCAAACGCCTGCTGAAACGCCCCTTGCGGTTCGAGAACGCCGAACAGTCGCAATTCGACGGCCTGCTTGCCACCACCTACGAAAAGGGCTCGAACGAGGCGATGCAGATGATGGGCGACCTGGACGATCTGGATCTGTTTCAGGTCGCCCAGGCGCTGCCGGAAACCGAGGATCTGCTGGAAAGCGAAGACGATGCGCCGATCATCCGCCTGATCAACGCGCTGCTGACTGAAGCAATCAAGGAAAATGCCTCCGATATTCACATCGAACCGTTCGAGAACCGCCTGGTGGTCCGTTTCCGCGTCGACGGCGTGCTGCGCGAGGTGCTCCAGCCGCAGCGCGTGCTGGCGCCGCTGCTGGTTTCGCGCATCAAGGTCATGGCGCGGCTCGACATCGCCGAAAAGCGGCTGCCGCAGGACGGCCGCATTTCGCTGCGGGTCGCTGGGCGTGCCGTCGACGTGCGCGTCTCGACGCTGCCGTCGGGCCACGGCGAACGCGTGGTGTTGCGCCTGCTGGACAAGCAGGCCGGACGGCTCGACCTCGAGCACCTCGGCATGGCGTCGGAAACCCGCGCGCGCATCGACCAACTGATCCGCCGGCCGCACGGCATCATTCTCGTGACCGGGCCGACCGGGTCCGGCAAGACCACGACCCTGTACGCGGCGATCGAACGCCTGAACAACAAGCGCCGCAACATCATGACGGTCGAGGATCCGATCGAATACTATCTCGACGGCATCGGCCAGACCCAGGTCAACACCAAGGTCGAGATGAGTTTCGCGCGCGGACTGCGCGCGATATTGCGCCAGGACCCGGACGTGGTGATGGTCGGCGAAATCCGCGATCTGGAAACCGCTGAAATCGCGGTGCAGGCCAGTTTGACCGGCCACCTGGTGTTTTCCACGCTGCATACCAACAGCGCGGTCGGCGCGGTGACGCGCCTGCGTGATATGGGAGTCGAGCCGTTTCTGCTCTCGTCGAGTCTGATCGGCGTGCTGGCGCAGCGCCTGGTGCGCGTACTCTGCGATACCTGCAAAGAGGCGTATGAGGCGTCGCAACCCGATTGCGCGCTGTTGGGTGTCGACCCCGCCAACCCGCCGACGCTGCAGCACGCCGTCGGCTGTCCCGACTGTAATCAACTGGGCTACCGCGGGCGTACCGGCATCTATGAACTGGTCGAGCTGGACGACCACATGCGCACCATGATTCACGACGGCACCAGCGAGCAGTCGCTGGAGCATCGTGCGCGCAAGCGCTCGCCCAGCATCCGCCATGACGGGTGGCGGCGTGTGCTGCGCGGTGAGACGACCATCGAGGAAGTGTTGCGCGTGAGCCAGGAAGGTTAGGCCCGTGGGTGCTTTCGACTATGTCGCGCTGGACAGCCGCGGCAAGGAACAGAAAGGTGTTCTCGAGGGCGATACCGCGCGCCAGGTGCGCCAGCAGTTGCGCGAGAAGGGCTGGACACCGCTCGATGTCAAGGAATCCGGCGGCCAGCGCGACGAGCGCACCGGCAAACGCGGCAAGCTGTTCGCACGCGGCGTCAGCGCGACCGATCTGGCGCTGATCACACGTCAGCTCGCAACGCTCGTGCGGTCGGGGATGCCGCTCGAGGAATGTCTGCAGGCGGCATCCCAGCAGACCGAAAAGGCGCGCCTCCAGAGCCTGCTGCTGGCGGTGCGCTCGCGCGTCATGGAAGGCCATACCCTGGCGACCGGCCTCGGCGATTTTCCGCATGTCTTTCCCGAGTTGTACCGCACCACGGTCTCGGCGGGCGAACAGTCCGGTCACCTCGAGGTGGTGCTCGAGCGACTGGCCGACTATTCGGAAAACCGTCAGCAGATGCAGCAGAAGATACAGTTGGCGTTGTTCTATCCCGCGTTGCTGACATTGGTTGCGATCATTGTCGTGATCGGCCTGATGACCTACGTCGTGCCGCAGGTCGTTCAGGTGTTCAGCAACATCGGCCAGGAACTGCCCTGGCTGACGCGCGCGCTGATCGGCGTCAGCGATTTTCTGCGCGGTTACGGCCTGTGGATGCTCTTGTTGGTGGCGGCGGGTGTCGGCGGCTTCTTCTGGATGATCCAGCACGAGGGGCCGAAGCGCCGTTTTCACCGTTTTCTGTTGCAGATGCCGCTCTCCCGGCGGCTGGTGCGCGGTATCAACGCCGGACGGTTCGCCAGAACCTTCAGCATCGTCACCGCCAGCGGCGTGCCGGTGCTCGAGGGTTTGCGCATCGCTGCGCAGGTCATGTCGAACCTGCCCATGCGCGAAGCGGTCGAGGAGGCGAGCCGCAAGGTGCGCGAAGGCGCGAGCCTGTACACGGCCCTGGACAAGAGCGGTTACCTGCCGCCGATGACCATCCACCTGATCGCAAGCGGCGAATCGAGCGGCAAGCTGGAGGAGATGCTGGAGCGCGCGGCGATCAACCAGGAACGTGAAGTCGAAACGCTGATCGCCGCGATCATGGGCCTGTTCGAGCCGCTGCTGATCCTGGTCATGGGCGGCGTGGTGCTGGTGATCGTCCTGGCCATACTTCTGCCGATCTTCAATCTGAATCAGCTGGTCAGTTGATTTCCGTAACGTCCGGGTTCAGCTTAACCGCGAAGGACGCAAAGTAAGACACCTTTACCTCTTAACCAAAGGTTAAGAACAACAAAGAACCTTTCTTGGATTCGTCATGCCGGCGAAGGCCGGCATCCAGAGACGCTGGACCTTGGTGCGTGCAGTGAGGCCCCCGGCAATAATCCCCAGTCTGGTGTTGCCAAGTCTGTTGCAGGACAATGGACGCGATCCACAGCGGTTCGCCAGGTGGAATTGCCCCCGTTCAATCTCGGCAACGTCGACTGGATGCCGGCCTCCGCCGGCATGACGGCTAGGCCGGAGGTGACTTGATAATGTTTACCTTCGTGTCCTTTGTGGTTCAGCGGTTTGAGGTATTTTACCTTCGCGTCCTTTGCGGTTATAAGATTGGGTACCTTCGTGTACTTTGTGGTTAAACGGGTTGAAGAAAAGCGCTCAATGAAAATCCCGCGACCGCGTGACCAGTCTTCCCAGCAGATGGCTGTGGTCGTCGAGGCGTTCGGCGATCAGGTGCAGGACTTCGCCTTCGCGCTGGACCTTGCCGGTGACGGCCATGAGGCGCGCGGTGAACAGCACGCGCCGCCGGCGCTCGGCGAGCTGCCGCCAGACGATGGTCTGGGTAATTCCGGTCTCGTCTTCCAGGGTGACGAACACCACGCCGGAGGCGCTGTCCGGGCACTGCCGGTTGGTGACGATGCCGCCGGTGCGTATCCGGGCGCCGTGCGCGCAGGCGCGCACCTGGCTCGCGTTCAGGAGTTGCAGGCGGTCGAGACGGGCGCGGATCAGCGCCAGCGGGTGGCGCCCCAGACTCAGTCCCAGGCTGTTGTAATCGGCGACCAGATCCTGGCCTTCGGTCGGTGCCTTCAGCAAAGGCATCGCCTCCGCAATGCGTACGCCGGCCAGTAAAGGCAAGGGCGATTCGATGGCGGCGCAGGCCCAGCGGGCGCGGTAACGGTGTCCGGCCAGTGAGGACAGTGCGCCGGCGGCGGCCAGTGCCTCCATGTCACGGCGCGACAACCGTGCGCGTGCGGCCATGTCTTCCACGTGCGCGAAGGGTCTCGCGCGCCGCGCCTCGACCAGGCGTCCGGCGCCGTCGCGCGACAGTCCCTTGACCAGGTGCAGGCCCAGCCGCAGGGCGGGAGAAGAAAAAAAGGGGTCGGCGTAAAAAAAGGGGTCGGAGTCCGGAAAAAAGGGGTCGGAGTCGAATTTTTTACTGCGGGATGTGGAACTTACCATATCGCCGCGTAAAAAATTCGACTCCGACCCCTTTTTTCCGACTCCGACCCCTTTTTTTCCTTTTTTTCTTCCAGCGTGCTTTCCCAGTCGCTGCAACAGACATCGACCGGCCGCACCTCGCCGCCGTGCCGCTTCAGATCGTCGACGAGCTGGCGGGGCGTGTAGAAACCCATCGGCTGGCTGTTCAGCAGCGCGCAGGTGAACGCCGCCGGGTGGTGGTATTTGAGCCAGGCCGAGACATAGACCAGCAGGGCGAAGCTGGCGGAGTGGGATTCCGGAAAGCCGTATTCGCCGAAGCCCAGGATCTGCCGGTAGATCTGGCGCGCGAACAGTTCGCTGTAACCGCGTTCGCGCATGCCGTCGACGAGTTTCTGTTCGAAGCCGGTGATGTCGCCGCTCCTGCGCCAGGCAGCCATGGAACGGCGCAGGCGGTCGGCCTCGCCGGGCGTGAAGCCGGCGGCGACGACCGCGAGCTTGATCACCTGCTCCTGGAAGATCGGCACGCCCAGCGTGCGTTCCAGCACTTCGCGCACGGCCTCGGACGGATAGGACACCGGCTCCAGTCCTTCGCGCCGGCGCAGGTAAGGATGCACCATGTCGCCCTGGATCGGGCCGGGCCGCACGATCGCGACTTCGACCACCAGATCGTAGAAGTTCGCCGGTTTCAGACGCGGCAGCATGCTCATCTGCGCGCGCGACTCGATCTGAAAGACGCCGACCGTGTCGGCGTGCTGGATCATCTGGTAAACGTCCGCGTCCTCCGGCGGAATGTCCTGCAGGGTGAGCTTCGCGCCGCTGTACAGGTTGATCAGGTCGAGTGACCGGCGCACCGCGCTCAGCATGCCGAGCGCCAGGCAGTCGATTTTCAGAAGCCCCAGCGCATCGAGGTCGTCCTTGTCCCATTGAATGAGCGTGCGTTCCGGCATGGCGGCGTTTTCGATCGGCACCAGGCGTTCCAGGCTGGTCGCTGCGATCACGAAGCCGCCGACATGCTGGGACAGGTGGCGGGGAAAGCCGAGCAGTTCGTGGATGCGCTGCAGCACCCGGCCGAGGGATGGACTGGCCGGGTCCAGGTCCGCTTCGACCAGGCGCTGTTCGTCGACGCGCCCGCCGTCGCGCCAGTGCAGATGACGGGTCAGGTGAGCGACCTGATCGAGTGCCAGCCCCAGCGCCTTGCCAACGTCGCGCACCGCGCTTTTCGGCCGGTAGCTGATTACCGTGGCGGCCAGCGCGGCGCGTTCGCGGCCGTATTTGCGGTAGAGGTACTGGATCACTTCCTCGCGCCGCTGGTGTTCGAAATCGACGTCGATGTCCGGCGGCTCGTTGCGCTGCCTGGAAACGAAGCGCTCGAACAGCATGTCGCTGCGCGCCGGATCGACTTCGGTGATGCCCAGGCAATAGCACACCGCGGAATTGGCGGCGGAACCGCGCCCCTGGCAGAGAATGTCGCGCGAACGCGCGTAGCGCACGATGTCGTGCACGGTCAGGAAATAGGGTTCGTAACGCAGCTCGGCGATGAGTTGCAGTTCGTGTTCGATCAGGCGCCTGACTTTTTCGGGCGTGCCTTCCGGCCAGCGCCGCCGGGCGCCCGCCTCGGTGAGCGCGCGCAGATGCTGCGCCGGCGACAGACCGGCCGGCACCAGTTCGTCCGGGTATTCGTAGCGCAGTTCGTCGAGGGAGAAGCGGCAGCGTCCGGCGATGCGCAGGGTCTCGGCCAGCAGCGCCGGCGGGTAGAGCCGCGCCAGCACGGCGGGGTTGCGCAGGTGGCGTTCGGCGTTGGCGTCCAGCGCAAATCCGGCCTGGCCGACAGACGTGCCGAGGCGGATGGCGGTCAGCGTATTCTGCAAGGCGCGGCGCGCGGGGTCGTGCATGTGCACGTTGCCGGCGGCGGTCAACGGCAGACCGAACCGTCCGCCCAGTTGTTCCAGTGCCTGCAGGCGCCGGTGGGCGTCGTGGGTCAGGCGGCGCTCGACCGCGATCCAGGCGCGCTCCGCAAAGTGCCGCGCGACCCAGTCCGCGTCGTCGTGCCAGCGCTCCTTGCCCGGCGACCAGAGCAGCAGACAGCCGTCCGCCCCCTCGGCGATCGCCTCGCGCGCCAGGCGGTAACGGCCCTTGTCGGCGGCGCGGCGGCCCCGGCTGATCAGCGCCGAGAGGTTGCCGTAGGCGGCGCGGTCGGTGGCGAGCAGGATCAGGTGCAGGGTGGCGTCAACCCGGAACTCGCTGCCGACGATGAGCGGGAATTGCAGCGCTTTCGCGGCCGCGTGCGCGCGGACCACGCCGGCCAGCGAGCATTCGTCGGTCAGGGCCAGGGCGCGGTAGCCGAGCGCCTGTGCGCGGCCGACCAGTTCCTCGGGATGCGAAGCGCCGCGCAGGAACGTGAAGTTGCTCAGGCAGTGCAGTTCGGCGTAGGCCGGCGTCGATTCAGCGGTCATGAGACTTTTGATTGGCTGTGTTTATATACAGTATACGCCGCGTTGTGAGGATTGACAGTCAGGCCGGGCGGTGCCGTCACCTCGTTGTAATCAGCGGAATTTAAGGTATAAACAGGGCCATGATCGCACGGCTGTCCGAGGCGGGTGGGCGGGTCTGGCGGCCACCGGCGGCGGCGCTGGCGGCGTGGCTGGCGATCTACGCCGCCGTCATGCTCTGGTCGGGCATCGAACCCAAAGACCGGATGACCTGGTATCTGGAGGTGGCGCCCGCCTGGATCGCCCTGGTCCTGATGGGCGTCACCCTGCGCCGTTTCCCGTTGACGCCGCTGGTGTACGTCCTGATCCTGATGCACTGCATCATCCTGATGATCGGCGGCCATTACACGTACGCGGAGGTGCCCTGGTTCGCGACACTGGGCGACTGGCTGGGCTGGCACCGCAACAACTATGACAAACTCGGGCATTTCGCCCAGGGATTCGTTCCGGCGCTGGCGGCGCGCGAGGTCATGATTCGCACGCGCGCCGTCGCGCGGCCGTGGCTGTGGTTGATGGTGGTTTCCTTCTGCCTGGCCGTCAGCGCCGCCTACGAACTGATCGAATGGGCCGTGGCGCTGGTCTCAGGCGCGGCGGCCGAGGCCTTTCTGGGGACGCAGGGTTATGTGTGGGATACCCAGACCGACATGTTCATGGCGTTGGTGGGCGCGGTCAGCGCCCTGTTCTTCATGGGCGGCTGGCACGACACGCAGCTCGCCCGCTATGCCGGCATCCGCAATCCGGATAACCGCGCACCGATCTGAAGTCGCGCTTCGTCGGGAACCGGGGCTGCGCTGGCGCCGTTCCCGCCGAGGTCCCGGAGACTCTTGTAAATGAGGATGTTGTTGCTTTTTGCGGCTGACACACTTAGCCTTGACTTAGCGTCCTAAAACTTACAACAGTCTGATTCAGCAGGACGCAAGGTGGGAACAGCGGCCGTCGGCTGTCATCGGGCGCGCTGTCAGGGTAGGAGCGGGAGGCTTAGCAAGGTGGGAGTGGAACCCGGTTTTCAGATCGAGGAGCCGAGCAAGACCCCCACGGCCTGGCAGGCAGCCGATCTGATCGTCGGCTATCTGGAGCAACTCGGTGTGCGGTACGTGTTCGGTGTGCCGGGTGGCGCCATCGAGCCTTTCCTGAATGCCGTTGCCCGTTCGTCGCGGCTCGGCGGTGTGACGCCGGTCATCGCCCGCCACGAAACCAACGCCGCTTTCATGGCCCACGGGTACCACCAGGCCAGCGGCAGGATGGGCGTCTGTTTCGCGACCACCGGGCCGGGTGCGGCCAACATGGTCAACGGTGTCGCGAGCGCCTACGAAAACAACGTGCCGATGCTCGCCATCACCGCGCAGACCGCGCTGGCCAATTTCGGTCGCGGCGCGCTGCAGGACAGCAGTTGCAATGGCATCGACACGGTCGGGATTTACAAATACTTCACCTGTTACAACAGTCTGGTCAGCCACGTCTCGCAGCTCGAGCACAAGCTGGCATCCGCCGTCATCGCCGCGTTTCAGCCGCCGTTCGGTCCGGCGCATCTCAGCATCCCGATGGATGTGCTGAAGTCGCCGATCGCGGAGCGCACGCTGTCGTATAATCTTAACCGCTACACGGTATCGCCGGCCTTGATGGACGAGCATGCCGTCGACGCCTTTTGCCGCCTGCTGGCGGCGGCGAAAAGACCGGTGTTCGTCATGGGCGGCGCCTGTGCGGCGGTTGCCGGCACGGTACTCGAGCTGGCGCTGCTGCTGGACGCAGCGGTCGTCACCACCCCGCACGGCAAGGGGTTCGTGAGCCCCTATCATCCACAGTACCGGGGTGTCATCGGCTTCGCGGGCCACGCAACCGCCAATGACACGCTGCTCGACAAGTCGGTGGACCTGGTGGTCGCGCTGGGCACCAATTTGAGCGAATGGTCGACCAACGGCTGGGACAAGAACCTGTTGCTCAACGAGCGGCTGGTGCACGTCGACAACGCCATCCGTCACTTCGAGCGGTCTCCGATGAGCAGGCTGCACGTGCAGGGCGAGCTGTCCGTGGTATTCCAGCACGTGCGCGCTTATCTCAGCGAGGCCGGTTTCGCCGGCGAGCGCAAACGCCGGCGCCGCTCGCATACCGTGGTCAGGCTGGATACGCCCGAGCGTCATTTCAAGCTGGCCGAGGAGGACAAGTGCCGCAGCGAAAGTATTCCGCTGAAGCCGCAGCGCCTGATGTGCGAGCTGACCCGCGTCTTTCCTCCGGAGACCCGTTATTACGTCGATGCCGGCAACAGCCTCGCATGGGCGATCCACTATCTCCATCCGTTCGACCGGCGTCTCGCCGGAAGTCGTGAACGCACCATCCCGCTGTTCAACGCGGCCGCCGAATGGGCGAGCATGGGCTGGGCCATCAACGCCGCCATCGGCGCGGCGCGCGCCGATCCGCGGATTCCGGTGGTCTGCATCACCGGTGACGGCGCCATGCTGATGTCCGGCCAGGAGATCAACGTCGCGGTTCAGGAACAACTGCCCATCGTCTTCATCGTCCTCAACGATTCGGCGCTGGGCATGGTCAAGCACGGGCAGCGACTGACCGGCGGCGAACGCGTCGGATTCCGGATCCCCGAGGTGGATTTCTCGCAGATCGGCCATTCGCTGGGCGCCGCAGGCATACTGATAAACACTATCGGCGATCTGGAAAAGATCGACGTGAACGCCGTCATCCGCTACGGAAAGCCGCTGGTGCTCGACATTCATATCGACGGGGAAGAGGTGCCGCCCATCTCGTCGCGGGTGCGGCTGCTCGGGGGAGCCAATTCGTGCCGTCCCTAGAGCCCGTTCGTTCGCGCCTCTGGTTCGAGGAGCCGGAGCCCAACGATGCCTTCACCGCGCGGGTGTGCCGCTGCGCCGGCTACGACGTATACGGTGAAATTCTGCAAAAGGGCCGTTTCTTCGACTATCTCTTCCTTCTGTTCCGGGGCGAGCGGCCCGAGAAGGCTCAGGCGGATGTGCTGGAGCGTCTGGCGATCGCGCTGGCGAATCCCGGCATCAGGGACTATTCGGTGCGCGCCGCCATGAACGGCGGCGTCGGCGGCTCGAACAACGCAGCTTCGCTGATGGCGGCGCTGGCGGTCGGCGCCGGCCAGTACGCCGGTGCCCGCGAGGTCTACCTGGCCTGCGAACTCTGGTGCGAATGCGGCGCGGACCTCGATGCATGGAAGCGGCGGCTGGCCGAGCCGCCTGCGCACTGGGTCGACAGTCATTGGCCGCGTGTGGAACATCCACCCGGATTCGACGCTTACGCGGCGCGGCGCGCGCTGCCGGTTGCGCAGACGCTCGATGCCGTCGCGCACGAAACCATCGCGACGACCTGCTGGCTGCGCGGTGCGATCGACGAACTCGAGGCGCTGGCCGGCCGGCCGCTCGCCATGAGCGGCGTGGCGGCGGCGACGCTTGCAGGACTGGGTTTTGCACCGGATCAGGCTGAAATGCTCTATCTGATCATGCGTCTGCCGGGAGCCGCGGCGCACGCGCTGGAGCAGAAGGCTTTCGGCTGGCGTCACTATCCGTTTTTCAGCGACGGCCTGGAATTGACTGAATGACGGCGCGGGACAAAGACGGCGGAGCAGCCGGCGGCAACGATTTCGTCTCTCCGCTGCAGGACTTCGAGGCAACCTGGCGGACGGCGCTGGGCGCCTGGCAGCCGGGACGCGGCGTCATATACCGGGGACGCGACCTGTTCAACGAGCTGACGCCGTTGCCGTGGATGGAACTGCTGCTGCTGGGGATCACCGGGCGGCGATTCAGCGCCGAACAGGTTCAGTTGTTCGAGCAGATGTGGACGGTATCGGTCAGCTACCCGGATCCGCGCCTGTGGAACAACCGCATTGCCGCGCTCGGCGGCGCGGCGCGCAGCACGGCGGCGCTGGCCGCAGGCGCAGCCACGGCGGTCACGGAGGCGCAGATCTATGGAGGCCAGGCCAATCACGGCGCCATCGGGTTCATCCTGCGCGCGCGCGAAACCCTGCGCGAAGGCGGCGCGCTCGACGCGCTGATCGACGCGCAGTTGGCGGCGCACCGGCATATCCCCGGCTACGGCCGGCCGATCGTGGCCGAAGACGAGCGGATACCGCCGCTGCTGCGCGTGGCCGAACGGCTGGGGCTCGCCGGTGGGGAGTGCGTGCGGATCGCCCGGCAGGTTGAGGATCGTCTGCTGGCGGGCCGCATGCGCATGCGCATGAATATCACCGGGCTGGCGGCGGCGCTGGCGGCTGACCAGGGACTCACCCCGCGCGAGTACCAGGGCTATGTGTGCCTGGCGTTCGGCGCGGGCATCGTACCCTGTTACATGGACGCGGCCATGCATCCCGAAGGCGGTTTCTTTCCCTGGCGGTGCGCGAGGATCGACTACAGGGGCGTGGCGCCGCGTGCCTGGGAGTGACGCGGCCGGTCCTTGAAAGAGCTGACAAATTGGCGAATGATCGCCCAGTTCCGAACGAAAATCTTCACTCATGAACGTGCCTTAGGGGTATGCGGATGCATTTGATCAAACCGCCGGTCTGTTCCGTTGTGCTTGTTGTCTGGACTTGGTGCGCGCAGGCCTCGCCGGGTGACGGACTGCCCGACGAGGAAGCGCTGCTGCACATTTACGGGAGCGAGCGCGTGCTCTCGATCGCCACGGGGCGCGAGCAGGCGATTTCCCGGGCGCCCGCGGTGGCCAGCGTCATCACCGCCGAGGACATCGAGAAGATTGGCGCGCGCGATGTGGACGAGGTGCTGGAGACCGTACCCGGGCTGCACGTATCGGTTTCTCCGGTCGGGTACAACCCGATCTATACGATTCGCGGTATCTATAGTGAATTCAATAGCCAGGTGCTGATGTTGATCGATGGCGTGCCGATCACCAATGCCTTCATCGGTAACCGGGGCCAGGTCTGGGGCGGCATGCCGGTGGAGGGGATCGAACGCATCGAGGTGATCCGAGGACCGGGTTCGGCGCTTTACGGCGCCGACGCCTATGCCGGCGTGATCAATATCATCACCCGCGGTCACGAAGGCGACAAGCGCTACGAAGTCGGCGCCCGGGTCGGGTCGTTCGATGCCAGAGGGGGGTGGCTGCTGGGCCGCTCTGCGCTCGACGGGTGGAAGAGTTCGGCCTACGTCGAGTATGCGGAGACCGACGGGTTCAACGAACGGATCGGCGCCGACGCCCAGACGCTGTTCGACCAGCTCACCGGTACCAGCGCCTCGCTGGCGCCGGATCAGGTCAATGTCGGTCGCAAGGCGCTCGACGCGCGGCTGGAACTGGCGCGGGGCAACTGGCTGGTCCGCGCCGGCTATCAGCGGCGCCGCGACGTGCAGACCGGCGCGGGGGTGGCGCAGGCGCTCGACCCCAGGGGCTACGGCGAGAGTGACCGGCTTCTCATCGACGTCGTACACCATGACCCGCACATCGCCAGGAACTGGGACGTGACCACCCAGTTGAACTATTACGATGTCGCCAATCTGTCCCGGCTGGTGCTGCTTCCGCCAGGTGCCGATTACACCGCGCTGGGCGGCGGTGCCTTTCCCGAAGGTGTGGTCGGCAACCCGGATGTCTACGAGCGCCACTGGCGCCTCGCGGTGTCGGCCTACTTCAGCGGTTTCGACAACCATGCGGTGACGTTCGGCTCCGGCGTCAATTACGAGGACATGTACCGCATCAGGGAATCCAGAAACTTCACCCTGACGCCGTTGGCGGTGCCGAGTCCGCTCGGGCAGCTCGTGAACGTATCGAATACGGCGCCTTTCATCAGGCCGCATGACCGGACCGTCGTGTTCGGTTACGTTCAGGACGAATGGCGGCTCGCGCGGGACTGGTCGCTGACCACCGGGTTGCGCTACGATCACTATTCGGACGTGGGCGGTACCTTGAATCCGCGTGTCGCGCTGGTCTGGCAGGTCGACTATGCGCTGACCGCCAAGCTGCTCTACGGGCACGCATTCCGCGCGCCTTCGTTCGCCGAACAGTTCAATATCAACAACCCGGTGACGCTGGGAAACCCCAATCTGGATCCTGAAACCATCAATACCACGGAACTTGCGTTCGATCTTCGCGCCAGCGACGTGCTGCGTATGGGCTTGAATATTTTTTACCACAAGATGCACGATATCATCCGCTTCGTGGATGACCCGGGCTCGACCACCAAGACCGCTCGGAACATCGGCACGCAGACCGGCTATGGGCTCGAGTACGAAATCGACTGGGCACCCTGGCGCAGACTGTCGTTGACCGGCAACTATGCGTTCCAGCAGTCGCGTGACGAGAAATTGAACGCGGATCCGGGCTTCGCGCCGGAGCACCAGGTGTATCTGCGTGCGGACTGGCAGCCGTTCGCCGGCCTGCAGGTGATACCGCAGGTGAACTATGTCGCCGGGCGGGGTCGCAGCGAGGGCGATACCCGCGACCCCGTCGACGACTACACCACTGTCGACCTCACGCTTCGGTGGAAGCCCGGGCGCACCGAGGCGTACGAATTCGCGCTGTCGGTGCGCAATCTTCTGGACGCCAGCGTGCGCGAACCGTCCCCCGCTTCGGGGCTGATCCCGAATGATCTGCCGATGTCCGGCAGGCAGCTTTTTGGCGAGATCAGGCGTACCTGGTAGGTGCCGCCCATACCGGTATCCAGGGAACGGACTGAACCATGACGACTGTCGACACGAATACCCGCGCGCGTACCCGCGCGCGCGCGGGTACGCGCCTGCTGTTCATCGCGCTCCTCGCGTTGCTGCCGTGCGCGACGCCTGCCGCGGTGGAACCTTCGCCGCAGCCGCTGCACAGGCTCGGTATCGCCTATCCCGACATGCGCGAGCCGTTTCGCAGCATCTTCGAGTCGATCATTACCGGTATCGCGGAACAGTCGGGCGTTCCGGTCATCCGGCTCGCGCTCGACGCGGACGCCGACGCGGAGGTTGCCGGACGGTGGCTGAAGGACAACCGGGTCGATGCGGTGATCTGTCTGGGCAATCGTGCCAGAGAGGTGATGACATCCCTGAAGAACCGGGTGCCGATGGTCATCGGCGGCGTGTTGTCGTCGCCCGAACTGCAACAGGAAGGCTGGCACGGCGTGGTGCTCAATCCGAACCCGGCGTCCCTGTTTGAACAGCTCGTCCAGTTCGTCCCGAACGTCAGACGCGTGCACGTGGTCTACGCCAAGGAATCGGACGATTGGCTGATGGACTCCGCGGTGCGGGCGGCGAACGAGCGGGGCATCGTACTGGTCAAGCATCTGGTCTGGACGCCGTTCGAGGCGGCGCAAACGTTCAGGCGTCTCATTGGCGGCATGGACGGCCGGTCGGAGGCGATCTGGCTCCTGCAGAACCAGACGGTCATCGGCATCGATTCGCTGCTGCCGTTCATCCTCAAGCAGTCCTGGGACCACTCGGTGCCGGTTTTCAGTTCGACGCCGAACCACGTCCGCCAGGGCGCGCTGTTCTCGGTCTTTCCGGATCATCGCGCGATGGGCCGCCGCCTCGTCCAGCGCCTGGACGAGATCCGGGTCAACAGCGTGGACCCGGCTCCGCCGCTCGAGGCGGCGACCGAAGTCAAGCTGGTGGCCAACCTGCGCACCCTCGAACACCTCGATATCAAACTGACCGCCGAAGAACGCGACCGCATCGAACTGACGTTTCCAGATCGGTAGCCGGTTCGGGGTCGTTGAAAGTGTAACCGCGAAGAAGGTAAAGGAAGCGAACGCTGTTAAGCACGAAGAACACCAAGTGCACAAAGAATAACAGACTGCAGATGCAGCTCCGTTCGCCGATCTGGCAACGTGCAGTGCGGACAAAGCTCTCCCGATTCTCGTCGGCATTTGATTCCGTGCTCTTTCATGGGTATTAGCGCTCGGACCATCACCCAGGGTCACCACAGGTCAGGTGCTGCGTAAGACGCGCCTCTTTCCGGGTAATCAACCAATATTTGTCTTCGTGTCCTTTGTGGTTAGGCGATTTTTTCAACCGCGTACTGTGCTGCATAATACGCGCTGTGACTGATCAGCGGCTCAACCGGTTATTGCAGGAGATCGCGGCGTGCCGCGTGTGCGAGGTGTCTCTGCCGCTGGGGCCGAAGCCGGTGCTGCGCACCAGCGCGACGGCGCGCCTGCTGATCGTCGGGCAGGCGCCGGGAACGCGCGTGCACAATACCGGCATACCCTGGAACGATCCCAGCGGCGACCGCTTGCGCGACTGGCTGCAGCTCGGCCGGGACGAGTTCTACGACACCGGCCGCATTGCGATCGTGCCGATGGGGTTCTGCTATCCGGGCAAGGGCCGCTCGGGTGATCTGCCGCCGCGGCCGGAGTGCGCCGAACTCTGGCACGCGCGTCTGTTGCAGTGCATGCCGGCGCTGGAGCTGACCCTGCTGATCGGCCGCTTCGCGCAAGGCTATTACCTGCCGCGGACGTTGTCGACGCTCGCGGCGACGGTGCGCAACTGGTCCGATGCGCCGGCGGGGCTGTTTCCGTTGCCGCATCCTTCGCCGCGCAACCGGCTGTGGCTGAAGCGCAATCCCTGGTTCGAAACCGATGTGCTACCCGAATTGCGGACCCGGACCGCACGGCTGTTGAACCGGTGACGCGGACGCCGGCCGCCGGGCGCGGACACCGAAATTCGAACCGGCGTCGGGACGCCGCCCGGTGCGTGCGCTATGCTTTCAACATGAACGAGCAGGAATCGGCACTTACGTTTCCCTGCACCTTTCCGATCAAGGTGATGGGGACATCGGTCTCCGGGTTCGAGGCGCGCGCACTCGGCATCGTCAGGCGCCACGCGCCGGACTTCGTCAACGAAGCCATGCGCGTCAATGCCAGCCGGCACGGCAACTACCTGTCCGTGACCTTCGTGATCCAGGCGACCGGTCGCGGGCAGCTCGATGCGATCTACCGCGAACTGACTGCCTGCGACGATATACTGATGGTGGTTTGATGGGTGAGTCCGTGCGCCTGCGCGTCCGCGAGCCGGGAGTGTGCGACTACGAGCCGGTGTGGCGCGAAATGCAGGCATTCACGTCGTCGCGCACGCCGGAAACCGACGACGAAATCTGGGTCTTGCAGCACCCGGGCGTGTACACGCTGGGGTTGAACGGCAAGCGCATCCATGTGCTCGATCCGGGCGGCATCCCGGTGATTCAGAGCGATCGCGGCGGCCAGGTGACCTACCACGGCCCCGGCCAGCTCGTGCTTTACGTCATGCTCGATCTGCGCCGCCTGGGCATCGGCGTGCAACGCCTGGTCGCGCATCTGGAAGCGACGGTGATCGACTGGCTGGCCGGGCGGGGCGTCGAGGCCGAGCGGCTGCACGACGCGCCCGGTGTCTACGTCGAAGGCGCGAAAATTGCCTCGCTGGGGCTGCGCGTCAAGCAGGGTTGCAGTTACCACGGTCTGAGTCTGAACGTCGACCTGGACCTCGAGCCGTTCCGCCGCATCAACCCCTGCGGTTATGCCGGCATGCCGGTTACCCGCTTGAAAGACATGGGAATCGAGCTGCCTTTGCCCCTGATCGCCGACGGCCTGCTGGCGTACTTCGCCGAGCGGATGGGGTACACTAGCCTGTCCCGGGATCGATGAGTCCGACGTGAACAAATCCGACAGGCGCCAGCGCGGCGCCGCCAAGACCGCGCGCATTCCGATCAAGGTGGAAACCAGTGTCCAGCCGCCGCGCAAGCCGTCCTGGATACGCGCGAAATCGCCGTCCGGCCCGGAGGTGCAGCGCCTCAAGCGCGTGCTGCGCGAGAACCATCTGCACACCGTGTGCGAGGAGGCCTCCTGCCCCAACCTGGGCGAGTGTTTCGGCCAGGGCACGGCGACGTTCATGATCATGGGCGACATCTGCACCCGCCGCTGCCCGTTCTGCGATGTCGCCCACGGCCGGCCAGATCCACTGGATCCCGATGAGCCGGCGAACCTGGCGCGCACCATCGAGGCGATGGGGTTGCGCTATGTGGTGGTGACCTCGGTCGACCGCGACGATCTGCGCGACGGCGGCGCGGAACATTTCTCGGCCTGCATCCAGGCCATTCGCAACCGGACGCCGGCCACGCGCATCGAGATCCTGGTGCCGGACTTCCGCGGCCGCATGGACACCGCGCTGTCGATCATGCAGGCCGCGCCGCCCGACGTGTTCAATCACAACCTCGAAACCGTCCCGCGCCTGTACAAACAGGTCCGCCCCGGATCGGACTATCAGTCGTCGCTGGACCTGCTGGCGCGATTCAAGGCAGCGCACCCCCAGGTGCCGACCAAGTCGGGCGTGATGCTGGGTCTGGGCGAGTCGCTCGATGAAGTCGAGCAGGTGATGCGTGATCTGCGCGCGCAGGCTGTCGAGATGCTCACGCTGGGTCAGTACCTGCAACCCAGCGTACACCATCTCGCGGTGCGGCGTTTCGTCACGCCGGCGGAATTCGAGGCGCTCGGAAACACCGGCGAGACGCTGGGGTTCAGCCATGTCGCCAGCGGCCCGATGGTGCGTTCCTCGTATCATGCCGACCGGCAGGCCGCCGGAGTTCTCTAGCGGCGCCGCCGATGACGCGAGGCGCCGGCTGCCGCTCGGACGGCGAATGCGCGGGACCGGCTGACGCCGCAGACCGGCAACCGGAACGCCGGTTCGCGACGGGTCTCCGTCGCGGCGTCCCGAATCCGCCGGTTCCGTTCTGACCTGGGTCGGTGATGCCGGCATGACTCACCTGGTGGTTGCAGTCACCGCGCACGGGTTCGGTCACGCCGCGCAGGTCGCGCCCGTCGTCGACGAATTGTGGCGGCGCAATCCGGCGTTGCGACTGACGCTGGTCACCGAACTCCCGGAATCGTTGCTGCGCGCGCGGATCGAGGCGCCGTTTGCGTACGTCGCTCACGCGGCGGATTTCGGACTCTGCATGAAATCGGCCTTCGAGGTCGACCTGCGTGCGAGTTTCGACCGCTACCTTGCATTGCACGCGGACTGGCGGTCGGCGGTGCAGCGGGAAGCGCGGTTCCTCGCGGCGTTGGCGCCGGATTGCCTGCTGGCCGACGTGCCGTACCTGACGCTGGCCGCCGCGCAGCGTCTCGGTGTGAAGCGCTTTGCGCTCTGTTCGCTGAACTGGGCGGATGTCTTCGAACACTATTTCGGCGGCGCGTCCGAAGCGGCCCGCTGCCTCGAACAGATGCGCGATGCCTACCGGAGCGCCGATCTGTTCATACGTCCCGCGCCGGCGATGCCCATGACCTGGCTGGACAACGCCGTGGCCGTCGGCGCGATCGCACGCGCGGGCCGGCGACGGCGCGAAAAACTGTGCAGCGTTGCGGGGCTGTCGACCACCGCGCGCGTACTGCTGGTGGCGCCGGGCGGCATCGAAACCCGTATGCCGGTCGAAGCCTGGGGCTGTGCGCCGGATCTGGCCTGCCTGGTGCCCGACGGCTGGGCGACCGGGCAACGGGGCCTGCTTCCCGTCGGTTCGATTCCGATGTCGTTTGCCGACATCCTGGCGTCGGTGGATTGCGTGCTGGGCAAGTGCGGCTACGGCACCGTCACCGAGTGCGTCGCCAGCGCTACGCCGCTGGCCTATATTCCGCGCCATGACTGGCCGGAGGAGCCCTGTCTGATCGACTGGTTGCGGCGGCACGACGCCGGCGTACCGGTCGACGCCGAAGCGCTGGCGCGCGGAGGTCTGGCCGCGATGCTCGACGATTGCAGCCGTTTGACCGTCCACCGCGCCGAGGCGCGCGGCGCCGTCGAGGCCGCCGACCTGCTGCAACGGCACGCGCAACTGTCCGGTGACCGGCCATGAATCGCCCGGATGCGCCGAGCCCCGTGCTGGCGATTGTCGTCAACGGCGAGTCGGCCGTCGAGTACGACCGCCGCGTGGTGTTGCCGTCGCACCAGGTCGCTTATCTCGAAGCCATGGATCGACGCATGGAGCAGGGGATTCGTGTTGGCCGGGATTTTCTGGCGGCCCCCGATCGGTTGCAGTGCGCGCAGTTCGTCGCGCTGCAACTGTGGGGCGCCGTCCGGGACGGCAACGATGCACGGACCGCCGCCGCCCGCGCCTGGCTCGCCAACCGCATTCCGCCATTGCGCCAGGTGCGCATCGAGGTGACCGAAAGCCTGCCGCACATCGACCTGGTTTTCGACCGGGACTACGTGAAGGAAGTGCGGGTCGATTTCAGCGCGCCCGGCAAGCCGAGCGGCGACCGTTGAGCCCTGCCCGATTGCGCGACGCCGGTGTTCCGACCAGTGGCGCCGGCGGCGGGTGCGGGAAACGGCTTCCGTGGGTTGGGGTGGCGGGGCGGGACTACTTCACGCCCAGATTGCGGATCTCAGACGGCACCGCGCCGGGGAAGTCGACGGTGTCGCGGTTGTTGGCATCGGCCAGCTTGCTGATCAGCCCGTCCAGACCGATGCGTTGGATCTCGACGCCGTAGCTGGTGCGATAGGTGACCGCCAGACTGACGCCGGCCACCCGTATGTCATAGATCTTCCATTTGCCGTCGCTGTTGAACAACATATAGTCGACATCGATCACCTTGTTGTCCTGGAGTTGAATTTTCGCGTGCACGACGGCTTTCTGGTCGCCCGGTTTGTAGCCCGAGGGGAAATACCTGATCTTGTCGCCGGTGGCCACGATCTGGTCGGCGTAGCCGGTCATCGCCGTGACGTACGAGCGGGTGATCATGTCGCGGATTTCCTCGATCAGGCGCTGCTTCTGCTGATCGCTGGCCGTGCGCCAGTACTTGCCGATCACGAGCTGCGTGATGGTCGGGAAGTCCAGGAAGGGCACGATGAATTTCTCGCCGAGGTCGTAGGCGATCTGGCGGTTCGCGCTGATTGCCGCGGATTTGTCGCGCAACGCCATCAGCAACTCTCGGGTGGTCTGTTCGATCTGGGGCTGCGGGTCGGCGCTGGTTGCATCGGCGTTGGCACCGGCGCTCAGCAGCGCGACCAGGGCCGCCGCGCCCAGGACGCGGCGAAACCAGGAAAATTGAACTGAGGAAAGACGCAACATATTAATCCTTGATGAAATTTCCACTTGTCTCAATGGCGATCGCCACACAGGCTAACCCACTCATGGAACCACTTCAAGGAGACAGGCTCCCGCCGCAATTGGTTCCTGTTGCGGTTAACGGTCGACGGCGGTCTTGGTTTCACCGCGCTCCCGGAGCGAGCATTGTCCCGATATGCGTTCCGCCGCGTGCCCTGGCCAGACGCACCTGTTTCTGGCGCTCGGTGACCGCGCGCAGTTTGTCGTCGCTCAGGGTTCCGCTGCAGCGGTGGCAACTGATGCCCTCAACATAGGCGGGGGAGGCCTTATCCCGTGCCGCGACGGGCTGCCGGCAGGCGCGACAGAGTTCGTAGCGGCCGGGCTGCAGTGCGTGGTCGACGCTGACCCGCTCATCGAATACGAGGCATTCGCCGTGCCAGAGGCTCTCGGATTCGGAAACTTCCTCGAGATATCTGAGGATCCCGCCATGCAGGTGATAGACCTCCCCGAAGCCCTGCCGCCGCAGGTACGCCGTGGCCTTTTCGCAGCGGATGCCGCCCGTGCAGAACAGGGCGACCCGGCGGTGTCGACCAGGGTCGAGTTGCCGCTGCACGAACGCGGGAAACTCACGGAAGCTGTGCGTGCGCGGATTGAGCGCATTCGCGAACGTTCCGATTTCGCATTCGTAATCGTTGCGCGTGTCGATCACGAGCACCTGCGGATCGCTGATCAGCGCGTTCCACGCGCGCGGCGGTACGTAGGTGCCGACGCACGCGTTCGCGTCTACATGTTCGACGCCGAGCGTGACAAGTTCCTTTTTCAGGCGCAGCTTCATGCGGTGAAAGGGCTGGCGGCCGGCGTGTGACTCCGTGTGTTCCAGGTCGGCGAGCCCGGGCAGGGTACGCAGATGGGCGAGGATCCAATGAACGTTCTCCCGGGCTCCCGCGATGGTGCCGTTGACGCCTTCATCGGCCACCAGAACGGTGCCCCGGATGTCGTTGTCGATGCAGAGGCGGTGCAGCGATGTCCTCAGCCCGGCAGGATCAGGCAAGGGGGTGAAGCGGTAGAACGCGGCGATCAGTGCATTCACGGCGCCGGGCCCGGCAGGTCGAAACGCGCCCACACCGGACAGTGATCCGAAGGCTTCTGCATGGCGCGGATGTCGTAGGAGATTCCGGCGTCCGTACACAACCGGGCCAGCGGGCGGCTGGCCAGCAGCAGATCGATGCGCAGCCCGTGTTTCGGCTCGCGCTCGAAGCCGTGGCTGCGGTAGTCGAACCAACTGAAGCGGTCCGCCAGGAGCGGCTGGTGCTGGCGGAACGTGTCCACGAGGCCCCAGTCCAGCAAACGCTGCAGCCATTCGCGCTCTTCCGGCAGGAAACTGCACTTGCCGGTGCGCAGCCAGCGCTTCGCATTGTCGGCGCCGATTCCGATGTCGTTGTCGAGCGGCGCGACATTCATGTCGCCCATGACCACCAGCAACTGGTCCGGTTCGAAATCCGCTTCGAGATAGGCCAGCACATCCGCGTAGAATTTTTCCTTGGCCGGGAATTTCTCGGGATGATCGCGGCTCTCGCCCTGCGGAAAGTAACCGTTGATCACGGTCAGCGTGCGTCCGTCGGCCATGACGTAGTGCCCCGTGATGAGACGGCGCTGGGCGGTGTCGCTGTCGCCGGGAAGGCCCTTGACGACCTCTTCCGGTGGCCGGCCGGAAAGCAGCGCCACGCCATAGTGACCCTTCTGCCCGTGAAAGTCGGCGCGATATCCAAGTTCTTCCGCAATGTCCATGGGGAATTCGGCGTCCTGGACCTTGGTTTCCTGGACGCCGATGACATCGGGTCGGTGGCTTTCGACCAGTTGTTTGAGCTGGTGGCTGCGGGCGCGGATGCCGTTGAGGTTGAATGAGACGATTTTCATGCGCGTCGGCGGTTGCGGGAGAGACCGTATTCTAGCAGGCTGTCGCAAAACCTTCATGCGGCGGTGCCGTGCCGAAAGCCGGCGCAAAACGCCCGTGCGCCGCGTCGTTCCCGCCGCTTCATTTCCGCCGTCTCGCGCTCGTCTGAACGCCCGCAGGCTGGCGACCGGCGCCGTTGCGCGCAATCGGCGGCATGGCGCGTCGGGTCCCGGCAGCGTTAGAATCGGGCGTGAACCGCACGAGGCAAACTGACAGGATTGGAGTGCTATGAGTACAGTCGTTGCAGACCGACAGGCCGAGCCCGGTAAACCGGCGAAGGTGCACGCGGCGTTCGAGTGGCTTCGCAGCGAACGCATCGAGTCCCTGAATCTGGTGGTCGAGGAATATTGTCACCGGGAAACTGGTGCCGCCTACTACCACCTGGCATCGGATAACCCGGAGAACGTCTTTCTGGTGGCGCTGCGCACGGTGCCGATGGATTCCTCCGGCGTCGCCCACATTCTCGAACACACCGTTCTGTGCGGCAGCGAGCGCTACCCCGTGCGCGATCCGTTCTTCATGATGATCCGCCGCTCGCTGAATACCTTCATGAACGCCTTCACCAGCAGCGACTGGACCGCGTACCCTTTCGCCAGCCAGAACCGCAAGGACTTCAACAATCTCCTCGACGTGTATCTGGACGCCGTATTCTTTTCGCGCCTGCACGATCTGGATTTTGCCCAGGAGGGGCACCGAATCGAGTTTGCAAAGCCGGACGATCCGAACAGTGACCTCGTGTTCAAAGGCGTCGTGTTCAACGAAATGAAAGGCGCCATGAGTCCGCCGGTCAGTGTGCTCTGGCAGACGCTGACGAGATACCTGTTTCCCGAAACGACCTATCACTACAACAGCGGCGGTGACCCTGAGCACATCCCGGATCTCACGTATGAACAGCTCAAGGCCTTTTACAAGACGCACTATCATCCTTCCAACGCGGTGTTCATGACCTACGGCAATATTCCCGCGCACGAACACCAGGCATGCTTCGAGGAGAAGGCGCTGAGCCGCTTCAGGCGCCTCGACGTCCATATCGAAGTCAGGGACGAGAAGCGCTACCACGCGCCGGTCCGGGTCGAGGAGAGCTATGCGCTCGATCCGGCCGAGTCGGTCGAAGACAAGACGCACATCGTGATGGGATGGCTGCTCGGGCCGAGCACCAATCTCAGGGAACAGATCGAAGCCCATCTGATCGAAGGTGTGCTGCTCGACGACAGCGCGTCGCCGCTGCGCCGGGCGCTGGAAACCAGTGAATTGGGCAGCGCGCCGTCGCCCCTGTGCGGCCTGGAGGCTTCCAGCCGGGAAATGAGCTTCATGTGCGGTCTGGAAGGCTGTGCCTCCGATGCCGGCACTGCGCTCGAGGCGCTGGTCAGGTCCGTGCTCGAGGACGTTGCCGAAAACGGCGTGCCTCACGATCGCGTCGAATCCGTGCTGCACCAGATCGAGCTGGGTCAGCGCGAGATCTCCGGTGACGGCTATCCCTACGGACTGCAGTTGATTCTGGAAGCGCTTTCGGCTGCGACGCACCGCGGCGACCCGGTCGCACTGCTCAACCTCGACCCGGTGCTCGATGTACTCAGGAAGGACATCGAGGATCCGGCGTATATCAGGCGGCTGGTGCGGGAACGCCTGGTCGACAATACGCACTGCGTCCGCCTGACCCTCAGGCCCGATACCGGGCTCGCCGAACGCCGCGATCGTGCCGAGGCGGCGCGCCTCGCGTTGATCAACCGGTCACTGAATGAATCGCAGCGGACGGATATCCTGCGCAGAGCGGCCGCGCTGCAGGCGCGTCAGCGCCAGGAGGACGACCCCGATATACTGCCCAAGGTGTCGTTGGCCGATGTGCCGGCGGACATGCCGATAGCCGTCGGCGAGGACTGCCGGGTCGGTGATTTCCCGCTGAGCCTGTACCATCAGGGAACCAATGGCATCGTCTACCAGCAGGTCGTGCTCGACATGCCGCGTCTCGACGACGAACTGCTGGACGTTCTGCCTTTCTATACCCATTGCCTGCCGCAGCTTGGCAGCGCTGGCCGTGACTATCTCGAAACCCAGATGCGCCAGTCCAGCGTGAGCGGCGGCGTTTCGACGAGCAAGTCGCTGCGCAGCGCCATTGACGATGCGCAGAGCCTGCGCGGGCACCTGATATTTTCCTCCAAGGGCCTGGTGCGTCACCACGCGGACATCACGCGCCTGCTCGGCGATACACTCGAACAGCCGCGATTCGATGAATACGCGCGCATCCGGGAACTGATCGCGCAACAGCGCGCCCGCCGGGAGCAGAGCGTGACCGGCAGCGGCCACAGTCTGGCGATGACGGCCGCCAGCAGCGGTCTGAGCGCCGGCGCGGCGCTGTCGCATCGCCTGCAGGGACTGGCGGGCATCCGTTTCCTGAAGCGGCTCGACGAGTCGCTGAACGACAAAGACGCGGTGGCGGCGCTGGCCGGGCGCTTCCAGCGTCTGCACGAACGGGTGCTGGCTGCGCCCCGCCAGATTCTGCTGATTGGGGAGGCGTCGCATGCGTCCGGCTTCATCAAGGACCTGGAGGCATGGTGGGGTGACCGGCCGAATGTCACCGGCGATTTCAGCGGCTTCGCCACGGAGCCGGTGAACGCGGCGGTGAACGCGTGCTGGGTCGCCAATACGCAGGTCAATTTTTGCGCAAAAGCCTTCCCGACCGTGCCGATCGAGCATGCGGACTCGGCGGCGCTCACCGTCCTGGCCGGATTTCTCAGAAATGGCTATCTGCACCGCGCAATACGGGAGCAGGGCGGAGCCTACGGCGGCGGGGCGGGGCACGATACGGACAACGCCGTCTTCCGGTTCTTCTCTTATCGCGACCCGCGCCTCACCGAGACGCTGCACGATTTCGACCACGCGGTGGAGTGGCTGCTCGGCGCCGACCATCCCTGGCGGCTGGTCGAGGAAGCCATTCTCGGCGTCATCGGCGGGATCGACAAGCCGGGCTCGCCGGCCGGGGAAGCCAAGGATGCGTTCTATAACGCCCTGTACGGACGAACGCCGGAGCAGCGCCGGCACTTCCGCCAGCGCGTGCTGAAGGTGCAGTTGAAGGATTTGCAGCGGGTTGCCGGCGCGTATTTGAGACCCGATCGGGCGGGTGTTGCCGTCATCACCCACGCCGGCAACCACGCGGTGTGCGCGGACTTGGGCATGGAGATCGTCAAGCTGTAGGCGAGAGCCCCCGCTGTGCCGTTGGCGCGCGAGGAGCGCCGGGCGGCGGCTACCAGACAGGCTTGGTCGTTTCCCCGCTGGCAGGTTCAGCTTCGGCAGGTTCGGGTCCGGCGGGCGCAGGTACGGGTGCCGGATCGGCGGTCGTCGTGTCGTCGCGGTACACCATGCCTTCACTGCGGGTCTGTCCGACCTGCGCCGACTGATCCGCGGTCGGCGTCCCGGGAGTCTGGGATTTTACCTCGTCGACAGGGCCTGCAGCGTCGGTCTGCTCACCATCGCCGGCGGGCCGGCCGGCCGCGAGATCAATATCCTCCAGCGGAATTTCCAGCGCGCCCTGACTCTTTGAGTCGACGAAATCCCCGGTTTCGGGTTCGGCGGGCCGGGTCGTGACGGCGGAGTCATTCGACGGATCATCCCATGCCGTCTCCTCGGAAACTGGATCGGTGGGGGCGGGAGCCACCGGCACGGTGCTGCGGACCTGCGCATCGGGGACCTCTTTCTTCGCGCTCTCGGCGACCGCAACGGACTTCGGCTCGGTTACCGGTGCGGGCGCGGTGGGAGCCGCCGGCACGCTGCTGCGGACCCGTGTGTCGGGGATCTCTTTCTTTGCGCTCTCGGCGACCGCGACGGACTTCGGCTCGGTTAGCGGTGCGGCCGCGGAAGCCGCCTTGGGCGTGGCGCTCGGCAGCTTGCGCGCCGAGGTTACTTTGCTGGTAGCGGGCGTGAGCGGTGGGTTCGCCGGAGTTTCCTGCTGCGCCGGGATTGTCGGTCCGGTGGATATTGCCCGCGCATCGGTCGCGGCGATGTCGAGGGCGGGTCGACCGGAACTTTCGCCTTTGAAGAACATCGGTATCGCGGCGACACCGAGGATCGCCACGACGGCCGCCACCCCAAGCAGGCGCAGCCGGATCGGGCTATCATCCCGTTCCTGTGGCTCGTGGAGTTCGATTCCGGCAAGCGTTGGTGCAACGGCCGGTTCGACGGCCGGCTCGACGGCCGGCTCGATCGGCGCTTCCTGCAAGGGGGCCGGTTCAACCGCCGTCTTGCGTTTTGCCTTTTGCGGCCGTCTGGTTTCGCCGCCGCCGTGCATGCCGATCAGCCGGATCAATTGTTCCGGCGGCAGTTCCTGGGATGGGTGCAGCGGATTGAAGACCATCCGTGCATTCGTGGTGGGCGATGTCTGCATTTTCTTCACCGTGATGGACGGTTTGTGGGGCGTCCTGTCCTCGTTCATCTCCTGGATCCGCGCGGCCAGTTCCCTGGCCAGCGCCGCCTCGTCTTTCGCGACGACCGCGCCGGTGTCCGCGGCCGGACTCGCGACTCGCCCGGCGTGATTGACGCGAACAGACGCCCGGGGCCGTTCCGCGTCGGCTTTCGCAGCGCTGCCACAGCTCAAATGTTGTTTGATAACCTTCATATATGATCCATTCCGACGGGCAGACTTAGCGGCTTTACGGGCACGATTATGAAGCGGGCGGCCGGGTCGGTTTGTGCTGCCTATCCCAGATTGTTTCCGGGCTGACACGGGATTGTGACACCCTTCACGGCGCGGCTGCGCCGCAAGGTCCGGGCCGCTGTGATAAACTCGCGGCACAATTCGAAGACGGGATTTCACCCAGGGGGATCAAGTGACGAATCAGCGATGGCTTTGGCTGGGGGCGCGATTGGGGATCGTCGCGTCGGTGTGGCTGGGTGTGCAGCCGGCCTGTGAGGCCGACGCGCGCCTGGATGTTCAGGTGCTGGACGAGCGCACCGGCGCGCCGCTCGAAGGGGTCGGCGTCTGCCTGGGCACCGCGGCCGAACCTGGTCAGATCGGTATGCTGCGATCCGATGCCGCCGGACGCGTGGTATTCCGATCGATTCCGACCAGTGCGCTGCAATTGGTTCTATCGCGCTCCGGCTACGTTTCACAGAAGCGGGTGATCGAGCCTTTGTACGAAAGCAGCACCCTGGTATTGAAGCTGGCGGCGGGCTGGCAGGCGGGGCCACACTGCCTGGTTTCCGACCGGACAGGGTCGGGTGGCGAGCGCGGCCTGGCGATCACAGACCTGGATCTGACGCTGGTGTCGGCGGCGTCGCGGGCGGTTCGGATAGGCGTCCGCACGCAGGGCAGTCCCGAACAGATCCGGGTTAGCGAGCGCGAGGATTTTCGTGACGCGCAGTGGCAGCCGTATCAGCCGGAGGTGCGTCTTGTGCTCGGTCCGGGCAAGAACCGCACGCAGGTGTTTGTGCAGGTGCGGCGTACCGCGAGTCTGGAAGGTGCCAGCATACAGACACTGTCGCCGGTGCGAAGCGTCGCCGTAACCGTACCCTGAATCACGCGTCTAGGTCCGGGATCAGCCGGCTTTCGATTTTCCGCATGAGGTCCTTGAGCCGCAGTTTCCGCTTCTTCAGTCGCTGAAGCTGAAGCTGATCCGGGTACGCGCCTTCGGCGAGGTGGTGAATCACGTCGTCCAGGTCGCGGTGTTCCTGACGCATGTGCTCCAGCTTTTCGCGCAATACCCTTATCTCGTCTTCACTGAGTTGGTTATTAATGGCGAATTCTCCCGGGCCGGCGGCGCCTGCCTGCATAACTGACAATCGACTTCATGATTTCCTGAAACGGGAAATTTTCCAGCGCACCATAGGTGGCCTGGCCCTGTTCGACAAGAGCGGCGATTTCGCAGGGGCTTCCCGGAATCGGCTGTTGTTTCTTCAGCGCCATCGTCAACCCCGTCAATCCGCCGATCTGCACCTGAATGTCCTTGGTGTGCGGCAGGGCGCCGGCGGTCGAAGTCAGCTTCAGCGCGAACCTTGCCTTGGTGCGCAGCAGATCCAGCAGGCGGGTACACCTTTCGAGTTGGCGCCGCGACTCGCACTGCACTCCTTCACGGTCGGCGAGAAAAAAGCGCATCGCGTAGAGGCAGGTGCACCGGCCGCTCAGAACGGCCTTTTCAAATGCGCAGCGACGTTCATTGATAGCCTTGTACGTCGAGCGGTATTCCTCTTCGTCGACCATGGCCCGCCACTATTTTTCCCACTCCTTCAGGATCGGAGCCTCGCGTTTTTCCATGAGCAGTTCCTCGGCTTCGAGTTCCGACGCCGCGAAAATCACCTTGATGGCGGGTTCGTCGGGCGACTGCATCATCGAACGCAAATCGCGCGCCCGGTTTCTGGCGTCCTTGTAGACGGCGAACTCTTCAAGTTTCTCGAGCTGCTTGATCAATGCGGTCGGTCCGCGGGACACTTTAAAGAGGTAGTAGGGCATGTGTTTAAGGTCCCTGTTCGTCAGGCGATTGGTCAGGACTGGCAGGTTGCGGCGCATCCCCCGGCTCCGCGCGAGACTCCGCGCCTTAAAGACCGATGCTGTCCACCTGCCTGCCGACCATGATAACAAAACCGGTGTGGCGTGTAGCGCCCTCCGGGCTGTACGCGAACTGAAAAACCCGACGAATGGCCGGGCCACCGGCCTCGCCGCGGACCAGGCGCGCGCCCGCAAGGGCGACGCTGTCATCCAGGAACTGACAGCCCTGCCGGCGGCACAGGGCTGCGGCTGCCTGCGCCGCAACTTCTCGTGCCGCCATGTGACAGTACCAGAGGGCGAGCAGCAGCCCCAACAGCAGCATGGCGGATAGCGTGCCCATTCATCCGTGCAACGTCACCAGGTGTACCCGATGCCCGCGATATACGTGTCGTCGCTCTTCTTCACGCCGGCCGGCGGGTCATTGTCATAGTCGACATCATACTCCAGCGTCGCATTCAAGCCCGCCGTCAACGGGAACTTGAGCCCCGTCTGGGCTTTGATAATGAAATTGTCCGTCGAATCCAGGCCCTTGATACCGCGATGACGATGGAAGAAGTCCATGGCGCCCCCGAACAGTTTCTGCTCCCAATCCAGTGCCCAGCCCAGACCGGCGTACCGGTCATCGCTTCCTCTCCGGAAGTTTTCGTCGGTGTAGCTGAGACCGCCTTCCAGCGACAGCTTCAGGTCGTCGCGGTTGTAGAACTGATAACCCGCGCCCGCGCCGAATATGCTGCGCAGATCGAGATCCTTGAACTTGTCCTTCTCGAAATCGGCGCCCAGATACCCGTACCAGACATCGGAGAAGAACCGGTCGTATTGGCCGCCCAACAGGTACTGATCCTTGGTGGTTTCACCGTCGGCGGCTTCCCGGTTGAGCGTGGCGGTCACCGTGTAACGTCGAATCGCCTGCTGCTCACCGACCGTGCGTCCGCTCAGGTGATAGGCGCCGGTGTCGGTATTGCCGCGCACGACGGTTGTCGCGGCCAGAGCGTCGCCGTGCCAGACGAGCGGCGGCGGTCCGGCCGGCGGGATCGGGCCCATGCCGGCGATTTCTTGGGCTGAAACCATGACGCGCTGACCGTCCTCGCGCGTGAATGCCGCGGTATCGCCCGAAAGTTCCAGGGTGCCCTGGAGGGTGTTGCCGTCCGAGAGCATGAACTGCAGCGGGCCGTCGGTACTCAGGCTGCGAACTTCGGCCCATTTGATTTCCAGTTTGCCGGCATAGGCTGTCTCGAAGGTCAGCGTGTCGGCAGTCTTATCCAGAACCTTCCCGTTCAAACGGTCGCCGTTGGCCAGTTCGAGCTGGTCGGCCGGCGCGGGCGACGAAGCCATCGCCGCCGTGAACAGAGCGAGATCCTTGTATTTCATCGTCGACTCCTTGTAAGGTCTTGATCGGAAGCTCGAAGCAATATCCGCGCAGCGCCGGTGCGGTTTGCCGGGCGGGTCGGTAACCCTGCGTCTGGCGAATTCGATTTCCGGGTCTGGCCGTCCTAGCGATCGCTGGTATCTCGCGAACCCGGGACGAGAACTTGCAAAACCGGCGAATTATACAATACAAGACCGATTGAAATGTGATGACGGTGCGAGTGGATGTATTGCCGAGCGGGCGCCGGTTCGAGGTGCAAAAAGACGAGACCATTCTCGAGGGTGCCCTGCGGTCTGGGTTGAACCTGAATTACCACTGCAATAACGGCACCTGCGGTGAATGCCGGGCCAGAGTGATCGACGGCAGGATCGGCGAGATCCAGCCCCATGACTTTCGGCTCTCGGAACGTGACAGGCTGGACGGTCAGGTTCTACTGTGCCGCGCAACAGCGGCCACTGATCTGGTGATCGAAGCGTCCGAGGCCGGCGCCGCCGCCGATATCCCCGTGCAGCAGCTTACCGCGCAGGTGCAAAGTATCGAACGTCCGGTGAACGCGATTGCCGTTATCACGCTGCGCACGCCGCGCAGTCAAACCCTGCGGTTCCTGGCCGGGCAGCATGTCGCGGTTCAACTTGCCGACCTCCCACCACGCAACAAGTCGATCGCCAGTTGTCCCTGCAACGGAATGTATTTGCAGATTCACCAGCGACTGCGTGCCGACGATCCCTTTTCCGATTATGTCTTTTCCCGCTTGAAGAACCGCGAAAAGGTGCGCGTCGCCGGTCCGTACGGCGGGTTTGTTTTCGACGAATCGTCTTCGCGGCCGGCGCTTTTCATCGCCTACGACACCGGATTTTCCGCGATAAAGAGCCTGATCGAACACGCCATATCGCTGGATGTGCCCCAGCCCGTCCGACTTTACTGGATCACCCGCGACGCCGGCGACCAGTACATGGCCAACCATTGTCGGTCGTGGGATGTGGCACTCGACGATTTCCGCTATGTTCCTGTGTACGCCGCGGCTGCCGGCGGCTCGAGCGGTACGCTGGATCCAGTCGAAATCGAGCAGTCCATGGCGCACAGTGCGCGCCGTGTCCTGGAGGATTTTCCCGATCTCTCGGGCTGCGACGTTTATGTCGATGGCCCCCAGTCGATCACCGCCGCGACGCGGGGGCTGCTTCTGCGGCATGGGTTGCCGGAAGCAAGACTGTTCGTGGATTCGATCTGAGGATTGCATGATTGCCGGGCATCCCGCTCCCACCAATGCACCAGGCAGTTTGGGCAAATCTCGATAATCCGGCACGCGCACTGACATTTGCCGTGACTACCGCAGGACTATCGGGGTTAAACGGCGCGTCCGAACCGGGCTTCGAAAAGCGTGATACCATTAATCGCCCGGCAGCCCTCGAGGTTTCACCGATGTCAGACATGAGCGACGACGAACTGCTTCAGTTGACGCGTGCCATACTCAATATGCTGGATGACTGGGGTGTTCAGGCCGGTGATCAGTTGAGGCTGCTCGGCCTGGGGGATGTGCCGGTGCGCGATTTGCGCAAGATGAAGGACAGCCGCGCGTTGCCGGATCAGCCCGAGGTGATGCTGCGCATCGAACACTTGGTCAGTATTGCAGACGCATTGCGAACCACGTTTCCGTTCAGTCGCGAAATGGGCAAATTGTGGATGCACAAGCCGAACAGGCGTTTTCGCCAGCGCACGCCGCTGGCGACGATGATCGAGGATGGAATGACCGGCCTGATATCGGTGCGCTCCCATCTCGACTGTGCGTTCAGTTGGGATCATTCCGGATCAAAATCCTAGCAGACCGTGGAATGACGTTCATGCGGCAGGATTCGGCGTTGAAGAGCGGCTCAAGGTGTCATGTACTGCGTGCACACTACGCTTTCCGCCGGTTCTTGCCCTGTCTCGCACCCGCCTGAACGTTTTTCAACGGCCTGCCGGCAGGAAGCCCGGCCGTCGGCCGCATGACCCGAGGCGCAGGGGTCCCGGTAGGCAATGGTGTCCCTAACGGTCCTTTCCGCGGCGGCGTCCCAGCCTGTAATTCACCATACTGTCCGCGAACGATGTATAGGGGAGCTGATCGAGCGTCCCGAACTGCCGTTCGGCGCTTCCGATCAACTGAGGAATAACCGGCTTCCCGATGCCGGTTTCCTTGTCCAGCAGTTCCGCCAGGGCCGACAGGCCGCCCAACTGAATCTTTACCGGAACACTGTGCGGCATCGTGAGCAGGTCGTCCTCGACGCCAAAAGCGGGTAATGCCACGGCTTTCAGATGGGTGAACAGAGTCCGGCAGTCGCCGTGAGCGGTCGGTGACGTGCAGTCATACTCCTGGCCGCCGCGGCGCACGACAGCGTCCGCGTGCGGACAGTCGAAACGTTCATTGAGCAGCGCCTGGGCGAAAACGCATTTCGGATTCATGGTCTGTGATGGCGTACGGGTTGATCTTCGCTCAGTATATACGCGAGGATGGTTGATACAGAACCCGGGGGATCGCGTGATGACCGCCGATTCCCCTGCGCTGTCCGGGCCTGGTTGCCAGCCGCCTGGCGAGGCGCGCGCAGAACGAGAGATGCACGCCCATGTCACTATTGTTGCTGCACCCCGTGCACGCGGACTGGGTGCCGGATGATCGCCGGCATCTCACAGAGCGGTTGTCACAGGCGGGTCTGCTGGACGGTGCCGCGTGCGGGCCGGAAGGCTGGTGTCCGGTCGGGAATAAATTCCTGAACCTGGTCACCTTCCTGGGATGCTCGCCGGACATCCGCCTGGCGCCCGATCCCGGGGCGCCGGAGCGCGAATTCTGTCGGGTGCGTGTGCGCGAGCACCGCGCTGCCCCGCATTTCCGGTTTGCGCGGCACCTGCCAACGCCGCGCTGCCCCGCCTGTCGCTCGCCGGTTGCCGTGGACGGAGGGGGCATGTCGGTTGACACTCAGATCAAATGCCCGCGCTGCGGCGCACGGGCGCCCGTACCCCGTCTGGACTGGAAGCGCGCGGCGGGGTACGCGCGACTGTTCATCGAGATCAGCGGCGTCTACCCCGGCGAAGCGCTGCCCACCGACGGGTTGCTGGCGCTGCTGCGCGAGGTGAGCGGTTGCGACTGGCGGTATTTCTACGTCTAAACGCCGGGTACCGATTAACCACAAAGGACACGAACGACACAAAGGAACCAATGGCCAAAGTATCCCGGTCTATTCAACACGCCCGGCAATTCAACGCGAAGCGACGCAAGTCTGCACCATGGATGCATGGGCTTGGCGCTTGCCCGCTCACTGTGTTACCCGCAATGACGCATCAATCGGAGCTTTGTCAGCCGGTGGTTCCTTTGTGTCGTTCGTGTCCTTTGTGGTTAAGAAGAAGCAGGATGCTTCCGCCGTTCTCTGCGCCTGCGACAGCCCGGCCAACTCCGTCAGTCGCGGCGCAGCCTGTCGCTCACGGCGATCGGCGTCGGATAGCGCAGCACGATGAAATAGGACGACGCGATGAACGTCAGCAGCGTCGCGAGCTGAATCAGGTACGAGGCACGGTCTCCAATAATCCCGAGATTCACCGCCAGAATCGCGATCAGCAGCGAAAACTCGCTGATCTGCCCCAGACGCACGCCGACCTCCGCCGAAGCCTGCGGTGTTTCGCCCTCGAAGATCCAGAGTTTTCTGAACGCATAGGGCTTGAGCAGCAGGCTGCCGACGGCAAGCACCACGCCGGGAACAAGGACTTCGTGCATCGAGGTCATGTCGAACGCAGCGCCGAGACTGAAAAAGAAAACGACCAGGAAAAAGTCGCGCAGAGGGCGCAGACTTTCGGCGATGAAACGCGATATGGGGTGGGTGGCGACCGCGACGCCGGCGATGAAGGCGCCGATTTCCGGCGACAGGCCGATGCTTTCGGCAAGTTCGGCCATGCCCAGGCACCAGCCGATCGCCAGCAGAAAGATGTATTCCTGGATACGATCGAAGCGCGCGAGCAGGCGCGTCAGCACGTTGCGGTAAAAGGCGACGGCGAAGATCAGCAGCACCGGCAGGCTCAGGCTGAGTACGGCGGCATGGCGCCATCCGGCTGATTCGCCGCCCAAGCCGCGAATGATCAGTAGAATCAGAATGGCGATGAGATCCTGCAGCAACAGCACGCTGATGATGATCTCCCCGATGTGTTGATGATGCAGAACCGTGGCCGGCAGCAATTTCAGCCCGATGATGGTACTGGAAAACATCATCGCCGCGCCGATCACCAGGCACTCGGTGAGCGTGTAGCCGAAAGCCCAGGCGACTGCGGCGCCCAGGCCGCCGAACAGTGCGCAACTGAGCAGCGTCACCAGGCTCGCTTTCCGGAACATGTGCAGCAGATTCTGCGGGTGCAGGTTGAGACCCAGCAGGAACAGCAGGAATACGATGCCGACGTGTGACAGTTGTTGCAGCAGGGTGATATGCTCGACCCAATGCAGGCCGTACGGGCCCAGCAGTATGCCGAGCAGAATATAGGCGACCAGCACCGATTGCCGCGCATACAGCGCGACCGTGGCAAACAGTGCCGCGCCGGTGAAGATCAGAAAGACGGCGAAGACAATGGAGTGTTCCTGCATGGGCGCGGTCCCGAATGTCTGCGGCTAGCATAGCATAGCGAAGCGTCCCGCCGCCCGGTGTTACCGGGCGGCGGGACGCGCTGTATACTCCGGTGCCTGGACCGATGCCGGCGTGTTGCCGCATTGCGTTTTTCGGAGTCAGCGAGCCGGCGACGAGGGCCGGTAACATGAGCGCGATGATCGAAGGTTTCCGGCGCAGGCTGGTCGGGCTGACGAAGCTGTATCATCCGACGACACTCAAACAGAAAGGCCTGCTGTGGTCGGTCCTGTTGTTGTCGGGGACCCTGGTGCTGATGCTGATGCTGGGGCTGGTCGGTTGGTATTGGAGCATCGAGCCGGCCCCCCTCGAGGTGTCGGCGGCGGTGAACAGGTGCGCCGGCGAAAAGGCGGCGACGATAACCGGAGCCGCTTTCACGTGCACGCTGATCGAGATCGGCGAAACGCTGCTGCGCAAGCCCGGCGGCTACCTTTCCAATGACCTGCTGCCGCCCGGCGTGTGGCTGGACAACATGCCGAACTGGGAATTCGGCGTGCTGGTCACGTTACGGGATGCCAGCGCCGCGCTGAGAAATCATCTGTCGCGTTCGCAGTCCCAGTCGGTCGAGGACCCGGATCTCAGCCGCGCGGAGCCGCAGTTCAATTTCCAGAACGATTCCTGGATCTTTCCCACCACCGAAGGCGAGTACCAGGCAGGATTGCGTGCGCTGCGGCGGTATCTCGAACGGCTTATCGACCCGACCCGGCAGCAGGCGCAATTCTACGCGCGCGCCGACAATCTGCGGCAGTACCTGGAAATCGTCGAAAAGCGGCTGGGGAGTCTGTCGCAGCGTCTCAGCGCAAGCGTCGGCCAACTGCGCGTCAACACCGATCTGGCCGGCGACGCGGCGGCGCGGCAGGCGACCGAGACACCCAACGCCTTGCGGGTCAAGACGCCATGGCTGCAACTGGACGACGTGTTCTACGAAGCGCGCGGCGCGGCATGGGCGCTGCGGGCGATGCTTGTCGCGGTCGAGCGCGACTTCGAACCGGTGCTGGTGAAGAAAAACGCGCTGGTGTCGCTGCGCCAGATCATCCGCGAACTGGACGAAACGCAGCAGCCGATTCTCAGCCCGGTGGTATTGAACGGCGGGGGATTCGGCCTGTTCGCCAACTACTCGCTGACCATGGCCAACTACATTGCGCGCGCCAACGCCGCGGTGCTCGAATTGCGCAGCCTGCTGCAGCAGGGTTGAGTGCGCCCGGTCTGCATCAGCGGTCCTTCTTCAGCCCCTGCTTCATGGCATCGACATCCAGCTTGACGCTGACGTTCGTTTTCGGCTCGTCGACATAGCGTGGGCGCATGTTCATGCTGCGGCCGGCCGCTTCCGCCAGTTCCTGCTCGCGCGCGACGATCAGCGCCAGGCACTCGCGAATGCCCTGGATGGTGTGATCGGACAGCGCATGCTTCAGTCCGGGCGTCGTATGGGTGTCCTTGGCGACATCGGTCAGTACCCGCTTCATCATGCGCAAGATGCGTTCTTCCTTGCTCAGGTCCTGTTCGCTGTCTTGGCTCATCGGCTTGCACCCCAGGCATCGATCGATGCCGGTATTCTGCCACAGACGCGCGGACGCCGTCGGGAAATCCACAGGATGGCGGCTCAATTGATACCGGATTCAAGTGCGTCCCAGCGTTCATAGGTGGCCTCCAGCGTGGTTTCCAGATCGGCAAGGCGCGCCTTCAGTACCTGAATCCTGTCGCTGCTGCCGGCGCCGTACAGTCTTGGGTCCGAGAGTTGCTGCTGTACGTCGTCCCGCTCCCTTTCCAGCGCTTCAATCCGCGCGGGCAGGCTGTCCAGTTCGCGCTGGTCCTTGTAGCTCAGCTTGGTGCGGACCCGCTCAACCGGCGCTTTGGGCCGGCTTTCGGGCGCCGGCTGCGCCACCGCGGCCGGTCGCTGGCGCAGCCAGTCGGTGTAGCCGCCGACGTATTCCGCGATCCTGCCGGCGCCTTCGAATACCCAGGTGCCGGTGACCACGTTGTCGAGAAAGTCGCGGTCGTGGCTGACCAGCAGCAGGGTACCTGCAAAACCGACGAGCTGGGCTTCGAGCAGCTCCAGCGTCTCGATATCCAGGTCGTTGGTCGGTTCGTCCAGCACCAGCAGATTGGCGGGTTTGCTGAACAGCCGGGCGAGCATCAACCGGTTGCACTCGCCACCCGAGAGACTGCGCACCGGTGAGCGGAGCCGGTCGGGCGAGAACAGATAGTTCTTCAGATAGCCGACCACGTGCTGCGGGACACCGTCGACAGTGATGTATTCCCGGCCCTCGGACAGATTGTCGAGCAGGGTCTTGTCCGGATCCAGCGCGGCGCGCATCTGGTCGAAGTAGGCGACTTCGAGCCGCGTTCCCCATCGAAGCGTTCCTGACGAGGGTCGCAGCTCGCCCAGCAGCAGGCGCAACAACGTCGACTTTCCGATGCCGTTGGGACCGATCAGCCCCACCTTGTCCCCGCGCATCAGCCTTGCGCTGAAATGGGAAACCAACGGCCTGCCGTCGATCGCGTAACTCATGTCGTCGGCCTCGATGACCAGTTGCCCGGAATTGTCCGCCGGCCCCGTGGCCACCCGCGCCTGGCCGGCGCGGGCCCGTTCCCGGCGCCGTTCTTCGCGCAACCGTTGCAGGGCGCGGACCCGCCCCTCGTTGCGGGTGCGCCGCGCCTTGATGCCCTGGCGAATCCAGGCTTCCTCCTGGGCGAGTTTGCTGTCGAGCGCAGCCAGCCGGCCGGCTTCGGCGTCGAGCCAGGCCGCCTTGCGCTCGACGTAGGTTTCATAGTCGCCGGGCCAGTCGGTGAGACGGCCCCGATCGAGATCGATGATGCGGGTGGCGAGTCGCCGGAGGAACTGGCGGTCGTGCGTCACGAACAGCAGCGTGACACCGCCGTTGACCAGAAAATTCTCCAGCCAGTCGATGGACTCGATGTCCAGGTGGTTGGTGGGTTCGTCCAGCAAGAGCACATCGGGTTTGCTGACCAGTGCGCGCGCCAGCAACGCCGTGCGCTTCCGGCCCCCCGACAGCGTATCGAATGCAGCGTCCGGGTCGAGGTGCAGGCGCGAGATGACTTCGTCGACCTGGCGGCCGAGGGTCCAGCCGTCGCCGGCCTCGAGTCGATGCTGGATCTCGGCCAGGCGGTCGAGGTCGGCCGGCGTCTGCTTCACGGCCACCCGACGGCTCAGCGCATGGAACCGCTCCAGCAATTCACCCGCGCCGGCAAGGCCGCCCGCGACGACCTGGAAGACCGATTCGGCTGCAAACGCCGGGGGCTGCTGCTCGAGGAGGGCGATCTTGAGGCCCTGACGCCGTTCGAGCACGCCCCCGTCGAGCGCGACTTGTCCGGCCAGCACCTTGAGCAGCGTGGATTTTCCCGTGCCGTTGCGCCCCACCAGACAGATCCGCTCACCGGCGTTGATTTCGAGATCGGCGCCATCGAGCAGGGATGTCCCGCCGAACGCCAGCGATGCACCGCGTAACCTCATGAGTGACATGGGCGGCAAGCTTACCGCCCGCGCGGAGACAGGCTCAAGGGGCGCGCGTTCCGGCGGGTTGTGCGGTTTGGGTCACACATCCTCGTTCAGCGGCCCGACACCCTGTCGATAGCTCCGGGAAGCCTCAGGTCAGGACCGAGTCATGATGTCCACCGATGACTATTATTCAGACCCCACCTTTTTCGACCGCTGGCATGCGCTGCTGCTCGCCGCCGCCGGACGTTATCACCGGCGCATTCAGCCCTACCTGTGGGGGCTCGTATTCCATGGATTGGCTCTGGCGTGCTACCTGGCGCTCGCAATCGTGGTCGCCGATTTCGCGGTCGCCGGCGCCGCCGTGACCGGTGCGGCGGCAGCGCACTCGCTGGCGGCGACCATCGCGGCGTCGATGGCGCTGAGCGGCGGGATCATTTTCCAGCGCGCTGCGCGCCGGGCCTGGCCGATGGCCGCGGGACACGGCAAGGCGCCGGCCACCGCACGGCCCGCCCGGAGGGAGCGGCGCGTCGATCCGGCGCGGCGAGAGCAGGCGCGCGTGTTTCTCGAAGCCTTGCGCGAGGCGGGCGTCAATGTCAGCGTCGCTCGCGCGCTGTTTTGCGCCGGCATCCGCAGCACCGGGAAGCTGAGTCGGACCGCGGACAGCGAACTCCTGGCCATACGCGGGGTGGGGCCCGCGACCGTCGCCCGCCTGCAACGTCATTTTGCGGTTCACCACGTAAACGCCGTCAGCGGGACTCCACGTCCTGATAGCAGGCCTGCGTGAAGCGCGGCGTGCAGAGCGCATAGAACACCAGGTCGGTGGCGCTCGTGCACCGGACGCACTGAGTGGCGCCCGCCGGAATGACGACCAGATCGCCCGGAGCGACTTCCCCAAGCGGCCTGCCATCGATTTCGACCTCGCCCGTGCCTTCCAGGATCAGGTAACGTTCCACCGTATCATGCAGCCTGTGGCGTCTTGTCACACGCCCGGTCGCGACGCGGGCGCGGGCGACGGACAGCGACGGGTCGTCTTCGCTGTTGAGCACTTCCATAATATGGCAGCCTTCGTCGAAAAAATACTCGTTCGCCGGCCGGCACCTGCGGATCGCGGCATGCAATTCGTTTCCTCCGTCCATGGGGCCGAGCGTATCATGTTAACCTCGTGGCGACTGGAAAAATGAGCGTTGCGGCCTTTGCCGGCGTACACCGCCGTCGGCATCCGAACCGATCGCTTCGATTGCAGCAAGGAGTACAGTATGAGCGAGCATCCGGGATTCAGGATCCACACGCTGGAACTGGGGCCCATGGAAAATTTCATCTATTTGATCGAGGATATCGCGACCCAGCGCGCCGCGGTGGTGGACCCTGCGTGGGAGGTTTCCGAAATCGTCACGCTGGCGGAACGCCGCGGTCTGCGGATCAGCGATATTCTTCTGACCCACAGCCATCACGACCATATCAACGGCATCGGCGAAGTGCTGCAACGATATGACGCGCAATTGCATCTGCTCAAGCCCGAGGCGGATTTCTGGGGTTCCGCGTTGGGCAGGCCGATGCTGCATCATGGCGGTGACCGCATCCGTGTCGGCGAAACGGACATCGAGGTGTTGCACACGCCGGGGCATACGCCGGGGTCGGCCTGCTATCGCGTCGACGACCGGCTGATCGCCGGCGATACCCTGTTTGTGTTCGGTTGCGGGCGCTGCGATCTGCGCGGCGGCGATCCCGAGCGGATGTATGCCACGCTTAAAGACCTTGTCGCGGGCCTGCCCGGCGATACGCTGGTCCTGCCGGGACACCACTATGCCGAAAAGGCCTGCTCCACGCTGGACGAGCAGGTTGAGGGCAATCCGTTTCTGCACTTCGATAGTCTGGACCGGTTCGTCACCTACCGCATGCACTATCACGACAAGCACCGGGGCTCGCCGTACGGCCCGGTCGCAAAAGGCCGGGAGATGCCCTGACCCTTGTTGACAGCGGCCGCCGCGCCGCGCAGACTCGAATTATGCGTACGAAATCATTTCTCCATCTGCAGCACCGACTGGACCTGTGCGCCTGGCGCGTAGGGGTTGGCTGTTGTCGGCCGGAGGAAATGTCACCCGGTTAGGTTCGTATTCCTACCTGACTTTTGTCCAAAGGCCGCGCTTCGCAAGAACGCGGCCTTTTTCGTTCCAGTCAACGGAGGTGGAACATGTCGGTGCCGGCGGCATTCATCGGCGTCGTGTTGATCTGGTCCACGACGCCGCTGGCGATTCAGTGGAGCAGCGCCGAAGGCGGCTTTCTGTTCGCCGTGATGGCGCGCATGGTGCTGGGACTGGCGATCTGCCTGTTCGTGCTGCGGTTGTCGGGCACACCGTTGCGCTGGAATCCCGTGGCCCGCCGGACCTATTTTGCGGCCGGGCTGGGCATCTACGGCGCCATGACCGCTGTCTACTGGTCGTCGCGGTTCATCCCGTCGGGCTGGATCGCCGTGCTGTTTGGTCTGTCGCCGCTGGTGACGAGTCTGATGGCGGTATTCTGGCTGGGCGAGGGCCGTCTGTCGGTCGCGTGCGTCGCGAGCTTGTTGACCGCCGTCGCCGGTCTGGCGGTGATGTTCGGCAGCGGCGCAGCGCTGGGCGATCACGCGCTCTACGGTGTGCTCGCCGTACTGGTATCGGTATTGGTTCACTCCGCCAGTTCGGTCTGGGTTCGGCGCATCGGCGCCGGCTTGCCCGCACTGTCGGTAACCGCCGGTGGTCTGAGCGTCTCGGTTCCCTTGTTCCTGCTGACCTGGTTTCTGCTGGACGGCACCTGGCCGGGTTTGCTCTCGGCGCGAGCCCGCTGTTCCATTGTCTATCTGGCCGTGTTCGGATCGGTGCTGGGCTTCTTCTGGTACTACTACCTGCTCAAACGCATGGAGGCGGCCCACGTCAATCTGCTGACCCTGATCACGCCGGTCAGTGCGCTGTTGCTGGGCGCCTGGATGAACGGGGAACGCGTGACAGGGCAGGTGTGGGCGGGCGCTTCGCTGATCGTTGCGGGATTGTTGTTCTATCACTGGGACCTAGTCCTCCGCCGGCGTGTGGCGGAGTGCCTGGACGACGCCCAAACATAATGTCTAGCGACCGGTCTTGTTCGTTATCGGAACGAATTTGTTCCAGTTGCCGTCTTTGACCGGCGAAAAATTGGCGCGTTCGTCGTAGAGCAGCGATGTCATGTCGGCGGCGGCATTGGTGAAGTTGGTCTCCGGGCTGACGCTGCAGTAACCGTCCAGCCAGGCCAGGATGTCGTCGAACCCTCTGTTGCCCAGGATATCGTAGGTGTCTGCGGCGGCGTTGTTCACCGCTGACAAATAGCCGCCGAGCCAGTCGACGTACCAGCGCTCGGCGATACCGCCGCGTTCACGCGCCACCAGGTAGCCGGCGCAGTTTTCGCCGCCGGCTCCGAACACGGCGAACTGGCCGTCGATGTCGCGTGCTTGAACAGGAGCGCCGGCGGCCAGGCATATCAAGGCAAGAAAGAGCGATGGACGAATTTGAGGCATGGCCTGCTTCCCGTTGTGACCGCCGAACAGAACGACCCCTGGGTCAGCGGCATCGGATCTTAATGCTTAAGCGCTAGGTGGCGGATTTGTATTGTGTTTTCGTTATCCAGAGCGTTGGCGCGGCAGTGCGGTGCGGGTGATTCCTTCCGGTCTTCCCGATGACTCAGGAAGCACCGGTTCGGGAACAGAGTTGACCCCTGACCCTGATGGTGGAATACCGGGAAGACGTGGGTCGGCCTGGCCCGGCGCAAGGCATGGGCTTTGCCGGAGCACCACCGCTCCCGTCATTGGATCGGCGGTTCGTCACCGGTGTTCCGGGGCTGTCGTCCGCGCAGGAACTTTCAGGCACCGCTGCCGGCGGCGGGGCAGGCGATCAGGCAGCACGCGGTGATATCGAAATCACCAACCTTAACTATACTTTAAGCAAGTTGAGTTCAACGAGGGAGGCAAGCCATGAGTATTGCCCGTCGTGTTCTTTATCATCTGGCCAGTCAACGTGCGGATTATGATGTCGTGGCGCATCCGCCGGCTTGGTCGAGTCAGGAAACCGCCGCGAGGGCGCACATACCGGGTCAGTGCCTGGCCAAGTCGGTGGTCCTGGAGGACGACGCCGGCTATGTGCTGGCGGTGGTTCCGGCGGACAGCCACGTCGATCTGGCGCGCGTGCATCACCTGACCAATCGGCGGCTCGGCCTGGCCACCGAGTATGAGCTGGCGACGCTGTTCGAGGACTGCGACCTGGGCGCGATTCCGCCGCTGGGCGCTCTGTACGGCCTGGAAACCCTGGTCGACGACACGCTGGCGGAACAGCCGGACGTCTATTTCGAGGCCGGCGACCACGAGCAGCTCATTCACGTGACCGCCGAGACGTTCGATTCCCTGAACGTCGGGCGCGCGACACTCGAGTTTTTGTCGGCACGTCTAGCCGGTCCGGACGCGCTTCGCCCGCCAAACGCGGCGTCGCGTGGCCGAGACAGTCCCGGTCCGGCAATTCCATACCCGTGAGGTGGCCTTGCGGCCACCACGCGGCGTCTTTATCCCCGCCGATCGCCGCGCCGCCGGGGCGGCCCCGCTGTTGACACAAACTATTGTCGGGCTGCAAAATACTCGGCTTGCGTTTCGGAGGGGTTCCCGAGCGGCCAAAGGGATCAGACTGTAAATCTGACGGCTCAGCCTTCGGAGGTTCGAATCCTCCCCCCTCCACCAGACTTGGAGCGGTCCGGCCGGCGGACGCTTGTGGTTATGATTCCCGGTCGCGGTCGGCTTGTGCGGCCGCACGATACATCGCTGAGGGCTGAAAGCAGGGTTAAGCGCGGGTGTAGTTCAATGGTAGAACCTCAGCCTTCCAAGCTGATGGTGTGGGTTCGATTCCCATCACCCGCTCCAGGCAAAACCGCCCATATAGCTCAGTCGGTAGAGCACTTCCTTGGTAAGGAAGAGGTCACCGGTTCGAATCCGGTTATGGGCTCCATTTGAGCGGGACGTTGCCGGTTTGCCGGTGGCTGCAGTTGATCGTATGTCAGATTGTTTAACAGTATAGATGTCCGGGAGACCGCCATTATGTCCAAGGAAAAATTTGAGCGAACGAAGCCGCATGTGAATGTAGGCACGATAGGTCACGTGGACCATGGCAAGACGACGCTGACGGCGGCGCTGACGAAGGTATCGGCGGAGAAGATGGGCCGCGGGGAGTTCAAGGCGTACGACCAGATAGACAATGCGCCGGAAGAGCGTGCGCGGGGCATCACGATTGCGACGGCGCACGTGGAGTACGAGACGGCGAAGCGGCACTACGCGCACGTGGACTGCCCGGGGCACGCGGACTACGTGAAGAACATGATCACGGGCGCGGCGCAGATGGACGGAGCGATTCTGGTGGTGAGTGCGGCGGACGGGCCGATGCCGCAGACGCGGGAGCACATACTGCTGGCGCGGCAGGTGGGCGTGCCGTACATCGTGGTGTTTTTGAACAAAGCGGACATGGTGGACGACGCGGAGTTGCTGGAGCTGGTGGAGATGGAAGTGCGCGAGCTGCTGAGTTCGTACGAATTTCCGGGCGACGACACGCCGATCGTGACGGGGTCGGCGTTGAAGGCGCTGGAAGGGGACACGAGCGAGATTGGGGTGCCGGCGATCGAGAAGCTGCTGGCGGCGCTGGACGACTACATCCCGGTGCCGGAGCGTCCGGTGGACCAGCCGTTTTTGATGCCGATCGAAGACGTGTTTTCGATCTCGGGGCGCGGCACGGTGGTGACCGGGCGCATCGAGCGCGGGATCATCAAGGTGGGCGACGAGATCGAGATTGTGGGTATCCGGGACACGTCGAAGACGACCTGCACGGGCGTGGAGATGTTCCGCAAGCTGTTGGACCAGGGCCAGGCGGGGGACAACGTGGGCGTGCTGCTGCGCGGGACGAAGCGCGAGGAAGTGGAGCGCGGTCAGGTGCTGGCCAAGCCGGGGACGATCACGCCGCACACGAAGTTCGAGGCCGAGGTGTACGTGCTGAGCAAGGAGGAGGGCGGGCGTCATACGCCGTTCTTCAACGGCTACCGTCCGCAGTTTTATTTCCGGACGACGGACGTGACGGGGGCGTGCGACCTGCCGGAAGGGGTGGAGATGGTGATGCCCGGTGACAACGTGAAGATGACGGTGTCGCTGATTGCGCCGATTGCGATGGAAGAGGGGCTGCGCTTTGCGATCCGCGAAGGCGGGCGCACGGTGGGCGCCGGCGTGGTGGCGAAGATCCTGCAGTAAGCGGCAGCCGAGTGGGGACGGAATTCAATTCCGTCCCCGTTTGAATAGATAGGCCAGTAGCTCAATTGGCAGAGCGGCGGTCTCCAAAACCGCAGGTTGGGGGTTCGATTCCCTCCTGGCCTGCCATAAAGGGAATGGGATTGGACGCGGCGCGTGCTTCATCCAGCGTTCCGCGCCCGGTCCCAGGTGTACGAGATACGACATGACTACAGAAGTGCGGACATCGGGTCTGGATACGGTCAAGTTCACCGTTGCATTGGTCTTGCTGGTGGCCGGGATCGGTGCGTTTTATGTGTTCGCGGACCAGCAGCTATGGGTGAGGATGGTTGCCCTGCTGGGCGCCCTCGCTGTCGCGGTGGCGACCGCGTCCCTGACCGGGCTGGGTCGTTCGCTCTGGTCATTTTTCGGCGATACCCGCACCGAGGTTCGCAAGGTTGTCTGGCCGACGCGCGCCGAGACGGTGCAGACCACACTCGCCGTCATGTTTCTGGTCGTCCTGATGGGCTTCATGCTTTGGGGTCTGGATGCGTTCCTTTTCTGGGCGATACGTCTGCTGACGGGTCAGGGAGGCTGATCGATGGCCATGCGCTGGTATGTGGTGCACGCCTACTCGGGCTTCGAAAACCGGGTCAAACAGTCGCTCGTCGAGCGCGTGGCGCGGAGCGGGCTGCAGCACAAGTTCGGCGAGATTCTCGTCCCCACCGAGGAAGTGGTGGAAATGCGCGAGGGACAGAAACGCAAGAGCGAGCGCAAGTTCTTTCCGGGTTACGTCCTGGTTCAGATGGAAATGGACGACGACACCTGGCACCTGGTGAAAGAGGTGCCCAAGGTGCTGGGATTCATCGGCGGCACCTCGGACCGGCCGGCGCCGATTACGGACAAGGAAGCCAACGTCATTCTCCAGCGGGTTCAGGAGGGCGCGGACAAGCCCAGGCCGAAGGTGCTGTTCGAACCCGGCGAAGTCGTGCGCGTCATCGACGGGCCGTTCAACGACTTCAACGGCGTGGTCGAAGAGGTCAACTACGACAAGAGCAAGCTGCGCGTCGCGGTGCTGATCTTCGGCCGTTCGACGCCGGTGGAACTCGACTTCGGTCAGGTCGAGAAAGGTTGATTTATTGTTGGGACAGAATTCAATAAGGTTGAATAAGGTCGGCGGGGCAGAATTCAATTCTGAATAAGGTTGGGGGACAGAATTCAATTCTGTCCCCAGTTATTAGATAGATCGGGGAGCCGCGAGGCGTTTGCACCCACGGGAGTAAAACATGGCTAAGAAAATCCAGGCTTACATCAAGCTGCAGGTATCGGCTCAGGAAGCCAACCCCAGTCCGCCGGTCGGTCCGGCCTTGGGCCAGCACGGTGTCAATATCATGGAATTCTGCAAGGCGTTCAACGCGCAGACGCAGAGCATGGAGAAAGGGCTGCCGATCCCGGTGGTGATCACCGTGTACAACGATCGCAGCTTCACCTTCATCATGAAGACGCCGCCGGCCTCGATCCTGCTGAAGAAGGCTGCCGGCATTCCCAAGGGATCCGGCACGCCCAACACCAGCAAGGTGGGCACGGTCAGCCGCGCGCAGCTCGAGGAAATCGCCAGGACCAAGATGCCCGATCTGACGGCGGCCGGCATGGACGCGGCGGTGCGAACCATCGCCGGCAGCGCCCGCAGCATGGGGTTGAACGTCGAGGGGATGGAGTAACGTCATGGCCAGGTTAAGCAAACGCATGAAAGCGATTCGCGAGAAGGTTCAGCCGGGCAAGCTGTACGCCGTCGACGACGCGCTCGCGATGATCCGTGAATTTTCCGCCCTGAAGTTCAAGGAGTCGGTCGACGTCAGCATCAACCTGGGCGTCGATCCGCGCAAATCCGACCAGGTGGTGCGCAGCTCCACGGTGCTGCCGAACGGCACGGGCAAGACGGTGCGGGTGGCGGTGTTCACCCAGGGGGCCAACGCGGATGCCGCGAAGGCCGCCGGCGCCGACATCGTCGGCATGGACGACCTTGCCGAACAGGTCAAGAAAGGCATCATGGATTTCGATGTGGTGATCGCCAGCCCGGACGCGATGCGTGTGGTCGGTCAGCTCGGCCAGATCCTGGGGCCGCGCGGCCTGATGCCGAACCCGAAGGTCGGCACGGTGACGCCGGATGTGGCAGGCGCCGTCAAAAACGCGAAGGCCGGCCAGGTCCGGTATCGCACCGACAAGGCCGGCATCATCCACTGCTCGATCGGCAAGGTGGATTTCGAGGCCAACGCGCTGAAGGAAAACCTGCAGGCGCTGCTGACCGATCTGAACAAACTGAAACCTTCTTCGGCAAAAGGCATCTACATGAAGAAGGTTACCCTGTCGTCGACCATGGGCCCCGGCATTCCCGTCGACCAGGCGACGTTGGGTATATAACTGCCGGGGACAGAATTCAATTCTGTCCCCATACATATCATACATATGGATATAGAGATTTTGACGCTGCATGAGCTTCGGTTCGGTAGCCGTCAAAGACCGCAGGCGTTCCTGCTGGTGGGGAACTCAAAAGACCAGCCTGCGCAGATGGTGAGCCCGCAAGGGCCCGCCGGCACCGGAGCGGCTCCTGACCGTCAAACGAAGGGAACGCTCCAAAACAGGGGACGGACACCGGCAGCTTTCCGGTCCGTCATTTGGAGGTAAGCAAGTGGCACTGACTCTTGAAGAGAAAAAGGCTGTTGTTTCCGAAGTCGCCGAGGTCGCCAGCCAGGCGCACTCGGCCGTCGCCGCGGAATACCGTGGACTGTCCGTCGAGGAACTGACCGAACTGCGCTCCAAGGCGCGCAGCGGCGGCGTCTATCTGCGGGTGGTCAAGAACACGCTGGCGCGGCGCGCGATCGAGGGCACGGACTTCGAGTGCATGCAGGACGGCCTGACCGGCCCGCTGATACTGGCCTTCTCGCGGGAAGAGCCGGGCGCGGCGGCGCGCGTGGTCAAGGACTTCGCCAAGGCGCATGACAAACTGGTTCCGAGACTGATCGCGTTCGGCGGGCAGATGCTCGCGCCGACGGAGCTGGACCGGCTGGCGAACATGCCGACCCGGGATCAGGCGATCAGCCTGCTGATGGCGGTCATGAAGGCGCCGATCGAGAAGCTTGCGCGCACCATCAACGAAGTACCGGGCAAACTGGTGCGCACCGTTGCGGCGATCCGCGATCAGAAACAATCGGCCTGAGAAATTAGGATTCCAACTTTCAAGTTAATCGGCCTGTTCCACGGGCAAACGTTTAGGAGTAAGCAATCATGGCAGCATCCCAGGAAGACATTCTGGAAGCGATTTCCAATATGACCGTCATGCAGGTCGTCGACCTGATTTCGGCGATGGAAGAGAAGTTCGGCGTGTCCGCCGCGGCGGCCGTTGCGGCGGCGCCGGTTGCGGCGGCCGGCGACGCCGCTGCGGCGGCCGAGGAGCAGACCGAGTTTGACGTGGTCATGACCAGCTTCGGCGCCAACAAGGTCGGCGTCATCAAGGTGGTTCGCAGCCTCACCGGTCTGGGTCTGAAAGAGGCCAAGGACATGGTCGAGGGCGTGCCCTCCACGATCAAGGAAGCCGCCAGCAAGACCGAAGCGGCCGACATCAAGAAGCAGCTTGAAGAGGCGGGCGCAAGCGTCGACGTCAAGTAACGCGAGTGCCCTACGGGACATTTGGTCTCAACAGACAGCGGTCGCGACAGATCGTTGTTTTCGGGAATGGCTGGCAGCGGTTTCGCTGCCGGCCTTTTCCCGCTTATACGGTTTGGCAAGTGGGCGGCCTGTCTGATCCGACGGCGGTCCGGTTACTAGAGAATACTTTCAAGAGGAACACCGATGGCTTACAGCTTCACCGAAAAGAAACGCATCCGCAAGGATTTCGGCAAACGTCCGGGCGTTCTTGACGTTCCTTATCTGTTGGCGACGCAGCTCGATTCCTATCGCGATTTCCTGCAGGCGGACAAGGAGCCTGGTCAGCGCGCGGACATGGGTTTGCACGCGGCGTTTTCCTCGGTATTCCCGATCGTCAGCTATTCCGGCACGGCGGCGCTGGATTATGTCAGTTACCGGCTGGGTCCGCCGGCGTTCGACGTTAAGGAATGCCAAATGCGCGGTTTGACCTACGCGGCCCCGTTGCGCGCGCTGGTGCGCCTGGTGATCTACGACAAGGAAGGTTCCAACCAGTCGATCAAGGACATCAAGGAACAGGAAGTCTACATGGGCGAACTGCCGCTCATGACCGACAACGGTACCTTCGTCATCAACGGCACCGAGCGCGTCATCGTCTCCCAGTTGCACCGCTCGCCGGGTGTGTTCTTCGATCACGACAAGGGCAAGACCCATTCGTCCGGCAAGCTGCTGTTTTCGGCCCGCGTGATTCCCTACCGCGGCTCCTGGCTGGATTTCGAATTCGATCCGAAGGACGTGCTGTTTGCGCGCATCGACCGCCGCCGCAAGCTGCCGGCGACGATCCTGCTGCGCGCGCTGGGCTACGACGTCGAGCGGATCCTGGCCCTGTTCTTCGAGACCAATACGTTTCACTTCACCAAGGAGAGCGTGAAGCTGGACCTGGTGCCCGAACGCCTGCGCGGCGAGACCGCGACCTTCGAACTCAAGGTCAAGGGCAAGGTCATTGTGGAAGAAGGCCGCCGCATCACCGCGCGCCATATCCGCGAACTGGAGAAGTCCGGCGTCACCACGCTGGTGGTGCCGGACGACTATGTCGTCGGCAAGACGCTGGCGCACACCGTGGTCGACACGACGACCGGCGAAGTGATCGCCAACGCCAACGACGAGATCAACCCGGACATGGTCGAGGCTTTCCGCAAGATCGGCGTCAAGGAGGTCAGGACGCTGTACACCAACGATCTGGACCGCGGGCCGTACATTTCCGACACGCTGCGCACCGATCCGACCGCCGACCAGTTGACTGCGCAGGTGGAAATCTACCGCATGATGCGCCCGGGCGAGCCGCCGACCAAGGAAGCGGCGCAGAACCTGTTCCACAACCTGTTTTTCACGGCGGATCGCTATGACCTGTCCGCTGTCGGCCGGATGAAATTCAACCGCCGCGTCGGCCGCGTCGAGGACGAAGGCGAAGGCATTCTGATCGATGCCGTCTACTTCAAGAAGCAGATTGAATCTGTGCTTTCGCCCAAGAATGAAAAGGAAAGAGAGGCGGTGAAGAAAGACGGCGACACCCGGAACATCGAACGCGGCGTCTCCGAACTGTCCGGATGGCCCTGGCTGGCGCCGCTCATAAAGCGATCCGGTCATAACGGCGCTTCCATCAAGCACGGAAAAGTGACTGAAATTCTGGACGAGCGCGGTTCCGACATCATCGATGTCATGAAGACGCTGGTCGAGATCCGCGACGGCAACGGCTTCGTCGACGACATCGATCACCTCGGCAACCGCCGCATCCGCTGCGTCGGCGAAATGGCTGAGAACGTTTTCCGCATCGGCCTGGTACGCGTCGAGCGCGCCGTCAAGGAGCGCCTGAGCGTCGCGGAATCGGAAAGCCTGATGCCGCAGGAACTCATCAACGCCAAGCCGGTGGCTGCGGCGATCAAGGAGTTCTTCGGCTCCAGTCAGCTTTCGCAGTTCATGGACCAGAACAACCCGTTGTCGGAAGTCACCCACAAGCGCCGCGTTTCGGCGCTGGGCCCCGGCGGTCTGACGCGCGAGCGCGCCGGGTTCGAGGTGCGCGACGTACACCCGACCCACTACGGCCGCGTCTGTCCGATCGAGACGCCGGAAGGTCCGAACATCGGTCTGATCAACTCGCTGGCCGTGTATGCGCGCACCAACCAGTATGGGTTCCTGGAAACGCCGTATCGCAAGGTCGAGAACGGCCGCGTCACCGACCAGGTCGATTACCTGTCGGCGATCGAGGAGGGCGAGTACGTCATCGCCCAGGCCAACGCCACCCTGGACGCCAAGGGCACTCTGATCGACGACCTGGTGTCGTCGCGCCACCAGAACGAGTTCGCGCTGTCGACGCCCGACCGCGTCGAGTACATGGATGTGTCGCCGAAGCAGATCGTCTCGGTCGCCGCGGCGCTGATTCCGTTCCTCGAGCACGACGACGCCAACCGCGCGCTCATGGGTTCCAACATGCAGCGTCAGGCCGTGCCGACGCTGCGCTCCGAGCGCCCGCTGGTCGGCACCGGCATCGAGCGCACCGTCGCCATCGACTCCGGCGTCACCGTGGTCGCGCGCCGCGGCGGCGTGGTGGAATCGGTCGACGCCGCGCGCATCGTGGTGCGCGTCAAGGACAGCGAAACCGAAACCGGCGAGCCGGGTGTCGATATCTACAACCTGACCAAGTACACGCGTTCCAACCAGAACACCTGCATCAACCAGCGGCCGCTGGTCCGCCCCGGCAACCAGGTCGAGCGCGGCGACGTGCTGGCCGACGGTCCGAGCACCGACCTGGGCGAACTGGCGCTGGGTCAGAACCTGCGCGTCGCGTTCATGCCCTGGAACGGCTACAACTTCGAGGACTCGATCCTCATTTCCGAGCGCGTGGTGCAGGAAGACCGCTTTACGACCATCCATATCGAAGAACTGACCTGCGTGGCGCGCGACACCAAGCTGGGTCCGGAGGAAATCAGCGGCGACATTCCCAACGTCGGCGAAAGCGCCCTGGCCAAGCTCGACGAATCGGGCATCGTCTACATCGGCGCCGAGGTCAAGCCGGGTGACATCCTGGTCGGCAAGGTCACGCCGAAGGGCGAAACCCAGCTCACGCCCGAAGAGAAGCTGCTGCGCGCGATCTTCGGAGAGAAGGCCTCCGACGTGAAGGACACCTCGCTGCGCGTGCCTTCGGGCATGGACGGCACGGTCATCGACGTGCAGGTGTTCACGCGCGACGGCGTCGACAAGGACGCGCGCGCGATCCAGATCGAGGAAGAGCAGCTCGCCGGCATCAAGAAGGACCTGAACGACCAATTGCGCATCATGGAGGACGACATCTTCCTGCGCGTCGAGAAATTGCTGGTCGGCAAGACGGCCGAGGGCGGACCCAACAAACTCAAGGCCGGCACCAAGCTGGCCGAGGCGTACCTGGCCGAAATCAGCCACGACAAGTGGTTCGAGATCCGCTTGAAGAGCGACGAGCACAACCAGCAGCTCGAAGCCGCGTCGGAGCAGCTCAAGGCGCTGCGCAAGACCTTCGACGAGCGCCTGCTGGAGAAGCGCAACAAGCTGACCGCCGGCGACGATCTGGCGCCGGGCGTGCTGAAGATGGTCAAGGTCTACCTGGCCGTCAAGCGCCGCATCCAGCCGGGCGACAAGATGGCCGGCCGCCACGGCAACAAGGGCGTCATCTCCATGATCGTGCCGGTCGAGGACATGCCCTACGACGAGAACGGCACACCGGTCGACGTCGTGCTCAATCCGCTCGGCGTGCCGTCGCGCATGAACGTCGGCCAGGTGCTGGAGACCCACCTCGGGTGGGCCGCCCACGGGCTGGGCCGGAAGATCGGCCAGATGCTGGACGCCCATTCGAGGGCCGAGGAAGTCCGCGCGTTCCTGACCCAGATCTACAACGCCAGCGGGCACAAGGAGGATCTGGATTCGCTGTCGGATCACGACGTCGTGGAACTGGCCGGCAATTTGCGCCAGGGCGTGCCGATGGCCACGCCCGTGTTCGACGGCGCCAACGAGGACGAAATCAAGCACATGCTGCGGCTGGCCGGTCTGCCGGAGAGCGGCCAGAGCGTGCTGTACGACGGCCGTACCGGCGACGCCTTCGGGCGCCCGGTCACGGTCGGCTACATGTACATGCTCAAGCTCAACCACCTCGTCGATGACAAGATGCACGCGCGCTCGACCGGCCCGTACAGCCTGGTCACCCAGCAGCCGCTCGGCGGCAAGGCCCAGTTCGGCGGCCAGCGCTTCGGCGAAATGGAAGTCTGGGCGCTCGAGGCCTACGGCGCCGCCTACACGCTGCAGGAGATGCTCACGGTCAAGTCCGACGACGTGAACGGCCGCACCAAGATGTACAAGAACATCGTCGACGGCAACCATTACATGGAAGCCGGCATGCCCGAGTCGTTCAACGTCCTGGTCAAGGAAATTCGATCGCTGGGTATCAGCCTGGAGCTGGAGCAGGACTGATTTACGGAGCATTCAAGCGAAACACCGATTGCTCATGCTCTGAATAAAGTTTAGGAGACGCCATGAAAGACTTACTGAATCTGCTGAAGCCGCAAGGCCAGTCCGACGACTTCGATGCCATCCGCATCGGTCTGGCTTCGCCGGACATGATTCGCTCCTGGTCCTACGGTGAGGTCAAGAAGCCCGAAACCATCAACTACCGCACCTACAAGCCGGAGCGCGACGGCCTGTTCTGCGCCAAGATCTTCGGCCCGGTGAAGGACTACGAATGCCTGTGCGGCAAGTACAAGCGCCTCAAGCATCGCGGCGTGGTCTGCGAGAAGTGCGGCGTCGAAGTGACGCTGGCCAAGGTGCGCCGCGAGCGCATGGGGCACATCGAGCTGGCCAGCCCGGTCGCGCACATCTGGTTCCTGAAGTCGCTGCCGTCGCGCATCGGCCTGTTGCTGGACATGACGCTGCGCGATATCGAGCGCGTGCTGTACTTCGAAGCTTTCGTCGTGATCGATGCCGGCATGACCACACTGGAGCGCGGCCAACTGCTGACCGAGGAAGCCTACCTCGAAGCCATCGAGGAAAACGGCGACGAATTCGACGCGCGCATGGGCGCCGAGGCGATCTACCAGTTGCTGAAAGACATCGATCTCAAGACCGAAGTCGTCAGGATGCGCGAGGAGATCGGAAGCACCAAGTCCGAAACCAAGCTGAAAAGGCTGGGCAAGCGCCTGAAGCTGGTCGAGTCGTTCCTCGATTCGGGCAACCGTCCCGAGTGGATGGTCATGACGGTGCTGCCGGTGCTGCCGCCGGAGCTGCGTCCGCTGGTGCCGCTCGACGGCGGCCGCTTCGCAACGTCCGATCTCAACGATCTGTACCGCCGCGTCATCAACCGCAACAACCGCCTGAAGCGCCTGCTGGAACTGAACGCGCCGGACATCATCGTGCGCAACGAAAAGCGCATGCTGCAGGAATCGGTCGACGCGCTGCTCGACAACGGCCGCCGCGGCCGCGCCATCACCGGCACCAACAAGCGCCCGCTGAAATCGCTGGCCGACATGATCAAGGGCAAGCAGGGCCGCTTCCGCCAGAACCTGCTGGGCAAGCGCGTCGACTATTCGGGCCGGTCGGTCATCGTGGTCGGTCCGACGCTGCGTCTGCACCAGTGCGGTCTGCCCAAGCGCATGGCGCTGGAGCTGTTCAAGCCGTTCATCTTCAGCAAGCTCCAGTTGCGCGGGCTGGCGACGACCATCAAGGCGGCGAAGAAGATGGTCGAGCGGGAAGGTCCGGAAGTCTGGGATATTCTCGAGGAAGTGATTCGCGAGCACCCGGTCATGCTGAACCGCGCGCCGACCCTGCACCGTCTGGGCATCCAGGCGTTCGAGCCGGTGCTGATCGAAGGCAAGGCGATCCAGCTTCACCCGCTGGTCTGCGCGGCGTTCAACGCCGACTTCGACGGCGACCAGATGGCGGTGCACGTGCCGCTGTCGATCGAGGCGCAGCTCGAAGCGCGCGCGCTGATGATGTCGACCAACAATATTCTGTCGCCGGCCAACGGCGAGCCCATTATCGTGCCGTCGCAGGACGTGGTGCTCGGTCTGTACTATATGACCCGCGAACGCGTCAACGCCAAGGGCGAAGGCATGGTGTTCGCCGACGTGCACGAAGTGCACCGCGCGAACCAGACCGGCATGGCCGACCTGCAGGCGCGCATCAAGGCGCGTATCCGCGATACCTGGCTGAACGAGGAAGGCGCCATCGAGAGCCGGATTTCGCTTCGGGAGACAACGGTCGGCCGCGCGCTGCTCTCCGAGATTCTGCCGGACGGCCTGTCGTTCGAACTGGTCGACCGCGACATGACCAAGAAAGCCATCTCCAACGTGATCAACGCCTGCTACCGCAATGTCGGTCTGAAGGCGACCGTCGTGTTCGCCGACCGGTTGATGTACACGGGTTTCTCCTACGCCACCCGCGCCTCGGTGTCGTTTGGCGTCGACGACATGGTCATTCCGGAGCAGAAGGCCGATATCCTGAGTCTGGCCGAATCCGAGGTGAAGGAAATCGAAAACCAGTACGTCTCCGGTCTGGTCACCAACGGCGAGCGCTACAACAAGGTCGTCGACATCTGGTCGCGCACCAACGATCAGATCGCCAAGGCCATGATGGACAAGCTCGGCACGGAAGACGTGGTCGACGCCGAAGGCAAGACGGTCAAGCAGAAATCCTTCAACTCCATTTACATGATGGCCGAGTCCGGCGCGCGCGGTTCCGCCGCCCAGATTCGCCAGCTCGCCGGCATGCGCGGCCTGATGGCCAAGCCCGACGGCTCCATCATCGAGACGCCGATCACCGCGAACTTCCGTGAAGGACTGGATGTACTGCAGTACTTCATTTCCACGCACGGCGCGCGCAAGGGTCTCGCGGATACCGCATTGAAAACCGCGAACTCCGGCTACCTGACCCGGCGTCTGGTCGACGTGGCGCAGGACCTGGTGGTCACCGAAGTCGACTGCGGCACCGACCAGGGCATGGTTATGACGCCGCTGGTCGAGGGCGGCGACGTGGTCGAGCCGCTGCGCGAGCGTGTGCTGGGTCGGGTCACGGTCGGGGACACCATGGCGCCCGGCACCGAGGACGTGGTGGTGCCCGGCGGCACGCTGCTCGACGAGAAATGGGTCGAGGTGCTCGAGCGCGCCAGCGTCGACGAAGTCGTGGTGCGTTCGCCGATCTCCTGCGCGACGCGCCACGGTATCTGTTCCATGTGCTACGGCCGCGACCTGGCCCGCGGTCACCGCGTGAACATCGGCGAAGCGATCGGCGTTATCGCGGCGCAGTCGATCGGCGAACCCGGCACCCAGCTCACCATGCGCACCTTCCACATCGGCGGCGCGGCGAGCCGCGCGGCGACGGTCAACAGCGTCGAAGTGAAGAACAACGGTGTGATCAAACTGCACAACATCAAGACGGTCACCGACAAGAACGGCCACCTGGTCGCCGTCTCGCGTTCGGGCGAGATCGGCGTGGTGGACGAGTTCGGCCGCGAGCGCGAACGCTACAAAGTGCCGTACGGCGCCGTCATCAGCGTCGGCGACAGCGAGGCGGTCAACGGCGGCCAGATCGTCGCGAACTGGGATCCCCACACCCATCCGATCGTTACGGAAGTGGCCGGCAAGGTCCGCTTCGTCGACTTCGTCGACGGCGTCACGGTACAGCGTCAGACCGACGAGACGACGGGCCTCAGTTCCCTGGTGATCAGCGATCCGAAACAGCGCGGTTCGGCCGGCAAGGATCTGCGCCCCATGGTCCAGCTCCTCGACGACCAGGGTGCCGAACTCAAGCTGCCCGGCACCGAGATGGCGGCGCATTACTTCCTGCCCGCCGGCGCGATCGTCGGTCTCGACGACGGCGCGGACGTGTCGGTCGGCGACGTCGTCGCGCGTATCCCGCAGGAATCGTCCAAGACCCGCGACATCACCGGCGGTCTGCCGCGCGTCGCGGACCTGTTCGAGGCGCGCAAGCCGAAGGACCCGGCGATTCTGGCCGAGATCACCGGCACGCTGACCTTCGGCAAGGAGACCAAGGGCAAACAGCGCCTGATGATCACAGGCTCGAACCAGGACGAGACCTATGAGGAACTGATTCCGAAATGGCGGCACATCTCGGTGTTCGAAGGCGAGCACGTCGAAAAGGGCGAGACCCTGGCCGAGGGCGAGCCCAACCCGCACGACATTCTGCGGCTGCGCGGCACGACGGCGATGGCGGAGTACCTGGTCAAGGAGATCCAGGACGTATACCGGCTGCAAGGCGTGAAGATCAACGACAAGCACATCGAGGTCATCATCCGCCAGATGCTGCGCAAGGTCGAGGTGCTGGAGCCGGGCGAAACCCGCTTCCTCAAGGGCGAACAGATCGACTTCGCGCGCCTGCACGAGGAAAACGACCGCATGGTCGCCGAGGGCAAGCAGATCGGCACCTGCATCCCGCTGTTGCTGGGTATCACCAAGGCGTCGCTGGCGACCGAGTCGTTCGTGTCGGCCGCTTCCTTCCAGGAAACGACGCGCGTGCTGACTGAAGCCTCGGTGCGCGGCATGCGCGACGACCTGCGCGGGCTGAAGGAGAACGTCATCGTCGGCCGGCTGATCCCGGCGGGCACGGGGCTGGCGTACCACTCGGAGCGCCGCCGGCGGCGCGGACGCGACCAGGAGCCGCTGTCGCTGGAAACGTCCATCGCCGAGGTGTCGCCGGCGGGCGATACGCATGCCGACATGACGGAAAACTGACGCAGTCAGGGGTTGCGGGGCCGGGTTCGGCCGCGCAACCCCGGCGCGCGAAGGCGTCCGCCCGCGTCGACCCGCGTCCCGGTGTACGGCGCGCGCTCGGCGGCCTGACCGGAACGCCGTTGCGCGCCGGCCGCGACAGGTGTCATAAGGCTCGAATTAAGCCGCGATTTTTGGCTTGACAGCCCAAGGTCGAGTACCTACAATTCCGCTTCTCTGACAGGCCGGGGTCTCCCGGCCTGTCGTTTATTTTCAGGACTTCAAATATCCCGGCACCCGTTGTACTGGGTGGAGTTAGGAATTCAATGGCCACGATCAACCAGTTGGTGCGCAAACCGCGCGCGCGCAAAAGAGAGAAAAGCAACGTGCCGGCGCTGGAAGCCTGCCCGCAGAAGCGTGGCGTGTGCACCCGCGTCTACACCACGACGCCGAAAAAGCCGAACTCGGCGCTGCGCAAGGTTGCGCGCGTGCGCCTGACCAACGGTTACGAAGTGACCACCTACATCGGCGGCGAAGGCCACAACCTGCAGGAGCACTCGGTGGTCCTGATCCGTGGCGGCCGCGTCAAGGACCTGCCGGGCGTGCGCTACCACACCGTGCGCGGCAGCCTGGATACGCAGGGTGTGCAGAACCGCAAGCAGGGGCGTTCCAAGTACGGCGCCAAGCGGCCCAAGTCCTGATCGAGCGCTGAACACTTTACTAAAGACGAATAGGCGAGACCCAAGCAATGTCCAGAAGAAAATCCGCGGCGCGCCGGGAAGTGCTTCCCGATCCCAAGTTCGGCAACGAAATGTTGGCGAAGTTCGTCAACATGGTCATGGAGTCCGGCAAGAAATCCGTCGCCGAGCGGATCGTCTATGGCGCGCTCGACCAGTTGCAGACGCGCAGCAAGGCCGACCCGGTCGAGCTGTTCGACAAGGCGCTGGACAACGTGCGGCCGTTCGTCGAGGTCAAGTCCCGCCGTGTCGGCGGCGCGACCTACCAGGTGCCGGTCGAGGTGCGCTCGGTGCGGCGCAACACGCTGGCGATGCGCTGGGTGATCGACGCCGCGCGCGCGCGTTCGGAGAAATCCATGGCGCTGCGGCTGGCGGGCGAAGTGATGGACGCCGCCGAGAATCGTGGTTCGGCGGTCAAGAAGAAGGAAGACACGCACCGTATGGCGGAGGCCAACAAGGCCTTCGCGCATTACCGCTGGTAAGCCGGATCGAGAGGACAGAGCTGTGCCCCGTATTACACCCATCGAGCGCTACCGCAACATCGGTATATCCGCGCACATCGACGCCGGTAAGACGACGACCACCGAGCGTGTCCTGTTCTACACGGGCATCAGTCACAAGATCGGTGAAGTGCACGACGGCGCCGCCACCATGGACTGGATGGAGCAGGAGCAGGAGCGCGGCATCACCATTACCTCGGCGGCGACGACCTGTTTCTGGAGCGGCATGGGCCAGCAGTACGACCAGCACCGCATCAACATCATCGACACGCCCGGACACGTCGACTTCACCATCGAAGTGGAGCGCTCCATGCGCGTGCTCGACGGCGCCTGCATGCTGTACTGCGCCGTCGGCGGCGTGCAGCCGCAGTCGGAAACGGTATGGCGTCAGGCGACCAAGTACGGCGTGCCGCGCATCGCGTTCGTCAACAAGATGGACCGCGCCGGCGCCGATTTCTTCAAGGTCGAGCGCCAGCTCCGCGAGCGCCTGCGCGCGCATCCGGTGCCGATCCAGATCCCGATCGGCGCGGAAGAGAATTTCAAGGGTGTCGTCGATCTGGTCAAGATGAAATCGATCGTCTGGAACGAAACCGACCTGGGTGCGACGTTCACCTATGACGAAATTCCGGCTGACCTGCTCGAAACCGCGCAGGAATGGCGCGAGAAGATGGTCGAGGCCGCGGCCGAGTCGAGCGAAGAGTTGATGAACAAGTACCTCGAGGAAGGCGAACTCTCCGACGACGAGATCCAGGCGGCCCTGCGCCAGCGCACCATCGCGCTCGAGATTTTCCCGATGCTGTGCGGCAGCGCCTTCAAGAACAAGGGCGTGCAGGCCATGCTCGATGCGGTGATCGATTATCTGCCGGCGCCGACCGAGGTTCCCGCCATCAAGGGCACCGACATGGATTCGGGCCAGCCGGTCGAGCGTCACGCCGACGACAAGGAGCCGTTCTCCGCGCTCGCGTTCAAGATCGCGACCGACCCCTTCGTCGGCACCCTGACGTTCATCCGCGTCTATTCGGGCGTGCTGAATTCGGGCGACAGCGTGCGCAACTCGACCAACGGCAACAAGGAGCGCATCGGTCGTCTGTTGCAGATGCACGCCAACCAGCGCGAAGAGATCAAAGAGGTCCGCGCCGGCGACATCGCCGCCTGCGTCGGTCTTAGGGATATCGTGACGGGCACGACGCTGTCGTCGCTCGACAAGTCCGTGCAGCTCGAAAAGATGGAGTTCCCGGAGCCGGTCATCTCGGTCGCGGTGGAGCCCAAGACCAAGAGCGACCAGGAAAAGATGGGTCTGGCGCTGCAGAAGCTGGCGCAGGAAGATCCGTCGTTCCGCGTGCGCACCGACGAGGAGTCCGGCCAGACCATCATCTCCGGCATGGGTGAGCTGCACCTCGAAATCATCGTCGACCGCATGAAGCGCGAGTTCAAGGTCGAAGCCAACGTCGGCGCGCCGCAGGTCGCGTACCGCGAGACCATTCGCAAGGCGGTCGAGCAGGAAGGCAAGTTCGTGCGCCAGTCCGGCGGTCGCGGCCAGTACGGTCACGTCTGGCTCAAGCTCGAACCGCAGGAGCCGGGTGCCGGCTACGAGTTCGTCAACGGCATCGTCGGCGGCGTGGTACCCAAGGAATACATTCCCGCCGTGGACAAGGGCATCCATGAGCAGTTGCAGAACGGCGTCATCGCCGGCTACCCGGTGGTCGATGTCAAGGTGACGCTGTTCGACGGTTCGTACCACGACGTCGACTCCAACGAAATGGCGTTCAAGATTGCCGGTTCCATGGGTTTCAAGGAAGGCGCGCTCAAGGCCAACCCGGCGCTGCTGGAACCGATCATGGCGGTCGAGGTGGAGACGCCGGAAGACTACATGGGCGATGTCATGGGCGACCTGAACCGCCGCCGCGGCATCATTCTGGGCATGGAAGACAACGCCGGCATCAAGGTGCTGAAGGCCGAAGTGCCGTTGTCCGAGATGTTCGGCTATTCCACGTCGCTGCGTTCGCAGACCCAGGGCCGCGCGACCTACACGATGGAATTCAAGAAATACATGGAAGCGCCGGCGAACGTCGCCGAGGCCGTTATCAAGAAGGCATCTTAACCAATTGCTGAAAAACAGAACCGAGCTAGAGGTATCGAACCGTGTCCAAGGAAAAATTTGAGCGAACGAAGCCGCACGTGAACGTAGGCACGATAGGTCACGTGGACCATGGCAAGACGACGCTGACGGCGGCGCTGACGAAGGTATCGGCGGAGAAGATGGGCCGCGGGGAGTTCAAGGCGTACGACCAGATAGACAATGCGCCGGAAGAGCGTGCGCGGGGCATCACGATTGCGACGGCGCACGTGGAGTACGAGACGGCGAAGCGGCACTACGCGCACGTGGACTGCCCGGGGCACGCGGACTACGTGAAGAACATGATCACGGGCGCGGCGCAGATGGACGGAGCGATTCTGGTGGTGAGTGCGGCGGACGGGCCGATGCCGCAGACGCGGGAGCACATACTGCTGGCGCGGCAGGTGGGCGTGCCGTACATCGTGGTGTTTTTGAACAAAGCGGACATGGTGGACGACGCGGAGCTGCTGGAGCTGGTGGAGATGGAAGTGCGCGAGCTGCTGAGTTCGTACGAATTTCCGGGCGACGACACGCCGATCGTGACGGGGTCGGCGTTGAAGGCGCTGGAAGGGGACACGAGCGAGATTGGGGTGCCGGCGATCGAGAAGCTGCTGGCGGCGCTGGACGACTACATCCCGGTGCCGGAGCGTCCGGTGGACCAGCCGTTTTTGATGCCGATCGAGGACGTGTTTTCGATCTCGGGGCGCGGCACGGTGGTGACCGGGCGCATCGAGCGCGGGATCATCAAGGTGGGCGACGAGATCGAGATTGTGGGTATCCGGGACACGTCGAAGACGACCTGCACGGGCGTGGAGATGTTCCGCAAGCTGTTGGACCAGGGCCAGGCGGGGGACAACGTGGGCGTGCTGCTGCGCGGGACGAAGCGCGAGGAAGTGGAGCGCGGTCAGGTGCTGGCCAAGCCGGGGACGATCACGCCGCACACGAAGTTCGAGGCCGAGGTGTACGTGCTGAGCAAGGAGGAGGGCGGGCGTCATACGCCGTTCTTCAACGGCTACCGTCCGCAGTTTTATTTCCGGACGACGGACGTGACGGGCGCGTGCGACCTGCCGGAAGGGGTGGAGATGGTGATGCCCGGTGACAACGTGAAGATGACGGTGTCGCTGATTGCGCCGATTGCGATGGAAGAGGGGCTGCGCTTTGCGATCCGCGAAGGCGGGCGCACGGTGGGCGCCGGCGTGGTGGCGAAGATCCTGCAGTAAGCGGCAGCCGAGTGGGGACGGAATTCAATTCCGTCCCCGGTAAGGAAGGGAGCACAAACCGGGGTCAGACCCCAATTTTTGCTCCGGGGTAATGGGTAGGGACAGGGCGCAGTCCCAAAAATTGGGGTCTGACGCCTATTGATAGTCCCCGGTGGATAGACAGACAGCTTGGGGTGGGTTGCATACCGCTCCAGTTCTTTTGAGGTAACCATGGCCAATCAAAGAATTCGGATCCGGCTGAAGGCGTTCGATCACCGCCTGATCGACCAATCGGCTCGTGAAATCGTCGAGACCGCCCGCCGTACCGGCGCGCAAGTGCGCGGTCCGATCCCGCTGCCGACCAAGAAAGAGCGGTTTACCATTCTGATTTCGCCGCACGTCAACAAGGACGCGCGCGATCAGTACGAAATCCGCACCCACAAGCGTCTGATGGACATCGTCGACCCGACCGACAAGACCGTGGACGCGCTGATGAAGCTGGACCTGGCGGCCGGCGTGGACGTGCAGATCAAATTGAACTGATGGAGACTTGCAGGAGCGGCCCTGGCCGCACGAGGCACTGACCCGTTCGCGGGCAAGTTTGCTCCTGCCGAGGTGATAAAGATGACAATCGGAGTGGTAGGTCGAAAAGCGGGCATGACGCGCGTCTTCACGGAAGACGGCGCTTCGGTGCCCGTGACGGTGCTCGAAGTCGAGCCGAACCGCGTGACCCAGGTCAAGACGGCGGACAGCGACGGCTATCGTGCGCTGCAGGTAACCGTCGGCAAGCGCCGCGCCACGCGCGTGACCAGGCCGATGGCCGGGCATTTCGCCAAGGCGCACACCGAGGCCGGTCGCGGCCTGTGGGAATTCCGCCTGGCCGACGGCGAAGGCGACGGCATCAACGTCGGCGGCGCCATCAACGTCGGCATTTTCGAAGCGGGCCAGAAAGTGGACGTCGCGGGCACGACCGTCGGCAAGGGTTTCGCCGGCGTCGTCAAGCGGCACAACTTCAGCATGCAGGACGCCACGCACGGCAACTCGCTTTCGCATCGCGCGCCGGGCTCCATCGGCCAGAACCAGACGCCGGGCCGCGTGATGAAGGGCAAGCGCATGGCCGGCCACATGGGCGACGTGCGCCGCACCGCGCAGAACCTCGAGGTGGTGCGCGTCGACCAGGACCGCAACCTGCTGCTGGTCAAGGGCGCGGTCCCCGGTGCGCAGGGCGGCGACGTGATCATTACTCCCGCGGTCAAGGCGCGGTAAGGGCGGCGAGCGATGGATATTCAGGTACAGGGCGGCGCGAACGTTCAGGTTTCCGACAGCGTGTTCGCGCAGGATTTCAATGAAGGGCTGGTGCACCAGGTCGTGGTCGCCTACATGGCCGGGGGCCGTGCCGGCACCAAGGGCCAGAAGGCGCGCAACGCCGTGCGCGGCGGCGGCAGCAAGCCCTGGCGCCAGAAAGGCACCGGCCGCGCGCGCGCCGGCACCATTCGCAGCCCGCTGTGGCGTGGCGGCGGCAAGGCGTTCGCGGCGGTGCCGCGCGACTTCAGCCAGAAGGTCAACAAGAAGGCCTACCGGGCGGCCATTCGTTCGATCCTTTCCGAGCTGTTCCGCCAGGATCGCCTGGTGGTGGTGAGCGATTTCGAAGTGGATTCCCCGAAAACGCGGGGTCTGATCGACAAGCTGCACGGCCTGGGCCTGGGCGAAACGTTGATCGTGTCGCACGCCCCCGATGAAAATCTGTATCTTGCGGCGCGCAATATTCCCGGCGTCGAAGTGCTCGACACGGAGATCATCGATCCGGTCAGTCTGGTGCGCTTCGACAAGATCGTGATGACGGTGGACGCACTGCGCCGCTTCGAGGAGAAGCTGTCATGAACATGGAACGCCTGACCCGAGTACTCGTCGCGCCGGTGGTGTCCGAGAAGAGCACCCGCGCCGCGGACAACGCACACCAGGTGGTGTTCAAGGTGCTGCCCGACGCCAGCAAGCCCGAGATTCGCGCGGCGATCGAAACGCTGTTCAACGTCAAGGTCACCGCCGTTCAGGTAGCGAACGTCGGCGGCAAGGTGAAGCGTTTCGGCCAGATGACGGGTCGCCGCTCCGACTGGAAGAAGGCCTACGTGACGCTGGCGGAAGGTTCGGATATCGATTTCCTGGGCGCCGACTAAGGCGCGCCCAAACAGACAGGGTTCTAGAACAATGGCAATCGTCAAAACCAAGCCTACATCGCCCGGACGGCGTTTCGTCGTCAAAGTGGTCGATGCGCAACTGCACAAGGGTGCGCCTTTCCAGCCCCTGATCGAGAAGAAGAGCAAGAACGGCGGGCGCAACAATGCCGGCCGGGTGACCACGCGGCACCAGGGCGGCGGCCATCGCCAGCATTACCGGGTGATCGACTTCAAGCGCAGCAAGGACGGTGTGGCCGGCCGTGTCGAGCGACTGGAATACGACCCCAACCGCAGCGCCAATATCGCGCTGGTGCTGTATGCGGACGGCGAGCGGCGTTACATACTGGCGCCCCGCGGCGTCAGCGCGGGCTCCGAGGTCGCCAGCGGCATCGATGCGCCGATCAAGCCCGGCAACGCGCTGCCCCTGCGCCACATTCCGGTCGGCAGCATGGTGCACTGTGTCGAAATGCAGCCCGGCAAGGGCGGTCAGCTTGCGCGCAGCGCCGGCTGTTCGGTGCAGCTCGTGGCGCGCGAGGGCGCGCACGCGACCCTGCGCCTGCGCTCCGGCGAAATGCGCAAGGTGCCGGTCGACTGCCGCGCCACCATCGGTGAAGTGGGCAATTCCGAACACAACCTGCGCTCCTTCGGCAAGGCCGGCGCCAAGCGCTGGCGCGGCATTCGCCCGACGGTGCGCGGTGTGGCGATGAACCCGGTCGACCACCCGCACGGCGGCGGCGAAGGCCGCACCTCCGGCGGCCGTCATCCGGTATCGCCCTGGGGTACCCCGACCAAGGGTTACAAGACGCGCAAGAACAAACGCACGGACAGCATGATCGTGCGCCGTCGCAACAAGAAGTGATTGAATAGAGGTCAGACCCGTGTCACGTTCCGTTAAAAAAGGCCCCTTTATCGATCTTCACCTGATGAAGAAGGTCGATGCAGCCGTCAGCATCAACAGCCGCAAGCCGATCAAGACCTGGTCGCGCCGTTCCATGGTTTCGCCGGACATGGTCGGGCTGACCATCGCCGTGCACAACGGCCGGCAGCATGTGCCGATCCTGGTCAACGAGAACATGGTCGGACACAAGCTGGGCGAGTTCGCGGCGACGCGCACGTTCCGGGGTCACGCCGCGGACAAGAAATCCAAGTAGGAGCGAGTACCATGCAGGCCACCGCCAAACTGAGTTACGCGCGCATCTCGCCCCAGAAGTGCCGCCTGGTCGCCGACCAGATTCGCGGCCTGCCGGTCGAGCGTGCGCTGGAAACGCTGACTTTCAGCCGCAAGAAAGCCGCGCACCTGGTGCGCAAGGTGCTGGAATCCGCGATCGCCAACGCCGAGCACAACGAAGGCGCCGACGTGGACGAGCTGACGGTGGCGACGGTGTGCGTGGACGAAGGGCCGGTCTACAAACGTTTTCAGGCGCGCGCCAAGGGGCGCGGCAACCGCATTTTGAAGAGAACCAGTCACATCCGCATTACCGTCGCGGAACGGTAAACCGGAAAAACGCAAGTAAAACAGAGAGCACGGCATGGGCCAAAAAGTACATCCAACCGGTATTCGCTTAGGAATAGTCAAAGACTGGACGTCGACCTGGTACGCGGATTCGAAACATTACGCCGATTACCTGAATCTCGACCTCAAGGTCAGGGCCTTCCTGCGCAAGCGCCTGGCGCACGCGTCGGTGAGCCGCATTCAGATCCAGCGCCCGGCGAGCAACGCGATCATTACGGTGCACACGGCGCGTCCGGGCATCGTCATCGGCAAGAAGGGCGAGGATATCGAAAAGCTGCGCGCCGAGGTGTCCCGCGAAATGGGCCTGCCGGTGCACATCAACATCGAAGAGATCCGCAAGCCGGAAATCGATGCGCAACTGGTCGCCGAAGGCGTCGCCCAGCAGCTCGAGCGACGCATCATGTTCCGCCGCGCGATGAAACGTGCGGTCGGCAATGCCATGCGCCTGGGTGCGCAGGGCATCAAGATCAATGTCGCCGGCCGCCTGAACGGCGCCGAGATCGCGCGCGGCGAATGGTACCGCGAGGGCCGTGTGCCGCTGCACACGCTGCGCGCCGACATCGACTACGGATTTACCGAAGCCCACACCACGTATGGCGTCATCGGCGTCAAGGTCTGGATATTCAAGGGTGAGATCTTGGACCGCGACGAACAGCATGTGGAAAGCGACGCGCCTGGCAAGGCGGCGGCGAAGTAACGGGGACCGGTTTCATGTTACAGCCAAAACGCACCAAGTTTCGCAAGCAGCAGAAGAGCCGCAACCGTGGCCTCGCCCAGTCCGGCAACAAGGTCAGCTTCGGCGAGTACGGCCTGAAGGCCGTTTCCCGCGGCCGGTTGACCGCCCGCCAGATCGAGGCGGCCCGCCGCGCGATCTCCCGCCACGTCAAGCGCGGCGGCAAGCTCTGGATCCGCGTGTTCCCCGACGTGCCGATCACGAAGAAGCCGATCGAGGTGCGCATGGGCAAGGGCAAGGGCAACGTCGAGTACTGGGTGGCCAGGATCCAGCCGGGCCGCGTGCTCTATGAAATGGAAGGTGTGAGCGAAGGGCTCGCGCGCGAGGCGTTCGCGCTGGCCGCGGCCAAGCTGCCGGTGCGCACCGCCTTCGTGAACCGGACGGTGATGTGATGAACGCGAACGACTTACGCAAGAAATCGGCAGCCGAACTCAAGCTGGAGCTGGACGCGCAGTTGCGCGAGCAGTTCAGCCTGCGCATGCAGAAGGGCACCGGCCAGTTGAGTCGGCCGGACCAGGTCAAGAAGGCGCGCCGCAATGTCGCGCGCATCAAAACGATATTGAAGGAAAAACAAACGTCGGGTGAAGCGGTATGATTGAGCAGGCAAAACTGGTTCGGACACTCACGGGGCGGGTCGTCAGCGACAAGATGAACAAGAGCGCCGTGGTGCTGGTCGAGCGGCGCGTCAAGCATCCGCTGTACGGCAAGTACATCCGTCGCTCCAGCAAGTTTCACATTCACGATGAGAACAACGAGTGCCGCCAGGGCGACACGGTGACCATCCAGGAATGCCGGCCGGTTTCCAGGACCAAGTCCTGGAAGCTGGTGGAAATCATCGGGCGCGCCGCGGAAGTCTGAGGTTTAACGGGAACAGCGAACAGGTTTAGGTGAACAATCATGATCCAGATGCAGACCATACTGGACGTTGCGGACAACAGCGGTGCGCGCAGGCTTCAGTGCATCAAGGTGCTGGGCGGTTCCCATCGCCGCTACGCGAATATCGGCGACGTGATCAAAGTCAGCGTCAAGGAAGCGATTCCGCGCGGCAAGGTCAAGAAGGGCGAGGTCTACAACGCCGTCGTCGTCCGCACCGCCAAGGGTGTGCGCCGGCCGGACGGTTCGCTGATCCGCTTCGACGGCAACGCCGCGGTGCTGCTGAACAACAAGCTGGAGCCGATCGGCACGCGCATATTCGGGCCGGTCACGCGCGAACTGCGCAGCGAACGGTTCATGAAGATTATTTCGCTGGCGCCTGAAGTGCTGTAAGCGGGAGTTGAGAGCGATGCGCAAGATCAAGAAAGGTGACGACGTCGTGGTAACGGCCGGCAAGGACCGCGGCAAGCGCGGTACCGTGCTGCGGGTGATTCCGGAACGCGACCGGGTGGTGGTCGAGAACGTGAATGTCGTCAAGCGGCATACCAAGCCGAATCCGGCGCGGGGCGTTCCCGGCGGCATCATCGACCAGGAGATGTCGATCCACGTCTCGAACGTGATGCTGTACAACCCGCAGACCAAAAAGGCCGGCCGTATCGGGTTCCGCACCCTGGAAGACGGTCGCAAGGTACGTGTATTCAAGTCCACCCAAGAAGTCGTGGACGTCTAGTCGAACAGGTTGCTGAACATGGCCAGGTTACAAGAAATGTATCGCACCGAAGTGGTCAAAAAGCTCCAGGAGCAATTTGGCTACGACAATGTAATGGAGGTGCCGCGCATCACCAAGATCACCCTGAACATGGGTGTGGGCGAGGCCGTGGGCGACAAGAAGATCATGGATCACGCGGTTTCCGACATGACCCGGATCTCCGGCCAGAAGCCGGTCGTCTGCAACGCCCGCACGTCGGTCGCCGGCTTCAAGATCCGCGAGGGCTGGCCCATCGGCTGCAAGGTGACGCTGCGCCGCGAACGGATGTACGAGTTCCTCGACCGCCTGATCACGATCGCCATCCCGCGCATCCGCGACTTCCGCGGGCTGTCCGCCAAGGGCTTCGACGGACGCGGCAACTACAACATGGGCACTCAGGAACAGATCATCTTTCCCGAGATCGACTACGACAAGATCGATGCGTTGCGTGGCATGAACATCAGTATCACCACCACCGCGCAGACCGACGAGGAAGGGCGCGCGCTGCTGGCGGCGTTCAACTTCCCGTTCAGAAACTGAGGCTGAAAACATGGCAAAGACTTCCATGATCGAACGCGAAACCCGCCGGACCCGGGTGGTGAAGAAATACGCCGCCAAGCGCGCCGCGCTCAAGGCCGCCATTCGCGACCCGAAGAAATCGGACGAAGAGCGCTATGCCGCGCAGCTCAAGCTGCAGACACTGCCGCGCGACGCCAGTCCCACCCGCCAGCGCAACCGCTGCCGGCTGACCGGCCGTCCGCACGGTTATTACCGCAAGTTCGGCCTGGCCCGCAACAAGCTGCGCGAAGCCGCCATGCGCGGAGACGTACCCGGTCTGGTCAAGGCCAGTTGGTAAGAATTAGGACAGAGGCACTCACACCATGATGACTGACCCGATCGCCGATTTGCTGACCCGCGTGCGCAACGCGCAGGCCGCCAACAAGATTTCGGTTGCCATGCCGGATTCCGGGGTGAAGCAGGCCATTGCGCGCGTCCTGCAGGACGAAGGCTATATCGCCGGTTTCGAAGCGAACAAGGCCGACGGCAAGTCCGTGCTGACCATCGCGCTGAAGTATCACAATGGCCGTCCGGTCATCGAGGACATTCAGCGCGTCAGCCGTCCGGGCCTGCGGATTTACAAGAGCAAGGACGACCTGCCCAAGGTGCTGGGCGGTCTGGGCGTCGCCATCGTTTCGACCTCGAAGGGCGTAATGAGCGACCGGGCCGCGCGCGCGGCGGGTCAGGGCGGCGAAGTGCTCTGCATCGTTTCCTAAGTTGAGATACCTGGTTTCGGATAAATCGCCATGTCACGAGTAGCAAAACAGCCGGTTCGACTGCCTTCCGGCGTCGAGGTCAAACTTGACGGCCAGCGCGTCACGGTCAAGGGCAGCAAGGGCGTCCTGGAGCACCGCATACACAAGCTGGTGGAAATGAAGCAGGGCGACAAGGAGCTGAACGTCGCGCCGCGCGACGCGTCCAAGTCGGCCAATGCGCAGGCCGGCACCACGCGCGCGCTGCTGAACAATATGGTGACCGGCGTCAGCAAGGGTTTCGAGAAGAAGCTGGAGCTGGTCGGCGTCGGCTATCGCGCGCAGGCCCAGGGCAAGACGCTCAACCTGACGCTCGGGTTCTCGCACCCGGTCGCCTACCCGGTGCCGGAAGGCATCACCATCGAGACGCCCAGTCAGACCGAGATTCTGGTCAGGGGCGTGAGCAAGCAGGTGGTCGGCCAGGTGGCGGCGGAAATCCGCGCCCACCGTCCGCCGGAGCCCTACAAGGGCAAGGGCGTGAAGTACGCCGACGAAGTCATCATGCGTAAAGAAGCCAAGAAGAAATAGAGGACCGGGGACGGACTTAAATAATGACCGGGGACGGACTTAAGTCCGTCCCCGCGACCAAGATGAGAATGGGGACAGAATTTAATTCTGTCCCCGAGACCGTCCCCGAAGACGAAGGTAACAGCATGGACAAGAAAGCATCAAGATTGCGCCGCGCACGCAAAACCCGTGCGAAGATTCGCGCACTTGGCAAACCGCGCTTGTGCGTGTATCGCACGCCGCGGCATATCTACGCGCAGATCATCGACGGCGCGGGCGACAAGGTGCTGGTCAGCGCCTCGACGCTCGACCGCGAACTGCGCGCGGCGATGAGCGGCACCGGCAACGTCACGGCGGCCGCCGCGATCGGCAAGGCGGTGGCGGAACGTGCGCGCGCGGCCGGTGTCACAGCGGTGGCGTTCGACCGTTCCGGATTCAAGTACCACGGCCGGGTCAAGGCGCTGGCGGATGCCGCGCGCGAAGCCGGGTTGCAATTCTAAAAGGGTAGGGTTATGGCAAACGTCGAAATTCCGGCCAACAATGACGGCCTGCAGGAAAAGCTGATCGGCATCAACCGTGTCGCCAAGGTCGTCAAGGGCGGGCGTCAGTTCGGGTTCGCCGCGCTGACCGTCGTCGGCGACGGCGAGGGCCGCGTCGGTTTCGGCCGCGGCAAGGCGCGCGAAGTGCCGGTCGCCATCCAGAAAGCGATGGAGAACGCGCGCAAGAACATGAAGAAGATCGCGCTGAAGGAAGGCACGCTGCAGTACCCGATCACCGCCCGTCACGGCGCGGCCAAGGTGTACATGCAGCCCGCGTCCGAAGGCACCGGCATCATCGCCGGCGGCGCGATGCGCGCGGTGCTCGAGGTGGTCGGCGTGCGCGACGTGCTGGCCAAGTGCATCGGCAGCAGCAACCCGATCAACGTGGTGCGCGCCACCATGAAAGGGTTGACCGAAATGAACTCGCCCGCGGCCATCGCGGCCAAGCGCGGCAAATCGGTGCAGGATATTCTGGGGTAGGAACGATGGCGGACAAGAAACTGAAAGTGACGCTCACCAAGAGCACGGTCCACCGCCTGGAAGCCCACAAGGCCTGTGTGCGCGGCCTGGGCCTGCGCCGGGTCCGGCATTCGGTCGTCGTGACCGACACGCCGGAAATCCGCGGCATGATCAACCAGGTTTCTTACATGCTTCAGGTAGAGGATGCCTAACATGCGTCTCCACGACATCAAGGCTGCGCCCGGCAGCCGCACGACCGCCAAGCGGGTCGGCCGCGGCATCGGTTCCGGCCTGGGCAAGACCTGCGGTCGCGGCCACAAGGGCCAGAAGGCCCGCGCCGGCGGCTTCCACAAGGTCGGTTTCGAAGGCGGTCAGATGCCTTTGCAGCGGCGCCTGCCCAAGATCGGGTTCACGTCGCGCGTTTCGCGGGTCACCGACGAAGTGCGTCTGCATGAACTGATGAAGGTCGACGCCGACGTCATCGACCTCGCCGCGCTCAAGGGCGCCGGCCTGGTCAATCAGCAGACGCGTTTCGTCAAGGTCATCGCGTCCGGTAAGATCGGCAAGGCGGTCACCGTGCGCGGCGTCGGGGTGACCAAGGGCGCCAGGGCGGCGATCGAAGCCGCCGGCGGCAAAGTCGAAGGTTAGCCGCCTGTGGCCAAGGCGGGTGCATCGCTGACCGGCGGTCTCGCGGACATCGGCAAGCTGGCCGAGCTGCGGCAGCGGATATTTTTCGTCCTCGGCGCCATCGTCGTGTTCCGCATCGGTTCGTTCATCCCGCTGCCGGGCATCGATCCGGTCGTGCTGGCGCAACTGGTCGAACAGCAGAAAGGCACCATCCTCGACATGTTCAACATGTTTTCGGGCGGTGCGCTGAAACGCCTTTCGATGTTCGCCCTGGGGATCATGCCTTACATTTCGGCATCGATCATCATGCAACTGCTGTCGTACACGGTGCCCTCGCTGGAGCAGTTGAAGAAAGAGGGTGAATCGGGGCGGCGCAAGGTAACGCAGTACACCCGTTACGGGACGGTCGTCCTCGCCATGTTTCAGGCGATCGGCATCTCGACCGCGCTGCAATCGCAGAGCATCGGCGGTTCCAGCCTGGTGGTGCTGCACGGGCCGGCGTTCGTGGTGTCGGCGGTAACCTGTCTGGTCACCGGCACGCTGTTCCTGATGTGGCTGGGCGAGCAGGTGACCGAGCGAGGCATCGGCAACGGCATCTCGATCATCATCTTTTCCGGCATCGTCGCGGGGCTGCCGCGCGCCATCGGCGGCACCCTGGAACTGGTGCGCACCGGTGAAATGAACACGCTGATGGTGCTGTTTCTGTTCGCGATCGCGATCGCAGTCACGATGTTCGTGGTGTTCGTCGAGCGCGGGCAGCGGCGGATCACCGTCAACTACGCCAAGCGGCAGCAGGGGCGCCGGGTCTATGCCGGACAGAGCACCCACCTGCCGCTGAAGCTGAACATGTCGGGCGTCATACCGCCGATTTTCGCGTCCAGCATCATCCTCTTCCCGGCGACGCTCGGGAGCTGGTTCGGTTCGACCGAGGGCATGACCTGGTTGAAGGATATCTCGACCACCCTGTCGCCCGGCCAGCCGCTGTACGTGCTGTTGTACTCGATGGCGATCGTGTTCTTCTGTTTTTTCTACACGGCCATCGTGTTCAATTCCAAGGAGACGGCGGAGAACCTGAAAAAGTCCGGCGCCTTCATTCCGGGCATCCGGCCCGGCGAGCAGACCGGCAAGTACATCGACGGTGTCATGACGCGACTGACGCTGGCCGGCGCCATCTACATCACTCTGGTGTGCCTGCTGCCGGAGTTTCTGATCGTGTACTGGAACGTGCCGTTTTATTTCGGCGGCACGTCCCTGCTGATTATTGTGGTCGTCGTGATGGACTTCATGGCGCAGGTGCAGGCCCACATGATGTCGCATCAGTACGAGGGCCTGATGAAGAAAGCGAATCTGAAGGGCCAGGGCCGGACGGGTTTGTTACGTTAGGGTGAGATCATGAAAGTTCAAGCATCGGTCAAGCGGGTTTGCCGGAACTGCAAAATCGTCCGTCGCAAGGGTGTGGTCAGGGTCATCTGCAAGGACGCCCGCCACAAGCAGCGCCAGGGCTGAGCGGTCGGGCAGACTCATAGCTTTTTGAATTGATTTTAGTTTGGGCAGCGGGTATCCTTCGCGGTTTCCCTTGAAGGGCCTTCGCCTGTGTCCGTGAGGAGAGTTTTTTCATGGCTCGTATAGCCGGGATCAATATTCCCGTTCAGAAACATGCAGTTATCGCGCTTACCGCGATCTACGGCATCGGTCGTACCGCGGCGCGGAAGATCTGCGAGGCCAGCGGCATCAAGCCTGATACCAAGATCAAGGATCTCTCCGAAGCGGAAATCGAAACGCTGCGCACCCAGGTGGGCAAGTTCACCGTCGAGGGTGACCTGCGCCGCGCCGTTTCCATGAACATCAAGCGCCTGATGGACCTGGGCTGCTATCGCGGCCTGCGCCATCGCCGCGGTCTGCCGCTGCGCGGTCAGCGCACCCGCACCAATGCCCGTACGCGCAAGGGTCCGCGCCGTCCGATTCGCAAATAATCAAGGTTTCCAGATACTCTCATGGCCAAAGCACCCGCAGCTCGCACGCGCAAGAAAGTCAAGAAGAACGTGGTCGACGGCGTCGCGCACGTTCACGCGTCGTTCAACAACACCATCATCACCATCACCGACCGCCAGGGCAACGCGCTGGCCTGGGCGACCTCCGGTGGTTCGGGTTTCCGCGGTTCGCGCAAGAGCACGCCGTTCGCCGCTCAGGTCGCCGCCGAGAAGGTGGGCGAGATGGTCAAGGAGTACGGCATGAAGAACCTCGAGGTCGAGGTCAAGGGGCCGGGCCCCGGGCGCGAGTCCGCGGTGCGCGCGCTGAACAATATCGGGTTTCGCATCACCAATATCACCGATGTGACCCCCATCCCCCACAACGGGTGCCGGCCGCCCAAGAAACGGCGCGTTTAGGGCGAGGGAGCGATCATGGCAAAGTATGTGGGTTCCAAGTGTCGTCAGTGCCGCCGCGAAGGCACCAAGCTGTTTCTCAAGGGCGAAAAGTGTTACAGCGCGAAGTGCCCGATCGAAAGCCGCCCGTTCCCGCCGGGCCAGCACGGCCAGCGCCGCGCGCGTCTGTCCGACTATGCGACGCAGTTGCGCGAGAAACAGAAGCTGCGCCGGATCTACGGTGTGCTGGAGCGCCAGTTCAGCAACTATTACAAGAAGGCCGCACAGCGCAAGGGTGCCACCGGCGAAGTCCTGCTGCAGTTGCTGGAGAGCCGCCTGGACAACGTGATCTACCGGATGGGTTTCGCCTCCTCGCGCAGCGAAGCGCGCCAGTTGGTGCGCCACCGCGGCGTGCTGGTGAACGGCGAGGCGGTCACGATCCCGTCCTACCAGGTGCAGCCGAACGACAACATCGCGGTGACCGAGAAGGCGCGCAACCAGCTCCGTATCCAGGCGGCCCTGCAATTCGCCGAGCAGCGCGGGTTCGCGGATTGGATCGAAGTCGACGCCAAGAAGATGCAGGGTGTGTTCAAGGCGCGTCCGGAACGCGCGGATCTGCCGGCCGAGATCAACGAACACCTGGTCGTCGAGTTGTACTCCAAGTAAGTTCAAACATCTAGGAAAGAGGGCGTTACATGCAGGGCAAGGTCAACGAGTTCCTGAAGCCGCGGATTGTCGACGTTCAGTTCATCAACGACAAGCATGCGAAGGTAGTGCTCGAGCCTCTGGAGCGTGGTTTCGGTCATACGCTCGGCAACGCGCTGCGCCGCATTCTGCTGTCCTCGATGCCGGGTTGCGCCGTCACCGGCATCGAGATCGAAGGCGTGCTGCATGAATACTCGACCCTGGAAGGCGTGCAGGAAGATGTCATGGACATCCTGCTCAACCTCAAGGGCGTCGCACTGCGCATGTACAACCGCGAGTCCGCGACGCTGCGCCTGAGCAAGCGCGGCCCCGGCGCGGTGACCGCCGGTGACATCGTCCTCGATCACGACATCGAAGTGGTCAACCCCGACTATGTCATCGCCAACCTGACCAAGGACGGCGACCTGAAAATGACCCTGAACGTCGCCATGGGGCGCGGGTATGAACCGGCCACTTCGCGCGTCAACCGCGACGAGGAGAGCCGGCCGATCGGCAACCTGCAACTGGACGCGTCCTACAGCCCGGTCCAGCGCGTGTCCTACAGCGTCGACAGCGCGCGCGTCGAACAGCGCACCGACCTGGACAAGCTGATCATCGACATCGAAACCAACGGCACCATCGATCCCGAGGAAGCCATCCGCCGCGCCGCCACGATTCTGCAGGACCAGTTGTCGGTGTTCGTCGAACTCAAGGGCAAGGAAGAGGTCAAGCAGACCAGTTACGAAGCGGACATCGACCCGATCCTGCTGCGCCCGGTGGACGACCTGGAATTGACGGTGCGGTCCGCGAACTGCCTGAAGGCGGAGAGCATTTACTTCATCGGCGACCTGATCCAGCGCACCGAGGTCGAGCTGCTGAAGACGCCGAACCTGGGCAAGAAGTCGCTGACCGAAATCAAGGACGTGCTGGCCTCGCGCGGTCTGTCGCTGGGCATGCGTCTGGAGAACTGGCCGCCGGCGGGACTGAAAGACAGCGAGAAGGCTTCGGCCTGATCGAACGAATTACAAGCTTGCGCGCGCGACCCCGATGCGCGTGCCCACACGGGTATAGAGACCATGCGTCATCATAAGAGCGGAGTAAAACTCAACCGCAACAGCAGTCATCGCCAGGCCATGTTCCGCAACCTGGCCGCGTCGTTGTTGCGCCACGAAGTCATCAAGACCACCCTGCCGAAAGCCAAGGAACTGCGCCGCGTCGCCGAGCCGCTGATCACCCTGGCGAAGGCCGACAACCTGCACAAGCGCCGCATCGCGTTCAGCCGCCTGCGCGACCGCGAGGTGGTGACCAAACTGTTCAATGAACTGGGTCCCCGCTACAAGGAGCGTCCCGGCGGCTACCTGCGCATCCTGAAGATGGGCTACCGTCCCGGCGACAGCGCACCCATGGCGCTGGTCGAACTGGTCGACCGTCCGGAAGGCGGCGAAGCGGCCGAATAAACCGGACGCGGGAATGTGGAAGAAAGCCGGGCCTTGGCCCGGTTTTTTTGCGCTAAATGTGTCTTTAACCGCGAAGGACGCGATGGGACGCTCTTTAGCTTCTTTGGCCCCCCTTAACCACAAAGGACTCGAAGGACACGAAGAAAATGCCTTCTGGGCGGTCGGCCCTGACGGTATTTTTCCTTCGTGTCCTTCGAGTCCTTTGTGGTTAGTCGTCCATGCTTGGTTCGTTGTGGTTAAGCGTGTCCCGCCGTTCGGGGCGCCTGTACCGGCGCCGGCTGTGCGAGGGTCGCGGCCGCCGGCTCCATCGGCTGGAGGCGAAATTCGCCAAGATAGCGGGCCAGGGCAGCCACCTCGAACACTGTCCCGCTCAGTCCGATGTGGCCGTCGGGGCGCAGCAGGTAGAACGACATGGTAGGAATGCCCGCGCCGGTGCGCGCCTTCACGTTGTGGTCGTCGTCGGGAATCGGGTGCGTTTGTACCAGATCGCCGGCCAGCGCACCGGCGTCCGGCGACGTCGACTGCCCGAACAGCAGCAGGTTGAAGCGCGTATCGTCCAGCTTCTGGAACAGGTCCTCGACCGGCCCGCCGGTTTCGAACCGCAGTTGCAGCCAGGGAAAGCGATCGCCCGCGCGCGGCCCGTCGCCGGAGAGCCCGCCCAGGGTTTTCGACAGCGGGCTGGCGCGATACTGGATGCCGATCTGGCTCAGCGTGCGAAACGCACGTTTGCGCGTGCGCTCCCGGGTCATCGCAAAGGCCGCGATGCGTGCAGTGAATTTGCGGCGGAACAGTCCCGCGATCCAGGTCTCGGAAACGGCGAACCGGAAGGCGCGGTCGGTGGTGTCGAGCAGGTGCTGCGCGACCGGAAGGCGTTCGGACTCGTAGCTGTCCAGCAGCGCGGCGTCGGCTCTTCCCGCGACGACCAGCGCGAGTTTCCATGCCAGATTGTAGGCGTCCTGCAGGCCGGTGTTCATGCCTTGCCCGCCCATCGGGCTGTGCACGTGGGCCGCGTCGCCGAGCAGGAAGCAGCGGCGGTCGCGAAAGCGCTCGGCGCGGCGGTGATAGATGCGGTAGGTTGAAAACCAGTGGCACGAGCTGAAATTCAGGGCCGCGCCCGCCTCCTGACGTATCGCGGGCGCCGTGTCTTCGAACCTGAGTCCCTGCCTGTCTTGCAGATACGAGGGCACAATGCCGATGACGCGCCAGCGATCGGTTCCGCGCATTGGAAAGAACAGGTGAAAGCCGTCGCGCCACAGGTAGACGTTCAGTTCGTCCGCCGCCATGGGGCCGGTCGCCTCGGTGTCGGCGACAAAAAACACGTGTTCGTAGGGTGCTCCGGGAAACCCGATCTGGTTCAGTTCGCGCACTGTACTGCGGCCGCCGTCGCAACCGGCCACATAGGCGGCCGTAACCGTGCGCGTCGTGCCGTCGGACTGTCTGAGTGTGGCCGTGACTTCGTCGGCAGCCTGCCCGAGGGCGATCAGCTCGGTATTCCACTGCACGGCCATACGCCAGTTGCGCAGATGGTCGCCCATGATGCGCTCGTTGTCGTCCTGGCCCAGCATGAGAACGAACGGGAAGGGGCTCAGATTTTCCCCTATGTCACCAAAGGGGATGCGCGCCTTCCGTGTTCCGTGCGCCCACAGGTTGGCGCCGGCGCCGCGCTTGCCGCGTTCGAGCGCCTGGCCGGCGATACCGAGTCTGGCGTAGATCTCGAGTGTGCGCGCGTGCACCGCCATTGCGCGCGTCTGCTGCGCCGGCCCGGAATGGCGGTCTATAATCAGCGCGTCGATGCCGCGCCGGCCGAGTTGATTGGCGAGCATCAGCCCGGTGGGGCCTGCGCCAACAATCAGCACGTCGGTGTCCATCACTTGATCCTCCATGGGTGTCTGGCCCGAACGTCAAGGACATGGGGAACGGGCTGATTGCACACGATGACCCGGGTGCGCAGGATCCAGGTTCCTTTGTCCGGGGATTGCGGGCTTGTCGATCGGGGGCGCAAAACCGCCGGCCGGGTGACCGTCGTTCGTGCCGCCCTGCAGCCTGTGCCGTCACGTGCTCGTTGGTGGTTGCCGTGGCTGGCGTGTTGCGACGCGGGCCGGCGACGGCTTTCTGCGGCGGATAAGCACAACGGGATTTCCTGAGTCAGCATGGACCGGCGGCAGGGATGCGAGCGAACCGTGCAACTCAACGAAGAATACAGGCGCCGGAACAGGCGCGGTGACGGGACATTGCAGGGGGCGCTCTGACATTGCATGAACTCGTCACTCTCCTTGAAGCATCGCTACCGGCACGACCCCGCCGCTGCTGACAGGAAACCGAACTCACGGTTACAGCATAGGCGCGCCCGGCGCGCAGATTCCATAGGGTGCGGACGGATATGCGATTCACCGCAGGCTCGACCTGGGCGAAGCCTTGCGCGTGTTGCGCAACGGGCTATTGCCTAGCGCTGGACCTCGACGGGAACACCCGGCTCCAGGTTCAGCAATGCGCTGATGGACGCGCGGTTGGCGGCGAGTTCGACCAGGCCGTTGGAGTTTTCGTACCAGAAGCAGTCGCCCGGCTTGCGGTTCGAATAGGTATGCGCCTGCGACAGGATCTGGTCGCCGAGCTTCAGTCCGGCGTTGCGGGGGACGCTGGCGGCGCGCAGTCCGGTGATCGCGTTGCCGTAACGATCGATATAGACCACCTCAGCCAAGTCGTCGGGCCAGTCCGGCATTACCGGATCGCTTATTGATTCCGCCAGGCTTTCTAGGGTGTCACCCTGCGATAGTCGCGCGGCGACCGGTGCGAACCAGTCGCGGCCGTGAAAGGTCGCCGACAGTGGATCTTGCGGATGCCATTGAATGGCGTGGACCCGGACCTCTGACGAGCGTCGTATCACCAGGGATAACAAGCCGTTGTCGGGACCGACGAAGCGGCGACCATCGGCCTCGACAATTAGCCCGCGCCGGTCTCCGCCGACGCCGGGATCGACGACGCACAGGCAGATGGTGGAGGCGGGTAGCCAGACGCAATAGGCGGGCAGCAGATAAGCGGCAGCGCGTACGTTGAACCGCGGAAGATCGGGAAACACGTCGACGACCGGAACACCAGTCGCCTGCACGGCCAGTACCGCTTTCATCTGTCCGGTGTAAGGGCCTTCCAGGCCGAAGTCCGTGAATAATGCGATCAGCGACATGGTGCGGAGTCACCTGTGATGACTGATGCCATTAACCACAAAGGACACGAAGTACACAAAGATAAACAACACCAACCGCTAAGGACGCGAAGGCAAGAGCCCGCATCCGCGTTGGCCCCAGAAGCGATTGCCAGTCTGCAAGATATTTTCGGTACATCCAATTCCATTTCGATTCGGCAAGGCATATTGGGGCAGACGAAATGATGTCCGGTATTATGGTGACTATGACCAGACCGACGGCTTTCCGTGTTCAAATCAGTTCCAGGCACATCTCCATCAACAGCACTATTTGTCTTTGTGTCCTTCGTGTACTTTGTGGTTAATGGATGATTGGGGTTCTTGCCTTCGCGTCCTTGGCGTCCTTAGCGGTTGATAATTCCCTTGAAAGTACCAAGCCCCTTCAAGCCGACTGCTGCCGCTTCTGCTCCCGCTCCAGCAGCGGCTTGAGGAACTGCCCCGTATACGAGTTGCCGCACCCGGCGATCTGTTCCGGAGTCCCCGTGGCGAGTATCTCGCCGCCGCCGCCGCCGCCCTCGGGACCCAGGTCGATGAGCCAGTCCGCGGTCTTGATCACGTCCAGGTTGTGTTCGATGATGACGACCGTATTGCCGTGGTCGCGCAGGCGGTGCAGCACCGTCAGCAGTTGCTGGATGTCGTGGAAGTGCAGACCGGTGGTCGGTTCGTCGAGTATGTACAGCGTCTTGCCGGTATCGCGCTTGGACAGTTCGCGCGACAGCTTGACGCGCTGCGCCTCGCCGCCGGACAGCGTGGTCGCGTTCTGGCCCAGCTTGATATAGGAAAGGCCGACATCGAGCAGCGTCTGCAGCTTGCGGGCGATGACCGGAATGGCGCTGAAGAAGTCGGCGGCGTCCTCGACCGTCATCTCCAGCACTTCGTGAATGCTCTTGCCCTTGTAGTGAATGTCGAGCGTTTCGCGGTTGTAGCGCTTGCCCTTGCACACGTCGCAGGGCACGTAGATATCCGGCAGAAAGTGCATCTCGACCTTGATCACACCGTCGCCCTGGCAGGCCTCGCAACGGCCGCCCTTGACGTTGAAGCTGAAGCGGCCCGGCTGGTAGCCGCGCGAGCGCGCCTCCTGCGTGCCGGCGAACAGCTCGCGTATCGGCGTGAACAGGCCCGTATAGGTCGCCGGGTTGGAGCGCGGCGTGCGCCCGATCGGCGCCTGGTCGATGTCGACCACTTTATCGAACAGGTCGAGGCCGACAACGGCGGCGTGCGGTGCCGGTGACGTCGACGCGCCGTTCAGCGCGGCGGCCGCGGCCTGATACAGCGTGTCATTGATCAGCGTGGATTTGCCCGAGCCGGACACGCCGGTGACGCAGGTCAGCAGCCCGACCGGAATGTCGACGTCGACCTGTTTCAGGTTGTTGCCCGATGCGCCGCGGACGCTCAGTTGCCGGTCCGGGTCGTTGGCCGTGCGGAAGTCGGGGCCGCGGATGCGGCGCTTGCCGCTCAGGTACTGGCCGGTGAGCGATGCCGGGTTCTTCAGGATTTCGGCGGGTGTGCCCTGCGCGACCACGTGGCCGCCGTGGACGCCGGCGCCGGGTCCCATGTCGACCACGTGGTCGGCGGCGCGGATCGCGTCCTCGTCGTGCTCGACGACGATCACCGTGTTGCCCAGGTCGCGCAGGAACGTGAGCGTGTTCAGCAGGCGCTGGTTGTCGCGCTGGTGCAGTCCGATCGAGGGTTCGTCGAGGATGTACATGACGCCGACGAGGCCGGCGCCGATCTGGCTGGCCAGCCGGATGCGCTGCGCCTCGCCGCCGGACAGGGTGTCGGCGCCGCGATCGAGCGACAGATAGTTGAGTCCGACGTTGACCAGAAATTCAAGGCGTTCGCGGATTTCCTTGACGATCTTGTCGGCGATGGCGCCGCGCTTGCCGGGCAGTTTGAGTTGTTTGAAAAACCCCAGCGTCTCGCCGACCGGCCAAGCGGCGATATCGGGAAGCGCCTTGCCGTCGATGAAGACATGGCGCGCCGCGCGGGTCAGGCGCGTTCCCTTGCAGTCCACGCAGGGGTGCGTGCTGAGGTAGCGCGCGAGTTCCTCGCGCACGGCGTTCGATTCGGTTTCGCGGTAACGCCGTTCCATGCTGCGCAGGATGCCTTCGAAGGCATGGCGGCGGACGGTGAAACCGCTGCGCTCGTTCAGATACTGGAATTCGATGGTTTCGCGGCCGCTGCCGTACAGCATGATGTCGCGGATCTTTTCCGGGAGTTGCTCGAACGGCGTTTCGATGTCGAAGCCGTAGTGGTCGGCCAGCGAGCTGATGATCTGAAAATAGTAGGCGTTGCGCCGGTCCCAGCCGCGCACGGCGCCGCCGGCCAGGCTCAGGTGCGGGTGGGCGACCACGCGCGCCGGATCGAAGGTCTGCTCGGTGCCCAGGCCGTCGCAGCTCGTGCAGGCGCCGACCGGGTTGTTGAAGGAGAACAGCCGCGGTTCCAGTTCGCTCAGCGAGTAGCCGCAGTGGGGGCAGGCGAACTTCGCCGAGAATACCCGGTCCCCGCCGTCGCCCTCCAGCGGCGCGATGCAGGCCAGCCCGTCCGACAGGCGCAGCGCCGTTTCGAACGACTCGGCCAGGCGCAGCTTGAGGTCGTCGCGCACCTTGAAGCGGTCGACCACGACGTCGATGCTGTGCTTCTGCTTGGGATTGAGTGTGGGCGCGGTATCCAGTTCGCACACCTTGCCGTCGACGCGCGCGCGGATGAAACCCTGGGCGCGCAGTTCCTCGATCACCGCCAGGTGCTCGCCCTTGCGGCCGTCGACCACCGGCGACAGCAGCATCAGCCGGGTGCCCTCCGGCAGCGCCATCACCTGGTCGACCATCTGGCTGACGGTCTGGGCCTCGAGCACCGTGCCGTGATCCGGGCACTGAGGGAGGCCCACCCGCGCGAACAGCAGGCGCAGGTAGTCGTAGATCTCGGTGATCGTGCCCACCGTCGAGCGCGGGTTGTGGGACGTTGACTTCTGTTCGATGGAAATCGCCGGCGACAGCCCTTCGATATGATCGATATCGGGTTTTTCCATCATGGACAGGAACTGGCGGGCGTAGGCCGACAGCGATTCCACGTAGCGGCGCTGCCCCTCGGCATAGATCGTGTCGAACGCCAGCGACGACTTGCCCGATCCGGACAATCCGGTCAGCACGATCAGACGGTCGCGCGGCAGTTCTATGTCGATATTCTGCAGGTTATGGGTGCGTGCCCCGCGAATGCGTATGGTATCCATATCCAATTTGAGCCCGTTGGCGAACCTGCTACTATACGACGTTTGTTGGCGGCCACCAAAACCAGACCATCGAAGAAATGCCCATGGCTTCAGAAAGAATCCCGAATTCAGGAATGAGCGCGAACGAGTGGCGCGCGGTTACCACGATGGCGGGCATCTATGCCCTGCGGATGCTGGGGTTATTCATGATCCTGCCGGTGTTCGCGCTGTACGCCGACAAGTTGAAGGGGTCGACGCCTGCGCTGATCGGACTGGCCATCGGCATCTACGGCATGACCCAGGCGGTGCTGCAGATACCGTTCGGACTGGCTTCGGACCACTTCGGCCGCAAGCCGTTGATCCTGCTGGGCCTGACGATCTTTGCGGCGGGCAGCTTGGTGGCGGCGGGCGCCGAATCGATCTACTGGGTCATTGTCGGCCGCTCGATCCAGGGCGCGGGCGCCATCGCGGCCGTTGTCATGGCGCTGACCGCGGATCTCACCCGCGAGGAACACCGGGTCAAGGCGATGGCCGTGATCGGCATGAGCATCGGCGGATCCTTCGCACTGGCGATGATCCTGGGGCCGGTGCTGAATCAATGGATCGGTGTGCCGGGCATATTCGCCCTGACCGCCGCGCTCTCGGTCGGCGGCATGCTGGTCATCGTCTTTCTGGTGCCCACACCGGTGTCGAGCCGCGTGCATCGCGACGCCGAACCGGTGCCGGCACAGTTCGGCCGGATATTGCGCGACGGGCAGTTGCTCAGGCTCGACCTCGGCATACTCACCCTGCACATGATCCTCACCGCGAGCTTCGTAGTGCTGCCGCTTGCGTTGCGCGACCTGGCCGGGTTGCCGGCGGCGCGCCATTGGGAGGTCTACCTGCCGGTGCTGGTGCTGTCGATACCGCTCGCCATTCCCTTCATCATCCAGGCGGAAAAACACCGGCGCATGAAACAGGTCTTCATCGGCGCGATTTTCATCATAGCGCTGGCCGAGTTCGGCCTGTTCGAGCTGCACCGGAGCCTGTACGCCATCGGATTACTCCTGCTGGTGTTCTATTCCGGTTTCAACCTGCTGGAGGCGATCCTGCCGTCGCTGATCGCCAAGATGGCCCCGCCGGACAGCAAGGGCACGGCCATGGGCTTCTATTCCAGTTCGCAATTTTTCGGCGCGTTTCTGGGCGGCAGCATCGGCGGCTGGCTGCACGGCCGGTACGGCATCGCATCGGTGTTCCTGTTCTGTACCGGCGCGGCGCTGTTCTGGGCGGTCATCGCGTCAGGCATGCGTCAGCCGCGCTATCTCAGCACGCGCCTGCTGAGGGTCGGCGAGGTGGACGTTCTCGGCCGCATCCGTGCTGGCCGCCAGGATCGCGCAGGTCGCCGGTGTCGCCGAGGCGGTGGTGGTGCCCGAGGACGGTGTCGCCTACCTGAAGGTCGATCCCGGCGCGCTCGACGAGCAGGCGCTGCGCATGTTCGGGGCCGAGCACTGAGGGCCGCCGCGCGTCCTGCGGCCCCGAATCATGTCGTTTCATCAGGGATGATGGAATGATCCATTCGCAACGAGGAGATCAGTATGGCAAGAGGCGTCAATAAGGTGATTTTGATCGGACGGCTGGGCAAGGACCCGGAGACCCGCTATATGCCGAGCGGCAACGCCGTCAGCAACGTCACGCTCGCGACCAGCGAATCATGGAAGGACAAGCAGAGCGGCGAACAGAAAGACCGCACCGAATGGCACAATCTGGTGTTCTACAACCGGCTGGCGGAGATCGCCGGCGAGTACCTGAAGAAAGGGTCGCAGGTCTACGTGGAAGGGCGCCTGCAGACCCGCAAGTGGCAGGACAAAAACAACAACGACCGCTACACCACGGAAATCATCGTCAACGACATGCAGATGCTTGGCGGACGCGGCGCGGGTGGGGGCGGCGATCACGCGCCGGAACCGGCCTCGCAGGGAGCTTCCCAGCCGCAGTCGTCCTCGTCGATGGACGATTTCGACGACGATATTCCGTTCTGATCGACCTCCGGCTCGGCGCCACGGCCGGTCGCGCCGCCGGCGCCGGGCTCGGCCGCCACCCGACCGGCGACCGCAACGTTCCGGCTGCTGAGTGGGATTCCCGGCGCGCTACCTATTATTCCTTATGATATTGCCATAAATCGCGGCTATCGCCGTGCGGGAACGTCCTCCGGCATTTCTCACACTTGATTAAGTAAATTGATAGCTAGATTCTCCAACCTCATGATTTGTAATTTATTCGCCGCCTGTCGTCACAGGGCGACGCGCGATCGCTCCCCGACATTTCCTAAGTATCTGTCCAAAAAGAAGGAATCACCGGTTTTGCGCTTGACAAGCGACGGTTCCGCTCCCTATAGTGTCGAGAAGTGGGAGGATGTGGGGAATAATGGTGTCAGAGGGCCACCAGGGGTCGGATTGTGTTTAGAGGCGGTAGCACCGTCAATCTGGACGCAAAGGGACGGCTTGCCTTGCCGACCCGTTATCGCGACGCGATCACCGAGCGTTTCGACGGCCGTCTGGTCCTGACCGTCCACAACGACGGCTGCCTGCTGCTCTATCCCCTGCCCGAGTGGGAGGAGATCGAACTCAAGCTCAGGCGCGTGCCCAACCCCGACCCCCGTACCCGTGTACTCCAGCGCATGCTGATGGGCCATGCCACCGAGGTGGAGATGGACGGCAACGGCCGCATTCTGATTGCGCCGCGGCTACGCGAGTTCGCCAAACTGGACAAGCGCGTGGCACTGGCCGGCGTGGGCAACAAGTTCGAGATCTGGGACGAGCAGGTCTGGGACGCCAAGTGCAATGCCTGGATGGCGGAGGAGGCTGGAGCGGGCGGCATGCCGGATGCGCTTGCGGATCTGACGCTCTAGGCATGCGGGCTAGCGACGAACACCGCCCGGTTCTGCTGGACCAGGCGGTGGAGGCGCTGCGGATCGCGTCGGACGGGATCTATATCGATGCCACGTTTGGGCGGGGCGGTCACAGTCGGGCGATTCTGCAGTGCCTGGGGGCGGCCGGCAGGCTGCTGGTGATTGACAAGGATGCCGCCGCGTTGCGCAAGGCGGCCGACTTGGCCGGGGACGCGCGCGTGCAGTCGTATCAAGGCAGTTTTGCAGTGCTGGGCGCGCTGGTGGCGGAGCGCGGCTGGCAGGGTCGGGTCGCCGGCATCCTCATGGACCTTGGCGTTTCCTCGCCCCAGCTCGACGATCCCTTGCGGGGATTCAGTTTTCGTGGTGACGGTCCTCTGGACATGCGTATGAACCAGCAGGCGGGCATGACCGCTGCGCAGTGGCTGGCGACCGCGTCGTTGGAGGAGATCAGTCGTGTGTTGTGGGAATACGGCGAAGAGCGTCACGCGCGCCGTATCGCTAACAGGATCGTTCAGGTGCGCGAAGACAATCCGGTGACGACGACCAGACAACTCGCTGAACTGATCGCATCGGCGGTGCCCGGCAGAGAACGGCACAAGCACCCCGCCACGCGCAGCTTTCAGGCGATCCGCATCCATGTCAATCACGAGCTGGACGACCTTCGGGCCGCGCTGCCGGCGTGTGTCGCGGCGCTGGCACCGGGCGGACGCCTGGCTGTGATCAGTTTTCATTCGCTGGAAGATCGCATCGTCAAGCGGTTCATGCGCGATGCGCAGCGCGGGCCGGCGCTGCCGCACGATCTGCCGGTCGTGCCGCAGGCGCATCGTCCGACGCTGCGCGTGATCGGAGCGGCGATCGCGCCGGACGAAGCTGAAGCAGCGGCGAATCCGCGCGCGCGCAGCGCCCGGCTGCGCGTCGCCGAGCGGGTGGCATGAAAGCCGTCGCCGGCGCCGTGCTGGCACTGCTGGTATTGGGATCGGCGCTTGCCGTCGTGTATGCCAAGCACGAGAGCAGGAAACTGTTCGTGAAGTTGCAGAACCTGGAAGCTGAACGCGACGACATGGACGTGGAGTGGGGTCAGTTGCAGCTCGAACAAAGCACGCTGACCACACACGGTCGGGTGGAAAAGGACGCTGGCGAGCGGATGCACATGAGCATTCCGGCGGCGAACGCCGTGGTGATATTGCGTCAATGAAGCAGAGAATCAAATTCAGCGGGCTGCGGCACCGTGCGCTGATCATCGCGGTTCTGGCCGGTTTCGCCGGCCTGTTCGGCCGCGTTGCCGAGCTGCAGCTCGTCGATCACGATTTCCTGCGCCTCCAGGGCGAGGCGCGGCACCTGCGCACGGTCGCTCTGTCCGCGCACCGCGGCATGATGACCGACCGTGCCGGCGAGCCGCTGGCGGTCAGCACGCCGGTCGAGTCGGTGTGGGCGAACCCGGCCGAACTGCTGTCCGCGCACGACGACATCGAACGCGTGGCGCGCGTGCTGAAGCTGGACCCGGACCGCCTGACCAGTCTGCTGACCCGCCGCCAGGGTCGCGAGTTCGTCTACCTGCGCCGCCACATTCCGCCGGCGTTGGCGGAACAGGTGATGGCGATCGAAGCGCCTGGCGTGGCCCTGCAGCGCGAATACCGCCGCTACTACCCGGCCGGCGAGGTCGCCGCGCACCTGATCGGTTTCACCGACATCGACGACAAGGGGCAGGAGGGCCTGGAACTCGCCTACGGCGACTGGCTGCGCGGCGAACCCGGCGCCAAGCGCGTCATCAAGGACGGCCGCAACCGGATCATCGAAAATGTGGAGAGCATCCGCGCGCCGCGTCCGGGCCATGATCTGAAGCTGTCGATCGACCGGCGCATCCAGTATCTGGCATATCGCGAGCTGAAAGCCGCGGTCGAACTGCACAAGGCCAAGGCCGGGTCGGTCGTGGTGCTCGACAACCAGACCGGCGAGGTGTTGGCCATGGTCAACCAGCCCTCGTACAACCCGAACAACCGCGAGCGGCTGCGCCCGGGCCTGTCGCGCAACCGCGCGGTGACGGATGTCTTCGAGCCCGGCTCGACGCTCAAACCCTTCGTCATCGCCGCGGCGCTGCAGAGCGGGCGCTACCGCCCCGACACGCCGATCAACACGGCGCCGGGCTGGTTTCAGGTCGGGGTGCACACCGTACAGGACGTGCACAATTACGGGTTGCTCGACGTGGCCGGCGTGATCCGCAAGTCCAGCAACGTCGGTGCGGCCAAGATCGCGCTCGATACCGAGCCCGCGGCGATCTGGAAGGTGCTGGAAGACGCCGGCTTCGGCCACGCGACCCGCAGCGGCTTTCCGGGCGAGGCGGACGGCTACCTGCCCGACTACCGGCGCTGGCACGACATCGAACGCGCAACGCTTGCGTTCGGGTACGGTCTGAACGTGACGGCCCTGCAGCTCGCCGAGGGCTACAGCATCTTCGCCAACGACGGCTATCGCGTGCCGGTTCTGCTGGTGCCCGACAACCGCCCGGTCGAGCGGCAGCAGGTGGTGCCGGCGAAGATAGCGCGCGAGGTTCGAACCATGATGGAAGCCGTGACCCGGCCCGGCGGCACGGCGCCGCAGGCGCACGTCAACGGTTACCGTGTGGCCGGCAAGACCGGCACCGTGCACAAGTCGATCGCCGGCGGCTACGCGGAAGACCGCTACATGGCGTTGTTCGCAGGCCTGGCGCCGGCGAGCCGGCCGCGGCTGGTGTGCGTGGTGATCATCAATGAACCGGAAGCCGACGACTATTACGGCGGCAAGGTTGCCGGTCCCGTGTTTTCCCACATCATGGCCGGCGCGCTGCGCCTGCTCAACATCGCTCCGGACGACGTGTCGCTCATGGAAACGCGGCTGAACAGGGAGGGGCCGGCATGATGACTGCCGAACAGCTTTCGGGTATGACACTGAAGACCCTGCTGGCGCCCTGCGCGTCGCAGCCGCTGCCGGATATCGAAGTCACCGGACTGGCGGTCGACAGCCGCAGCGTGAGCCCGGGCGATCTATTCTTCGCGCTGCCGGGGACACGCGAGCACGGGTTGATCCACGCGGCGCAGGCGGTGGCTGGCGGCGCCGTGGCGGTGGCCTGGGAACCGCACGCGTCGGCGCCCAGGGTCAACGCCGCAGGTCTCGGTGTGCCGGTGATCCCGATCGACAACCTGACGCAGGAACTGGGCCAGTTGGCGAGCCGGTTTTACGGGCACCCCTCGCACAATCTGCACTGCATCGGCGTGACCGGCACCGACGGCAAGAGCACGGTGACGCATTGCATCGCGCAACTGATGACCGAATCGGCGCAGCCGTTCGGTCTGCTCGGCACCCTGGGTTACGGCCTGCCCGGTCAGTTGCAGCCGGCGTCGCACACCACGCCCGACGCGGTGACGCTGCAGGAGCAGCTCGCGCGCCTGTGCGACGCGGGTGCCACGGGTGTTGCGATGGAAGTGTCCTCGCACGCGCTGCATCAGCATCGCATCAATGGCGTGAAATTCGACACCGTCGTGCTGACCCACCTGAGCCGCGACCATCTGGATTATCACGGCACGCTGGAAGCCTATGCCGAAGCCAAGCGGCAGTTGTTCCGCGTGCCGGGTCTGCGCACCGCGGTGCTCAACTACGACGACGATTTCGGGCGTGCGCTCCTGCACCAACTGGACCCCGGCGTGCGCCCGATCCTTTATGCGACGGAGGCCGGCGGCGAACTTGCCGGCCGGGCGGCCGACTGGCTCTGCGCGGAACACATCGACACGCACGCGCGCGGACTCGCCATCCAGATCGGTTCGAGCTGGGGCAGGGCGCACATCCAGTCCGGATTGCTCGGCCGCTTCAATGTCCAGAATCTGCTCGCCACGGCCGCCGCCGCCATCGCCGCCGGCCTGGGTTTCGACGTGGTGATGCACGGCATCGCGCGGCTGCGTCCGGTGCCCGGCCGCATGGAGGCGTTCGGCACGGGCAATCATCCGCTGGTGGTGGTCGACTACGCGCACACGCCCAACGCGCTTTCGGCGGTGTTGAAGACCCTGCGCGAGCACTGCGGCGGCAAGCTGATCTGCGTGTTCGGCGCCGGCGGCGACCGCGACCGCGGCAAGCGCCCGCTGATGGGCGGCGTCGCCGAGCGTCACGCCGACCGCGTCGTGGTGACCAGCGACAATCCGCGCAGCGAAGACCCGCAGGCGATCATCGAAGAGATTCTCGCCGGCATGCAGCATCCGGACCGCGCCCGCGTCGTGCCGGATCGCGCCGAAGCGATTCGCGCCGCCCTGCGCGGCGCGCGCGTCGACGACGTGGTGCTGATTGCCGGCAAGGGACACGAAACCTGGCAGCAGATCGGCGGCCGCCGGTTCGCGTTCAGCGATCGTGAACAGGTCGTGCAGGCGTTACGGGAGGTCGGTGCGTGATGACGATGCCGCTTTCCGCCGCGTCGGCCGTGTTGCACGCAAGCTGGTCCGGTGACGACGTGACGTTTCGCGGCGTCAGCACCGACAGCCGCACGCTGGCGCCGGGCAACCTGTTCGTCGCCCTGCAGGGGCCGAATTTCGACGGCCACGATTACGTCGCCGCCGCCCTGGCGCGCGGCGCCGCCGCCGCCGCGGTCACGCGGACCGTCGATGTCGTGCTGCCGCAGCTCTACGTCGCCGACACCCGCCGCGCGCTGGGCGATCTCGCCCGCCACTGGCGCGACCGCTTCCAGGGCGCGGTGGTCGCCGTGACCGGCAGCAACGGCAAGACCACGGTCAAGGAGATGGTGGCCTCGATCCTGCGCCTGCGCGCGCCGACGCTGGCGACCACCGGCAATCTGAACAACGACATCGGCCTGCCGCTGACGCTGTTCGCGCTCGAGGACGAACACCGCTACGCCGTGCTGGAACTGGGCGCGAACCACCCGGGCGAGATCGCCTACCTGGCGTCGATTGCGCGGCCGGACATCGCCATCGTCAACAACGCCGGGCCGGCGCACCTCGAAGGCTTCGGCTCACTCGAAGGTGTGGCGCGCGCCAAGGGCGAACTGTTCCAGGCGCTCGACCAGGATGCCACCGCCGTCATCAACGCCGACGACGCATTCGCGCCGCTGTGGCGTTCGTTCGCGCAACGTACGCGCGTCATCGATTTCGGCATCGATCAGGCGGCCGCCGTCGCGCTGCGCGAGCCGGCCGATGCAACCGACGCGGACATCGAGATGACGACACCGGCCGGTGTCGTGCGCACCCGCCTGGCGCTGGCCGGGCGCCACAACCGGATGAATGCGCTGGCCGCGGCCGCGGCCGCCGTCGCGCTGGACATCCCGCCGGCGGTCATCGCCGAGGGGCTTGCGGCGGTGAAGCCGGTCGCAGGGCGGTTGCAGATCCGGGCGGGTACGGCCGGATGCCGTGTGATCGACGATACCTACAACGCCAACCCGGCTTCACTGCGCGCGGCGCTCGACGTGCTGGCCGCGCAGCCCGGCGAGCACTGGCTGGTGCTGGGCGACATGGGCGAACTGGGCGAAGGCGGTGCGGCGCTGCACCGGCAGGCCGGCGCGGCGGCGCGCGCAAGCGGCGTGCAGTGCCTGTTCACGCTGGGCGAACTGGCGGCCGAGGCCGCGCAGGCGTTTGGCGCGGGTGCCGGTGTCCATGACAGCATGGACAGGCTCACCGACGCGCTGCGCAACGCCGCGCGCGCGGATGTCACGATCCTGGTGAAAGGATCGCGGCGCATGCGCATGGAGCGCGCCGTACAGGCGCTGACCGGCGCGCCCGTTCAGGGAGGACACTGATCATGCTGGTCTGGCTGGCCAACTATCTCAGCGAGTTCCACAGGGCCTTCAACGTGTTCCAGTACCTGACGCTGCGCGCGATCCTGGGCGTGCTGACGGCGCTGGTGATTTCCTTCGTGGTCGGGCCGGTGATGATCCGCAAGCTGAGTTTCTACCAGATCGGCCAGAATGTGCGCAGCGACGGTCCGCAATCGCATTTGACCAAGGCCGGCACGCCGACCATGGGCGGCGCATTGATACTCGTCGCCATCGCGCTGGCCACGCTGCTGTGGGCGGATCTGTCGAATCGTTACGTCTGGGTCGTGTTGCTGGTGACGCTCGCGTTCGGCGTCATAGGCTGGATCGACGACTACAAGAAGCTGATGCTGAAGAACAGCAGGGGCCTCTCGGCGCGCGCCAAGTACGGCTGGCAGTCGCTGATTGCGCTGGTTACCGGCGTCGTCTTGTACCTGACGGCTCAGTCGCCCGCAGAAACGCAACTGATCGTGCCGTTCTTCAAGACCGTCGCGGTGAACATGGGTTGGTGGTACCTGGCGCTGGTCTATTTCGTGGTGGTCGGCTCCAGCAACGCGGTGAATCTCACCGACGGTCTCGACGGTCTGGCCATCCTGCCGACGGTCATGGTCGCCGGCGCGCTGGCGGTCTTTGCCTATGCCACCGGCAACGCGAAGTTCGCTGCCTATCTGGGTATTCCCTTCATTCGCGAGTCGGGCGAGGTGGTGGTGTTCTGCGGCGCCATCGTCGGCGCGGGCCTGGGTTTTCTCTGGTTCAACGCCTACCCGGCGCAGGTGTTCATGGGCGACGTCGGCGCGCTGGCGCTCGGCGCGGCGCTCGGCATCATCGCCGTGCTGGTGCGGCAGGAACTGGTGTTCTTCGTCATGGCCGGCGTGTTCGTGATGGAAACCATTTCCGTGATCTTGCAGGTGGCGTCGTTCAAGCTGACCGGACGGCGAATATTCCGCATGGCGCCGCTGCACCATCACTTCGAATTGAAAGGCTGGCCGGAGCCGCGCGTGATCGTGCGGTTCTGGATCATTACGGTCATTCTGGTGTTGATCGGTCTGGCGACACTGAAGATTCGCTAGCGGACCGGATGTGTACCAATAACGCACGAGGGGCAGACGATGGACGAAATGGGACAGATAACGATAGTCGGTATCACGTTTGTGGTGATTGCGGTATTGCTGGTTCTGTTATGAGCGGACGAGGATGTTTGGCAGCCATCTGGCGATGAACGACGCGGCGGCGCGACAACCCCGGACGCTGATCGTGGGGCTGGGTGAGACGGGACTTTCGTGCGCGCGGTTTCTGGCCGCGCGCGGCGTCGAAGTTGCGGTCACCGACAGCCGCGATCTGCCGCCGGCGTTGCCGCGCATCCGCGCCGAACTGCCCGACGTGCCCTTGTTCCTCGGCGGTTACGCTGCGGCGGCGGTCGGGCGTGCCGAACGCATCGTCGTCAGCCCCGGTGTGTCCAAGGATATCGACATGCTGCGGCAGGCGCGCGCGCGCGGCGTGGAAATCATCGGCGACATCGACCTGTTCGCACAGACCGCGACGGCGCCGGTGATCGCGATCACCGGTTCCAACGGCAAGAGCACGGTGACCACGCTGGTCGGCGCCATGGCGCGCCGCGCCGGACTGCGCGCCGGCGTCGGCGGCAATCTCGGCCCGCCGGCGCTCGACCTGATCACCGATCCGGAACCCGATCTGTATGTGCTGGAGCTGTCGAGCTTCCAGCTCGAAACGGTCAGCGGCCTCGCCGCGGCAGTGGCGGTGGTCCTTAATATCAGTGCGGATCACATGGATCGCTACACCTCGCTCGCCGACTATGCCGGCGCCAAGCAGCGGGTCTATCGGCGGGCCGCGCGCCGGGTCGTCAATCGCGACGACAGCTTGGCCGCGTCGCTGGCCGACAATCCGTCGCCGGCCGACTCGTTCGGTCTCAACGACCCCGGTCGCGCCGGTTTCGGTCTGCGCGAGATCGACGGTGCGGTCTGGTTGGTGCAGGACTGGACGCGGCTGCTGCCGGCTTCCGAAGTCGGCATCGTCGGGCGCCACAATCTCAGCAACGCCCTGGCCGCGCTCGCGGTTGGCGCGGCGGCCGGTATCCCGATGCCCGCGATGCTGCAGACGCTGCGCGAGTTCAAGGGTCTGCCGCACCGCAGTCAGCCGGTCACCGAGACGCGCGGCGTGCGCTGGATCAACGATTCGAAGGCCACCAACATCGGCGCCGCGCTGGCGGCGATCCAGGGCACGCCGGGTCCGCTGGTGCTGATCGCCGGCGGCCAGGGCAAGGGCGCCGACTTCCGCGAACTGGCCGACGGTATCCAGGACCGGTTGCGCGCCGTGGTGTTGATCGGCGTCGATGCGCCGCTGATCGCCGAAGCGCTGGACGGCCGCGTGCCCTGTCATTTCGCCGACAGTATGGACGCCGCAGTGCAACTCGCTCGGACGCTCGCGCAGCCCGGCGATGCGGTGCTGTTGTCGCCGGCCTGTGCGAGTTTCGATATGTTCAACGGTTTTGCCGCGCGCGGCGATGCATTCGTCGCGGCAGTAAACAAATGGGTGGCGCCATGAACGTTGCGCTGCTCCTGCCCGGCGACCTGACCCGGCGCGGCCGGCGTGCCGCGCGGCTGGACAACCAATTGCTGGCCGCGGTCGCAACCCTGCTCGGCATCGGCATCGTCATGGTGGCGTCGTCTTCGATGCCGACCGCCGAGCGGCTGGGGCTCGGCGCTTTCTATTTCGCGTTCCGGCAGGCGCTGTACGTGCTGGTCGGCGTTGTCACCGGCGTGATCGCCGTGCGGGTTCCGCTGGTCTGGTGGCAGCGCAGCGGCTTCGTCTGCCTGGTGCTGGCGCTGGCGCTGCTGGCGGTCGTGGTGGTACCCGGCGTCGGCAAGACCGTCAACGGCAGCACGCGCTGGCTCAACCTCGGCGTGTTTCAATTGCAGGCCTCCGAATTTGCGAAGCTGTTGCTGTTCATTTACCTGTCCGGCTATTTGGTGCGCCACAGCAAGCAGCTCGCCACGACCATGGTGGCGTTCCTCAAGCCGCTCCTCGTGCTGGCGGTCGCCGGCGTGCTGCTGCTGCTCGAGCCGGATTTCGGCGCGACCGTGGTGTTGATCGCGACGGCGATGACCATGATTCTGATGGGCGGCGTCGCGGTCTGGCGCTTCGCGTCGCTGCTGGTCGCCGCCGTGTCGATTCTGGCGCTGGTGGCGGTGTCTTCCTCGTACCGGATGGACCGGCTCACCGCCTTCATGAATCCGTGGGAGGATCCTTTCGACACCGGGTTCCAGTTGACGCAATCGCTGATCGCCATCGGTCGCGGCGAGTGGTTCGGCGTCGGTCTGGGCGCCAGCGTGCAGAAACTCTTTTACCTGCCCGAGGCGCACACCGACTTCGTGTTCGCGGTACTGGCCGAGGAGCTGGGTCTGGTCGGTGTCGCCGTGGTGCTCTGTCTGTTCGCGCTGGTGGTGTGGCGCAGCTATCGCATCGCAGTCACCGCCATGCGCAACGGCAACGCCTTTGCCGGCTATCTCGCCTACGGCATCGGCACCTGGATCGCCTTGCAGACCCTGATCAACATCGGCGTGAACACCGGGTTGCTGCCGACCAAGGGCCTGACGCTGCCGTTCCTGAGCTACGGCGGCAGCAGCATCCTCGTGATCTGCACGGCGGTCGGCATCCTCCTGCGCATCGATCACGAAACCCGCTGCACGGCCGAAGGCCTGGCGGCCACCGGTGTCGAGCCGTCCAAGCGCAGGCGCGTGCCATGAACAGGACAACGGGACCGGTATTGATCATGGCCGGCGGCACCGGCGGGCACGTGTTTCCCGCGCTGGCGGTTGCCGAGCAGTTGCGGGCGCAGGGCGTTCCGGTCGCGTGGATGGGCACGCGCGAGGGCCTCGAGGCACGCGTCGTGCCGCCCACCGGGATTTCCATGCACTGGATCGACGTCAAGGGCCTGCGCGGCAAGGGCCTGCTGCGCTGGTTCACCGCGCCGTTCATGCTGGCGGCGGCCGCCTGGCAGGCGTTGCGCATCATTCGCACAGTGCGTCCGATCGCCGTGCTCGGCATGGGCGGCTTCGTCACCGGCCCCGGCGGGATCATGGCCTGGATGCTGCGCAAACCGCTGCTGATTCACGAACAGAACGCAGTCGCGGGTCTGACCAATCGTCTGCTGGCGCCGTTCGCCAGGCGCGTCCTGGCCGGGTTTCCCGGCAGTCTGCCCGGCGCCGAGCACACCGGCAATCCCGTGCGCGCGGCGCTGATCGGCGTCGAAAAGCACTCGTACACGGACGCGCGCCAACCGCGCCTGCTGGTCGTCGGCGGCAGTCTGGGTGCGGCCGCGTTCAATAACATCGTGCCCAAGGCGCTGGCGGCCATCGCCAGCGGCCGGCGGCCTGAAGTGTGGCACCAGACCGGACTGAAGCATCTGGAGGCCGCGCAGGCGTCTTATCGTGCCGCCGGCGTTTGCGCGCGCATCGACGCGTTCATCGAGGACATGGCCGCCGCCTACGGCTGGGCCGATCTGGTGTTGTGCCGCGCGGGCGCATTGACGGTCGCCGAACTGGCGGCGGTCGGCGTGGCTTCGATTCTCGTGCCTTATCCACATGCGGTCGACGACCATCAGACCGTCAATGCACGCTATTTGACCGACGCCGGTGCGGCGGTGTTGATGCCGCAGACACAGGTGTCGGTGCAAACGCTCGCCGAGCAACTGGCGCTGGTGAACCGGCCCGACCAGTTGCAGCGCATGGCCGACAAAGCGCGCGCGCTGGGCATACCGGATGCCGCGCGTCGCGTCGCCGAACGTTGCCTGGCCGCGGCCGGTTTCGCAAGCGGGGTGGCGGCATGATGGCCGCGGCAAGCGATCTCCCCATGCAGCCCGACGCGATGGGGCGCGTGCGCTGCGCGCATTTCGTCGGTATCGGCGGCGCCGGCATGGGCGGCATCGCCGAAGTGCTGCTCAACCTGGGCTACAAGGTGAGCGGTTCCGACATCAAGGAAAACTCGGTCACGCGCCGGCTGCACGACCTGGGCGCGACGGTGCACATCGGCCACGCCGCCGCCAACATGGAAAACGCGGACGTGGTCGTGGTGTCGAGCGCGGTCAAGGCCGACAACCCGGAAGTGCTGGCCGCGCGCACGCAGCGCATTCCGGTGGTGCCGCGCGCCGAGATGCTGGCCGAGCTGATGCGGTTCCGCTACGGCGTCGCGGTGGCGGGCACGCACGGCAAGACCACCACGACGAGTCTGGTCGCGAGTCTGCTCGCCGAAGGCGGTCTCGATCCGACGTTCGTCATCGGCGGTCTGTTGAACAGCGCGGCGAGTCACGCGCGGCTCGGCACCGGGCGCTATCTGGTCGCCGAAGCCGACGAAAGCGACGCCTCGTTCCTGTATCTGCAGCCGATGCTGGCCATCGTCACCAACATCGATGCGGATCACCTGTCGACCTACGGCGGCGATTTTCAGCAGTTGCGCCAGACCTTCGTGGAATTCCTGCACCACCTGCCGTTCTATGGCCTCGCCGTGATCTGTCTCGACGACGCCGAGATCCGCGCTCTGCTGCCCGAGATCACGCGCCCGGTGCGCACCTACGGTATCGAAGCGACGGATGCGGACCTGCGCGCGACGGCTATCCGCCAGCGCGGCGGGCAGATCGATTTTCAGGTGCTCTCCGGGGACGCGCCGCCGCTGTCGGTGACGCTCAACATGCCGGGTCGCCACAATGTGCTGAACGCGCTGGCCGCCATTGCGGTGGCGCGCGAGCTGGGTGTGTCCGACGCCGACATCCAGAAAGGGCTGGAAAGTTTCCAGGGCATCGGGCGGCGCTTTCAAATGAACGGTACGCTAAGCGTCGCCGGCGGCGACGTGCTGCTGGTCGATGACTACGGCCACCACCCGCGCGAAATCAGCGCCACGCTCAGCGCGGCGCGGGCCGGTTGGCCGAATCGCCGCCTGGTGCTGGCATTCCAGCCGCACCGGTATACCCGCACGCTGGATCTGTTCGAGGATTTCAGCCAAGTGCTGTCCGACGCGGACGTGCTGGTGCTGGCCGAAGTCTACGCGGCCGGCGAGGAACATCTGCCGGGCGCTGACGGGCGTGCGCTGTGCCGCTCGATCCGCAATCGCGGCCGCGTCGAGCCGGTGTTCGTCGAGGACGTCGAGCAACTGCCTTCGGTGCTCGCCGATCTGGTTCATCCGGGTGACCTGGTGCTGACGCTGGGCGCAGGCAGCATCGGCGCGGTCGCGGCGCAACTGCCGGCGCAACTTCAGGCGCTGCTCGACGCGAGACAGGGTTGAAAGACGGGACATGATGACGGCGGAAAAACACAACGATCCGGCGGGCGACCTCAGACTGAACGAGCCGATGGCCGCGCATACGAGTTGGCGCGTCGGCGGCGCGGCGCGGCGCTGGTACCGGCCCGCGAATCTCGCCGATCTGTGTGCGTTCCTGCGCACGCTACCGGCCGACGAACCCCTGTACTGGGTCGGGCTCGGCAGCAACCTGCTGGTACGCGACGGCGGCATCGACGGCACGGTGATCATGCCGTTCGGCGGTCTGGATACGCTGGAACTGCGGTCGGGCGACCGCGTGCGCGCCGGCGCCGGCGTGGCCTGCGCGAAAGTCGCGCGCTTCGCCGCGCGCGCGGGTCTGGTCGGCGCCGAATTTCTGGCGGGCATTCCCGGCACGATGGGCGGCGCGCTGGCGATGAATGCCGGCGCGTTCGGCGGCGAAACCTGGCCGCTGGTCGAGTCGGTCGAGGTGGTTGGGCGCGACGGCGAACTGTGCCGCCGCACGCCGGCCGCTTTCCGCATTGGTTACCGTTCGGTGCAGGGTGCGGGCGACCAATGGTTCGTGGCGGTGGATCTGCAACTGGCCAGCGGCGACGCCACGCGCGGTCAGGCGCGCATCAAGGAATTGCTGGAAAAGCGCACGGCCACGCAGCCGGTTTCGCAACCCAGTTGCGGGTCGGTGTTCAAGAATCCGCCCAATGACCATGCGGCACGTCTGATCGAGGCGGCGGGGCTCAAGGGTGAACGTATCGGCCAGGCGGAGATTTCGCGCAAGCACGCCAATTTCATCGTCAATCTCGGCGGTGCGCGTGCGGGTGAAATCGAAGCGCTGATCGAGCGCGTGAAAAGCCGCGTGCTGGAAACGCAGGGTGTGGCGTTGACGACGGAAGTGCGCATCGTCGGCAAGCCGGAAACAAACGGAAGATGACGGTTGTGGCGGACAAACGGGTCAAACAGGCGTCGGAATTCGGCCGCGTGGCCGTACTGATGGGCGGCGCGTCGGCGGAGCGGCCGATTTCGCTCAAGAGCGGCGCCGCGGTGCTGGATGCCCTGTTGTCGCGCAGTGTCGCCGCCGAAGCGCTCGACCCGTCGGTGCCGGGTGCGCTGGACCGCCTGGCGGGCGGCGAATTCGACCGCGCGTTCAACATACTTCACGGCCGCGGCGGCGAGGACGGTGTGATCCAGGGTTATCTGGATACGCTGGGCGTGTCCTATACCGGCAGCGGCGTGCTGGGTTCGGCGCTGGCCATGGACAAACTCAGGAGCAAGCAACTGTGGCAGGGCGTGGGCCTGCCGACGCCGGCATTCGTAGTGCTAAACGACGTGCGGGACTTGGCCGCCGCGGCGCGGGACATCGGATTTCCGCTGATGATCAAACCGATTCACGAGGGCTCGAGCATCGGCATGAGCAAGGTGTATTCGGAGCGCGAACTCGAAGATGCCTGGCGTATGGCCGACGCTTTCGATCACCAAGTGCTGGCCGAACGCTGGATCGACGGTCCGGAATACACCGCCGGCATTCTTGGCCGCGATGCCCTGCCGCTGATCCGCCTGGAAACGCCGCGGGAATTCTACGACTACGAGGCCAAGTATCAGGCGGACTCGACGCGCTATCACTGCCCCTGCGGTCTGGACGCCGGACGCGAAGCGTTGCTGCAGTCGGTCGCGCTCGATGCATTCGAGCGGTTGGGCGCGAGCGGCTGGGGACGTGTGGATTTTCTCTGTGACGCGGCAGAACAGCTTTGGTTGATCGAAGTGAATACCGTGCCCGGCATGACCGACCACAGCCTGGTGCCGATGGCCGCGCGCGTCGCCGGCATCGACATTGCCGATCTGGTTTGGCGCATTCTGGAAACGAGTATGAGGGTGAGCTGAGGGCATGCGTGCGAATCACGCCCGGATGAAGCAGACCGCGCAGGCACCGGACTTGGGTGCCATCGCGACGCGGCGGCGCCTGCTGAGCGGTATCGGCCTGCTGCTGGTGCTCGCGGCGGCGATCTGGACCGGCATCGACTGGCTCGTCGATCCCGCGCACACACCCTTGCGCAAGATCGAGATCGCCGGCGAGCTGCGTCACCTGGACCGGTCGGCGCTCCAGACGGATCTGGAACCACTGGTGGAAGGCGGCTTTTTCGGGACCAGCGTGGCGGCGATCCAGGCCCGGGTCCGGACGCAGGCCTGGGTGGATCAAGTGTCGGTGCGAAGACTCTGGCCCGACCGCCTGCGCATAGAGGTCACCGAACATCAGGCCGTCGCGCTTTGGGGCGGAAGCGCGCTCCTGAACGAACGGGGCGAGGTGTTCACGCCGTCCGCGGTTCCGGCGCAATACGGCGAAGCGCTGCCGCGGCTGGAAGGACCGGAAGGCCACGCCGCACAGGTGCTGGAGACCTACCGGCACATGACGGCCATGCTCAGGAATCTGGGTCTGTCGATACGCGCGCTGCGCCAGGACGAGCGCCGTTCCTGGCAGATGACCCTGAGCAACGGCACACAGGTGCAAATGGGTCGTCTGCAGCCCGAGCAGCGGCTGGCGCGTTTCGCGCGCGCCTATCCGGCGATACTCGCGTCGGCGGGACACCGCATCGACGCGGTCGATCTGCGCTACAGCAACGGTTTCGCCGTGCGCTGGTCACCTGACATCCAAAAGGAACAGACGGGTTGATCGGAATGCCAAAACGCATTGAAAAGAACATGATCGTCGGACTGGATATCGGCACCTCGAAGGTGGTGGCGATCGTCGGCGAGGTCACGTCCGACGGCAGGATCGAAATCATCGGCATCGGATCACACCCGTCCAAGGGGCTGAAGAAAGGCGTGGTCGTCAACATCGAATCGACAGTGCATTCCATCCAGCGCGCAATCGAGGAAGCGGAGCTGATGGCCGGCTGCCAGATTCATTCCGTCTACGCCGGCATAGCCGGCAGCCACATCCGCAGCCTGAATTCGCACGGCATCGTGGCGATTCGCGACAAGGAGGTGACGCCGAGCGACGTGGAACGCGTCATTGACGCGGCGCGCGCCGTCGCGATACCGGCGGATCAGAAGATACTGCACATACTTCCGCAGGAGTTCGTCATCGACGAGCAGGACGGCATCCGCGAACCGGTCGGCATGTGCGGCGTGCGGCTGGAGGCCAAGGTGCACATGGTGACCGGCGCAGTGAGCGCCGCGCAGAACATCATCAAGTGCGTGCGCCGCTGCGGCCTGGAGGTCGACGACATCATTCTCGAGCAGCTTGCGTCCAGTCATTCGGTGCTGACCGAGGACGAGAAGGATCTGGGCGTCTGCCTGGTCGACATCGGCGGCGGCACCACCGACATCGCCGTGTTCACGGAGGGATCGATACGGCATACCGCGGTGATTCCGATCGCCGGCGATCAGGTGACCAACGATATCGCAGTGGCCCTGCGCACGCCGACCCAGAACGCCGAGGAAATCAAGATCAAATACGCGTGCGCGCTGACGCAACTGGCGAGCCACGACGAAACGATCGAGGTGCCCAGCGTCGGCGAACGTCCGGCGCGGCGGCTGATGCGGCAGACGCTGGCGGAGGTGGTCGAGCCGAGGTACGAGGAGCTGTTGTCGCTGGTGCAGGCCGAACTGCGGCGCAGCGGATTCGAGGATTTGATCGCCGCCGGCGTGGTGCTGACCGGCGGCAGTTCAAAGATCGAGGGGTTGGTTGAGTTGGCGGAGGAAATATTTCACATGCCGGTGCGGCTGGGCGTGCCGCAGGACGTGTCCGGTCTGGTCGATGTGGTGCGAAACCCGATTTACGCAACCGGAGTCGGATTGCTTTTGTTTGGACAGAAGAACCGCGCGCATCGCTCGCTCGATGTGGGGATGGGCGGCGGGTTCAAAGGTATCTGGAACCGGATGAAAAGCTGGTTCCAGGGCAATTTTTGATGCACTTGAATGAATGAACACGAGAGGAGACGTCACATGTTTGAACTGATGGATTCATACAGCCAGAACGCGGTCATCAAGGTGATCGGCATTGGCGGCGGTGGCGGCAATGCCGTACAGCACATGGTGGAAGCGAGCATCGAGGGGGTCGACTTCATCTGTGCCAACACCGATTCGCAGGCGCTGGACAGCATGAGCGCGCGCACCACCCTGCAGATCGGCAGCAGCATCACCAAGGGCCTCGGCGCGGGCGCGAATCCGGACATCGGCCGGCAGGCGGCCATGGAAGATCGCGACCGGCTGCAGGAAGTGATCGCCGGTTCAGACATGCTGTTCATCACCGCCGGCATGGGCGGCGGCACGGGCACGGGCGCCGCGCCGGTGGTCGCGCAGGTCGCGAAGGAAATGGGCATTCTGACCGTCGCCGTCGTGACCAAGCCGTTCCCGTTCGAGGGCAACAAGCGCATGGAAGCGGCCAAGCGCGGCATTACCGAGTTGAGCCAGTACGTCGACTCGCTGATCACCATCCCCAACGAAAAACTGCTGACGGTGCTGGGCAAGGATGTCAGTCTGCTGAGTGCCTTCAAGTCGGCGAACAATGTGCTGCTGGGCGCCGTGCAGGGCATCGCCGAGCTGATCACCCGTCCGGGTCTCATCAACGTCGACTTCGCCGACGTGCGCACCGTGATGTCGGAGATGGGCATGGCGATGATGGGTTCCGGCGCCGCCAAGGGTCCCGACCGCGCGCGTGAGGCGGCGGAAGCCGCGATCAACAGCCCGCTGCTCGAGGACGTTGATCTGATGGGTGCGCGCGGTATCCTGGTCAACGTGACCGCCGGTCTGGACCTGACGATCGGCGAATTCGACGATGTCGGTGCGACTGTCAAGGAGTTTGCGTCGGACAACGCGACCGTCGTGGTCGGCACCGTCATCGATCCGGATATGAGCGACGAATTGCGCGTGACCGTCGTGGCCACCGGTCTGGGCGCCGAGGCGGCTCAGCCGCAGGTGGACAAGCCGGTGAAGCTGGTCAAGCGCGACCGCAGCGGCGAAGTCAATTACGGCGAGCTGGAACGCCCGACCGTTATCCGCAAGCGCGTCGCGGGCGACCCGCTACCGGCCGCTCCGACCGCCGGTGACCTGGACTACCTGGATATTCCGGCATTCTTGCGCCGCCAGGCTGACTAGACCGCATCGCGACACCGAGGGGGTGGCACCCGACGCCCCGGCTGCTGGACAAAGGAGGCGGCGAATACCCACGTCTGTGGTATCATCGCCGCCCACCAGTCCAGGCCGTGTCGGCCGGGCGCCACCAGCCGGTAAGCGATGATTCGACAGCGTACGCTAAAGAACGTGGTGCGGGCCAAGGGCGTCGGCCTGCATTCCGGCAACGACGTGTATTTGACGCTGCTGCCGGCTCCGCCGGACACTGGCATCGTTTTCCGCCGCGTGGACCTGCAGCCGGCAGTGGAAATCAAGGCGTGCTGCGAACGGGTGGGCGACACCCAGTTGTCCACTTCGCTGGTCGATGGTGAAACCCGCATCGCCACGGTCGAGCATCTGCTGTCGGCCTTATCGGGCATGGGCGTCGATAACGCCTGTGTCGAACTCGACGCGGCCGAGGTTCCCATCATGGACGGCAGCGCCGGACCCTTTGTCTTTCTCATCCAGTCTGCGGGCACAGTGGAACAGGAAGCCCGAAAGACCTTCCTGCGCATCAAGCGCACCGTAAAGGTCAGGGATGGGGACAAATGGGCGCGTCTGGATCCCTTCGACGGCTTCAAGGTGGCCTTTACCATCGACTTCGAGCACCCCCATTTCCAGGGGCGTTCCCAGACTTCCGAGTTTGATTTTGCCACCGCCTCCTATGTCCGCGAGGTCAGCCGGGCCAGAACATTTGGTTTCAAGAGCGAAATCGAACACCTGCACGCCCGCCGGCTGGCCCTCGGCGGCAGCATGGACAACGCAATCGTCCTGGACGAGCGACGGGTGGTGAACGCCGAGGGGCTGCGTTACGAGGACGAGCTGGTCAAGCACAAAGTGCTTGATGCAATTGGGGATTTATATCTTCTCGGGTACAGCGTGATCGGCGCGTTTACCGCCTACAAGTCCGGACACTCGCTCAACAACCGGCTGCTGAAAAAGCTGTTGGCCGATTCCGCCGCGTGGGAATTGGTTTCGTTCGAGTCCGATGCGCTGGTCGAGATCGATCCTGCTCAGTCCGTGGGCGTGCTATCCTAGTGCCCGGCCGGCTCTCTCCGGCCTTGAATTTGTTCAGTTTTGAGCGGCGTGCGCCGCTAGTCTGGATAGCGACGCGCTCAGTTTCGGGTGGTTGACGTCATGTGCGGTTTGCAGCAGAAGCGCGGCCGTACCCGCTGAAAGTCTGACGGCGCGCTTTGTGCTCGGTTCTTGTTCGGGAGGTACGTTCAGGACCTTGACCTGTACTTTCTGCACCGCGAACGGCAGGTCCCGCTGTATCGCCGCGATCAGCCGGGATGTCTGAAATCGGATGCGGGCCGCCCAAACCGGGCTGCTGGCGCCAATAACGAGCGTGGGACCACGCAGGTTGATGAGGTGGCACTCCCGGTTCAGGGGTGACGGGAGCTGGGTTTCGAGCCAGATGGCCAGCGTCGACAGGTCCGACATGCGGTTGATCAGGCCAGGGGCGACACTGCCCTCCAGCCATCGATAAGCCGATCGAATGGACTTTTGGCGCATAGCCGAATGGTACTCAACTGGGACTGATCCTGTATAGAGAGCCGATGAAATTTATCATCTTGTCAACGAGTGAAGGCCGGCCCGTCAGTATTCGTCTGGATCGTCCAGGGATCTACGTGGCGCTTTTGCTTATGTTTGGCGCATTGGCTACCGGTGCCGCCTATATCGGGTATCGGGCCGGTCACGTGACGCAGGCGGTGCCCGAGCAATTCGGCGAGCTTTCGGAATTACAGGCGCGCATCGTCGAACAGAAGGACGAACTCAGTCGTTTGCGCGACCAGTCACAGGCCCATCTCGATGCGCTCGCGCTTCGGCTGGGCCAGATCCAGTCGGGGATGCTGCGCGTCGAGGCGCTGGGCCAGCGCCTCGCCGACATGGCGAACCTGGACCACGATGAGTTCAATTTCGACGAGCCGCCGGCCCAGGGTGGTCCGGCTGACGCGATCGAGACCGCGCGCTTTCCCCGCACCGAGCTGCAGGAAGCGCTGGATGATTTCCAGTCCCAGCTCGACAATCGCGAACGCCAGCTCGAGGTACTCGAGCGCTTGGTCATGAACAAGGAATTGAAGGAGCAGCTTTCTCCGACCGGTCAGCCGATCAGCAAAGGCTGGATCTCGTCGTATTACGGGGCGCGCACCGATCCGTTCACGGGCCGCAAAGAAATGCACAAAGGCATCGATTTCGCCGGCGCGCGTGGCTCCGATATCACGGCCACCGCCGCGGGCGTGGTCTCCTGGGCCGGGCCGCGTTACGGCTACGGTAACCTAGTGGAGATCAACCACGGCAACGGCTACAGCACGCGCTACGGCCACTGTCAAAAGGTGCTGGTCAGGGTCGGTGACAAGGTTGAGCCGGGCCAGACGATTGCACTGATGGGCTCGACGGGCCGCTCGACCGGTCCTCACGTGCACTACGAAGTGCTGAAAAACGGCAGCCAGATCAACCCGAAACGGTTCATTCAAGCCAGCCGCTGATCCGTACTGCGCCGGCGCCCCGGTCGGCGCACGGAATTCGCTGACGCCTAACCCCGAATCCCTCCGATTCCGACGCGCAAACCCGCGCATGCCGGCCCGGCTTGCGGTATCATTCGAGACTTTACAGTCAACCAGTTCGCACGACGCATCATGGTCACTTCACTACTGCGCAAGGTCTTCGGTTCCCGCAACGAACGCATTCTGAAACGGATGTCCAAGATCGCCGCCCGTATCGGCTCGCTGGACGAGTCGACGCGCGCGCTGGACGACGAGCATCTGCGGGCCAAAACAACGGCGTTCCGCAACCAGCTAGCCGACGGCGCCACGCTGGACGAGATTCTGCCCGAAGCGTTCGCGGTGGTGCGCGAAGCCAGCCGTCGGGTTCTGGGAATGCGTCACTTCGATGTACAGCTCATCGGCGGCATGGTGCTCAACGAAGGCAAGATCGCCGAAATGCGCACCGGCGAGGGCAAAACCCTGGTGGCGACCTTGTTTGCGTATCTGAACGCGCTCCCGGGGCGCGGCGTCCACGTCGTGACCGTCAACGATTATCTGGCGCGGCGCGACGCCGAGTGGATGGGGCGGATCTACAATTTTCTCGGCATGGCGACGGGTGTCGCTGTCGCGGGTATGAGTCACGCCGACAAGAAGGCCGCCTACAATGCCGACATAACCTACGGCACCAACAATGAATTCGGATTCGACTACCTGCGCGACAACATGGCGTTTCGCGTGGAAGACAAGGTGCAGCGTGATCTCTACGCGGCGGTGGTGGACGAGGTCGATTCCATCCTGATCGACGAGGCGCGGACGCCGCTGATCATTTCCGGTCCGACCGACGACAACTCCGATCTCTATATGAAGATCAACAAGCTGGTTCCAGCTTTGACGGTGCAGAAGGAGGAGGACGGGCCGGGCGATTACAGCGTGGACGAGAAGCAGAAACAAATTCATCTGACCGAGGACGGACACCAGCACGTCGAGGAGCTGCTGTCGAATGCCGGATTGCTGGGAGAGGGGCAGAGTCTTTATGATGCGGCCAACCTCACCCTGATGCATCACCTCAACGCTGCACTGCGCGCGCACGCGCTGTACAAGAAGGACGTGGAATACATCGTCAAGGACGACCAGATCGTCATCGTCGACGAGTTCACGGGGCGCACGATGCCCGGTCGGCGTTGGTCGGAAGGCCTGCACCAGGCGATCGAAGCGAAGGAAGGCGTGCCGATCCAGAACGAAAATCAGACGCTGGCGTCTATCACCTTCCAGAACTATTTCCGCCTGTATGAAAAGCTCGCCGGCATGACCGGCACGGCCGACACCGAGGCCGCTGAGTTCGCGCAGATATACGGGCTGGAGGTCGTCGTTATACCGACCCACAAGCCGATGATCCGCGACGACAGGGGCGACCTCGTGTATCTGACGCAGGCGGAGAAATTCGACGCCGTCATCGAAGACATCAAGGACTGCCGCGAACGCGGCCAGCCGGTGCTGGTCGGCACGACCTCGATCGAGACCTCCGAACTGTTGTCGCACAAACTGAACCAGTTGAAGATTCCGCACGAAGTGCTTAACGCCAAGCAGCACGAGCGGGAAGCGCACATCGTCGCCCAGGCCGGCCGTGCAGGCGCCGTGACTATCGCCACCAACATGGCGGGTCGTGGCACCGACATCGTGCTCGGCGGCAACTGGGAAGCCGAGAAGAAGGCCCTCGAAAATCCCGACGAGCATACCCTCGCGCGCCTGAAAAAAGAGTGGGAGCAGCGTCACGAGGCGGTGCTGAAAGCGGGCGGTCTGCACATCGTCGGCACCGAGCGCCACGAGTCGCGGCGTGTGGACAACCAGTTGCGCGGCCGCTCGGGGCGCCAGGGCGACCCCGGTTCCAGCCGCTTCTATCTCTCGCTGCAGGACAACCTGATGCGCATTTTCGCCTCCGATCGCGTCGCGGGATTGATGCAGAAGCTCGGTATGCAGGAGGGCGAGGCGATCGAGCATCCCTGGGTCAGCAAGGCGATCGAGAACGCACAGCGCAAGGTGGAAGGACACAACTTCGACATCCGCAAGAACCTGCTTGAGTTCGACAACGTCGCCAACGACCAGCGCAAGGTCGTCTATGAACAGCGCAATGAACTCATGTCTGTGGACGATGTGTCCGGAACCGTAGCCGCGATTCGTCGTGACATCGTCAACGAAATGATCGACCAGTATATTCCGCCCGGAAGCCTGGACGAGCAATGGAAGGTGCCGGGCCTGACCGAGGCCATTGACGCTGAGTACGGCCTGCGCCTCGATATCCAGCATTGGCTCGACACCGACGACAAGCTGCACGAGGAACCGCTGCGCGAGAAGATACTTGGCGAGATCGAGGCGGTGTATCACGCCAAGGAGCAGCAGGCGGGCGCCGCCGTCATGCGACACTTCGAGAAAGCTGTCATGTTGCAGGTGCTGGACCAGACGTGGAAGGAACATCTGGCGGCGATGGACTACCTGCGCCAGGGGATTCACCTGCGCGGCTACGCGCAGAAAGATCCCAAGCAGGAGTACAAACGCGAGGCGTTCGAGATGTTCACGGACCTGCTAGTTCGCATGAAGCGCGACGTGGTCAGTGTACTCTCCAAGGTGCAGGTGCGCGCCGAGGCCGACGTGGCGGCGGTCGAGAATCAGCGCCGCAGCGCCGCGGCGCCGACCGAGTTCCGTCACGACGAGGCCAGTGCGATGGCCGGCGATAGTGGGGAGTCGGGCGAGCCGCCGGCTGCCGAGGCTGTGCAGCCGTTCGTGCGCGACGGACGCAAGGTGGGGCGCAACGAGCCCTGTCCGTGCGGCTCAGGCAAGAAGTTCAAGCAGTGCCACGGTAAACTCACCTAGTTGTTCAAGCGCGGTTTTGCGCCATGGCCGTCGGTTACACAGCATTGCCCGAGCTGCTGCCGGTTCCCGGTGTGCGGGTCGGCGCGTGCGCGGCCGGTATCCGCTATCAGGACCGCGACGATCTGGTGTTGCTCGAACTCGCCGCAGGCGCCCGGTGTGCGGCCGTGTTCACGCAAAATGCCTTCTGTGCGGCGCCGGTGACGGTCGCGCGTGAGCACCTGGCTTCGGGCGGGCCGCGCTATCTGTTGATCAACAGCGGCAACGCCAACGCCGGCACCGGTCGGCAGGGACGGCAGGACGCCGAACAGAGTTGTGCGCGGGTCGCCGGACAATTCGGATGCGACGCGCGTCAGGTGCTTCCCTTCTCCACAGGCGTCATCGGCCAGCGGCTGCCCGTGGAACGCATCGCCCAGGCGCTGCCCGCTCTGGCCAGGGCCTTGTCAGAGGCGCACTGGGAGCCGGCGGCGCGCGCCATCATGACCACCGACACGGTCGCCAAGGGCGTCTCGCAGCGCATTGAACTCGGCGGACAGCCTGTGACCCTGACGGGCATCGCCAAGGGCGCCGGCATGATCCGGCCGAACATGGCGACCATGCTGGCCTTTATCGCCACCGACGCAGTCGTGGATCAGGCGTTTCTGGATGCCTGCATCGAGCAGGCCGTCAACCGATCGTTCAATCGCATCACCGTCGACGGTGACACGTCGACCAACGATGCCTGCGTACTGATCGCGACTGGAAGGGCGGACAACCCGCCACTTTCCGCGGGTCGTCCCGATGCGCCGGTCTTCCAGCAAGCGGTCGACAACCTGTGCGAGCGTCTCGCGCAACTGATCGTGCGTGACGGCGAGGGTGCGACCAAGTTCATCACCGTCGAAGTCAGCGGCGGTCGCGACATCGTTGAATGTCTGCAGGTCGCCTATACCATTGCCCAATCGCCGCTGGTGAAGACGGCGTTGTTCGCCAGCGATCCCAATTGGGGGCGCATCCTCGCGGCTGTCGGGCGGGCCGGCGTCGAGGATCTGGACATCGACGGGGTGCGTATTCATATCGGTGCTGTGTGTATCGTGCGCAACGGTGGCGTCGCGCCGGAATACACCGAAGCGGCCGGACAGGCCGTGATGCGCGAGCCGGAAATTACCATTCACGTGGCGCTGGGGCGCGGGGACGCGGTCGAGCGCGTCTGGACCTGCGACTTCTCCCACGACTATGTCACGATCAATGCCGAGTACCGCACCTGAAGCGCAGAGTCGTGTCGTACACGTCGCCGTTGGAGTGATTCGCAGTCCACATGGCGAAGTCCTGCTCGCCAAACGTCACGAAAGTGCGCACCAGGGCGGCCTGTGGGAATTCCCCGGCGGCAAGGTCGAGCCGGACGAGACCGTCGTCGACGCGCTTAAGCGCGAACTGCACGAGGAAGTCGGCCTCGATATTTTCGACCCCCGTCCCCTGATCCGCATTCCCTTCGAATACCCGGACAAGCGGGTGCTGCTCGACGTTTGGTTCATCGAACACTTTTCCGGCGAACCGCACGGCCGCGAAGGGCAGTCGGTCGACTGGGTCGCGATGTCAGACTTGGCGCAACGCGCGTTTCCGGCCGCCAACCGCCCGATACTCACCGCATTGGATCTGCCGCCCTATTACCTCATCACGCCACCGCCGGGCGACGACACACAGGATTTCCTCCAGCGGCTGAAGGCGGCCCTGAGCGCCGGCATCCGACTGGTTCAGTTTCGTGCGGATTTTCGTAATGACCGCATCCGGAAAATGGCACGCGATGTGTTGGCGCTTTGCAGGCGGCACGACGCGCGTTTGCTTATAAATGCCGATATCGAACTCGCGCGCGAACTCGGCGCAGACGGCGTGCACCTCAAGGCCGCGCAAGTGACGCAGTTCGAGGTGCGGCCGTTGCCGACTTCGTTTCTGCTGGCGACTTCCTGCCATAACGCAACCGAACTCGCGCAAGCCCAACGTCTGGGCGCCGATTTTGCCGTGTTGTCTCCGGTTCGGACCACGGCGAGCCACGCAGATGCCGTTCCGCTCGGATGGGCGAATTTTCAGGTGCTGGTCGACAATGCGGCGCTGCCCGTCTACGGGCTCGGTGGATTGACCCGCGACGATCTCGCCGACGCGGTCGCATACGGTGCGCAGGGCGTCGCGGCGCTACGCAGTTTGTGGTTTTCGTCATGAAGTCTGCCTGCATGATGCGCACAATCGGCATGCTCAGTCTCGGGACAATCGTTCTCGGATCGATCAGCGCATGCGACACGAGCAAGTTTTCACTTCCGGAAGCGACACTTTCGGTCGACGTGCCCTGCGACGCGACGGGACAGGGCTGCACCGCACAATCCGGCGCGATGCAATGGATAGTGCGTGTCGGGCCCGATGCTGCGGCGCTGAAATCCTTTCCGGTGAGCCTCAGAATAATCGGTAGTGACGAAACGCTGGAAACGGCGCGCGTGAAATTCGTCATGTCCGGAATGTCGATGGGGCTGAATGAATATCGACTGATTTCGGCGGACAACAATGCCTGGGAAGCCGACGTGACGCTGCCGATCTGCACCAGCGGCCGATCCGACTGGCTGGCTGAATTCTCGGTGGCATCGAAGCGTAAGCGCTGGACACTGGTAGTGCCGTTTGCATTAGGGCCGCCAGGGCATTGGTAGCGTGGCCGTTCGCACGCCGGCTAGGCATCGTCCGGGTCAGATCCGGTAGAATCCGCGGGCTCGTCCGCTATCCGGTTCCGCTCTTCCAGCCAGTCACCCAGATCAATCAGGCGACACCGTTCGCTGCAAAAGGGACGCCACGGATTGTCCTTGCTCCATATTACCCGCTTCTTGCAGGTCGGGCATTCGACTTGAAGTGGCTTGGTGTCCGTCATTCGCGAACTCACAAGGTGCAGCATGCGATACGGAAGGATACGTCGTGGCCGATTTGCTGGGCGCGGCCGTCGGTGTAGGTGATGGCGAGGAAGCGGACGGTGAAGCGGTGTTTGCCGCCGCTGATTTCCGCGTAGCACGGAAGCTGTTCGTCCACGGATACCCGCACCAGTTGGCAGGGGTGATTAGGGTCCAGGCTGCGTTGATAGAAACCGGATTCGGCCTTGGCCGACTGCAAGGGGGCGCTGTCGCGGATCAGGCTCAGGACCATCTGGATCGCGCCGGCGATGACGTTGAACCGTCCGAGCCATCCGGCCAGATCCTTGACGCGGTGCTCGCTGGGTTGCTTCAGCCAGTGGTGATAGGCGGGCAGATCAAAGTCGCAGGTGCCGCCGGGGATCGCGCTGCGTTGGTGAATGCTGCTCAGGAATTCATTCTCTTTCAGGTCGGCCGCGATCGGTCCTTCCGCCTTGAGCAGGCGCAGTCGGAAATCTTCGAGCTTCTTCGAGAGGTTCTGCAGGAGCCGCGCGTCGACCCCCGGATTGCTCTGCCAGCGTGCCAAGTTGGTCTGTTGCCGCTCAAGTTCTTTCAGAACCTCGGTCTTCAGATCTGCGCGACCGAAGATGCTCTGGATCTCGAGCAGGCCTGCCATGGTGCCGCGGCTGTCCCACTGGGTTTCGCCGCGCAGATGATGCGCGGCTTGGGCGAACAAGAACTCCAGCCGCAAGAATGCCCGGATTCTTTCGTTAAGTGGTTGTTCGTAAATGATTTCTTTTGGCACGGGAGGCGGTGGTCCAAGTGTCAGCCGACTATTGTCCACCAAGTGCGTGCCGCGAGGCAAACCGGTTCAGCTCGGGTTCGGGAATTTACTGCTTTTCGGCCAGCCGGACGTATTTTGCGTGCAGTGCGTCCAATTCGCGGTAAAGGGCGGACAGGTCGCCCCGGTTGAGGACGATATCGTCGGCGGCCCGAAGCCGTTCCGCGCGGCCCGCCTGGCTGCCCAGCACCCGGCGAAGCTGTGTGTCCGTCAGGCCGTCGCGCTCCTTTACCCAGCGGATCCGGTCGGCTTCCTCGGCGTCGATCAGAAGCACACGGTCGAGCTGGATGGGGTAGGGTGTTTCCACCAGCAGCGGGATCACGATAATGCAATACGGCTTGGCCACGCTGCGCGCGCGCGACTCGGCCAGGTCGCGAATGCGGGGGTGCAGGATGTCTTCAAGCCGCCGCCGCTCGGTTTCTGACGCAAATGCCTTGGCGCGCAGCGCCTGCCGGTTCAGAGTGCCGTCGGGATTCAGGACATCCGCGCCGAAATGCAGCACGATTTCCGCCAGCGCCGGCATACCGGGCTCGACCAGCTCGCGCGAGAGCAGGTCGGTGTCGATGATCGGCACGCCTATTGAGGCGAAATAATCCGACGCGGTGGTCTTGCCGCTGCCGATCCCGCCGGTCAGGCCGATGCGCAGGGCTCTCGGCATCAGCCGGCGAGGCCCGACCAGTTCAAATAGGCGTGCCTGATCTGTTCTCCCCACAGCAGGGAGATCCAGCCCGCCGCCGCCAGGTAAGGACCAAAGGGGATGGGTTGCTGCCGGTCCCTGCCTTTCAAGGCGATCAGAAGGCCGCCGACCACAGCACCCACCAGCGACGAGAGCAGGATCACGCCGGGCAGCGCCTGCCATCCCAGCCAGGCGCCGAACAGGGCCAGCAGCTTGAAATCACCGAAGCCCATGCCTTCCTTTCCGGTGATGAGTTTGAACGTCTGGTAGACGATCCACAGCGAGAGATAGCCGGCTACGGCGCCGATCAAGGCGCTACGCACGTCTGCGAACAGGGGCATGAGGCTGAATACCAGTCCCAGCCACAAAAAGGGCAGTGTGATGGCATCGGGCAACAGTTGGTGGTCGTAGTCGATCATGCTCAGCGCGATCAGCGCCCAGGTGAGCAGCAATGCCGCTGCGGCCTGCCAGCCGAATCCGAAATGCCAGGCCACCACTGCCGACAATACGCCGGTTGCCAGTTCGACCAGCGGGTAGCGGACGGAAATGGCATTGGCACAGCACGAGCACTTGCCGCCGAGCAACACCCAACTTACCAGCGGGACGTTTTCATAGGCGCGGATCTTGTGGCCGCAGTGCGGGCAATGCGACGCCGGCCTGGCCAGAGAGAACGGGTTTTCCCCTTCTTCCGGTCCAGGCTCCTGATCCAGATACTCGCGCGCCTGTTTGCGCCAGTCCCGCTCCATCATGCGGGGCAGGCGATAGATCACCACGTTGAGAAAGCTGCCGACTATCAGGCCCAGTACGAAAGTCACGCCGATGAAGAAGGTGCTGTGGATCTTAAGAAGATGAACCAGTTCCATGGAATGATCTTACTACCCCGCGACCCCCGCAGTCTCGGGGTCGCGTCGGCTTCATTAAATGACGGAACCCATCTTGAAGATAGGCAGATACATGGCCACGAGCAGGCCGCCGACCAGCACGCCCAGGACCGACATGATAAGTGGTTCGAGCAGACTGCTTAAGCCATCGACCGCATCGTCGACTTCCTGTTCGTAGAAGTCCGCGACTTTGGCCAGCATGCCGTCGAGCGAGCCGGATTCTTCGCCGATGGCTACCATCTGGTTCACCATGTTGGGGAACAGGCCCGTCTGGGTCATCGCAAGTTGCAATTGCTGGCCGGTCGCGACATTGTCACGCATTTTCAGTATGGCTTCGGTATAGACCGCGTTGCCGGAGGCTCCCGCCACCGACTCCATGGCTTCGACCAGCGGCACGCCCGCAGCAAACATGGTCGACAGGGTTCGCGCAAAGCGGGCAATGACGGCCTTGCGAAGTATCTCGCCGATTATCGGTAACTTTAGCATGACCCGGTCAAGTCCGTGCTTGACCTTAGGAGACCTTTTCTTGGCTTCACCGAAACCATGGATGCCGCCTCCGACGATCAGAACGATAGCCCACCAGTAGCGTTGCATCCACTCTGAAAGTCCGATAACCATCATGGTGAAAGCCGGTAGATCGGCACCGAATCCACGGAACACCTCCTGGAACTGAGGTACCACGAAGATTAGCAATATCGCAGTAACCACGAACGCCACGACCATAACCGCCGTCGGATAGAACAGCGCCTTTTTGATCTTGGATTTGAGTGCCTCCGTCTTTTCCTTGTAAGTGGCGATCTTGTCTAGCAGGGCTTCGAGTATACCCGCATGTTCACCAGCGGAAATCAGGTTGCAAACCAGTTCGTCGAAATAGAGCGGGTGTTTCGCCATCGCTTCCGAAAGATTTGTGCCTGACTCGATGTCATTCTTGATCGCCATGATCAATTCCTGCATCGACGGATTATCGTGCCCCCGACCAACGATGTCGAAAGATTGGACCAGGGGAACTCCGGCGGACATCATGGTGGCGAGCTGACGCATGAATACCGCGATGTCTTTGGGCAGGACTTTCTTTTTCTTGGCGTTCGAAAACAAGGCCGATTTTTTTCGGACTCGGATCGGATTTATGCCTTGACGGCGCAGTTCGGCCTTGATGATGGCCGGATTTGCAGCGCGACTCTCCCCCTTTACTTTGGTGCCCTTCTTGTCGGTACCCTCCCAGGCAAAAACACTTTGTTTGATCGCTGCTGCTTGAGCCATGGCTTAGTCCTTGGTTACTCGGTTGATTTCATCCAGGCTGGTCAGCCCGTTCTTAACTTTCTTGAGGCCGGATTCACGCAGGTCGGCGACGCCTTCGCGTTTCGCCTGATCGGCAATCTGAAGAGAATTGCCGTTTTCCATAATGATACGCCCGATAGCTTCACTTACCGGCATTACCTGATACACGCCCACGCGACCTTTGTAGCCGTCCACGCATTGATCGCAGCCGACCGGGGCAAACAGCTGCAGGCCGCCAAGATCTTCTTCCTTGAAGCCTTCTTCCAGTAGAGCCTCCCTCGGTATGTCGATCGGCTGCTTGCAGTTATTGCAGAGCCGGCGTGCTAGGCGTTGAGCGATGATCAGATTGACCGAGGAGGCAATGTTATACGGAGGTACGCCCATGTTAGCCAGACGGGTCAAGGTCTGGGGCGCGTCATTCGTGTGCAGCGTTGACATGACCATGTGGCCGGTCTGGGCCGCCTTGATGGCGATTTCCGCGGTTTCCAGGTCACGAATCTCGCCGACCATGATGATGTCCGGGTCCTGGCGCAGGAAGGCGCGCAGCGCGGATGCAAATGTGAGTCCTGCTTTCGGGTTCATGTTGCACTGATTGATGCCTGCCAGATTGATTTCCACCGGATCCTCGCACGTCGATATGTTTCGGTCCGGCGTATTCAGAATGTACAGGCCAGTGTACAAGGACACGGTTTTGCCGGAACCCGTCGGGCCCGTGACAAGAATCATTCCGTAGGGTTTCTTCAGATTTTGCATGTACAACTGCTTTTGTTCTTCCTCGTAGCCTAGGACGTTGATGCCAAGTTGTGCACTGGTGGGATCGAGTATGCGCAGAACCACTTTCTCACCGAACAATGTGGGGCAACTGTTGACGCGAAAGTCGATCGCCCGCTTCTTGGACAGCTTCATTTTGATGCGGCCATCCTGGGGAACCCGTCGTTCGGCGATGTCCATCCGACTCATAACCTTGAGGCGTGCTACCAGGCGGTTCGCCATAGCCAGCGGCGGCGAGGCGACCTCGTGCAGCACTCCGTCCTGGCGAAACCGGATCCGAAAAATCTTCTCATACGGCTCGACGTGAATATCGGAAGCGCCCTTGTTGATGGCATCAAGCAAGACTTTGTTCACGAAGCGGACGATCGGGGCGTCGTCCACATCCGCGGAATCCTTGTCGTCCTGCGTTTCGATCTCGTCGCCGCCGGTAATATCCAGGTTATCCAGATCTTCGTCCAGAAGATCCGACATCGAGGTAGCTGTCGTATCCAGTGCCTTTTCGATCGCCTTCGCCAGCTTGTCTTCTTCGACCAAGATAGCTTCGGTGCCGATCCCGGTGTGGAACTTGATTTCGTCGAGTGCTTGGAGGTTGGTTGGATCCGAAACGGCGATAAACAGTCGGTTTCCGCGCTTAAAGAGCGGTAGGGCGTGGTGCTGACGAACCAGTCTTTCATCGACCAACGACGCAGGTATCGAATCCAGATCGATAGCGCTCAGATCCAGAAGCGGCGCACCAAACTCATGGCACGCAGCAGACGCAATTGTTCCGCTGTCGACAAGTCCATTGACTACAAGGTGGCTGACGAAGGGCTCACGGTTCTTCAAAGAACGTTCGTGGGCGGCGGTGGCCTGCTCTTCAGTGAGAATGCCGTCCAACACGAGGCGTCGAGCCAGGCCACTGAAACGTGCAACAGGGCTTTGTGTCACCATGGCTGAATCAATGTCCCTTGGGTTTGCGGAGCTCGACAGGGCGAAGCTCGGTAGCTTAAGTTCTCTCGGCCAGCCAGGAAATTGGTGGTTGTCTTACACTATTGGGCTGGATACCCGTGTTCTCTGGTTATTTTCGTCACAACAGAATGAAACTTGAGATCGAGCTTCCGGTACCGTGGATCGGAAAATTGGCTAAATCTGACAATCAGTTGCGGGTGCACGGGACCGAGAGTCAGGTGTCGTCGCTCGTCGGCCAATTGGCGGGCGATGAGACGTGAATTCCACATTCGCTTACAGCTACTTCCGAGTGGGCCAGTGCTTGGGCATCTGTAACAGGCGGAGTCGACCGGTGGGTCAGGCGCAAATGAAGGCCCCCGCACAAGGCGGGGGCCAAACATCACCCGACAATCGCGGGACTATTACGAGCGGCACTCAGCCGGCACATACTTGGGATCGCTCGGATTGTTGCAATCCCAGGTTATGCCACCCGCGGCCATCGTGCCGACCAAGTCAAACGTGACGTTACCCACGCTGGTCACGACGCTGGCGCTAATCGTGACGGGGCCGGCGCCGGCGCCGGCATCAGTGCAAGTCAGAGTGGTCTTGCCGATATTGCCCACGCTCACGCCGGAGCAGGCATCGGCCAGGCCACCGTTCGCCAGGTTTTCAGAAACGGTGGCTTTAGCGCCGCTCGCCTGCACAACGCCTTCCGACACCGTGGCGCGGACTGTGTAGTCCTGATACGCCGGCAGCGCGATGGCGGCCAGAATACCGATAATCGCCACGACGATCATCAATTCGATAAGGGTAAAACCCTGCTGTACTTTCTTCATGGTCATTTCCTCTTTCTCAGGTTGACGTGCTGCAAAAATTGTTCAGTTTTCGAGCCGAGTCTCTACTGCTGGGCTTGCCGACCCGAACCAGTTTGAATGACGAGGCTGAGTTGAATAAAGCACTAAGTGTGCCAGCGATCTATCCCGCGAGCGCGGTGCTTAGCGGGTATTCGCGGAGGATCTTGAAAGACTATTTGGAACAGTCGGATAAATTGAGTGGAACTGGATAGCAAAAGGAAGGGGCATCCGTGACCTCCTGATGTTTGGGTCAGATTGCTGTGAGAATGCCTGTCGGTAAATGACGTTTTTCATCTCTGAGTGACGCGGTGCGTCACTCCAGACCAAGTTTCTTGAGCCGGTAACGCATTGCGCGAAAGGTGATGCCAAGCAGCTTGGCCGCGGCGGTCTTGTTCTGACCGGTCTGCTCCAGTGCCTTCAGAATCGCCGCCCGCTCGATGCCTTCCAGATAATCTTCCAGTTGCACGCCGTCCGGCGGCGGGCCGTCCATCCCGGCAGTTTGCGGATGCGCAGGATCGAATTGCGGCAGATGCAAGTCTTCGGCCTGGATTTCCTGGCCATCGCAGAGCGTCAAAGCCCGCTCCAGGATGTTTTCCAGTTCGCGGACGTTGCCGGGAAAGGGATAGCGCTGGAGCGCATCGACGGCCGACCGGCTGAGCACGGGCCGTGTGCCGTCATCACGCGGGTGTAGCTTGTTCAATACATGCTCGGCCAACTCGGGAATATCCTCGCGGCGCTCGCGCAGGGCCGGAACCTTTAGCTCGATCACGTTGATGCGATAGTAAAGGTCCTGGCGGAAGGCGCCGGCGTCGACCAGGTCCGACAGATTCTTGTGGGTGGCGGACAGCACCCGCACATCCACCGGGATCTCCCGCTGTTCACCCACCGGCCTTACCGCTTTTTCCTGAATGGCACGCAACAGTTTCACCTGCATGGACAGCGGCAGTTCAGCCACTTCGTCGAGGAACAGCGTGCCGCCATCGGCAGCCTGGAACAAGCCTTCTTTATCGGAAATCGCGCCGGTGAAGCTCCCTTTCTTGTGTCCGAAAAACTCGCTTTCCATGAGTTCCGCCGGAATGGCTCCGCAGTTGACCGGCACGAATGCCTGTTCGTTGCGGGGCCCTTTCGCGTGAATCAGCCGCGCAACCAGCTCCTTGCCGGTGCCTGATTCGCCACTGACATAAACAGGCGCCTGACTGCGCGCCAGCTTGGCAATAGTCGAGCGCACGGTCTGCATGATTGCCGATCTGCCAAGCAGCGTGTCCCGTGTTCTGCGGTCAACCGCCTGCGGCCCCAGTTTTATGGCGGTACTGACCAGCCGGCGCAATACTTGCAAGTCGACGGGTTTGGATACGAAGTCGAAGGCGCCGGCCTTGAGTGCGTCCACGGCAGTTTCCATATTGCCGTGGGCTGTGATTACGGCGATCGGCAGGTCCGGATACTGATCCTGCACGTAGCTGACCAATTCCAGACCGTCACCGTCCGGCAGGCGCATGTCGGTCAGACACAGATCGAAACGGGTGTCCTTGAGCGCGGTACGCGCCTGCGCGAGGTTCGCTGCCGTACGCGTACTGATCTGCATCCGCCCCAGCGTCAGTTCCAGCAGTTCCCGGATATCGGGCTCGTCGTCGACGACCAGTGCGATGGGTTCAGCCATAAGCTCTCGATTCTAGGGCCAATCGGGGATCGAGTCCAAGTGGACCGGGCATGGATCAGGCGGCCTGGTCGCCGGGGGCGGCGTTGGGGGTGAAGTGAATGCGAAAACAGCCGCCGCGGCATGGCTCCGGGTGATAGGCGAGCTGACAGTGGTTCAGTTCGCACAACTCGCGCGCCAGATAGAGTCCAAGGCCGGTGCCGCCCGACCCGGTTGTGAAAAACGGCTCGAAGATGTGGTTGATCTTGTCGTCCGGCACTCCTTCGCCGTTGTCGATGACGTTGAGACTGACCAGGTGGCTGTCGGTTTCGTGGAGGCGCAGCGTCAGCTCAGGCGGTTGGCCGCCGTGTCGAATCCCATTCTGGCACAGATTCCACAGTGCCTGATGCAGATGTCCGGGGTCGCAGCGGACTACCGTGTCGGGTCGCTCGGCTTCCAGATGCAGTTGTTCCATCGGTAACCGTTGCGTCTCGCTGAATTCCTCCAGAAAGCGTGACAACCAGAGACTTAGTTCGATCGGGCGTGGTTGTGCCTGCTTGCGGCGAGAGATCTGCAGCACGTTCTCGATGATCGCGTTGACCCGCTGGCAATGGCTGTGAATTATTTCCGTAAGACGCTGGTCGGCCGGGGTTAAGCCTTCCGATTCTTTCAACAATTGCGCGGCGTGGCTGATCGCGCCCAGCGGATTCCGAATCTCATGGGCGATGCTTGCCGAGAGTCGCCCGAGCGACGCCAGCTTGATCTGCTGACTTTGTCGGGCCAGCGTCGAACTGTCATCGAGAAAAATCATCACGCCGGGGCCCTTGGAGGTGCTGAGGCTGGTAAAGCGTGGAATCGCACCCTGCGTGTCGCCCGCGCTCCGGATGATTTCCGGTTGCCAGGAATTGTCCGTCTGCCAGTACGCAAGTTGCTGCCACAGCGTCGGGCTCGTTTGCTCCAGCGTCCGCATGGGGCGTGGATCGATCGCGAGCAGCTTCCGGGCCGTCTGGTTGGCGAGCCGGATGCGTCCCTGGTGGTCGATGATGAGCACGCCCGAATCCAGGTGCTGAATGATGTGCTGATTGAGTTGCTCCAGGTCGGCTAGGTCGACGCCGCGACGCCGCGCGAGCGCCTCGCTCTCGCGCACGCGCCGCGACAGCCCGTAGGCCACACCCGCGGTCGCAAACAGCACGATGCCGAGCAACCCGGCCTGAGCGACAACGGTGCTTTCCGGTTTGCCGAACGCCAGCAGGTCGTAGATCGACTCCAACAGCACGGCCAGCGTGGCCACCGCCGCGAAGAAAAGGGCAAAGCGCCCCGGTAGAATGAGAGCGCCGTAGGTGACTGCCACAATCAGGAGGACCGACAAGCTGCTGTCGATGCCGCCGCTCGCGTGCATCAACAACGTGACGGCCAACACGTCGGCGAGCACCTGGGCAATTGTCTGCCATTGAAACGCAGGCCAGCGGAATCGTGTGCTGAAGCCGGCAACCAGGCTGAAACCCAGGTAGGCGATAAGCGTGACGCCGAACAGGTCCGGCCTAGTCACGTTGAAGGGGTTTTCATCTTTAAGCGCGAAAAACAGCAGGGCCAGCAGTCCGGCCATGGTCAGCCGGTAGAAGGTCAGGATACGAAGCGGTTTCCAGCCGGCGTCGGGTAGAGAGCCGGTTGAGCTTTCGATCATCAATCCGTGCCTCTGTCTTCGCGCAGGTGTTCCCGGGCACAGTAATAGCGCCCGCTATCCTGGATAGCGTCCTGTTCGGGAAGGTAGAGACCGCAGTGGTGGCACTGGACCATTTTGCGGACCGGATCCTGGCGGCGGGTCACTGCGGGTCTGGAGCCGATCGCCAGCCGTTTCAGTATGACGGCCACCAGGACGATGCCGACCAGAAACAATAAGACGCGGATTCCAAACATTGTGTTAGTGTAAACCAACCCGGGGCTAATTTAATATTGAGGAGCCCCTGATTGCGTCGTCACACCGGCAGGGGCCGGCGCCCGGAGCGTTGGCCCTGCTGAACTGAACCCGGCGCCGGAGTGACGTGTCGGGACTGTATCAGGGAACTCGTGACGTTCGTGGTTCTACGCGTCGAGCGGTAATGGCGTTCGCGCGCCGGCCGGCAAAGCCGAAGTCAGTGCGGTCCGACCATGGTAACTCGACGAACGTCGGGAGTTTCCGACCGCGCCCGTGGCATCCTTAGAATGGAGACAAGAACGTGAGCGCCAATCTGCGTCTGGCCATGGCGCAATGCAACCTGCTGGTCGGCGATGTCCCTGCCAACACCGACCGGGTCATCCGGCTAAGCCTGGAGGCGCGGGATCGACTGGGCGCCGATCTGGTCGTGTTTCCCGAGCTGACCCTCACCGCATATCCACCCGAGGACCTGTTGTTGCGCCCGGCGTTTCAGCGCATGGTCGATCAGGCGTTGGCGCGCATCGTCAGTGAAGTCAGAGGCATTCACGTATTGGTCGGCCACCCGGAAGTCACCGGTGAGTGCCGTTACAACAGCGCGTCGCTGATGTATAACGGCGAGGTCGTCGCCTGTTGTCGCAAGCACCATCTGCCCAACTACAGCGTATTCGACGAAGCGCGCTACTTCACGCCGGGCGACGGTTACGCCATCGCCGCGATCAAGGGTTACAGGACCGCGATCTCGATTTGCGAGGATATCTGGCGGCCGCGGTCGGCGCGGCTGGCCGCCGAGGCCGGCGCCGGGCTGATGATCAACATCAACGCGTCCCCGTTTCATGCCGGCAAGGGCCGGGAGCGTGAAACGGTCGTCGCGCAGCGCGTCGCTGAAACCGGTATGCCGATGGTCTATCTGAACCTTGTCGGCGGTCAGGATGAACTGGTGTTCGACGGCGGCTCTTTCGTGCTCGATGCCGAGGGTCGGACCACGCACCGGTTTCCGGCGTGCGAGGAGGGCCTGTTCGAGGCGGAATTCACTCGGCAGAACGGCCATGTCCGCCCTGTGAAGGGTTCGGCACCGGATCATCCGGATGAAGAACCGAGCGTCTATCGCGCGCTGGTGCTGGGTGTGCGCGACTACATCGGGAAGAACGGCTTTCCGGGTGCCGTGATCGGTCTGTCGGGCGGCATAGACTCCGCGTTGACGCTGGCGATTGCGGTCGATGCCATCGGTGCGGACCGCGTCGAGGCGGTCATGATGCCGTCCCGTTTTACATCGGCTGTGAGCCTCGCCGATGCGCGCGCCGAAGCCGAGGCCTTAGGCGTGGGTTACCAGGAGATCTCCATTGAGCCGGTTTTCGATGCGTTTCTCGCGGCACTGAGCGATGCCTTTGCCGGAAAGGCGCGGGACGCGACCGAGGAGAATATCCAGGCGCGTTGCCGCGGGGTAATCCTGATGGCCCTGTCCAACAAACTGGGGCATATCGTGCTCACCACCGGTAACAAGAGTGAAATGTCGGTCGGTTACGCCACGCTCTATGGCGACATGGCCGGAGGTTTCGCACCGATCAAGGACGTCTCCAAACTACTGGTTTACCGCCTGTCCCGTTACCGCAACCGGCTTGGTGCCGTCATTCCGGAGCGGGTTCTGACACGCGCGCCCTCGGCCGAGCTCGCGCCCGACCAGAAAGACGAGGATTCGCTGCCGCCCTACGGGCTCCTGGACCCGATACTCGAAGGTTATGTCGAGCAGGATCGGAGCATCGAAGAGCTGATCGATGCAGGATTTGATGCGGACACGGTGTGGCGGGTCGCGGCGATGGTCGACCGCAACGAATACAAACGTCGCCAGGCGCCGCCGGGGGTGCGTATCAGCCGGCGCGCGTTCGGCCGCGACCGCCGCTACCCGATCACCTCCGGCTACCTCGCCGCGCAGCTCAAACGCTGAGGGCCGGGACTAGCTCGCATGGTGCGGGCAAATTGATGTAGGATTATCGCGGCATCCGAAACAGACGGGGAACGCGCTGCATGAAAAAAATCGAAGCTGTCATCAAACCCTTCAAGCTCGATGACGTCCGCGAGGCGCTGTCGGAGATTGGCATTACCGGCATGACCGCGATCGAGGTCAAGGGGTTTGGCCGCCAGAAGGGGCACACGGAGTTGTACCGCGGCGCCGAATACGTCGTGGATTTTCTGCCGAAAGTGAAACTTGAAATCGTCGTCCAGGACGATGACGTTGACCGCTGCATCGAAACCATCAGCAAGTCGGCGAAAACCGGCAAGATCGGGGATGGCAAGATTTTCGTCACCGACGTGGAGCGGGTCATGCGCATCCGCACCGGCGAGACCGACAACGACGCGGTGTAATTCCGGCGCCGCCTTGAGGCTATTGTTGCCCCGCGGCTGATGTGTTGGCATTCAATACGCGCCTGGCGTCGTCGGCCAGTGTTTCCATGCCCAGTTGCGTGTACGCGCGGACCATGACCCGCAGGGCGTCGGGGACCGACGGCGTGCGTTCATAATTTTCCACCACGTACTTCGCGCGGTTGGCCGCAGCGACGTAGGCGCCGCGCTTCAGGTAGTATTCCGCGACGCTGACCTCGTATTGCGCCATGATATTGTGCAGATACACCAGCCGGTGTCCGGCGTCCTCCGAGTACTTGCTGTCTGGAAATTTCTTGATCAGCTCGGAGAAATCGTTGAACGCATCGCGCAGCGCGCGCGCGTCGCGATCCGACGGGTCGCGGCGGGACAGGCGGTCGATGACGCTGGATCCACGGGTGTAGTTGACCAGCCCCTTGAGATAATAGGCATAATCGCTGTTCGGGTGCCCCGGGTTGCTGCGAATGAAGCGATCCAGTGTGGAAATGGCCGAATCGGGCTCGTCGAACTTATAATAAGCATAGGCGATTTCAAGCTGCGCCTGCTGCGCGTACTTGCCGAAGGGATAGCGGGCTTCGAGTTTCTCGAACGCGTCGATTGCGGTCTTGTAGTCGCTGTCGTCCAGCGCTTTCTTCGCATAGGTGTACAACTCGTTGGCTGACATGTCAGCGTAGGGATCTTCGGGTGAAGTCGCACAGCCGGCGACCGCCAGCAGCAGCGCGATGACGAACAGTCTCTGGAGACATCTAAACACGGGGAATTCCAGCGTCGGTACACCAATGGGAGTATGAAATTGTAGATGGCTGTTTCCAAACTGTCACCCTCATGCCTGAACAAATCCGGTTGACCGGCCGGATTCCTCATGAAATGGCCGGTCAGCGACTGGACCAGGTCCTGGCAGTGCTGTTTCCCGCGTACTCCCGCAGCCGGCTGCAACAATGGCTGCGCGACGGCCGGGCGTTGGTCGACGGCGCCGTCCGCAAGCCCAGGGCGCGTGTCGCTGGCGGCGAGACCGTCGTTATCGACGCCACGCTGGATGAATCCGCGGATGTTGCCGCCCAGCCGATCGCGCTGGACATACCATACGAGGACCCGGCGCTGCTCGTCGTCAACAAACCGGCGGGCATGGTCGTGCACCCGGCCGCCGGAAACCCAGACGGCACGCTGCAAAACGCACTGTTGCACTTCGACCGGCGCCTTGCGGTCCTGCCGCGCTACGGCATCGTGCACCGCCTCGACAAGGACACCAGCGGTCTGCTGGTGGTCGCGCGCACGCTGGCCGCGCACCATTCGTTGGTCCGGCAGCTCCAGGAGCGGTCGGTGCATCGCGAGTATCTGGCCGTGGTCAACAGGGTCCTGCCGGCCGGCGGGACCATCGATGCGCCGGTCGGCCGGCACCCGCGCGACCGGCTGCGGATGGCGATCGTGGGTACGGGCAAACCGGCCATCACGCACCACCGGGTGCTGGAACGCTATCGCGCCCACTCGCTGATCAGCGTCCGGCTCGAAACCGGCCGCACGCACCAGATTCGGGTGCACATGGCGTCGCAGCGGATGCCGCTGGTCGGCGATCCCTTGTACGGCGGCCGGTTCCGTCCGCCGGCGGGCGCCAGCGAACACCTGATCGAGGTATTGTGCCAGTTTTGGCGGCAAGCGCTGCACGCGCACAAACTGGCGCTGATCCACCCCGAAACCGGCGAGGCCGTGGCCTGGGAGGCGCCGGTACCCGACGACATACAGGCGCTGATCGACGCGCTACGCGCCGACGCAGCGGTTGGTCAGCCCGGTTCGGATACCTGAGCTGCTCTGATGGGTAATCAATTCATTTTGCCCGACTGGCCGGCACCTCCCGGCGTCAAGGCGGTTTCGACGACGCGCCTGGGCGGCGTCAGCCATCCGCCCTTTGCCAGCTTCAATCTTGCCACGCACGTCGGCGACGATCCGGACGCCGTGGCGGTGAATCGGGCCCGGCTGGTCGAATGCCGGGCGTTGCCGAGCGAACCGGGCTGGTTGGAGCAGGTGCATGCAACGCGTGTCGTCGAATTGACGGAGCGAAGCGACGGCGCGCCGCCGCGAGCCGATGCCGCGTTCACCCGGGCGCCCGGCGTGGTCTGTGCCGTCATGACGGCGGACTGTCTGCCGGTCCTGTTCTGCGACGCGCGGGGAACCCGCGTGGCGGCGGCCCACGCGGGCTGGCGGGGACTGGCCGCCGGTGTACTGGAGTCGACGGTGGCGGCGCTCGGTGGGCCGGGCAGCCTGCTGGCCTGGCTGGGACCGGCGATCGGGCCGTCCGCCTTTGAAGTCGGCGAGGAGGTGCGCGAGGTATTCGTCGATGCCGACGGCGCCGCGGCGGCGGCCTTCACGGCCGCCGGCAGCCCGTGCAAGTATTTCGCCGACATCTACCGGCTGGCTCGATTGCGCCTGCAGCGCGCCGGAGTCAACCGGATTTTCGGCGGCGGCGCCTGTACCTACCATGACGCGAATCGGTTTTTCTCGTTTCGCCGCGACGGGGCCACCGGCCGCATGGCGTCGCTGGTCTGGCGCGAGGACGTGCATGAGCCTTCCGAGGTGTAAAAATCGGGGCGGAGCTATATCATCACGCCTTGTTTTCCGGACCCCTGACGATGTTCTCCTTGCTGACCTGGATACTGCTGTTCTGCCTGCTCGGCGGTGTGCTGAGCGTCATTGCGGCGGCCGTCTTCCTGATCCTGCCCGAGCGGCTGCGACTGCAGTTGCTTCCGCATTTCGTCAGCCTGGCCATCGGTGCGCTGCTGGGCGCCGCGCTGCTCGGACTGCTGCCGCACGCCTTCGCGGAACGCGGCAGCGCCGACATCCATAGCATATCCGCAGCCGTGCTGTACGGCCTGTTCGGATTTTTCCTCCTGGAGAAACTGGTATTGTGGCGGCATTGCCACGCCGAGCACTGCGAGATGCACGCGCCGGACGAGCAGGCGCACCGGAAGGCCGCCGCCGTTCTGATTCTCTTTGGCGATGGCCTGCACAATTTCATCGACGGCGTATTGATCGGCGCCGCGTTTCTGACCGACATTCACCTCGGCGTCGTGACCAGCCTGGCGGTCGCCGCCCACGAAATACCGCAGGAAGTCGGCGATTTCGCGATCCTGCTGCACGGCGGCTTCGGTCGCGCGCGCGCTGTTTTTCAACCTGCTGTCCAGCGTGACGACCGTGCTGGGCGGGTTGCTGGCCTACTTCGTCCTGAACGGCATGACGGCGGTCCTGCCTTACGTGCTGGCGGTGGCGGCGTCCAGTTTCATTTATATCGCGGTCGCGGATCTGATTCCGGGCCTGCACAAGCGCCTTGAATTCGGAACGACCGTGCAGCAGGTGGCGTTGATTGCCGCCGGCGTGGGCATCATCGCGGTAACCCACGCGATGCTGCACGCAGGTTGATACCCGGCGAGTCGGGTTATACACGAAGACGAAGCCGCCCCCTGACGCCGGTGCGCCGGCTGAGGAGAAATCGATGACACACTGGTACATGTTGACGCTGTTGGGCGAAAATCGTCCCGGCATCGTCGCGGCGGTCACCGGACGGCTGTTCGAGGCCGGCTGCAATCTGGGCGAGGCGTCGATGATGCGGCTGGGCGGCAACTTCGGCGTGATCCTGCTGGTCGAGTCGGCGCTGGAGGCGGAGGCGCTGTCGGGCCTGCTCGCGCCAGTCGCCGAACAGATGGGCCTGACCATCCACGTCGACCGGGTCAAGGGTGCCGATCACCGGAACGTGGTGCCCGATGTCTGTGTCACGGTGTACGGCGCGGACCGCGCCGGCATCGTCGCCCAGGTCACCGCCGCCGCCGCCGCCGCGGGCCTGGATATCGTCGACCTGACCACCGAAGTCGCCGGCCCCCCCGGGACGCCGATCTATATACTCCATATCGAAGGCACCACAGCCCAGGGCGTCGAAGCCATCGAACAGGCGCTGGAATCCCTGAGAGCCGAAGGCATCCGCGTCGACGTAACCCCTGTCGATACGCTGATCGGGTGAGCTGTGGCGGTACTGGAAATACTGACCTATCCGGATCAGCGCCTGCAGCAGGTGTCGATGTCCGTCGGGCAATTCGACGAGGCGCTGGCCCGGCGCATCGCCGATCTGGAGGAGACGCGGCTGGCCGGTCCCGGCGCCGTCGGCATCGCGGCGCCCCAGGTGGGCTGGTTCGAGCGCGTGGTCATCGTCGACGTGTCCGGCCGCAAGAAAACCAGCAGTCACGGTCACTTGGTTCTGGTCAATCCCGAGATCACGGAATGGGAGGGCCATGCGGTCGGCCGGGAGGGCTGTCTTTCGGTGCCGGACTACACGGGCAATGTCATCCGCGCCGAAAGAATTCATCTGGTGGCCCGCAATGCCAGCGGCGAGGCTCTGGAATTCGGCATGGAGGGCTTCGAGGCGCGCGCCGTCCAACACGAGATGGATCATCTCGACGGCCTGCTGTTTCTCGACCGGCTGGTCAGCCGCCGCCAGGATCTGTTCCGGCGCAAGGTGTATGAATGACCGCCGTTATTCGGCGGTCTTGGCGTGCCGGGGGCGGGTTCCGCGCCGATTCGCCGTGCTATCTTGAATTACCCCACAGGTCGACCCATATATCCATTCAACCGATGAATCATCGAGTGGAGAGTGTTTGCCATGCGCATGGATAAACTGACCAGCAAGTTTCAATTGGCGCTCGCCGAGGCTCAAAGCCTGGCGCTGGGGCGCGACCACAACTATATCGAACCGGTGCATGTGCTGATCGCGCTGCTGGATCAGGAAGGCGGATCGGTACGCCATCTGCTGACGCAATCCGGAGTCAACGTCAATCTGCTGCGCTCCCAGTTGGGCGAGCAGCTCGACCGGATGCCGACCGTGCAGGGTGCGGGCGGCGACGTGCACATATCGAACGACCTGAACCGGCTGCTCAATCTGACCGACAAGCTGGCCCAGCAGCGCAAGGACCAGTACATCTCGTCCGAGCTGTTCGTTCTCGCCGCGCTGGAGGACAAGGGCCAGTTGGGCGAACTGCTGCGCAAGGCGGGCGCCAGCAAGGGCGGCGTTGCGCAGGCGATCGAGGCCATGCGCGGCGGGCAGAAGGTCAACGACCCGAATGCCGAAGACCAGCGCCGGGCGCTGGAGAAATACACCATCGATCTGACCGAGCGCGCCGAGCAGGGCAAGCTCGATCCGGTGATCGGCCGCGACGACGAGATTCGCCGCGCCGTTCAGGTGCTGCAGCGGCGCACCAAGAACAATCCGGTGCTGATCGGTGAGCCGGGCGTGGGCAAGACCGCCATCGTCGAGGGGCTGGCCCAGCGCATCGTCAACGGCGAAGTGCCGGAAGGGCTGAAAAACAGGCGTCTGCTGTCGCTCGACATGGGCGCATTGATCGCCGGCGCCAAGTTCCGCGGCGAGTTCGAGGAACGCCTGAAAGCGGTACTGAACGACCTGGCCAAGCAGGAAGGCCAGATCATTCTGTTCATCGACGAAATCCACACCATGGTCGGCGCCGGCAAGGCCGAGGGCGCCATGGACGCGGGCAACATGCTCAAGCCGGCGCTGGCGCGCGGCGAGCTGCACTGCATCGGCGCCACCACGCTGGACGAATACCGGAAGTACATCGAAAAGGACGCGGCGCTGGAACGCCGCTTCCAGAAGGTGCTGGTCGACGAGCCGTCGGTCGAGGACACCATTGCGATCCTGCGCGGCTTGAAGGAACGTTACGAAGTGCACCACGGTGTCGACATCACCGATCCGGCGATCGTCTCGGCGGCGACCCTGTCGCAGCGTTACATCACCGATCGCCAGTTGCCGGACAAGGCCATCGACCTCATCGATGAGGCGGCCAGCCGCATCCGCATGGAGATCGACTCCAAGCCGGAGTCGATGGACCGCCTGGAGCGGCGTCTGATCCAGTTGAAGATCGAGCGCGAGGCGCTGCACAAGGAAAGCGACGAGGCGTCGAAGAAGCGGCTGGAGAACCTGCAATTGGAAATTGCCAAGCTGGAACGCGAGTTTTCCGACCTCGAGGAAATCTGGAAAGCCGAAAAGGCCGCCGTGCAGGGCGCCCATCACATCAAGGAAGCCTTGGAGCGCGCGCGCCTGGAGCTGGAAACCGCGCAGCGCGCCGGCGACCTCGCGCGCGCCGGCGAAATCCAGTACGGCCGCATTCCGGAACTGGAGAAACAGCTCGCCGCCGCCTCCCAGGCCGACGTGAAAGACATGAAGCTGCTGCGCAACAAGGTCACTGAGGAGGAAATCGCCGAAGTCGTCGCCAAGTGGACCGGCATCCCGGTATCCAAGATGCTCGAAGGCGAGCGCGAGAAGCTGCTGCGCATGGAAGAGAATATCGGCAAGCGCGTGGTCGGCCAGGACGAGGCGCTGCGCGCCGTGTCCGATGCGATCCGCCGTTCGCGCGCCGGACTGTCCGACCCGAACCGTCCCAACGGCTCGTTCCTGTTCCTGGGTCCGACCGGCGTCGGCAAGACCGAGCTGACCAAGGCGCTGGCCGAGTTCCTGTTCGACACCGACGACGCCATGGTGCGCATCGACATGTCCGAGTTCATGGAGAAACACTCCGTGGCCCGCCTGATCGGCGCGCCGCCCGGCTATGTCGGCTATGAAGAGGGTGGCTATCTGACCGAGGCCGTGCGCCGCAAGCCCTATTCGGTGATCCTGCTCGACGAAGTCGAAAAAGCGCACCCGGACGTGTTCAACGTGCTGCTGCAGGTGCTCGACGACGGCCGCCTGACCGACGGCCAGGGCCGGACCGTGGATTTCCGCAACACCGTGATCGTGATGACCTCCAACCTCGGCAGTCAATTGATCCAGGAACTGGCCGGCGAGGAGAACTACGACCGGATGAAATCCGCTGTCATGGAGGTGGTCTCCGGTCATTTCCGGCCCGAGTTCATCAACCGCGTCGACGAGATCGTGGTGTTTCATCCGCTGGGCAAGGGCCAGATCCGGGCGATCACGCGCATCCAGATCGAGTACCTGCGCAAGCGCCTGGCCGAACGCGATCTGGGGCTGGCATTGACCGACGCCGCGCTCGACCACCTGGGCGAAGCCGGCTTCGATCCGGTGTACGGCGCGCGCCCGCTGAAACGGGCGATCCAGCAGCAACTGGAAAATCCGCTGGCGCAGTCGATCCTCGCCGGTCACTTCCAGCCGGGTGACCAGATCAAGGTTGCGGTGGACAACGGCCGTCTGAAATTCGAGCGCGGCGCGGCAAGCCAGAGCAGCGCCGCCTGAGCGGCATCGAAAACGACGATTAACCGCAAAGGCGCGCCAAGGATTTATGTGTGGTCGCGCTGATCCGGCCTGGAGAGGTGTGGCCGGTAGCCCATGGAGTCTTCATCTTCAACCGGCAAGCTGCACCGAGGTGCGCGTCGCGAATGAACTGCCGGGCTTCGCGGTGCATTATCCGGACCGCCGTCCTGGGCATACAAGAAGGTACTTTGCGCGCCTTGGCGGCTCGACATGAAGGCCCTTTGTGTCCTCCGCGCAGGTCGTGATCAGAGAAGCAGCACATCACGACTCGCTCTTCTGTTCACCCCGCGAGATTCTGCCTAATACGCGATCGAGCGCGCGGCTGGTCAGCACCCGCTTCAGCGTTCCGAGAAGATAGGTCGGTAGCGTGACGTAGTAGCGCGGACGAGGGTTGCGGCTGTCGAGAATCTTCAGCACCTTCTCGGCGACCACCGTCGCCGGAAGGGTGAACGGCGCCGCGTGGCCGGATTTCTTCAGGCGCGCTTCGTTCGCCAGGTAACGGTCGCGGTGGGCGCTGTGTTCGATGTCGATCCGGCTGCGGTAGGCCGCCAGCGCGTTGGCGCGGAATCGGCTTTCGATCGGGCCCGGTTCGATCAGCACCGCGTAGACGCCGCTGCCCGCCAGCTCCAGCCGCAGCGTGTCGTACAAGCCCTCCAGTGCATACTTGCTGGCGTTGTAGGCGCCACGATACGCGAGCGCTACCAGCCCCAGCACCGAACTGTTCTGGATGATGCGTCCCTCGCCCTGGGCGCGCATGACCGGTATCAGCCGGTTGGTCAGTTCAAGCGTGCCGAAGACGTTCGTCTCGAACTGGCGCCGCAATACGTCGCGGTGCAGGTCCTCCACCGCACCGGGCTGGCCAAAACCGGCGTTGTTGAACAGGCCGTACAAGCGGCCGCCGGCGATCTCCAGCGCCCGGTCGGTTGCGCGCGCGATGCTGGCGCTGTCGTCCAGATCGAGTTCGATGCAGTTCAGACCCTCGGAGACCAGCCGCGCCACGTCGTCCGCGCGCCGGGCGCTGGCGATAACCCGATAGCCTTTGTCACCGAGCAGCCGGGCCGTGGCGTAGCCGATGCCGCTGGAACAGCCCGTGATCAGAACGGCTCGGTCCGCCGACCCGTCGCCCATGACAACTCCCGGATAAGAAAACGACGACCGAGATTAGCAGATCGGGCGACGAATGGGGCGCGGATGGGCACCTTCTTAAAGGTTTGAATGAACCCGGCGATATACCCGAAGTGGCCTGTAAGCCATGGAATGGCTGAACAATTATCGCATCCGCACTCAAGGTTTCCGGCACCCAGGCGGGGGAGCGGCCCCGGAAGGAAGAAAACCCGCAAGTCAGGAGCATCGATGGACCTTGCAACGCTGATCGGCCTGTTGGGCGCATTCGGCATCATCATCGCCGCCATCGTTGTCGGCGGCAGTCCGATCATATTCGTCAACCTCCCCTCCGTTTTCATCGTGGTCGGCGGCTCGCTGTTCGCGGTCCTGATGAAGTTTCAGCTCGGTCAGTTTCTGGGGGCGTTCAAGATTGCGATGAAGGCGTTTGTGAACAAGGGCGAGGACGCCTCGGCGCTGATCCAGGAAGGTCTCGAACTGGCCACCATCGCCCGCAAGGAAGGCGTGCTCGGTCTAGAAAACCGGGAGATCAAGAACGAATTCCTCAAGCACGGCATCCAGCTCTGCGTCGACGGGCACGATCCTGCGTTCGTCCGCAACATGTTGTCGAAGGATATCGCCCTGACGATCGAGCGTCACGAACGCGGCCAGGCAATCTTCAAGGCGATCGGTGACCTGGCTCCGGCGATGGGCATGATCGGCACGCTGATCGGTCTGGTGCAGATGCTCTCGGCGATGGATGATCCGAAAAAGATCGGTCCGGCAATGGCGGTGGCGCTGCTGACGACACTCTACGGCGCGGTCATCGCCAACGCCTTTGCGCTGCCGATCGCCGATAAACTGGCGCTGCGCAGTCAGGAAGAACGGCTGAACCGCGCGCTGATCCTGGAAACCATCAGTTCGATTCAGGAAGGCGTCAATCCGCGGATCATGGAAGAGTTGCTCAAGACCTATCTCCCCAGCGGCAAGCGCGAGCGACCGCACGAGGCGGACGCTGCCTAGGCGCGGCTGTTCAGGTCTATGCCGGACGAACCGCAGTGCAAGAAGCAGGCAGCCGGCGCGCCGGCCTGGATCATGACGTTTGCCGATCTGATGTCGCTGCTGATGTGCTTTTTCGTGCTGCTGCTGTCTTTTTCCGAGATGGACGTGGCCAAGTACAAAGAGCTGGCCGGATCGCTGAAATTCGCCTTCGGCGTGCAGCGCGAGATCAAGGCCAAGGAACCGCCCAAGGGCATCAATGTGGTCGCCCGGGAATTCAGCCCCGGCAGGCCCGAGCCCACGCCGCTCAATGTCGTGCGCCAGATGACAACCAAGGACATGAACATCAATACGGACCTCGGCAGGGAGCGGCGGGGCCCAAAATCCAGCCCGAAAGAGGCGGCCGACCCGACGCACGAAAAGACCGGGAAGCTCGAGAAGGGCGAGGGCCAGGCGCGGGGATTGACGCCGCCGCAAAAGGAAGCGCTGGAAAAAGCCAAACACGCCGCGGCGGCCCGGCTGGACGAGAAGATGAAGGCGCTGGGCGAGGGCGGGTCGGGAGCCGGCAGCGCCGATGACGCGTCGCTGACCGCCACGGTCAAGGCGCGGGAGGCGGAGAAACGGCGCGGACAACTGGAAGACAGCGCGCGCCTGATCAGCGAGGCGCTGGCCCGCGAAATCCAGGACGGCTCGGTGGACGTCGACATCGAAGACAAGAAGATCATCATCCGGGTCCGCGAGAAAGCATCTTTCGACTCCGGCCTGGCGGACCTCAAGGGCGCGTTCCGGCCGATTCTTGGGCGCGTGGCAAGGATTCTCGAAGGTTCAGACGGCAGGATCATCGTCGCCGGCCACACCGACAACCTGCCCATCGACACCGAGCGGTTCCGCTCCAACTGGGAATTGTCGTCGGCGCGCGCCGTGTCGGTGGTGCATGAGATGATGAACGCAAGCAAAATACCGGCTGACCGTTTTGTGGTCGAGGGTTTCGGCGACACCCGGCCGCTGGTCGACAACAATTCCGCAGCCAATCGGGCCATCAACCGGCGTGTCGAGATCGTCCTGCAACAGGGCGAGGACGACGAGGCTCCCGGGACGCTGCCGGATGACGCCGCTGGCGCGGCGGGTGCCGGCGGCGCCGGGCCGTCCGACCCGGCACAGGCTCCCGCGAAAACCGATGCCGCGGCGGCGGGGGTTAGACCATGACACTGGAACACACCATGAACAAAGAGCGACGCGAATACTTCCGTATCGACGATGAGCTGTTGCTCAATCATCGCCCGCTTCGGGAACACGAGATCGATGCCTTCCGCGACTTGCTGAGCACCGACATACCGCACCGCTTCATGACGGCGTCGAGTTTCGCCGCGACATCGCGGCAGATCGCGCACGCGCTGCTGCGCATTCAGTCCGACCTGCCGGAGGTCGCCCGCTGCCTGCAGGCCATCGATCACAAGCTGAACACGCTGGCGCAGCTTTTCGTCGCCGAGGATGCGGAGAACAACATGGAAAGCACCCGGGACGTCAACCTGAGCGCGGGTGGTATCGCGTTCCGCGCCGCTCACCCGGTCAAGCCCGGCGACCTGCTCGAGCTGCGGCTCGTTCTCCTGCCCGCGATGATCGGCATTCTGTGCGCCGCGCGCGTCGCCTACTGCGAGCGCGCCAACGACGGGAATCTGCAGCATCCCTGGCGCATCGGCGCCAGTTACGAGATTATTCGCGAAGCCGATCGCGAGCTGCTGGTGCGCCACGTCATGGCCCGGGAGACGCAGCGACTGCGCGAAAAGCGCACCGGGCAGGACGAATAGCCCGCTGTCAGGCCTGCTTCCAGGCTGGTTCCAGCCTGCGCCGTTCTTCCTGCTGCAACGCCCACAGCCGCGCGTAGATACCGTGGCCGGCGAGCAGCGACGAATGGGTGCCGCGCTCGACGATCCGGCCGGCATCCATGACCAGAATCTCGTCGGCGTCGATCACCGTGGACAGGCGGTGCGCGATCACCAGCGTCGTGTGGTGCTCGGCGGCGTGCCTGAGGGTTTCCAGAATGGTCTTCTCTGACTGGCTGTCGAGGCTCGACGTTGCTTCGTCGAACACCAGTATTCTCGGGTTCTTGAGAATGGCGCGGGCGATGGCGACGCGCTGTTTCTCGCCGCCGGACAGCTTCAGGCCGCGCTCGCCCACGGTCGTTTCATAGCCCTTTGGCAGTGAGCTGATGAACGTGTCGATGTCGGCTGCTTTTGCCGCCCGCGCCACGCCGTCGCGGTCCACTTCCGCCTGCGCGTACCCGATGTTGTAGAGCAGGGTGTCGTTGAACAGGACCGTGTCCTGCGGCACGATGCCGATGGCCGCGCGCAGGCTTTCCTGGGTCACGCCGCGGATGTCCTGACCATTGATCGAGATGCGGCCGGACTGGATGTCGTAGAAACGGAACAGGAGGCGGGCCAGCGTCGATTTGCCCGCGCCGCTGGGGCCGACCACGGCAACCTTCCGGCCCGGCGCGATGCGAAACGAGACGTTGTGCAGGATCGGTCGTTGCGGATCATAGGCAAAGTTCACCGCGTCGAAGCGCACTTCGCCGGCGCCGACGTTGAGCGCGCGCGCGTCGGGCCGGTCCTGGATTTCCGGCTGCATTTCCAGCACCTCGAACATGGCCTGCATGTCGGTGATGGCGTGCTTGAGCTGACTGTAGACGACGCCGAGAAAATTCAGCGGTATGAAAAGTTGCACCAGCAGGGCGTTGACCAGAACCAGGTCGCCGAGCGTCAGTGTGCCGGCGACCACGCCCTGCGAGGCCAGGATCATCAGCGCGGTGACGCCGCCGGCAATGACCGCCGACTGGGCGATGTTCAGCGTCGACAGGGAGGTCTGGCTCTTGACCGCGGCATCCTCCCAGGACCGGAGCGTATTGTTGTAACGCGCCAGCTCGTGCGCTTCCTTCCCGAAATACTTGACCGTTTCGTAGTTGATCAGGCTGTCGATGGCCTGGGTGTTGGCCTCCGAATCCATGCTGTTCATGTGGACGCGGTATTTCATGCGCCAGTCGGTGACGCGGACGGTGACGGAGATGTAGACAACCACCGAACCGAAGGCGATGGCGGCGAACCAGGGGTTGTACCGCACCAGCAGAATGCCGGCGATCAGTCCCACCTCCACCAGCGTCGGCAGAATGCTGAACACCATATAGTTGAGCAGCGAACTGACGCTGCTGGTGCCGCGCTCGATGTTGCGGGAGATGCCGCCCGTCTTGCGTTCCAGGTGATAACGCAGCGATAGACTGTGCAGGTGGGACAACACGCGGATGGAGACCTTGCGCATCGCGCCGTGGCGCACGCGCGCGAACACCGAATCGCGCAGTTCGTTGAACAGCGAACTGGCCAGACGCAGCGCCCCGTAGGCCAGCAGCAGCGCCAGCGGCAGCAGCACCGGACTGCCGTGTTTCGCATCCAGGGTATCGACGACGTCCTTGAGCAGCAGCGGCACGCCGACGTTGGCGACCTTGGACAGCACCAGAAACGCGAGGGCCACCACCACCCGCCCGCGGTAGTCCCACAGGAAGGGGGTGAGCGATCGGAGCGTGCGCCAATCGTTCAGCCGGGCATTGGGCAGTTCGGTGTAGTGGGTGCGCATGTCATGACCTTGTCCGCCTGCATTGTACCGGCCCGGGCGCCGGGCAGATAGCGTCGCCGGGCGTGGTGCCGGTATAATCCGCGCTGGTCCGAAGACCGGTTATTTCCGGTCGATGGTTGAGGATTTGGGATGCCGATCTACGAATACCGTTGTGCTGCCTGCGGGCACGAACTCGAAAAACTGCAGAAACTCAGCGACGAACCGCTCAAGGTCTGCCCGGCCTGCGGCGAACCCGCGCTGGAAAAGAAAGTGTCCGCCGCGGGTTTTCGCCTGAAGGGCGGAGGCTGGTACGAGACCGATTTCAAGAACAAGAAGCAGAAGAATCTGGTCAAGGGCGATAAGACGGACAAGGCCGACAAACCTTCCGCCGGTTCGACGGAGGCCAAGGGCACGGCCGACAAGAAGACCTCCGGCAGCGAAACCTGAGGCCGCCGCGCGCCGTGCCGGGCGCCGCTTCCCACCGGGGGCGTGGGTTCTATTCAATTTACCCCCCGTTCCCTGTAGTATTCGGCCTTTTCCGGCGCCCCGGCGGCGTATTCCAGAAGAACCACGCATGCGAACACATTACTGCGGTGAACTGAACCTGGCGCAGCTCGATCAGCCGGTGACCCTGGTCGGCTGGGCGCACCGTCGGCGCGACCACGGCGGCGTCATCTTTATCGATCTGCGCGACCGCGAGGGCCGGGTGCAGGTGGTGTTCGATCCCGACAAGCCGGAGACCTTTGCGAACGCGGAGCGGGTGCGCAGCGAATTCGTATTACAGGTGCGCGGCCGGGTGCGGCGCCGGCCGGCGGGCACCGAAAACCCGGAACTCGGCACGGGTGAGATCGAAGTGCTGGCCGACGAACTGGTCATTCTCAACGCCGCGGAAACGCCGCCGTTCCACCTCGACGACGACACGGTCTCGGAAGAACACCGGCTGCGCTACCGTTACATCGACCTGCGCAGGCCGCAAATGCTTGGTCATATCCGCCTGCGCGCCGCGGTGACGCGGGCGTTGCGCCGGTTTCTCGATGACCACGGATTCCTCGATATCGAGACGCCGATCCTGACCAAGGCCACGCCCGAGGGCGCGCGCGACTATCTGGTGCCGAGCCGCACGCATCCCGGCGAGTTTTTCGCACTGCCGCAGTCGCCGCAGCTTTTCAAACAGTTGCTCATGATGTCCGGCATGGACCGCTACTACCAGATCGTGCGCTGTTTCCGCGACGAGGATCTGCGCGCCGACCGCCAGCCCGAATTCACCCAGTTGGACATAGAGACCTCCTTCATGAGCGAAGACGCGATCATGCGCATGATGGAGGTCATGATCCGCGGTCTGTTCAAGGACGTGCTGGGCGTCGAACTGGACAACCCGTTCCCGCGCATGACGTATCAGGAAGCCATGCGCCGCTTCGGCTCGGACCGGCCGGACCTGCGCGTACCGCTGGAACTGGTCGATATCGGCGATCTGATGAAGGGTGTCGACTTCAAGGTGTTTTCCGGGCCGGCGCTCGATCCGGCCGGCCGCGTGGCTGCGCTGCGCCTGCCGAAGGGTGGCGAACTGAGCCGCAAGGAGATCGACGACTACACGAAGTTCGTGGCCATCTACGGCGCCAAGGGGCTGGCCTATATCAAGGTCAACGACCGCGCCAGGGGCCGCGACGGGCTGCAGTCGCCGATCCTGAAATTTCTGCCCGACGACGTGATCGAGGAGATCATGGCGCGCACCGCTGCCGCCGATGGCGACCTGGTGTTCTTCGGTGCCGACAAGGCCAAGGTGGTCAACGAGGCGCTCGGCGCGCTGCGCGTCAAACTGGGCGAGGATCTGCAGTCTGCTGCAAGGCCAGTGGCGGCCGCTCTGGGTGATCGACTTTCCGATGTTCGAATGGGACGCCGGCGAGAACCGCTGGATGTCGCTGCACCATCCCTTTACGTCGCCCAAGGAAGAACACCTGGACCTGCTGGAGTCCGACCCCGGCAATTGCCATTCGCGTGCCTACGACATGGTGTTGAACGGCACCGAACTCGGCGGCGGATCCATGCGTATCCATCGATCCCAGGTGCAGACCCGCGTATTCGAACTGCTGGGCATCGGCGACGACGAGGCGCAGGACAAGTTCGGCTTCCTGCTGCAGGCGCTGAAATTCGGCTGTCCACCGCACGGCGGGCTGGCGTTCGGTCTCGACCGTCTGGTGATGCTGATGGCCGGCGCCCAGTCGATCCGCGAAGTCATGGCGTTTCCGAAAACCCAGACCGCGAGCTGCCTGCTGACCGACGCGCCGTCGGCGGTGCCGGAAGAACAGTTGCGCGAGCTGAGCATCCGCGTGCGCAGACCGGCCGAAGGGCAAGCCTGACCCGGCTTGAAAGCGCTGGCGTACAAGCGGCCGGAATCGGTGCTGGTGGTGCTGTACGCGGAAACCGGCGAAGTGCTGGTGCTGGAACGCACAACGCCGGCCGGTTTCTGGCAATCGGTCACCGGCAGCCTCGAATGGGGCGAGGGCCCGGCGGCGGCCGCGCTGCGCGAAGTGCGCGAGGAGACCGGCCTGGATGTCGCCGGGTCGCTCGTCGATTGCGCGGTGCAAAACCGTTTCGCCATCCTGCCGGCCTGGCGTGCGCGCTATGCACCCGACGTTGAAACCAATCTCGAACACGTCTACAACGCGCGTCTCGAAGCGCCCGTCGAGGTCAGGCTCAATCGCGGCGAACACCGCCGTGCGCTGTGGCTGCCGCGCGATCGCGCGTTGCAAATCGTCGGCTCGGAAACGAACCGGGCGGCCATCGAGGCGCTGACATTTTCCTGAGCCGGCGCGCTGGTTGCGCGACCGGCACCGAACCAAGCGCTGTGACGAAGGCATCGCAACCTGCGCCGGCGGATGCAGCCGCGCGAGCGCCCCGCAGCGCGATTTCTCTCCATGCACTGGAACTAAACACCCGCTGTCCGATCTCACCGAATGAATCGGGCAGGCGTCGCAGCGAAAAACGGCGGCGTCGGCGGGTGTACTGTGGGTCGAAGCTCTTGCTGGCTGGCCCGCGTGAAAACGCACAGCGGCAGTGTCCAGCAGGTTCTGTTTTTTCACCACGACGCTAACGCATCGCCCGATGATCCGGGTCCGGTGCGGTGACCGGTATTGCCGCGTAATCTTCTGCCGCCGGCGGAAGGCAACGGATATGAAGGTCAAGTCGTGGTTTCTCGCAGTGCCCCTGATCGCCGGGGGGTGCGCAGCCGTCGGTCCAGACTACACGCCGCCGGAAGTCCCCATGCCCGACGCCTGGCACGAACCGCTGGGCCATGGGCTGGTCGCCGCCCCCGCCGCCCCGCGCACGCTCGCCGACTGGTGGTCCGTGCTGCACGATCCCACGCTGAGCGACCTGGAAGCCCGCGCCGTCAGCGCCAACCTCGACCTGGCGCAGGCGAAGCAGCGGGTGCTGCAGGCCGATGCCGAGCGCGGCGTGGCGCATGCCGGCTACTACCCGTCGGTGCGTGGCGGGTTTGCGTATGTTTCCCCCGTTGAAAGCCTGCGAAATTCAGGGTCGAATGCGAACGCCGGAGTGCGCCCCGGACTCGACATCAGTTGGGAACTCGATCTGTTCGGCGGTGTGCGACGCGGCGTGGAGGCCGCCACCGGCGAGTTGCAGGCGAGTGAGGCCGACGTTGACGGCGTGCTGGTCGGCCTGACGGCCGGGGTGGCGCAGAGCTACGTCGAATTCCGGGCGCTCCAGGAGCGTCTCGCGGTCATCGGTGAAAGTGTCGAGGCGCAGTCCTCGCTGTTGCAGCTCGCGCGCTGGCGGGCACAGGCCGGGCTGACCACCGCGCTCGATGTCGAACAGGCCCAAACCACTCTCGAACAGGCGCGCGCCCAGGTGCCCGGTCTGCGTGCCGGGCTCGCGGTGGCGCGCAACCGGCTCGCGGTTCTGCTCGGCGAACCTCCAGGCGCGCTCGACGATCTGCTCGCCGCGCCGGGCGCCGTACCGGTTCCGCCGGAGACCATCGCCGTGGGCGTTCCCGCGGACGTGCTTCGCCAGCGGCCCGATGTGCGGCGTGCCGAACGTCAGCTCGCCGCCGAAACGGCGCGCGTGGGTGTCGAGAAGGCGGCCGAATTCCCGACGCTGACGCTGAGCGCGAATGTCCTGACGCTGGCGCAACTTTTCTTCGACGACGGTGCGACGCGCGCCAAGGTGAAGGCGCAGGATGCCGTCCGTAACGAAGCGCTGGCCCGCTACAAGGCCAGCGTGCTGACGGCGCTCGAGGAGGGCGAGAATGCGCTGGTTTCATTCCGCCAGGAGCAGGAACGGCATGCCTCGCTCGCCGCTGCCACCCGGGTGGCGGCCGACGCCGCGAAGCTGGCCCAGGATCAATACACCTCGGGTCTCGTCGGTTTCGAAGTCGTGCTGAATGCGCAGCGCACGCTGTATTCGTTGCAGGACCAGTTGGCGGCCAGTTCCGGCGCGGTGGCGACCGACCTGGTCACGTTGTACAAGTCGCTCGGCGGAGGGTGGTCGACCAGGAGTGATGCATGAACGAAGTGCGTGAAGAATGGGCGTCGTTGGCCGGCATGGCACAGGTGTTGGCCGGCGATCCGCCGCGGCCAGCCCAACGACTGCGCAGGACCGCGGTCTGGCTGTCGGCACTGATCCTGGTTGCGTTCGGCAGCGTCGCGTTTTACCTGCTGCCGAAAGGCTCCGCGCTGCACTACGTAACGCAAGCCGTCCGCCGCGGCAATCTTGTGGTGACGGTGACCGCGGCCGGGACGATGCATCCAACCCGCCAGGTCGACGTCGGCAGCGAACTGGCAGGAACGGTGCGCAGCGTGGAGGTCGACTACAACGACACAGTGCAGGTCGGCCAAGTGCTCGCGAAGCTGGACAGGTCGCGACTGGACTCGCAGGTCCTGCAATCCAAAGCGGCGCTGGATTCGGCCGCCGCGGGTTTGCAGCAGGCCGAGGCCGCTGCCACCGCTGCCCAGGGTGATTTCAACCGTCTGCGCCATGTGCGCGAGCTGAGCGCGGGCGAGGTGCCTTCGCAACAGGAATATGCGAGTGCGCGCACCACCCTGTCCCGCGCCCGGGCGGCCGTACTGAGCGCGCGCGCTGCCGTCGTCGAGGCCAGGGCTACGCTCGAGTCGCAGCAGGCCGACCTGGACCGGGCCCTGATCCGGTCGCCGGTCAACGGCATCGTACTGACGCGCGCAGTCGCGCCCGGACAGGCGGTGGCGCCGTCGCTGCAGGCCCCGGCGCTGTTTACGCTGGCCGAAGACCTTTCCAGAATGCAGTTGGTGATCGACGTGGATGAGGCCGACATCGGCCAGGTGCGGGCCGGGCAGGACGCGACTTTCCTGGTCGACGCCTGGCCCGACAAGACATTTCCGGCAAAAGTCACCCAGGTCCGCTACGGGGCGAAGACGATGCAGGGCGTGGTTACCTATGAAGCGGTGCTCAGCATCGACAATGCCGCGCACCTGCTGCGTCCCGGCATGACGGCGACCGCGACGATCGTCGTCGACCGGGTCGACAACGGTATTCTCGTACCGAACGCCGCCCTGCGCTATGAACCGCCGGCGCGCGGGGAGCGGCCTTCCGGCGGACTGTTGAGGTCCCTGCTGTCCAAACATCAGGAGGCGCCGACCGCGGAAACGGACGTGCAGCCACCGGGATCGCAAGCGCATGTCTGGGTGCTGCGCGACGGGCGTCCCGTACGGGTCAGGGTCGACGCGGGACGCAGCGACGGTGCCTGGACCGAGGTTCGGGGCGCCGGCCTCACGCCCGGCACGAGCGTCATCGTCGACACTGCCGGCACGTCGGCGTGAACGCGCCGATCCCTGCCCTGGTGATATTCGACGGTGTGACCAAGGTCTACGGCCGGGGGGCCGCGGCCGTCCCGGCGTTGCGTGGCGTCGATCTGCGGATAGGGCGCGGAGAGTTCGTCTCGATCATGGGACCCAGCGGGTGCGGTAAGTCCACCGCGATGAACATCATGGGTTGCCTTGATCTACCCACTGCCGGCGCCTACCGCTTTGCCGGCGTGGATGCGGGCGTGCTTACGCCCGACCAGCGCGCCCGCCTGCGCCGCCGGTACCTGGGTTTTGTCTTCCAGGGATTCAACCTCCTGGGCCGCACCACCGCGCTGGAAAACGTCGAACTGCCACTGGTCTATCGCAGCGTGCCGGTAGCGGAACGTCACCGGCGCGCCGGCGAGGCGCTGGCCGCCGTGGGACTTACGGGTTGGGATGCGCACAGGCCAGCGGAACTGTCGGGGGGGCAGCAGCAGCGCGTCGCCATCGCTCGTGCCATCGTTACAGCGCCGGTGCTGCTGCTTGCCGACGAGCCCACCGGCAACCTCGATTCCGGGAGCAGCGGCGAAACCATGCGTCTGCTGACGCGGCTGAACCGCGAGCATGGCATTACCATCGCCATGGTCACGCACGATCCCTCCATCGCCGCGCGCGCGGACCGCACGCTCCGGTTCAAGGACGGGCGCCTCGACGACAGCCTGACGCAACGGGAGACTGGCTGATGCTGAGGGACATGCTGCGCCTGGCGTTGCAGGCGATCCTGCGCAATCCGTTGCGCTCCGGGCTGACCATGCTGGGCGTGGTGATCGGCGTCGCGGCGGTGATCACGATGGTGATCGTGGGCGCCGGCGCCGGCGCGCAGGTCAACGCGGACCTGGCCAGACTGGGAACCAACCTGCTGCTGATCAAGCCGGGCGAATCGCAGGCCGGTACGCAGGGTCTGCGCTCGACCGCGCCCCCGTTCAGTGTCGCCGACAGCGAGGCGCTCGCGCGGGAGCTTCCTGCGATCGAGGCGGTTGCTCCCGTGGCATCGCGCACGCTGCAGGTGATCAGCGGCGACCGGAATCACGCAACGAGTGTCTTGGGAACCACGGCGGCGTTTCTCCGGGTCCGCGCCTGGTCCGTCAATGCAGGGCACAGGTTCACGGACGCCGATGAGCGCGGCGGCAGGGCTGTCTGCATCCTCGGAGCGACTGTCCGCAAAGCGCTGTTCGGGATCGGAACGCCCGTCGGACAAAGACTGCGGGTGGGTGGATTTTCGTGCGAAGTCATCGCTACGCTGGCGGCCAAGGGTGAATCGAGCGCCGGTTCGGACGAGGACGACCTGATGCTGGTGCCGATTCGCTGGTTTCAGCGCACCGTCTCGGGCAACAACGGCGTCTCGCAGATATTTGTCTCGGTGCGCGCCGGCGCCGATACGTCCAGGGTTCAGACCGACGTAACGCGGCTGCTGCGCGAGCGCCGTCACGACGCCGGCGGACCCGACAGTTTTTCCGTGCGCGACGAGCGGGAGGTGGTGCAGACGGCGACCAGGACCGCACACTTTCTGACTGGCCTGCTCAGCACCATCGCCGCGGTCAGTCTCGTCGTCGGCGGCATCGGTATCATGAACGTCATGTTTGTTTCCGTAACCGAACGCACGCGCGAAATCGGTGTTCGGCTTGCCATCGGCGCCCTGAAGCGGGAAGTCGGCCTGCAGTTCCTGGTCGAAGCGGTGGTACTTTCGTCGATCGGCGGCGTGCTGGGCATTGTGCTCGGGCTGGTCGCCGCGGCCGTCGGCGTGCATGTGCTCGGTGTTCCGTTTCTGGTCCGGCCGCACATCATCGTGCTGGCATTCGCGTTCTCGGCGGCGGTGGGCATTCTGTTCGGCTATCTGCCCGCACGTCAGGCGGCGGAGCTGAACCCCATCGAGGCGCTGCGGCACGAGTAATGGCCGGCGGGTGGCCGCGCGCCGGAAACCGTCGGTTCCAAACCGACCGCGCGGCGATCGAGGCGCTGGTGTTTACGTGAGGGGGTTGTCTGTTTAACCACAAAGGGCACAAAGGGCACAAAGGAAGACACCTTTCACTGCAAAGGCGGGCCAAGGGCGCGGGAAGTAATTTCCCGCTTGAACGGCGGCAGACCGCAATGAGCAGACGTGTTTCGGACATTGCCTGATTTGCCGCCGAATGGCGTAGTTTCGGTAAGACTCCAGGCCCAAACGTTGGCGTTCGAACAGCTGTCGGATTCCGGACTTTGACGGAATGACAAGAATGCCAGCGGCCGGCACGGAGGTTGAATGATACTTCGCGCGCCCTTGGCGCGCCTTTGCGGTGAAAGGTGTCGTCCTTTGTGTCCTTAGTGTCCTTTGTGGTTAACAATTCCCCGGGCCCGGCCCACCAACCCTTAGCCTCCACTCTGCGGCAATGCTAGAATCCCGCCACTTTAACCAGTCGCGAGGCACCCATGGCGGGACACAGTAAATGGGCCAACATCCAGCACCGCAAGCAGGCCCAGGACGCCAAACGCGGCAAGGCGTTCACCAAACTGATCCGGGAAATCACCGTCGCGGCGCGCATGGGCGACCCCGATCCGGCGGCCAATCCGCGGCTGCGGCTGGCCGTCGACAAGGCGCTGGGCGCCAACATGAGCCGCGACTCCATCGACCGGGCGATCAAGCGCGGCTCGGGCGCCATGGACGGCGAGAACATCGAGGAAATCCGCTATGAGGGCTACGGCCCCGGCGGCGTCGCGGTGATGGTCGACTGCGTCACCGACAACCGCAACCGCACGGTGGCCGAAGTGCGTCATGCGTTCACCAAAGCGGGCGGCAACCTCGGTACCAGCGGCTCGGTGGCCTTTCAGTTCGATCACCTCGGCGTGCTCAGCTATCCGGCCGGCGCTGACGAAGACAGGATCATGGAAGCAGCGCTGGAAGCCGGCGCGCAGGACGTCGTGACCAACGACGACGCTTCCATCGACGTGCTCACCGCACCAACGGAATTCATCGCCGTGAAGGAGGCCATGATCGCCGCCGGGCACGAACCCGAGGAGAGCGAAGTGACCATGCGCGCCAACGTCTCCGTCTCGCTCGACCGCGACGACGCGGAAAAGATGCTGCGTCTGCTGGAACGCCTGGAGGACCTGGACGACGTGCAGAACGTGTATTCCAACGCCGACATTTCCGAAGAAATCCTCGCGGAGCTGGCCTGATGCGCCGGCGCCGGGGCCGGTAGGGCGCGCGTGCGCATCCTGGGTATCGATCCGGGCTCCCGCCTGACCGGCTACGGGCTGATCGATACCAGCGGGTCCGATGCGGCGCACGTGACCAGCGGTTGCCTGCAGGTCACCGGCGACACGCTCGCCGACAAACTCGGCCTGATTTTCACCGAAATCTCCGCGTTGATCGAACGCCACCGGCCGGACCAGTTCGCCATCGAAAGCGTCTTCATGCACCGCAACGCCGATTCGGCGCTCAAGCTGGGGCAGGCGCGCGGCGCGGCGATCTGCGCGGCGGTGACGCGTTCGCTGCCGGTCTCCGAATACGCGCCGCGCGAGATCAAGCAGGCGATCGTCGGCAAGGGCGGCGCCGACAAACGCCAGATCCAGCACATGGTGCGCGTGTTGCTGAAACTGCGCGAAGCGCCGCAGACCGACGCCGCCGACGCGCTGGCCATCGCTCTCTGTCACAGCCATCACCGGAGCGCGCTGGCCCGCGTCGGCCGGGTGTCGCGCCTGCGCGGCGGGCGCCTGCGATGATCGGCTATCTGAAAGGCATATTGCGCGACAAGCAGCCGCCGCAGCTTCTGCTCGAAGTCAACGGCGTCGGCTACGAAATCGAGGCGCCGATGACGACGTTTTACGATCTGCCCGAGGTCGGTCAGGCGGTGGCGCTGTACACGCACCTGGCCGTGCGCGAGGACGCACAAAATCTCTATGGCTTCGGCAAGCTGTCCGACCGCGCCCTGTTCCGCAGCCTCATCAAGGTCAACGGCGTCGGCGCCAAACTGGCGTTGACGATCCTGTCGGGCATGGACGCGCAGAGTTTCCGCGCCTGCGTGCAGGCCGGCGACACCGCGTCGCTGGTACGGTTGCCCGGCGTCGGCAAGAAGACCGCCGAGCGGCTGGTGGTCGAGATGCGCGACCGCCTCGACAAGGACGCCGCGGTGCCGAACGCGGCGGCCGGCGCGGCCGTTCCCCATGACGCCAGCCCGGTCGAGGAAGCCGTCAGCGCGCTGATCGCGCTGGGCTACAGGGCGCCGGACGCCAGCCGCATGGTGCGCACGGTCGACACAGGCGGACGCGGCACCGAAGACATCATCCGCGCCGCGCTCCAGGCGGCGGTCAAACCGCGCTGAGCCGAACCCGCGCAGTGTACGCCCGCCGGTGAAGCGGGTATGCTCCCGCCATGAACGACGCCAACCGCCTGATCAGCGCCGACGCACGCGCCGAGGACGATGCGCTGGACCGCGCCATCCGCCCGCGCACGCTTGCCGACTATGTGGGGCAACCGCAGGTCACCGAGCAGATGGAAATCTTCATCGAGGCCGCCCGCCGCCGGCGGTCGGCCCTGGACCATGTGCTGATCTTCGGCCCGCCCGGCCTCGGCAAGACCACGCTCGCCCACATCATCGCCAACGAAATGGGCGCGCACCTGCGCCACAGCGCCGGTCCGGTGCTGGAAAAACAGGGCGATCTGGCCGCGCTGCTGACCAATCTCGAACCGCACGACGTGTTGTTCATCGACGAGATTCACCGACTCAGCCCCGTGGTCGAAGAAATCCTGTATCCGGCCATGGAGGATTACCAGCTCGACATCATGATCGGCGAGGGGCCGGCGGCGCGTTCCATCAAACTGGAGCTGCCGCCGTTCACGCTGGTCGGCGCGACCACGCGCGCGGGGCTGCTGACTTCGCCGCTGCGCGACCGCTTCGGCATCGTGCAGCGTCTGGAGTTTTACGGCACCCGCGATCTCGCGACCATTCTCAACCGCTCGGCGCACATTCTCGGCGTCGCCATGGACGCCGACGGCGCGCTCGAACTGGCGCGGCGCTCGCGCGGCACGCCGCGCATCGCCAACCGCCTGCTGCGCCGCGTACGCGACTACACGGAAATCAAAAGCGACGGCAAGGTCACCGCCGACAGCGTGGGCAAAGCCATGAAGATGCTCGATGTCGACGACCAGGGCTTCGACGCGCAGGACCGGCGGCTGCTGCTGACCATCATCGAAAAATTCGACGGCGGCCCGGTCGGCCTCGACAACCTCGCCGCTGCCATCGGCGAAGAACGCGGCACTATCGAGGACGTGCTGGAGCCCTACCTGATTCAGCAAGGCTTCATCATGCGCACCCCGCGCGGACGGATCGCCACGCCGAATGCGTACCGGCGCTTCGGATTGAAACCGCCGGCGACGAGCGGGGAACTGCCGTTGCTCGATGCGTCCGAATGACCGCCAAGGACGCGACAGACGCCAAGGAAAATGAACATCAACCGCAGTGACCGGGGTCAGAATACAGTTTTCGCTAATAAGCCGCTGATCAAATCCAAATACGTAATTCCGGCGACGGCAGGAATCCAGTACTTTCCGGATATTGGGTGCCGGCCTTCGCCGGCATGACGAATTAACCCGAGGTTCGCTACTGTCTGAGACATGTGCGTTCGTTTATCGGCAAAAATTGTGTTCTGACCCAAATGGCGCTTACTTAACTCTGAATTCAGGGGTTTCGTCATTCCGGCGAAGGCCGGAATCCAGGAAAGCTACCACTGTTGCAGATTCTGGATCCCGGCCTTCGCCGGGATGACGGCAGTTCTGGGCTTAAGTAAGTGCCATTTTGTTCTGACCCCGGTTTTCCACTGTATTTTGTCTTTTGAGCAACGGGACTGCCTCCCATCTCGAGGGTTACGCCATGAAAGCTCTGTTGTCTTGCGGTGTTATTTTCCTGCTGATCGCTGGCGCCGTGCAGGCCGACCCGCCGGGTTATGCCCCGGCGTACGGCTGGCGGAAAAAGCATGATCCGTATCACGCCGGCTACACCGGAAAAAGCGGCGTGTCCTATCGCCAGGACTTCGGCGTCCTGTCCGGCCGCTGCGATCGCGACAAGATCGGCGCGGTCATCGGCGGCGTCACCGGCGCGGTCATCGGCAGCCAGGTTACCCGGGATAATGACCCGCTGGTCGGAATGGTGCTCGGCGGCGTACTGGGCGCCGTGCTCGGCAAAACCATCGGCAGCGAGATCGACCGGAACGATCGCGCCTGCATGGGGCATGCGCTGGAACTCGGCAGGCCCGGCATTCCGGTCGTCTGGAAGGGCGAGGGCCATCGCTTCCGCTTCACCCCGCTGGCCGAAGCGCGTGGCGGCTGCCGTTACGCCACGCTGATAGTGGACGATCGCCGGCCGCGCGATGTACTCGCCTGTCCGGAAGGGCACGGCGACTGGGAGTTTCGGCGTCCCTGATCCCGGCGCCCGCCGTCGATGACTGTTGTTCGCCGGGCGCCGGACTGAGCCGGCCGTTTGGTCTGCGCGTTCATGCGGCCGTTCCGAACCAGAACGCGGTATCCTTTGCAAGAAACTCGTCGTAGCGCATGTAGTGCGAGCCGTCGCATGAGAACGTCAGGCTGATCATCCCGTTGAACAGATTGATCGAGGACATGCGCAGATAGAGGTTCTCGTCGGTCAGGCGCAGCGGCCGCAGGCTTTCGAGGATCGCGGCGATCTGCTGCTGCGGTATGGTGACGCCCGGTGGATAGGGCCGCACCGGGTAAGCCAGACACACGTCAGGGTCGCTCAAGGCCTCGTGATCGAGGATGCGGTAGCGAAACGGGTCGTCGACGTTCCAGATGGTGGCCTGGCTACTCGAGAAATGAATCTGGCACTGGAAGACGCCGTGCAGCGCGAGCAGCTCTTCCAGAATGGACAGCGCCTGATCGAGATTGCGGTCCATGGGACTCTCGATGCGGTACTGCTGAAACACCAGGCCGCGGATGGCCGGGTCGCCCTTGATCTGCCGCCAGTTCGGGGGTTCGTCATAAAGTTGCAACGTCGCCGGCAGATCGCGCAGATCGAAATCCGCGCCCAGGTAACCCAGCATGCGCAATCCATCGTCCACGACCTGCAACGCAGTGAGCGACGGACGATGGCCGGACAAACTGATGTACGCGTCGGACAGCAGAAATCCCCAGGTCGGCACCGCTTCCTTCATGTAAGGTCGCTGCGAGCGGTCGCGCCCATAGTATTCTGGCGCCGCGCTGGCACGCCCGATGTTGTCGCAGATCTGCACGCCGTCGGTGCCGAGACAGTACAGATAGGTGGAAAAAGGCACGCTGGAGAAACCGTCCAGCAGCACGGCATTCAGTTGCCCGCGATCGCCCCAGGCCGTTACACAGCGTCCGGCAAGTCCCGCCAGCGGCTCGCGCAGCGCGCGTGCAAGCTGTTCTCGTTGCAGATAGATGATGTCTCTCAGCGAATAGTCCATGACGCCACCTCCCGGTTCGGTCATGTCGGATAAGGAGCCGTCGCCAGACGTTCACGACGGTGAGCGCGTTAGACGCGGATCGCACCCGGTGGTTCCTGTACGGCGGAGCTTAACTGCGCCCGTCGCATCTCTGCGGCACCGGGTTGGCCTCACAAGCGGCTGCAAATCCGCTCTGCAAAATCAGCCAACGTGCTGAGCCGGTTGCCGGTTCGTGCAGACAACGTCACGCGGCATGCAAGCAGTTTGACGGCATCTGAAATCGTCAAGCAAAGACCTGCGTCCCGGCGCTGCCGCGCAGGCGACGTATGTCACCGTTACGCGACAGCACAAAAAAATTTTCGTTAATGCAAGGAACCCGGTAAACAGCACCGGGTCACACGTGGCGATCCCGGTGAATCGATCGATGTGAAACCGCCGGGGCGTATGAACGGAGGCGTCTGCGCCGTTCGATCGAGTGGTTTGTTGTGTGGAGATGGACATGAACAAGACTTTTTTGGCAGTTGCACTGACCGCCCTGACGTTTACCGGCGTTGCCGGGGCCGCCGATTATGGCGCCGATGCACAGGGTAAGACGAAAATGCCGGCCAAGGTCGACGCCCACGCCGATTTCGTCAAGCTGGATGCGAACAAGGACGGTTATCTCGAAAAGGATGAAGTCAGCGCCAACAAGGCGCTGAAAAAGAACTTTGACAAGATCGCCGACCACGGCAAGCTGAGCGAGAGCAAGTTCTCCGCCTGGGAGAACAGACGCCAGGCGAAGCGCAACCCCGAATAGAAGCGAGTGCCCGGCAGGATCTTGCAACGCCCTTGAGGGCATGCCGGCGGGCGGGCCGTGCGCAAGACATGGCCCGCCGCTTCGCCGGTGTCAGCCCGCCAATCGTTCGTAACAACGCGCCAGGTGCGCAGTAAGCTGCGGGTGCGGCAGATCAACCGCCGGCATCGATCCGGCTTCCACGCGCCCCCGCCGCGACAGGATCTGCACCTTGGCAAGTTGGTCCGCCGCGAACAGGATTGCGTCGAGTATTGGCAGCGCCGCGATATCGCGGCTGTCGATGTGGGTTTCGAGCGCGTCCGGCACAGCGGGCGGAAACGCCCAATGACGCGCGATCAACAGCGCGAGCCTGCGCGATTGTCTTACCCACTGTTCGCGGAACCGTTGCGAGTTGGGTGATTCGCTGCCGTCGAACTGGCGGTCGAGCAGTTGCAGGGTCACGGTAAATCCGACGTTCTGAACAATCGCCGTCAGGTACGCATGGAACCGGTCGACGCGCACCCCGTTCGCCATGCAGTCGCACGCGACGGCCGTCTTTTCCGATTGCACCCACAGCAGTGTCCCCGACAGCCGGGAAAAGTGTCCGGTGTTCGGATTGAGCAACGGTTTGAGTGCGGCGTTGGCCAGGAGTTGGCGGATGCCGGTCCGGCCGAGCGTGAACACTGCTCGTTCGAGACTGGTGATTTCCCTGCCGACCCGATAGAGAGGGCTATTCGACAGCCGAACCACCTCGCTGACCAGCACCGCATCGCGGCCGAGTTCGGCGGCGAGGTCCGCCGCCGACGAGCTTTCGTCGCGCAGCCTTGTCATGATGCGCGGTATCACGGCGGGAAGCCGCGGCACCAAATCGGAATGGGCGATGTCCGCCGCCAGCAGGTGGTCGAGTGTGCGCAGCGTCCGTGTCTCGAACCGGTTGGGTTCGCGGTCGACCATGGAGTTGGCGCCGAGAGCCAGGCCATAGAAGGCGTCGTCGGATCTGCGCGGGCGACGAGGGGATGACGGCGGTTCCCGCCGGCGCGAACCCGGCCCTGCGATGTGTCGCAGCCTGCCGCGCGGGGGCTTCGCGGCGGACGGGCGGCGCCGGGCAAAGCAGTCGTTTGAGGCTGGAAAACAAGTTCGGTCCTTCCGTGGCGGCCTGGCGGGGGGTCCTGTCCGGGAATTCCCGCCACTGTTTCGGCCGGACCGGTGGTGGGTTGACCGAACCCAGGGTAGCTCTGGTCAGCGCCCGAAGTGCCATGCCCGCAACGGCCGGCATTCCGCGGATTGACGCGAATGGATTCCGGCCTTCGCCGGAATGACGACTCGGCCGGATTCCCCGGCAGCGCGCCGAGGTCGTCCTGCCAGGCCGATCGCGGCGGGTGTCAGCCGGGATCGGGCAGCGTCAGCACGCGCGTGTCGGCCACCGCCCTGCGTGACGGCAGCGACGCGCGCAACCGGTTGAGCAACTCGTCGGCCGTCGACCGGTAGGCGGTCAGTTTGCCGCCGTAGACGTGCAGCACGCTGGGCCGGTCCGGGCGGTCGGCGACCACCATCGTGCCGCGCGGGCGCGAAAACGCGCTGCCTTCGCCGGACGGCAGCACGCGCAGGCCGGCGAAAGTGTCGACGATGTCCGGGCGCTGTTTCGGCGTCGTGAAGTAGTGGTTATACACATCGAGCAGGTACTCGATCTCGGCTTCCAGCGGTTGCACCAGCGCTGGGTCGCCCTGGTAAGGCTGCTCGGTGGTGCCGACCAGCGTACGGTCGTGCCAGGGCACAACGAACACCGCGCGGCGGTCGCGCGGCGCTTCCAGGTAATAGATGCCGCGCCGCAGATGGCCGGGCAGTTCGATGTGCGCGCCCTGCACCAGCTCGACGCGCGGCTGCGCCGTAAGCGGTTCTATGCGCCGGGCGACCTGGTCCGCCCAGGGACCGGCGCAGTTGACCAGGGCGCGGGCTGTCACGCGCTGCGCCTTGCCGTCGCGTACGACCTGCACGTCACACCCGTGTTCATCCACGCGGGCGGCGTCGAACGCCGTGTTCAACCACACCTCACAACCCAGCGACTGCGCGCTAGCCAGCACTGCCCGGGTCAGGCGGGCGTCGTCGGTCTGCGCGTCGTAGTAAACGAAAACGGTCTGCAGGTCCTGCGCCGTCAGTCCGTCGAGTTCGTCCCAGCGGCGGCGCGGCAGCCGGTGAAAAGGTTTGCGGCTGAGCAGCGAATAGAGGGCCAGCCCGATGGTTATCTTCCAGGGGCGCCGCGTGGTCTGACGGTAGACCGGGATGTGAAACGGCACCAGCTCGACCAGGTGCGGCGCATTCTTCAGCAGGCGGTCGCGTTCGACCAGACATTCGCGCACCAGCCGGAACTGCCCCGATTCCAGATAGCGCAGTCCGCCGTGAATCAGCTTCGACGAGCGGCTCGACGTGCCGCGCGCCGGTTCGCCGTATTGCTCGACCACCAGTGTCCGGTATCCGGCCGCGCCCGCGGCCTGCGCGACCGCAGCGCCCTGGATGCCGGCGCCGACGACGACCAGATCATAATCCATGGGCGCAGATTTTTTCGTTCAACCGTGGATGTCGCAGCATGCCGCCGATATCGGCGGTCTCAATGAATCCCACACCCTGGCGGCCGTAGTGCAGCGCCAGTTCGGGGTCGACGATGTCGTAGAGCATCCATTCCCAGTTGCCCGGCCAGGGGGCTTCGGTGCGCGGAATCCTGGTGTGATTGCAGATCAGATAATCCGGCGACAGCGCCGCCGCGCGGTGCTCGTGTGTTTCGTCATAGCGGTGCAGCACCCAGCCGATGCGCAGCGCGCTCAGGCGGCGGGCATGGACCAGCGCATCGGCGTCGAACGAAATGATCGCGCACTGCGAGTGCAGCGGCGCAAGCGCTTCGATCAGTCGCGGCATGATTTCCTCGGCGCCGAATTGCTGGAGAGATTCTTCCTTGATTTCAACGAACGCCGTGGCGGCGGGCGCCGCCCGCAACAGGTCCAGCACCTGGCCAAGCCGCGGCACCCGCTCGCCGGCAAAGCGCTTCCCGAACCGCGCCGGTTCATGCACGCTCACGCGTTCCAGCGTTGTGCCGTCGAGATCGAAGATCGAAACCGCCTGCCCGGCCGTGCGCGCAAGATCGCCGTCGTGCAGTACCACGGGTTGAAGGTCGGCGTTGAACTGCACGTCGAACTCGATACAGCAGGCGCCGGCGCGCAACGCGGCGCGCAGGCCGGTCAGCGTGTTCTCGGGATAGTCCACCAGATAACCGCGGTGGGCGACCAGTGTTGGAATCACGGTTCCATACCTTGGGAAAGCACCTGCCATTCGCCCTTGCGGGAAACCTGGCGGCGCAACGAGCCTCCGGTCCGTCTGTTTCAGTCAAGCCCTGCTGACGTTGTCATTCCGGCGCCGGCCGGAATCCTTTCGTTGCAAAGTCCCGGATGCCGGCCTCCGCCGTCGGTCAAGGCGTCAGTCCGCGTTTCTCTACCCCGCCAGATTGCCGCGCTGCGCCCGCAATGACAAGAGCAGCTCGGTGAACTGCGCGTACCGCACGTGCAGTCCGCGGTCCTCGCGCGGCTCGAAATGTCGCGATGCGTGCGTCGCCCAGTGCGGCGGCCGCCCAGCGCAGAGCCACGCGACGCCGCGCGCGGTCGCCTCGGGCTGCTCGATGCGTTCGACCGGCAACCCGGTCAGATCGGCCAGCTTCTGGCACAGGCCGTCCAGGCGCGACAGACCGCCGGTCACGCGCAGGCGTTGCACGGCGCGTTCCGACGCCATGACGTTCAGGTTGTCGGCCACCAGAAACAGAATGCTTTCGACCACGGCCACCAGGCGTGCCGCGTCGGTGTCGTTCGCACCGTCGCGCCAGGCCGGTTCGAGGCGCGTTTCCCACCAGGGGCTGCCGATGCCGCCCACGGCATTGACGAACAGCGGTGGATCGTCGATCCGGTTCAACCACTCGGGCAGATGTTCGAAGATATGGGTAAGGCCCAGCCGTTCGCCCGCCCAGCTCAGCGCGCTGCCGGCGCCGTTGACGGTGCCTTCGCGCAGATACGCCGCACCTGTCGCATCGGAGCGGGCGATGCCGGTCAGCAACCGCTCGAGCGGCGCGGGCCGATCGATCTGTCTGAGCACGAACGCACCGGTGCCGAGGTTGACGAGGGCGGTGTCGGTATCCAGCGGACCGTTGCCGAACAGCGCGGCGTTCTGATCGCCGCTCACCGCCGTCACCGGTATATCGGTGTCCGCAAGGCAGCCGTAATCGTGGCAGATCGGCCGGCACGCCGGCAGACAGTCGAGGGGCACGTCGAACCACCCGGCGAGCGTCTGCGACCAGTCGAGCGCGCCGATATCCATCAATTGCGTGCGTTGTGCATTGGCGTGGTCGACCAGAAAGGGTCCGTCGTCGATCAGGTGCAGCAATAGATAGCTGACCAGCGGTGCGATGCGCGTCGCGGCGTCGGATGCCGTCAGCCTGTCGAGCAGCCAGCGCGCCTTGGAGGCGCCGTAGTGGGCCGACAACGGCAGTCCGGACAGATGGTGTATCGCGTCGCGGCGGGATGCGAGACGCGCCAGCGACGCGGCCGCACGCGTGTCCTGCCAGCTCAGCGCGGGGCTCAGCGGATTGCCGGCCGGACCGCAGGCCAGCAGTGTCGAGCGCTGAGTGGCGATGCCGCAGGCGGCGATCGCCCGACGCTGCCCGGGATCGGCATCGTCCAGCAGGTCGCGCATCACGCGCTCCACCGAATGCAGGATCGCCTCCGCCGACTGTTCGACGCGGCCGTCGCCTTTGTCTTCCAGTTCAATCGCTTGCGCGCTGGTCGCCAGCGCGCGTCCGGCCCCGTCGAACAGCACGGCGCGGCTCGCGTGCGTGCCCTGGTCGATGGCAAGGTAGCAGGTCATGCGAGCGCCGGACCCGGTGCCGGTTTTGCAACTTGTTGGTGGCTGTGGCCCAATAGCGCGGTTATCCCCGGTTTGAATCCATGGTAAGCAAGTTCCGGCCAAAATCCATTCGCCAGCTGATTCTGATCGGCTACGCGCTCGTCACCATACCATTGATGGTGGCGCTGCTGCATGCCACCTGGTCGCTCGACCAACTCGTGCGGCAGGGCCAGCGTGCACTCTTTGCGACGGTGCGCGCGACCCAGAGCAGCCAGCAGTTGGCCGACGCGATCACCGACCTCGAACGCAGCGCGCGCCAGTACGTGGTCGTCGGCGACGCTTCGCTGCTGGATGTCTACCACGACAAGCGCCAGGCCTACATCGAAGTGGCCGACCGGCTCACGGCGCTCGACCTGGAACCTCTGCAGCGCAACCGGCTGGTGACGTTGCGCGCCGAAGAGCGGCAGGTCAATGACACGCTGCAGGGCAATCCGCACGATTCCACTGCGAGCGCAGCGGTCGTCAGCAAGTACGACGAGCTGTCGTTGATCGCCAGCGAAATGCTGACGGACAACCGGCGCCTGGTGGACCGCGAGGTGGGGGAACTCGATCGCAACGGCAGCCGCGCCCAGCGCGTTCTGTTCCTGCAGGCCGCCGCCCTGATGCCGGCCGTGCTGCTGGTGGCGACGTTCTTCGCGCTGCTGGTGGCACGCGCCATCCGGCGTCTGGATACGGCGATCCGCGTACTGGGCGACGGCAATTTCACCAAGCCGGTGCAGATCGTCGGGCCGCGCGACCTCGAGCAGTTGGGCGAGCGCCTCGATTGGATGCGCACCCGCCTGCTGGAGGCCGAGCAGGAAAAGACCCGCTTCCTGCGCCATATCTCGCATGAACTGAAGACCCCGCTGGCGGCGGTGCGGGAAGCGGCTGAACTCCTGCGCGAGGAAGTGGTCGGAGCACTCAACAGTCAGCAGCGGGAGATCGCCGCCATACTGCGCGACAACAGCCTGCGGCTCCAGAAGCTCATCGAGGACCTGCTGGATTTCAACGTTGCAAGTTCCCGGGGCGCCGGCCTGCGCCTGGTCCCGGTGAATCTGCGCACCCTGATCGACACCGTACTCTCGACCTACAGGGTCGCCGCAATGGCGCGCCAGCTCAAGGTGCGCACGCTGCTCGAAGACGTGCAACTGACCGGCGACAAACAGAAGCTTAAGACATTGATAGATAACCTTGTTTCAAATGCCATCAAGTGCTCCCCCGAGTTCGGGCGGCTGAGCGTCAAGCTCAATACGCGCGGCGATCAGGCTATAATCGAGGTTGCCGACACCGGACCGGGCATCCCCCGGGCTGAGCGGGAAAAAGTGTTCGACGCCTTTTATCAGTGCGCGTCGACGCCGGTCAGTCATGTGCAGGGTACAGGGCTGGGACTGTCGATCGCGCGCGAATACGCGCACGCCCACGGCGGGCGCATCGAGGTGGTCGACCGGCCGGGGCCGGGTGCCTGTCTGCGCGTTACGTTGCCTTTGCAGAGGCAGGAGTCTGAAGTTGCCTAGCAGGTCGTCAAGCCGGTCCGGGTCGAACCCGGGACGGGGAGCAAGCGGGCCAACCGCTTCGGTGGCGGCGGTTTTGGCCGCGCCCATCGCACGGGCGGTCGCCGGTGTGCTGCTCGGCGCCGTGCTTTACGCGTGCGTGCCGTTGAAGGTGGCGCACCGCGAAGCGGGGCCGGTGCCGGTCGAGGTGCGGGTCGACGACGCCGCGTACTGGCTCGAGGAGTGGCAGCGGACGATCGGCCTGGCGCCGGACGCCTACAAGGAACAGCTCGCACAGCGCGAAAAGGACCATGCGGACCGGCCGGATGCGCGCAACACGCTGCGGCTGGCGCTGCTGCTGGCCGAGGGAAGACCGTCCGGCCGGAACGCCGGCCGCGCGCTGGACCTGTTGCAAGGCATTGAAGGCACGGCGGTCAACGACAGCACCCGGGCACTCGCGGCGCTGCTCAAACAGGTGGTGAGCGAGCAGCGCGCGGCGACGGACACGGGCGAGAAGGATCGCAAGGACCTGAAAGTCGCAAAGCAGCGGGTGGAAGAGTTGGAACGACAGTTGCAGGAACTCACCTTCATCGAACAGAACATTCAAGACCGGACCAAGAAATAAGTGGCCCAAGGAGTAGAAATGAGCGCTTGTAGATATCGGGTAATGGTGGTCGATGACGACCCGGCACTGTTGCGGCTGCTGTCCATGCGGTTGAACGCGTCGGGCTACGACGTACTGGCGGCGGAGAGCGGCGAGAAAGCGCTGGCGCAGTTGCCGACCTACCAACCCCACTTGGTAATCACGGACTTACGCATGGGCGGCATGGACGGCATGACCCTGTTTTCGCGGATCCACGAGACCCGGCCGACGCTGCCGGTGCTGCTTCTCACGGCCCACGGCACCATCCCGGACGCGGTCGATGCGACCAACCGCGGCGTCTTCGGTTATCTCACCAAGCCGTTCGACAGCAAGGTGCTGCTGGACCAGGTGGACAAGGCGCTGCGCTTTACCGGCGACCAGACCGCGCGGGTCGAGGGAAGCGATGTCGCTGAATGGCGTCAGGATATCGTGACCCGCAGTTCGGTCATGGAAAATCTGCTGAGCCAGGCGCGGCTTGTGGCTTCGAGCGACGCAAGCGTGTTCATCCACGGCCAGAGCGGTACCGGCAAGGAACTTCTCGCGCACGCCATTCACTGGGCGAGCACGCGGGCGTCGGGCCCCTTTATCGCCGTCAACTGCAGCGCGATTCCCGAATCACTGTTCGAATCCGAATTCTTCGGCCACACCAAGGGCTCGTTCACCGGCGCCACCCGCGATCACAAGGGATTGTTCCAGGCGGCTAACGGCGGCACGTTGTTTCTCGACGAAGTGGGTGATATGCCCGCGAATTTCCAGGTAAAATTGCTTAGAGTGCTGCAGGAACGCACAGTCCGTCCGGTGGGCAGCACGCAGGCCACCCCGGTCGATGCCCGGATTATTTCGGCGACCCACCGGGACCTCGAAGAGTTGCGCAAGACCGGTGAGTTCCGCGAGGATCTGTATTACCGCCTGAACGTCGTCACGCTGGAACTGCCGTCGCTGATCGAGCGTCGCGAGGATATCCCGCTGCTGGCCAACCATTTTCTCAAGACGCTCGAAGACGCCGGCAAGAAGCGTGTTTCGGGCTTCGCGCCCGACGCCATGGAAGTTCTGTTGTCGGCGCCCTGGCCGGGCAACGTCCGCCAGCTCTACAACGTGGTCGAGCAGTCGGTGGCATTTACCACCACATCGATGATCCCGGCCAGTCTGGTGCAGCGGGCGTTGCGTGACGAGGCGCAGTGCGAGATGCCCGCCTTTGCCGACGCCCGCAGCCGCTTCGAACGCGATTACCTGACCCAGTTGCTGCAGATCACCAACGGCAATGTCAGCCAGGCCGCGCGCATCGCCAAGCGGAATCGTACCGAGTTCTATAAATTGCTGCATAAGCATCACCTTAACCCTTCCCAGTTCAAGTCGGCGAGTCTTTGACCGGCCATCGCAGCTTCTGACTGTCTCAAATCAGAGACGGCCGGAACGTATGCGGAACAGCAGCTTATCTAAAGCAACCCTTTGTCTGACGCTTTACGGCGACAGTTCCCAGCCCTCCCAGGGCGGGTTTTGCAGGTGTCAAAAATTCGTAAATTAATTAAGATCAATTGGTTACATCCAATGGCACGGACATTGCCATCCAATTGACGTTAGGCCGGGCAATTTGCGTCCTGGTACGCTGGAGGCACCGTAAGAACTCGGGTACCGGGTCCGGTGTCGAGAGGTTGTCCGGTCGCCGCAACCGTGCGGAAGCCGGGCGGCCGATTTTCAAGTGGCGGCGCTCGGTGCGGCTGACCGACACCGCAACGCGCGACGGCAACAGTGACGCGCGCGGTTGATGAATTTGTTCCTCCTCCTAGCACCGGCGATGCCTGCCGGTCTCTTGCTTCCCGACTGTTTCGGGATTCACAGCGGCCATCCCCCGGCCGCTTTTTTTTGTCCGGTCGCGTTGATAGCTGATGCAATCTCGTTTTCACATCGGTAAGCTAACCGCCCGTCGCGAAGCCGCCGTCGCACATTGGGCGAGCATCGGGGGCGCGGGAATTTGTGTCACTGATCGTGGTCCACTGAAGAGGTCGAGGTTGACGTTGTTTCGTTGGTCGGTGCGTGTTTACTACGAGGACACCGATAGTGGCGAAGTGGTTTATCACGCAAACTATCTCAAGTTTATGGAACGTGCGCGCACCGAGCGGTTGCGCGCACTGGGTTATGAACAGGACCGTTTGAGAAGCGCGCTGGGCATTTTGTTCGCCGTGCATTCCATGACGATTGATTTCATTCGCCCGGCCGTGTTCAATGACGTCCTGGACGTAACCGCCGATGTGGAATCCTGCCGTCGCGCAAGCCTGAACTTTTTGCAGCATGTATATCGTCGGGGTGAGGACAGTCCGCTGTGCACCGCGCGGGTGCGCGTCGTCTGTATCGATGCAGAGCGGTTTCGCGCGCGCCCGATTCCCGAACCGTTGCTGGGGCAACTGAACAATGTCCGCTGATCTGTCGTTCTTCCACCTGGTCGCAGGCGCCAGTGTGGTCGTCAAGCTGGTGATGCTGCTGCTGCTGGTGGTCTCGGTGATGTCCTGGACCATGATCTTCCTCAAGCGGTCGCGCCTCAAACAGGCGCTGGTGAACGCCAACCGTTTCGAGCAGCGGTTCTGGTCGGGCGGCGACCTGAACGTACTGTTTCAGCAGGTGTCCCCCCGCGAAGGGGACCCGCACGGCCTGGCGCACATCTTCGTGGCCGGCTTCAAGGAGTTCGCGCGCCTGCGCCGGCAGACGGGCGCCGACCCGATGGACGTTGTCGAGGGCGCCCAGCGCAGCATGCGCGTGGCGTTGTCGCGCGAAATCGACAACCTCGAGACCCATCTGGCATTTCTGGCGACGGTCGGTTCGACCAGTCCGTACGTCGGCCTGTTCGGCACCGTGTGGGGCATCATGAACGCATTTCGCGGCCTCGCCAACGTTCACCAGGCGACGCTGGCCATGGTCGCGCCCGGCATTGCCGAAGCGCTGATCGCCACGGCGATGGGATTGTTCGCGGCGATCCCGGCCGTGGTCGCGTACAACCGGTACTCGAACGATGTCGAGCGCCTGGAAAACCGCTACGACAATTTCCTGGAAGAGTTTTCCAGTCTGCTGCAGCGGCAGGCGCACGGATAGACGGCATGGCCCGACAGCGGATACGCAAGCGTCCCATGTCCGACATCAACGTCGTGCCTTACATCGACGTGATGCTGGTGATGCTCGTGATCTTCATGATCACAGCGCCCTTGCTGAATCAGGGTGTCGACGTGGATCTGCCGAAGGCGACCGCCGAACCGCTCAGTCCCGATCAGCAGGACCCGCTGGTCGTGTCCGTGGACCGCGAGGGGCGGATGTTTGTGAACGTGGGCGGTGACCCGGACGCGCCGGTCGATGCCGATACGCTCGTGCTGCGCGCGTCGGCCGTGATCAGGCAGCGTCCGACGGTTGCCGTCATGGTGCGTGGCGACGCGCACGTCGACTACGGCAAGGTCGTCGCCGCCATGACGTTGTTGCGGCAGGCCGGTGCGCCCAGCATCGGGCTGGTGACGGAACCTGAGCAGACGGGTGGCTGACAGCCTTTATGCTGGAGTTTTTTAGGGAAAACCCGCGGGCGTTTGCGGCGGCGGTGTTTGTGCACCTGGTGCTGCTGGGCATTCTGGTGTTCAGCCTCGACTGGACGCCGACGGTTTCGCTGAAGGGCAATCGTAAAGACGCGCCGGTGCAGGCGGTGGTCATCGACTCGACAAAGCTCGACGCCGAGGTCGAGCGCCAGGCGAAGCTCGAGCAGGAAAAGGTGGCGGCCGAACAGCGCCGGGTCGAGGAGCTTGAACGTCAGGCCGCCGAGGCGAAAGCGGCGCGCGAGAACGAGGAGCGCCGGGTGACTGAATTGAAGACCCGGCAGGAAGCCGAACAGCGCAAGGTCGAGGAGGCGAAGAAACAGGCGGCGCTGGAGGCCAAGCGCAAGGCCGACGCGGAAGCGGAAGCCAAACGTCAGGCCGAGGCCGAGGCCAAGCGGAAAGCCGACGAAGAGGCGCGCAAGCAAGCCGAGGCCGAAGCCAAACAAAAAGCCGAGGCGGAAGTGAAACGCAAAGCCGAGGAAGAGGCGCGCAAGAAGGCTGAAGCCGAGAAGCAGCGCCAGGCCGAGGAAGCGCTTGCGGCGAGCCTGGCTGAAGAGGAATCGCGGCTGTCCGCCGAGCGCGCGGCGGCCAATCAGCGCGCCGTGAACGAGCATGCGGCGCTGATCAAGGCGAAAGTGCAGCGCAGCTGGATCCGTCCGCCGGGCAGCGGCGAGGAGCTGAACTGCCTGGTGAGCGTGCGGCTGATACCCAGCGGCGAAGTGGTCGACGTCAGCATCGTGCGCGGCAGCGGCGACGCGGCATTCGATCGTTCGGTGGAGGCGGCGGTGTTCAAGGCCTCGCCGTTGCCGGTGCCCCAGGACCCGTCGCTGATGGATCAGTTCCGGTCGTTTCGTTTCGAATTCAAACCGAGTTGACGCATGAAAAGCATACTGAACGCATTCTGGTTGAGCATCATCTTCGTCTGGCCGCTGTCGGCCGCAGCCGACCTGACGATCGAGATCACCCAGGGCATGGAAGGCGCCGTGCCGATCGCCATCGTGCCGTTCGGCGGTCAGGACGCGGCCGTGCCCGAGGACGTGTCGCAGATCGTCGCCGACGACCTGCGCCGCAGCGGGCGCTTCGCGCCCGTTCCGGAGCGCAATCTGATCGCGCGGCCCGTGCGCCCGGAAGATATCCGGTTTCCCGACTGGAAGACGCTCGGCGTGGAAAGCCTGGTCGTCGGCGAAGTGCTGCCCGCGGGTCCCGGCCAGTTCAACATCCGCTTCTTTCTGTTCGATGTCTACCGGGGCGCGAAACTGATCGGTTATAGTATACCGACCACCGACAAGCGCATGCGTTTCGACGCGCACCGCGTGGCGGATCTGATTTACGAAAAACTGACCGGCACGCCCGGCGCGTTCGCCACGCGCATCGCCTATGTCACCGAGATCAAGCGCGGTGCGGAGAAGGAGTACCGGTTGGAGATCGCCGATTCCGACGGTCACAATCCGCAAACCGTGCTGAGTTCCCGCGACCCGCTGATGTCGCCCTCCTGGTCCGCCGACGGCGCGCAGCTCGCGTATGTCTCGTTCGAAAAGCGCCGCGCGTCGATCTGGGCGCAGAACGTGTCGACCGCGCAACGCAGAAAGATCGCTTCGTTCGACGGCGTCAACGGCGCGCCCTCCTGGTCGCCGGACGGGCGCTCGCTTGCGCTGACCCTGTCGCGCGACGGCAATCCGGAGATCTATTTGTATGATCTGACCAACGGCGCCCTCAAGCGTCTCACCCAGACGGCGGCGATCGACACCGAGCCGACCTGGTCGCCGGACGGACGCAGCATCGCGTTCACGTCCGACCGCGGCGGGTCGCCGCAGATCTATCAGATGCCGGCCGGCGGCGGCAGGGCGCAGCGCATGACGTTCGACGGCAGCTACAACGCCAGTCCGGATTTCTCGCCGGACGGCAAGCAACTGGCCATGGTGCACGGCGAAGGCGCCAGCTATCGCGTGGCCGTTCTGGATATCGCGTCCGACCAGTTGCGCGTGTTGAGCGACGGCCCGCTTGACGAGTCGCCGAGCTTTGCGCCCAACGGCAGCATGATCATCTACGCGTCGGAGTCGGGCGGACGCGGCGTGCTGGCGGCGGTTTCCAGCGACGGCCGCTTCCGCGAGCGGCTCTCGATCAGCCAGGGCGGGGTGCGCGAACCGGTCTGGTCGCCGTTCGACAAGACGCGCTAGGACAGGCCGCCCGGCGCGTTGCATTGAACTACCTTTGGGCTACAGTTCCGGCGATGCCGGTTTTAATCAGGAGAAACGTAATGATGAACAGGTTCGGTGTATTGATGTCCGTCGTGGTGCTGTTGGCGGTGGCGGGTTGTTCCTCGACCGGCGGCAAGCACGCCGGCGAAGTCGCGGTGGAAGACCAGAGCGGTGCCGCGACCGACACGTCGGGCGAGCCTTCGGCGACCGGGGCGACGTCCTACGGCGACGCGGGCATGATGTCGCTCGACGATCCGACCGGCGTGTTGTCGAAGCGCGTGATCTACTTTGCGTTCGACAGCTTCGACGTGGCGCCCGAGGATCGCGATCTGGTGAATGCCCACGCCAGTTATCTGATCGCACATCCGGATGCGAGTGTGCACCTCGAAGGCCATGCCGACGAGCGCGGTTCGCGCGAGTACAACATCGGCCTGGGCGATCGCCGTGCCCGTTCGGTGCAGCGTCTGATGGAATTGGAGGGTGTGTCGCCGAGCCAGATCACCACCGTCAGTTACGGCGAGGAAAAGCCGGCGGTCGAGGGTCATGACGAATCGGCCTGGGCGATGAACCGTCGCGTGGAGTTGGTCTATGGTGCGCATTAGGATTGCGCCGGTAATACTTGCGTTTCTGGCCGCCAGCAGTCCGCTGCTGGCGGCCAGCCGCGCCGACCTCGAGCAGCGGGTGGACCAGCTCGAACGCAAGCTCGACAGTCAGGGACTGATCGACATGCAGGACCAGTTGGACCGGTTGCGGCAGGACCTGCAGCAACTGCGCGGCGACATGGAAGTGCAGATGCACAGGATCGAGCAACTGGACAAGAAGCAGCGCGATCTGTATCTCGATATGGACCGGCGGCTCGGCGCGGTCGAGGCGCGGCAGCCGGGCGGCGTTGCGCCGGAAACGGGCGTCGAACCCGGCGCGAGTGGCGCCGTGTACGGGACCGGCGCGGGAGCCGCCGCCGACGAGCCGGTGGACGTACCGGCGCCGTCCGATTCGCCGGAAGCGCGCCAGGCCTACGACAGCGCGCTGAATCTGCTCAAGCAGAAGCGGTACACGGAAGCGTCCCGCGCGTTCACCGGTTTTCTGAAGGACCATCCCAACAGCAGCTACGCGGACAACGCGCAGTACTGGATCGGTGAAGCGCACTACGTGACCCGCGAGTTCAAGCCGGCGTTGAGCGAGTTTCAGAAGGTGGTCACGCAATATCCGAACAGCGCCAAGGTGCCGGACGCCCGCCTGAAGATCGGGTTCATCAACTACGAGCTGCAACAGTGGGGCGAGGCGCGCACGACCTTGGGCAGGGTGGTGGCAGACTTTCCCGGTACGCGCGCAGCGCAGCTCGCCGATGAACGTCTCGCGCGCATGAAGCAGGAAGGGCATTGAAACCTGCCCGACTGCGGGCTGCGGCCAATTCGCTGACCGCGAAGGCGTGCAAGGTAAACCCAATGCATAAAGGCAGGTTGGCGCTCAGCGCCAACCTGCGCATGCGCGTTGAATTCCGCACGCAAGGCCGTTGCCCGCCCGTTTGTTCGTGCAACGGTCAGGTAAAGTCGGGCGCCCTGTGAAGGTTTGACCGGGAAGCGCGACGACGGGGTTTCCGCCGGGCCACCCCGGCCCGGCCCGGTTCGTAGTAAAATCACCGCATGACGCACGCGCAGACCAGCGAGCCGCGGCCCGGGCCCGGCACCCTTCGTATCACCGAGATCTTTCTGTCCCTGCAAGGCGAGGCGGACACGGTCGGTATGCCGACCGTGTTCGTGCGTCTGACCGGTTGTCCGCTGCGCTGCCGCTACTGCGACACCGCCTACGCGTTCAGCGGCGGCCAGACCGAACCGCTCGCCGGGATCGTCGCGCGCGTCGCCGCCTTCGGCGTGCGGCACGTCACCGTGACCGGCGGCGAACCGCTGGCGCAGCGCGCCTGCGCCGATCTGTTGCGCGAACTCTGCGACGCAGGCTACCGGGTTTCGCTGGAAACCGGCGGTGCGCTGGATGTCGGCGGCGTCGACCCGCGCGTGGTCAAGGTCATGGACCTGAAGACGCCCGGATCGGGTGAATGCGACCGCAACCGTTACGAGAACCTCGATCTGTTGAAAGCCGGTGACCAGGTGAAGTTCGTGATCTGCGATCGCGAAGATTACCGCTGGGCCTGCGATAGATTGCACGAGCACCGGCTGGCCGAGCGCTGCGAGGTGCTGTTCTCGCCGAGCCACGGTCAGCAGGACGCCCGCGAACTGGCCGAGTGGATCCTGGCCGACCGCCTGCCGGTGCGCTTCCAGATCCAGCTTCACAAATATCTCTGGGGCGATGAGCGCGGCCGCTGAACGCAGGGCCGTGGTGCTGCTGTCGGGCGGCCTGGATTCGGCCACGACGCTGGCGATCGCGCGCCGCGACGGCTATGCCTGTTACGCGCTCAGCATGGATTACGGCCAGCGCCACGCGGCGGAACTGGGCGCCGCGCGCCGCGTCGCCGCGCAGCTCGGCGTGGCCGAACAGAAGGTGATCGCGCTGGATCTGAGCGCGTTCGGCGGCTCGGCGCTGACCGACGCCGCCATCGCGGTTCCCGAGCACCCGTCGGACGGGATCCCGGTCACCTATGTGCCGGCGCGCAACACGGTCTTCCTGTCGCTCGCGCTGGGCTGGGCGGAAGTGCTCGGCGCCCGCGATATCTTCATCGGCGTCAACGCGGTCGACTACTCCGGCTACCCCGACTGCCGGCCGGAATACATCGAAGCTTTCGAGCGCCTCAGTCGTTTAGCGACGCGGGCGGGTGTCGAGGGCGCGGAATTCCATATCCGTGCGCCGCTCATCCGCATGACCAAGGCGGAGATCATCCAGGCCGGTACGGCGCTGGGCGTTGATTACGCGCTGACCCTTTCCTGCTACGCCGCCGACGCTGACGGACGCGCCTGTGGACGCTGCGACGCCTGCCGGTTGCGCGCGCGCGGTTTCGCCGACGCCGGCATCGCCGATCCCACGCGGTATCGCTGACGGGATCGGCGGTTGCCCTCAAATCACGGGATAACGGGGTTTCACCCTGAGTTTCGGCAATTTCGGGGTCGCCCACTCGGCGCTGCTCTGAACGGTATTCCTGACCGCGTCGGTCCTCGGCGCGGTGGTCGACAAGACCGATTTCCGCACCCTGGGCGCCCTATCCGACGGGGTCAGCATCGGCAACTGGGGCCGCGTCCGGGCTTGGCTGCTCACCATCGGGGTGGCGCTGATCGGCGTCGTGCTGCCGGAGCGCGCCGGCCGGGTGAACGCCGCCGCCGCGTTCCCGCCCTATCGGGCCGCCAGCGCATCGGGGCCGAGAATCTGCCGGGCGGACTGCTGTTCGGCGCCGGCACGACGCAGGCCGGCGGTTGCGGCAACGAGACGCTGATCCGCATCGGCGGCAACCTGAATTCAGTCATGGTGCTGCCGGTCATCGCGGCCATCGCCTGTTTCATGCTCAATCCGTTTCCCGGCACCGACCGGACTCTGTTCACGGCGCTGGTCGACCTGCGGCGGCTGCCCACCATCTTCAGGCGCCTGGAACCCCGTTTGACGGGAGCGGCCTTTGCCGGGATAGCCAACTGCGGTATGATTCCTCGTTTCCGGTTTCGGGGTCGTTAGCTCAGTCGGTAGAGCAGTTGGCTTTTAACCAATTGGTCGTAGGTTCGAATCCTACACGACCCACACCTGATATCTATTGACTGTCGGGCTCCTTCGGGAGCCCGAAGCACTTGTGCTGCCGGCGCGCGCCGCGTCCGGCGCAAGAGAAAGCGGAGCATTGCCGCGCCGTCTTGTCGTCGCCGATCAGCGGCGATCAACAGTCGCGCGCATAACCGGCGTTGCTTTCCGCGCCCTTGATCACCGGCTCGTTGAGATCGCCGATGCGCACGACATCCTGACCGCGCAGGTATTCCGCTACCACGTCCCACACGGGACGGCCTTCCAGCGGCTGGCCGACCGCCGCCCAGCCGGCGACGGAATATTCCTTGTCGGGGTCGATGGGTTTGCCGCCCAGTTCCATGTCCGTGATGCGGGAGCCCATGTCGGCGCCGGGATCGATGGCGTACTTCAGACCGCCGACGCGCACCATGTCGCCGCCCTGCTGATAGTAGGGGTCCTTGTTGAACAGGTTGTCCGCCACGTCTTCCAGCACGTTCTTGATCATCGTGCCTTTCATGTTGGTCAGCGTCGCTGTCGGATAGGTGATCGCCGTCTGCGTCATGACGTGCTCGAAGGTGATGGCTTCGCCCGGCAGAACACTGACGCCCCAGCGGAAACCGGGGGAGAACGCGATCTGCGCCCCTTGTACGGCCATCAGCGCGTCGCAGATAAGCTGGTCGAACGTGCCGTTGAAGTTGCCGCGCCGGTAGAGCAGGTCGTCGGTGACCGCCAGCTTCTCGTTCAGTTTGTCGAGGTAGGGCGCGCGCACCTTCTCGACATAGGACGCCATGTCCGCATCCGCTTCCAGCAGATTGGAGAACACCGGGATCAGCCGGTAGCGGTAGTCGCGGATCTTGCCGTTCCTGACGTCCAGATCGAGCAGGCTGAGGAACTTGCCGTTCGACCCCGCGTTGGTCACCAGCGTCTTGCCGCCGGCGTTGGCGATCTCGACCGCCTTGGGCACCGCGTCGTGCGTGTGACCGCCCATGATCGCGTCGACGCCGGTGACCCGCGACGCCATTTTCAGATCGACGTCCATGCCGTTGTGCGACAGCACGATGACGACCTGCGCGCCTTTGGAACGGGCCTCGTCGACCATCTGCTGCATGCGGTCGTCGCGGATGCCGAAGCTCCAGTCCGGGATCAGGTAGCGCGGATTGGCGATCGGCGTATAGGGGAATGCCTGGCCGATGACCGCGGTGGGAATGCCGTTGATTTCACGGATGACGTAGGGTTCGAAGACCGCTTCACCCCATTCGTTGTCGATGATGTTCTGCGCGACGAAGTCGATGCTGCCGGCGAAATCCTTGTCGATGATTTCCTTGACGCGTTGCGCGCCGTAGGTCATTTCCCAGTGCGGGGTCATGATGTCGACGCCGAGCAGTTTCTGGGCATCGACCATGTCCTGTGCCTTGGTCCACAGCGACGTGCCGGAGCCCTGCCAGGTGTCGCCGCCGTCCAGCAGCGGCGCGCCGGGGCGCTGTTCGCGCACCTTCTTCACCAGCGTACGCAGGTGCGCGAAGCCGCCGACCTTGCCGAATTTCCGCGCCGCCTCGGTGTAGTCCAGGCAGGTGAACGCATGCGCCTCGGCGGAGCCGGGCGCGATGCCGTAGAACCTGAGGAACCGGTCGCCGACCAGGTGAGGGGGCTTGCCCAGCATGTCGCCGACGCCGATGTTGATGCTCGGTTCGCGGAACCAGACCGGCAGAAGCTGCGCGTGACAGTCCGTGTAGTGCATCAGCGAGACGTTGCCGAACGCCGGAAACTCGTAGGGCGAACCGGATGCGGCGGACGCCTCGGCGGCGCGCATGTATTTCCGGTCGGGCACGCCGCACCCGACCAGCGAGATGCCGGAGGCGCCGGCGACCGCCAGCATTTGCATGAATTCTCGGCGGGAAATGTTCATTGCAGTGTCCTGACTTGGGGTTTCCAGCAGGCCGCGGCAAGCGACCGCGGCGGCTGTCAGGTTAAAAAAGCCCGGAGGACCGGGCTTATTGGGCTGACTTACTTGCGAGCGCCGGGGCCGTTGACCGCCAGGCCGTTGCTCATGTAAGTCTCGAAGAACTCCAGATCCCGGTATTCCGGGCTCTGCGCCGGATAGGCCTTGGCACGGACCTGCTCGTTGCAGCCGCCGTAACGCCGATGCAGCGTGCCCAGCTCGCCCCACTTCGAGCGATAGGTGGGGAAGTGCGTGGTGTGCCCGATCGCCGGACTCAGAATATCGGCGCGGATCCGGTTGCCCGCGTTCCACTGGTGGCAGTCGGCGCACGACATGTTCAACTGGCCGCGCTTGATATAGAAACTCCGCTTGCCGTCTTCGTACGCTTTCACCGCGCCCGGATCGTCCACTTTGACGTCGAACTTGTTGCCGCGCGAGGTGTGGGCCATGTACGCCGAGATGTCGGCGATGTCGCCTTTCTTCCAGGGCAGCGCCTTTTCGCCGTTCGCCTCGCGGCACTGGTTTATCGCGAGTTCCAGCGTGACGACCTGACCGCTGGCCTTGTCGAAGTAGGGGTAGTCCTGCCGGATGCCCTTGCCGCCGTTCTTGAAGCAGCTTGCGTACGTCTTGCCGTTGGCGAACGGCGTGTTGAAGAGTTTCTCGCCGTTTTCGATGTTCAGTTCGTAGGGCGGAAATTCCTCGATGGCTTCCCACTGCTCGCGCGATGCCTTGTCGATCGCGTAGACGCCGTTGTTGAAGTCTTCGAACGGCACGTTGGGAAACCGCTTGGCGTAGTAGTCGCGGAAGGATTTCAGGTCTTCCTGGGGATCTGCGGAAACCGCTCCTGCCGTGAGGAGAGCGAGAACCGTACCGAGGGTCAGAAAAGCTTTCATAGGTATTACACCTCCGGATTGATGGTGTTTCGAGTCCTTGGGTTCCGCTTCGGTCAGGATACGCCGACGCTGGTTTCGTCGGTGTCCGTGTTGCCCTGGTTGTCCACCCAGCTCAGTTTGACGGTGTCGCCGGCTTTCGCGCCCTTGAACTTGAAAGACAGGTACGGGTTCTTGGAAATCGCCGTCCCCCACAGTGCGGTCAGCACCGTAGTGCCATTGTGTTCGCAGGTGACTTCCTGAATGAAGTGCGCTGGTATGAGTTCGCCGGTTTTCTTGTCCTTCTGCTGGCCGGTTTCCATCGGGTGGCTGATCAGCGCCTTGACGACGGTTGCGTCGCCTTCGATATTCGCTCGAATCTTGATTGATGACATGATCTGTCCTCTTGAAAAACCCTAAGTCAGTGGCTGCCGAAAGCGGTGCGGTCAACCGCCGCAGCCGCCGATCGTTACCTTGACCTCTTTCTTCGCGCTGTACAGCTTGCCGCCGGCCTTGACCACGGCGATGACGTTGGAGGTCTTGCCCATCTTGATGCGGGTGGCGACGTAGCCTTCGGTACCCTTGCCCAATTCGAACGACGCGGTCAGCGGGCTTGGATTGTTCTCGGCAACGATGCTGATCGAGGTTACGCCGGGAAGATCGGCCGTTACCGTGACCGGTACCACTGAGCCGTTCTCGGCGATGTCGGGGGCCTTGATGGTTATCTTGCCCGAAGCCTCGCTGGCGGCGGAGCCGACCAGCGCGTTGAGTGCCTCGTCGACTTTCTTGGCGTCGAACGCGGCGGCCGGCCACGCCGCCAGAACCCGTGTCGGCACCAGCAAACCGGCGGTCGCGGCCGCGCCCACGACACCGGCGGCAAGCGAGCCTTGAAGGAATATTCTGCGTTTCATACTAATCACGAGCGTGTCTCCTAAGTTCTCCAGCGGCGCGTCTCAAAGTGTGTAGATGAATTCGACGACTTTGTCGATTTCGCTCTCGGTCAGAATCTTGTGGCGTCCGAACGGCGGCATGATCGAGTTGGGTTTGGCCTTGGTGGAATCCCAGATCTGCGCCCTGAGTTTGGCTTTGTCGGGGAAGCGCGCCTTCATGCCGACCAGCGGCGGTCCGATGTTGCCCGGCAGCGTGCCGCCCTCGATCATGTGGCAGGCGAGGCAGTTGCCCTTGGATCTGTCGAAGGCGATTTCCTTGCCCTGGTCCACTACGCTGGCCTCCTGGGGCTCGGCGGCGAACGCCGTGGCGGCCAGGCTCAGACTGCCGGCGAGCGCCAGCGCTGAACAGGCCGTGCTAAGGACACCGGTTGTATTCCGCATCGTTATCCTCCTTACGCGGTCTCTTGCAGTGAGTCGAGGTGCTAGCCCGCATTGCTCACCGAGTTCCTGCTGCGACGGCGTCATGCCGCGCGCTGCCAGGCGTTCGCTCGGTCGGGCTGCTCAACGTAGTGTCAGCTACGCCTGCGCGGCCTCGGTCACGAACGCCTGGCATCACACGACCTGAACCGCCTCGCGACGAAACCCGGTGAGCAATGCGGGCTAAACGTTTTCACGGCGGCGGCACGCCCGCGGGTGGATGCCGGCCTTGCAAAATGCCAAAAAGTTACCCGAAGTTCATAGGCATACGCTCACTCACTATAGCGTGGGCGTAAAACCGAGTCAAAACCGACGGCGTGCAACGAGTCGCTTTGCCGGGGCCGGTCGGGCGCAACCTTATCAGCGGCCCCCGATTAGGTCTCGCCGGCAAGATCGATTCGTGGTCAAGACGCGGGGTTTCGTGAAATTATTCCGCCCGCGGGGTGTCACGGCTTTTCGCTTTGCGCAATATCCTTGAACTCCTTCAGCCGCGCTTCGAGCGCCGAGCGCGTGTAGTAGTCGAGGTCGCGCGCTTCCAGCGCCTGCTCGAGCTGTTGCACGGCCGCCTTGGTCTGGCCGTTCAGAAAATACATTTCCGCGGTGGCCTGACGCGCCTGCCAGCGCTGGCCGGCGGCTTCGGCCGCGCGCGCCAGGAGTGCATAGATCTCGGGCGTCTGGGCGCGCGGTTTTTCCAGCAGATGCTGCAGCATCTTGCGCGCCTGCTCGGCGTGACCGGTGCGCATCAGCGCCCCGGCGTAGTGAATCGACACGGTCACGTCGCCCGGGTACAGCGCCAGCGTTCCGTCGAGCAGCTTCAATGCCTGGTCCGGCTGCCCGTGTTCGAGGTCGAGATCGGCCAGTCCGGTGCGGTAGAGGATTCTGTCGGGGTCGGACTTGCGCAGCGCCTCGAAGATTTTCCGCGCCGCGTCGGTGTCACCGGACCGTTCCAGCGCCAGCGCCAGGCCGTAGCGGTCATGGGCCGAATCCGGCTGTTCCTTCACGCGATTCTGGAAGTAACGCAGGGTCGTTTGCGGATCGCGGCTTTCGAGCACCGCCAGACGCGCGCGCGCAAGCTGAAATTCGCGGCTGTCGCGGGTGCCGCCGTGTCCGATCTCCTGGGCGCGGCTGGCCGCTTCGGCGATACGGTCGGTGGTGACCGGGTGGGTGCTCAGGAATTCCGGGAGACCCTCGCCATAGAGGCGCGTCGAGCGCTGCAGGCGTTCGAAAAAGCTGGACATGCCGAACGGGTCGATGCCGGCGGAACGCATGGACTGCATGCCGATGCGGTCGGCCTCTTTTTCATTGTCGCGCGTGAAATTGATCTGGTATTGCAGGCTGCCGGCCTGGATCGCGGACACGGCGGCGATGCCGGCATCCGCGTTGGTCGCCACGCCGAGCAGGACCGCAGCGATGATGGCCGCCGTGGTCGGCAGGCTCAGCCGGTTCTGCGCCTCGTAGGCGCGGATCAGATGGCGCTGCGTGACGTGCGCGATTTCGTGCGCCAGTACGGCGGCGAGTTCGCTCTCGTTTTCCGCGGCGTCGATCAGGCCGGTGTTTACGCCGATGACGCCGCCCGGTCCCGCGAAGGCGTTGATGGCGGCGTCATCCACCAGAAAAAAGGTGAAGGTGCGCGACGGATCGCCGGAGGCCGCGGCCAGGCGCTGGCCAAGGCTGTCCAGATAGGCGTTGACGTCCGGGTCCTCGATCAGGCGCGCCTGCTGGCGCACGCTGCGCAGAAATTCCTTGCCCAGCTTGTCCTCTTCGATGGGGCTCAGGAAGGCGCCGGACGAATCGCCGATTTCCGGCAGATCGGTGACGGACACGCCGGCCAGCGCCAGGTCTGCGCCGCCGCAGACGACGGCGGTGAGGACGAGGATTCCCCAGCCGGGCCACCGGCGGTGTTCGGGAGGTCGGGGAGAAGATCGTCGCATAGCGCTTAGGTTTCCGGGTGGGGCATCAGTCGGCCGTGGTGAGCTGAAGGTCCGGACCCGATGGTACGCCGGGCTGATGCATGAAGGTATTGGGCGGATAGATAAAGACCGGTACCGATTGTAAAAGCCCGTGCCGGCGGCGGTGATCTCACGGCCGCCCGGCGGCCCGCTTCCACCTGAAACCGGGCCCGTTGTTTGACAGGGGAGCGGCCTTTTGGTTGCAGCCGCATCGGCCTGGCGGGACCGACCCCGCCGGGCCGGATAATTTTATTTTATACAATAGGATGTCTCTGATTTCTCAAACCCTTCCCGGCGCACTTTCGACTAATGAACCGGGAGTTTCCGTCCTATGATGCCCATTCCTGCGCGCTCGGCAAGCTTGCGTTTGGTTGCATGTTCACTTATAAAGAGGCGCTCTCGGAAAATAAGAAACCCGTACCAGCTAAATTATGTCCTGAGGAGTTTGACTTATGGCCAACTACGATGAAGAACTGGATGCGTCCGGTTTGAACTGTCCCTTGCCGATTCTGCGCGCCAAGAAAGCCCTGGGCAACATTGCAAGCGGAAAAGTCCTGCGAATTATCGCGACCGATCCGGGTTCGGTCAAAGATTTCGAAGCCTTCGCGAAGCAGACAGGCAACGAACTGCTGGAATCGAAGGAAGCGGGCGGAAAGTACGAGTTTCTGATCAGGAAAGCCTGATCCCGCGGTTTCCTCGAACGCCCCTGTTCGCTAAAGCCGGGCCTGCGCCCGGTTTTTTATTGCGCTGTTCGCACCCTGGCCGGGGCTTGGAAGCGGTCACGGCATCTGTCAGACTTCGGACTCCGGACCCTGTCCCGGTTTGATTTCGTCTGGCGGCCGGATGTTCGCGGTCGGACGTGTCCTTGAAAACTGCTTCGAGCCATTCACTGCAAGACAGACCCGCACCTTCACCGGCCCTGCGCCGGATACGGCGGGTCGCGCCTTTCGTCTTCTTCACCATTGCGCTCCTCATTTCGGCGCGCGAGCTGGGCAAACTGGATGTCCATGCCATCCGCTCGGTTTTCCGGTCGGTCGACATCACCCGCTTGTTGCTCGTGCAGACGCTGGCGCTGATCGGTGTGTTGGCCATGACCTGCTATGACTGGCAGGCATCGCGCATGCTGAAACTGCGGTTCGCGCCGGCGGTGCTGTTGCGCAATGCCTGGATCGCGAACACCTTCAACAATGTGATCGGTTTTTCCGGGCTTGCGGGCTCCGGAATCCGCCTGCTGTTTACCAGCGAAACGGTCGGCGTCGGGCAGGCCGTTGCGTTTTCGACACTCATCCTGTTCTCGATACCGGTCGGCCTCGCGGTGCTGTGCTGGCCGGTGCTGCTGACCGGAGGGGCGGGGCTTCACCGGCTGCCGCTGCCGACCTGGCTCGGTTTCCTGGCCCTGGCCGGGTTCGCCGCCTATCTGCCCGCCTACTTTCTCATCCTGCGGCGCCGGCTCCTGCCCTCGATCATCGCACTGCCGGCGGGTATCAGGCTTTCGGGGTTGATGGCGATGACGGTGATATCGACCCTGGACTGGCTGCTCGCCGCGCTGGTGCTGGCGGTCGCGCTGCAGGCCAGCGGCGTCCAGTTTCACTGGCTGGCGTTCATCTCGGCCTTCATTCTCGCCTGTGCGCTGGGAATTCTGAGCCTCGTGCCCGGCGGTCTCGGTGTCTTCGAGGTGTCGATGGTGGCGCTGATGTCGCCGTTCACACCGAGCCCGGAACCGCTGGTCTCCGGCGTACTGATCTATCGCGTCTGCTATTTTCTGGTGCCCTGGGTCATCGGCGTCTTCCTGGGTGCCGGCCGGCTGGCGCTGGACAAGCCCTGGCAGCATCTGGCGCTGGTCAGGCAGTGGCGCGACAGCGGCGCGCTGTCTTTTCTGCGGATCCCGCTGAACGTGCTCGCGGCGCTCGGCGTTCGGGTGCTGGCCTATCTCACCTTCGCCGCCGGCGCGATACTGCTGGCATCGGCCGCGTTCCCGGCGCTGGCCGGTCGACTGATGCTTTTGACCCGCTACGTGCCGAACGTCGCCATCGAGTTTTCCCACTCGCTGTCGGTGGTCACCGGCGTCATGCTCATCGCGGTTTCGCGCGGCATCGCCCAGCAGGTTCGCGGCGCCTACCGCATGGCGATGGTGCTGCTGGTGGCGGGTGCGGTGCTCAGCCTGGTCAAGGGCATCGATTACGAGGAGGCGGGCGCGCTGTTGCTGGTCGCATTCCTGCTGCGCACGCAGGCAGCGAGATTCTACCGGCAAAGCTACCCGTTGCTGAGCGTGCAGAATCTGAACTGGCTGCTCGCGCTGGTGGTCGCGATCGCGGGGTTCGCCTGGCTGGGCGGCTGGGTGCACGGCCGGGTTCTCACGAATCTCGACCTGTTGCTCCACCTCGATGCGGCGCCGGCCGCATCGCGTTTCGTCCGCGGGCTGCTGATCGCGCTGGGCCTTACCATCGGGGTCATCGCCTGGTCGCTGTATCGCGCGCCGCGGGCGGTCTGCAGGCTGCCGGACCGCAACGACGTCGCGGACGTCAAGGGTGTGCTCGATCGCTTCGGCGGCAGCGGCTTCTCCCATCTGTTCTTCTCCGGCGACAAGTATCTTCACTGGTCCGCCGACCGCCAGGCGTTCGTTCAGTTCGGCCAGATTCGCGACCGCCTGGTGGCGCTGGGCGACCCCTGCGGCAATCCCGACGCGTTCAGGGACGCGATCATCGGGTTTCGCGAATTTGCCGACCGGCATAATCTGATTCCCTGTTTCTACGAGGTCGAGGACAGAAATCTGCACCACTACCACGATGCCGGCTTTGCGCTGTTCAAACTGGGCGAAATGGCTGTCATCGACTTGTCCGGCTTCACGCTGGCCGGCAAACGCGGCGAAGCCGTCCGCCACAGCGTCAATCGCGCCAAACGCGACGGCGTGCTGTTCGAAATGCTGCGGCCGCCCTTTGACCCGGCGCTCTGGCCCGCGCTGCGCGCGGTATCGGACGCCTGGCTGGCGGAGCGCCACAGCGCGGAAAAAGGGTTTTCGCTCGGCCGGTTCGATGAAAACTACCTGGCGCGCAGCGAACTGGCGGTCGTCAGGAAGGGCGATAGCATCGTCGCCTTCGCCAACCTGATGCCCGACTATGCGCGTCACGACGAACTGAGCATCGATCTGATGCGGCACGTCCGCGACACACCGCCCGGCACCATGGAATTCCTGTTCGCCAACATCCTCGAATACGCGCGCGAGGCGGGATACCACGCGTTCAACCTGGGCGTGGCGCCGCTGGCGGGCGTCGGAACCACACGCTATGCGCGCGCTGGCGAGCGCGTCGCGCGCATCGCCTACGAATACGGGAACCGGTTCTACAACTACAAGGGATTGCGGAGCTTCAAGGAGAAATTCCATCCGGCATGGCGCGGGACCTACCTGGCCTACCCGTTGCTGACGCCGCTGCCCGCGCTGCTGATCGACACCGCCGCGCTCGTGGCGGGCGGCTATCGCCGCATTCTGTTCAAGTCCTGAAAGGCGGCCGGGCCGCCGGCTGCGCTTCAGTCGGCCGCGGACAGGGGCTGTCCCGCATCAGATATTCCAGTTGAGCTGCGCGCTCAGGATGTCCACCGCGGCGTCGTAGCTGCCGGTGATCCTCAGGCCGTTTTCGTCCGTGTGATTGGTCTTCGGGTCGTGCACGAACAGATGCGAGTAACCGGCATCCAGCGACAGCCGTGGGCCGAACCGGTAGTTGAAGCCCAGCGATGTCCACAGGCGGTCTTCGCCGGGAATGCGCGGCGTACGGTGCGCCCGGTTCGGAATGGGCGTTTCGTCGTACGCCACGCCGGCGCGCAACAGGAGGTTTCCGCTGGTGCGCCAGTTGGCGCCGACCGAGTAGCGCAGCGTGTCGTTCCAGCTCTCGTACACCGTCGAATCGGGCTGCGCCGGATTGTCGTACTTGATGCGCAGCTCCTGGAAGCTGCTCCAGTCGGTCAGCGTCGCGTCCGCCATCAACGCCAGCGCGTCGCTGACGTCGTGGTAAACGCTCAGCGAAAACGTCTGCGGCAGCTCCAGCGAAGCCCGGATGTCGGACGCCGTGAACCGGCCGCCGGATGCCGTGACGATGGCGGCGGGTGCGTCGTCGAAGCGGGCGCGGCCTTTCAACTCGTGCTGGACCTTGGAGCGGTAGGCGAAGCCGATGCGGGTGTGTTCGGTCGCCTGGAACAGCAGGCCCGCGTTGATGCCCATGCTCCAGTCGTCGCCGCGCACCTTGGCCAGTCCGTCCGCCTGCTGCGGCAGCAGGCCGAGGCCGGCGCAGGTCGCCGGCGGCGCCACGCCGAAACAGATGCTGCCGTAGTCGACCTGCTGGGTCAGCTTCGCCTCGATGTACTGCGCGTTGATGCCTGCGCCGAGCGAAAAGTCGTCGTTGATCCTGAACGCGACCGACGGGTTGACATTGACGGTTGCGACGTGGGAATCCACCGCCAGGTAGCGACCTTTCCAATGGTCGTCATACCCGGTTTGCAGCCCGAACGGCGCGTTGATGCCGAGTCCGAAGAACGTCGTCGAGTTCACCGGCAGCGCGTAGTAGAGATTCGGCACGCCGCCGGGGCCGCCGGCGTCGCCGCCGTTGCCGCCGCTGGTCGGCGTGATCCCGTCGAGCGCGTAGGCGGTGCCGTCGAATTTCGCCTGGGTGTTGACCAGGTGGGCGCCGGCGACGAACTGCTGCGGGATGCGGGTCAATCCGGCCGGATTGAAATAGATGGTCGTTGCATCCTCGGCGATGGCGGAGCCGCCGGCGAATGCCTCGCCCATCTGACTGGCGCTCTGCTCGATCAGCGCGAAGCCGCCGGCCCGCGCGCCCGCGGCGAGCACGCAAAGCGCGCCGGTCAGAACGCCGCGCGCGAGGCCGGCACGGGTGGAAGACAGGCTCATGATCGGCTCCTCCATTGTTGTTGTCTCGTTGCTACGGCGAGTCAGGATATCGCCGGAATGCCGCAAATGGCAACCTGCGTGCGCGCGAATTCGTCGGATTATTGGCGGGACTGAGCCGCAAAATCAGGGTGTTAGGCGAGGCACGCAAATTGCTTCAGTCCGTTTGGAAATTTGACAATATGGATCAGGCTACTCCATGTTGTAGCAGACACGTCAATTATTCGTTGCACTACCGCAACAGACAGGGCGCTTCGAACGAATGACGTGTCGCGGCGCGGCCACCGAAACGACGAGGGAACGGGCACATGAAAACAACGGGCATCAGGCAGACCATCATGGCGATCGCCGTGGCGGCGGCGACATTGGCAGCACCGCTGGCGGAGGCGACCAACGGCTACTTCAAGATCGGCTACGGGTCCAAGAACCGCGGCCTCGCCGGCATGGGCATGGCCTACGGCCAGGATTCGCTGGCGCCGGCAATCAACCCCGCCACGCTGGCCGGCATGGGCGACCGCGTCGACGGCGGCCTCGAGTTGTTCAACCCACAGCGTGAATCGACCGTCGATGCCACCGGTCTGTCGGTTCCCGACCTCGGTGCGGGCGTTGCGCTCAGCGGTATGGATGCGAACACGAACAGCGGCGCGACGCTGTTTGCCATCCCCAACCTGGGGTTCGCGTGGAACCACGGCGCTTTGACGCTGGGGCTCGCAATGGTCGCCAACGGCGGCATGAACACCCGCTATAACGACAATCTCTATTTCAACGCGTTCGCGCCGGTCATCGGCCAGAGTTCCAACAACACGTTTCCCGCGCCGCCGTCGCCGCCGGGGCCCAGCGGGTTTGCAGGTCTGCTCGAAACCGGGTTCGGCGTGGCGCCGGCCCAAATCGACGCGGCGATGGCCGGGCTGTTCGGCGCGCCGGGCCTGAGTTCGACGCTGGGCGTCAACCTGGCGCAGATTCTGATCACGCCGACCATCGCCTACAAATTCAACGAGCACCACTCCCTGGGGTTCTCGCCGATCATCGGCTACCAGCGGTTCCGCGCGTACGGTCTGGGGCTGTTCTCGGGTTTCTCGTCAAACCCCGGCCATCTGACCAACAACGGCGACGATGACGCCTGGGGTTACGGCGGGCGCATCGGCTACCTGGGCCACTTCGGGCCGGTGTCCATCGGCGCGTCGGCGACCTCCAAGATCTACATGAGCAAGTTCAACAAGTACGCCGGCTTGTTCGCGGAGCACGGCGATTTCGACATACCCGCGACCTACGGCGCGGGGATTTTGCTCGAAGTCACGCCGAAAGTGCACTTCGGCGTGGACGTCACGCGCATTCTGTACGGCAACGTCGCGTCCATCTCCAACAAAGGTCCGACGGCGAACGAGTTCCTCAGCGCCTTTGCCTACGCGCTGTCCAACGGCACCGCGCCCGGCACCGGGATTTCCGCGCCGCTGGGCACCAACAACGGCTGGGGCTTCGGCTGGAAGGACGTGACCGTCTACAAGGCGGGCGTGGATTACGCGTATAACAGCCAATGGACCTTCCGCGCCGGCTTCAACTACGCGAAAGCGCCGTATGACGGCGATCAGGCGCTGTTCAACGTGCTTGCGCCAGCGGTGGTCGAGAAGCATATGACGGTCGGCTTCACCTATGCGTCGAGCGAGGACCGCGAGTTCACCCTGACCTATATGCACGCGCTGCGCAACAACGTCGGAACCGACTACAATGGCAGTGGTCCATTTACCGGCTTCGGCTACTCCGCCAGAAACGCCATGCAGCAGAACGCCATCGAGGCGAGCTACGCGGTGAAGTTCTAGGCCCTGAGCCTGCAGGCGGCGAAGACCGCACCCTGAATGGCCGGGGGTAGGTTCGAGACCCACCCCCGGTCGTTTTACCCGCCCGTTTCCGGGCTCGATCGAGAGGAGAATCAAACGATGAAAATGATCAAGAGCATGCTGTTGTGGCTCGGACTGTCCCTATTTGGCACAGCCGGCGCGCAGGCGGACGATATGTTGAAGCCCTTCATCCTGGGCTTCCGCGGTGCGGCCGATTTCGACGCCAAGGTGCAGGAAACCCGCCAGGCGCTGACCGCCAACGGCTTCAGGATTCTGGGCGAGTACACGCCCTACAAGGACACGTTCGTCGACAACGCGCGGGTGATTGTCGTCACCAACGACGAATTGCAGACGGTTGCGCAAAAGACCAAGTACGGCGGTTTCGCCGCGCCCTGGCGCGTGGCCGTGACTAAGGTGGGCGACGAGGTGCAGGTCGCCTACGCGAATCCCGCCTACCTTGCCAACGCCTACCGTCTGGATTCCGATCTGGCCGGCGTGTCGCAGGCGCTGGGCAAGGCGCTGGGCGCGATCCAGCAGTTCGGATCGGAAAAGGGACTGACGGCGAAGCAACTGCGCAAGTACCACTACACGCTCGGGATGGAGTATTTCGACAACGTCTATGAACTGGCGAGCTATGCCAGCCATCAGGAGGCCGTGGACTCCATCGAGAAAAACCTCGCCAACGGCGTGGCCGGCATCACCAAGGTCTACCGCCTCGACCTGCCCAACGGCGTCACGGTCTTCGGCGTCGGGCGCAAGGCCGCCAGCGACGACGACAAGTACATGGATGACCGATTCATCATGAGCACCGTGGATGCCGGCGACCTGAAAGGCACGGCCTATCTGCCCGACGAAATCATGGTCGACGGCAACAAGGTGGTGGCGCTGCACATGCGGTTCCGCATGGCGGTGCAGTATCCCGATCTGAAGATGATGGGCGAGCACAGTTTCATGACGCTGATGGCGAGCCCGAAGGCGATCGAGAAGGCCTTGGCCGAGGCCTCGACGCCCCACTGAGCGCTTGCGTTCCGGCATGTTCCAGAGCCCCGGCGACGGCCGGGGCTTTCTTGTGCGCCGCCCTGGCCGGCACGGAAAAATCCATGCAAACGTCTTGAATCTGCTGTATCTTTATCAGCCTGATTAATTTATTTTATCCTCACAAAAAAGGCTGAATCGTCCCGATACAGCGGCTGGGCGTCGTCCAAGAGGCTGGAACCATGGCGGATCGCAGACTTCAGGTGTTTCATACGGTGGCCCGTCTGCTCAGCTTTACCAAGGCGGCCGAGGCGCTGCACATGACCCAGCCCGCCGTGACCTTCCAGGTTCGCCAGTTGGAGGAATATTTCAACACCCGCCTGTTCGACCGCACCCACAACCGGATCAGCCTCACCGACGCCGGCCACTGCGTGTACGGATACGCCGATCGCCTCTTTCAGCTCTACGCCGAAATGGAAAGCGCCGTGCGCGAGATGACCGGCGACATCAGCGGCATGCTGATCATCGGCGCGAGCACCACCATCGCCGAATACATGCTGCCGGCGCTGCTGGGCGATTTCAAGAAACAGAATCCGGACGTCAACGTCCAGCTCAAGGTGTCCAATTCCGAGGGCATCGTGCAAATGGTCGAAAACAACACCATCGATCTCGGCGTGGTCGAGTCGCCGGTGCTGAACAAGAACCTGGTGGTGGATGTCTGCCGGATGGACGAACTGGTCGGTGTCGTCTCGCCGCGTCATCCGCTGGCGGACCGGATTTCGGTGTCGCTCGAGGAGCTGCTGGCGTTTCCCTATATCTGCCGGGAAGAGGGCTCGGGCACGCGCGAGGTGATCAACGAATACATGGCCGAGCAGGGCATCAATATCGCGCAGATCAACGTATCCATGGAACTCGGCAGCCCCGAGTCGATCAAGGGCGCGGTCGAGGCCGGCATGGGTGTGTCGGTGGTGTCGCTGGCGACCGTGCAGAAGGAACTGAAGCTGGAAACGCTGAAAGCGCTGCAGTTGTCGCCCGCGCTGGAGCGCCCGTTTTCGTTCGTGCATCAAAAGCAGAAGTTCCGTCACCGCGCCATGGACGAATTGCTGGCCTTCGCGCGTGCCTACTGCAAGGTGCATCCCGACGCCACGTCCTGATGGTCGATAACCAGGCTCAACGGCTCCTGGCATTGTTCGAACGCCTCGAGGCAGCGGATCGGGCGGCATTGATCCGATTCGCCGAATTTCTCGCGCAGCAACCGGGCCTGTCCGCTGCGCCCGACGCGGCGGAGGCCGTGCCGGTGGAGGTTCCCGAACCGGCGGTCATCGCCCGGCCGGACCGGGAAAAAGTGGTCGAAGCCATCCGCCGCCTGTCGAAAACCTATTTCATGCTGGACAAAAAGAGCATGCTCGGCGCGACCTCGGAGCTGGTGATGCAGCACATCCTGCACGGCCAGGACGCGGCCGAGGTCATCGATCAGCTCGAGCGGATCTTTCTGGAGAGCTACGAGCACCTGAAGCAGGGCGGTGCCTGATCGATGGACCGGATCCGCCAATGGTTCAAGCGGTATCTGTCCGACCCGCAGGTGGTTTCGCTGGCGGCCGTGCTCCTCTTCGGTTTCGTTGTGGTGCTCACCCTGGGGCAGATGATCGCGCCCCTGCTGGCGGCCCTGGTGGTGGCGTACCTGCTGGACGGACTGATCACCGCGCTGCATGCGCGGGGCGTGCCGCGCAACCTGGCCGTGACGATCGTCTTCATCCTGTTTCTGATCGTCCTGATCTTCATACTGCTGGTGATCTTTCCGCGCCTGTCGCGGCAGTTCAGCCAGCTCGTCCAGCAACTGCCGCGCATCATCGGCATCGGCCAGGATCTGTTGATGCAACTGCCGCAGAAATACCCGGCACTGGTCAGCGAGTCGCAGATCCAGGACCTGATCGATACCGTCAAGGCGGACGTTCTCAGCTTCGGCCAGCGCGCGGTGTCGATGTCCCTGGCGTCGGTGGTCGGCCTCATAACCATCATGGTCTACCTGTTCCTGGTGCCGGTGCTGGTGTTCTTCCTGCTGAAGGACAAACACCGCATCATCGACTGGTTCATGACCTTCCTGCCCCGCGATCGCGCGCTGACCAACCGGGTGTGGCACGACGTCAACGCGCAGATCGGCAATTATGTACGCGGCAAAATCTGGGAGATCCTGATGGTCGGCGGCGTCAGCTACGCCACCTTCGTCTTCATGCATCTGGACTATCCGGTTCTGCTGGCGACGCTGGTCGGACTGTCCGTCGTCATCCCCTACATCGGTGCGGCGGTGGTGACGCTGCCGATCCTGGCCATCGCCTATTTCCAGTGGGGCTGGAGCGCCGACTTCGGCTACATCCTGCTGGCCTACGGCATCATCCAGGCGCTGGACGGCAATCTGCTGGTGCCGCTGCTGTTCTCGGAAGTCGTGAATCTGCACCCGATCGCGATCATCGTCGCGGTGCTGGTGTTCGGCGGCCTGTGGGGATTCTGGGGCGTGTTCTTCGCGATACCGCTGGCGACGCTGGTGCAGGCGGTGCTGAAGGCGTGGCCGCGCAAGACGCCGGAAGTGCCGGCGCCGGTGTGAACGCAATTTCGAACCGCCAAGGACGCGAAGGAAAACGCTTTCGGCGCGCCGCCACGGTCGGTCAAGGCAGCGTTCGCCGGCACCGGTGGGCCCAACCCGGTGATCAATGCTGCAGACAGCACAAGAACGCCGCCGCAGACGGCGCCAAATCGACGTGACGTATCCCTATGCGAATACTCCCCCGAACGCGTGCGTACTCCTCATCCGCCAATGGATTGCTGCCCGGAGTCGCTGTCGCGCATCGACGGTTGAGCTTTTCGCTTGCCCGCCATTCCGGTCTTCCTGTTGAAGGAATCAGAGAGTGAAGCGGACATCCAAGCTATATCCCCGCTCAGGCGAAAACGCAAGACCAGTCGCCGAACAACGACGGCTTCCTGACAGCGGAGGGCAGACACCGGTCGCGGCCGCCGTCGCAACGAGGCGGCGCGCCGTGTCGCCGGCCGTTGTCCACCCGGCGCGAACTCAGAAGTCCGGCTGCCAGTTGAACCATTCCTGCGGATAGAAACGCGGGGCGAACCACTCGGGTGGCGGCATGAAATAGTCGCGCGCGCTGAGCGCTTCCAGGAGCTGGTGCCGTTCGGCGCGGGGCAGGTCCTTCTGACCCATCACCTGATCGCGGATCGTGTCGCGGGTGCCAGTGAATTCCTGCTTGACGAGTTTTCCATCCTTGCCAAGAAATTGAATTTCTGCCTTGAAGCTGCCGTCTTCGAGCTTTTTCAGCGACATCGAATCGAAGCTCTCCCAACTGCCTTCCTCAGTGCTCGGGGGCATCGAGTAAGGACCCGCGTGATGCCGGTGCGTGGGCATCCCCATCTCCGGACAGCCGGGTTCCTGGCCGGATTCGCCGGCCGCCGCCTGGGCGCGCGCCTGACCGAGTGTGACCTTGGTCTGCCGTGTCGCACCGTCGTGCACGACGCTCAGCGTCACGGTCGTGTCCGGGCTTTCCGCCCGCACGAGGTGGCTGAGTTGTTCCGCCGAATACAGCTTCTGATCGTTGTAGCCGACCACCACGTCGTAGGTTTTCAGCCCGGCCTTGGCCGCCGGCGAAGCCGCCGCGACGTCGCGGATCATCACGCCCTGACCGGGCGGCAGGAGATCACCCATCTGCGCGCGTAACACATAGGGAACCGGCCCCAGCAGGACGCCGAGGTAACCGCCCGCGGCCTTCACCTGCGCCGGAGCGGGCGCTGCGGGCGCGTCGGCCTGCACGTCGGCCGGAGCCGGCGTTTCGTTTGCCGGCACGTCGGCCGCGGCAACCATACTCATCGCCGGCACGGCGAGCGCCGCGGCGATCGATACAGCCAGAATGCGAGTGTTCATTGCTCATTACTCCGTGTCAGTGTCAGTCATTCCCTTCGACCGCGGAGTTGCCGGCCGGTTCCGAAGGCGGGGCCGCCCCGGATCACGCGCAGGGCTTGACTCGCCTGCAACGGTTCCGTTGGGCACGCCTTGGGTACGCCATCGATCGGTCGCGCTGCGCGCACACCCGCTTTATCATGGGATTCGATGGCGGCTGTATCCTGCCGCACGGGGGCGAGGCGCCGACCGCTGCAGGCTCATTGCGACGCTGCGCGGGCCAGCGGAGATTGCGTTGCCACGCACACGATCGCAGCCTTAGCCGTTCCGATCGCGCAAAACGCAATGTACGCGCGTGCCGGCGCCGGCAACCGAACGTTGTGTCGCATAGACAATCACCAGGAGTCGATGTTCATGCTCAGTTCCGGATTGCATTACTTCCCCGTCACGATGCCCTACATGCTGGTGCTGACCGCCCTGATCGGCCTGCTGATCGGCCTGGTCGCCGGCCGGCTGCTGCAGTACGCGGCCGAAAGCATGGGCCTCGGTTACGGCACCGTATTCGCGATCCTGCTGCTTTCCTTGCTGTTGAGTTACGTCAATATCCCCGTCGCCAGTCTGCCCGAGCGCCAGATCGAAAGCGCCGCGGTGGTGTCGTTCTTCGGCATACAGTACGTGGTTCCCGTCGTCCGCGACTGGCCCGCGACGGTGATCGCGGTCAACCTCGGCGGTGCGGTGGTGCCGGTCCTGCTTTCCCTGTACCTGGTGGTGAAGCACCGCCTCTACGTGCTCGGGTTGCTGGGCGTCGCGGCGGTGACTTTCGTATGCCACCTGGTGGCTTACCCCGTGCCGGGACTCGGGATCGCCGAGCCCGCCTTCGTGCCGCCGCTCACCACGGCGGTGGTGGCGTTGTCGCTGTCGCGGCACCGCGCCGGGCCGCTGGCTTATATCAGCGGGAGCCTCGGTACGCTCATCGGTGCGGACCTCTTGAATCTGGGCGAGGTGCAGGGCCTGGGCGCACCGATTGCCTCGATCGGCGGCGCGGGGACGTTCGATGGAATCTTTTTGACGGGGCTGCTTGCTGTGCTTTACGCGAGTGTGTTCACCAAGGTCGAGTCCCGGGGAACACGGGGGCGGGGTACCTGATCCACCAGGGCGCGGCCTGGGTCGCTGATCGCGAATCCGGTGGTGCCGCTTCTGTCAGGTGTTCCGGCCATCGGATGGCGACTGATCCCTTCGAACGAACGCTTCCGGCGCTGCTATCAGGGTGACAAGGCCATCCGCCTAGTCCAGTCGAAAACCGAGTTTCAGCGTGACCTGATAATGTCCCACCTTGCCATCGACGATCTGGCCGCGGATCTCCTGAACCTGGAACCAGTCGAGATGGTGCAGCGACTCGGCGGCCTTGGCGACGGCGTTCTCGATGGCCTCATCCGAACTCTTGCTGGACGAGCCGACGACTTCGATCATCTTGTAGACGTGGTCGTTCATTGCGGGTGCTCCTTTTCGTCAAGTCGCCGGAAGGATCGGACGGCGGGGTTGAGGAATAACTATGTCGGTTGCATTTGCCCTGAGTCAAGCCGCGCTGCCATCGAAAATCACTGACCTCTTTGTTCGACAGGTAGTCCTGCCGCCGCTGATCTCGCGTTCGCCTCCGGCCGACCGCAATCAGCAGTACCGGTCCATGCCTGGCGGGTGTCTGCAATACCTTGGTGACCTCGCGGTCGTCAAGCGCCCGGACCACAACGGTCGCCGGGTCCTTGGTGCGTTCGTTTTTCAAACATCCATCTGTCGCCTATATTTATGACCGTCGAGCGCTGCTTGGCATCATCTTCGCAGTTTCATCGCATGGTCGTAAGCAGCATTGATCTGTTTTGATTTGCGCTCGGCCAGTTCGCGAATCTCCGCACCCATCTGCGCCACCTTATCTGGATGATACCGGCGTATCTTTCGCTTATAGGCCGCGACAATCTCTTCCTGAGAGGCACCTTCAGACACCTCAAGAATATGAAACCACCTCCCAGGAACGAAAGCTTCCTCCCCTGAACTATCCTTGCCTGGCGATTCGTCACTGAGCACTGTCACTTCGCGTGTGACTTCCGGTGTCATCGCTGGAATGTTTCTTGGCCCACGGAGCTAACGTCTTGTTGAACAGGCTCGCAACGATCCAGTAGCCCAAAACTAAACCACCGACTATGACTAGCCCTTCGGTAAATGTCATGACGCCATGCCCGTCAGTTGATTTCTATAGTCCTTGAGTGTCCCGTACTGCGAACTTTCCTCATCCTCAAGTTCAAGCTCCTCATCGATCCGATTGCACACGACACTTATCAGCCGGCCAAAAGTGGCGTCGTCAAATAGTTCATGAGCTAGCCCGATGGCGTCGCCCGCCAGGGTTTTATGCAACGTTATCTTTCGCACCAGGTTAAGGGCGAAAGGAGCGCACACCAGCGAATCGAATGCCAACTTCGCAAACGTAGTTATGGATAGTCCCAATGCTTCGCGTTGCCGAAATATCTGGACCAGCATTAGGGAAATAGTGACATAAACGAGCCCAAGCAATATGAAAAAAGCCAAGCCGGTGCCAGCGCTGAAAAGCACAACGGGCAGGCCTATGGTCAATAATGCCAACAGCACGAGCGTAAAGTGGCGCAGTGGATTAACTGCACCAAGAAACTGCAGCAATGCCTCCGCGTCTTCTTGCTGCTCGTCGGGGCTGGAAACCGACCAGCAAACGCGGAATAGAGGGCGATCCGGCCATAGCGGGTTCGGTAGATAAGGCGTTTTCCCCAAGATTTGCCAACGCGGGTCAGGATGGGCGAACGTCCATCGCTGCTTCATTTGAACGTATACAAGTTCATTGAAGTAAAGAAGCATCACGGAATCGAATAGGTAGAATCCTATGACGCCCAGAACCAGCATGATTTCAAACGATGGAGTCACGATTTTCTCTTAAAGAGAGAGCGTATCCAAGCCAGGATCCCTAAAACTGCCGCAGCCACGAACTTCCACGCGGCGGCAAGAAAACCGGCAATCGCCGCCAGGAAACCTTTCTTCGTTGCTACGGCGGCGGCGCCACCAGCGATGAGCGCGGCCAAACCGAATTCGGCCACGCGGTCGCCTTGTTTGAATTCTGCATAACGCTCACCGCCATTGAACTCAAATCCAGGAAGAGCCGCTTTGAAGGTCCTCACATCGGCATCCAACGTCTCGGGGCTGGAAACGAGCGTGGCATTCATGACACCTGTTCTGCTGAGCAATCGAATGGTGTAGTTGAGAACCACCTGCCCCTCACTGCGTAACTTAAGGCCCCATTCGAGGCGGTGTGACTCAGCATCGTAATGGGGAGGGACATACCAGCCTTCGGTATGTAGTGGAGGTATGCCAAGTGTTTTTCTTTGTTCGTTTGCCGCTGCATCAGCATCTTTAAGTTGTTGCAGAAGGGCATTGGGGTCGATCTTTTCGTCGTCTTTAACATAGCCGACTGGCTTGAAAGAAAATGTGGCCCACCAATTGTACTTGGTCGATAGAAGCACGAAATTCCCGGATTCTGGTATGTTTCCAGTCAGTTCCAGAAATTTCCTGCTATTCGTCTCGTCAAGAAAAGCGAGCGTCGAATCAGTTTTCAATGTTGCCTTGGAGGCGACAGTTTCGGTTTGGGGGCCGACATGCCAATCGAGAGTTGCTATTGCCTGAGCCGCATCGTCGGGATTTGTCGCTGCGCCGGCCACGAGCGGCGAAAGCAAGAATGCGAGGAAAAGCCAGAACAATCTCATGTTGATCTCCACTTGGTTGGCATGCAGGTATGGTTCATTTTCTGCGCAAACGGCCCGGATCATGGGCTGGACGGCCGGCGTCTTCGGTGCCGTAGCGCCGATCGACGATCGACAGATCCAGCTCATGGTCGATCACATGGCTCGGGGCGTATTCGAAGCTGCCGGGCAGAATCCATTCCCGAAACGAGAGCCGGATCAGCTGGCCTTGTTCGTAGCAGTAGTCACTGTCGCGGGCCATCCTTCCTCCTTGTGATCCCGGTTTCCCGGTCGGCTGGAGCCTCTTGTGTACGCCACTTTCAAAGTTGATAGGAAACGTCGTTCCCAGCGATTGCAATCTTGCCCATAGACTCGAGCTTCTGAACCAAGGCGCTCAACTGACTCTCCGACAACACACCTGGGAATAGCGACGCGATCGTACTTCTGAGTGTTTTCACTCGGCGTGGCCTGGCGTGGCCTCGCTGTTTCAAATTGGCTGCCACAATGGCTACTTGAGCCTCCAACGTCTTCGACTGTTTCTGGTGTGCCGAACCTTGACTGGATTTACCCGCACCGGAGCCGTTTGGGCATTTGAAATGGCCTTCTTGATTGAGGATGACCCGCACCTTCTCTTTCAATGACATGCTACCCAGTAGCGCGTTTACGGCTTTGCAGCAAATGATGCAGTTGTCATCGCTATTGCTGCCCCCATTTGCGCTTGCAACCAAATGCTCGACGCTCGCTTCATTCTTCGCCAAGGTCTTGTCGCAGAAAAAACAGCGCCCGCCCTGTGCGAACATCAATCTGTCAATTTGCTTCGTCGGCATCGGCTTCCAACGCTCGCGCTGAGCCGGCGCGGAGGAGCGCAGCGCAGGGCACCGCAAGCGCGTGATACCCGCTTACGGCGGTCGGCTCGAGCGGGTGGTTGGGCCACAGTGGGCTCATGAGCGGATGGCTTTGAACCACGAATCGTCTCCGCGATGAAAGAAGAGCTTGCCGTACAGTCCACCTTCGCGGATTTCCGCCCAGCCGCGTCGGGAGCAGAGATCGGCGTCGTCGTGTCCCTCGAACGAGAACTCGATGCGCTCGTCTTGACCCCGCAACGCCGTTCTACAGTCGAGCCCCACTTCCACCGCTCCAAATTGAAGGCTGCCAAGGCCGCCCTTGCCAAATTCGACAAAACCTGGCCCTTCAAGATCGATGTAGTCGCGATCCCACTGTTCCATCTCGGTAATCCGCCATCGCCCGAGAAACGGAGACTTTGTCATCGTAGCCATGTCACGAGCGCCAATCGGGGGGCCAGCGAGAAGCTTGAGCGGCGCGCTGTCCTTGCGCGTCCGGCTCAATGCGCTTGGGTACGCCCGACATGGGCATGAACTGAGGGGGTGAAAGCCCCCTGTAGGAGTGCCTGATCATCAGGAGTGAGTATAACCATGATGATGAAAACTGCTAGCCGACGGCAGGGGCAAACCCGAACAAAAAAGGGGTCGGTGACAAATGAGAATCATTTGTCACCGACCCCTTTTCCTCGGTCCCTGGCCGCCGGGAAAGGGTTCCCAATAGTCCTCGAAACTGGCGAAGACTGTCGGAACGTCGATTGCGGTCACTTCCGCTTCGCGAAAAGCGGCGTTGCCCCTTTGGGCAAGCAGTGCGTCGGGCCGACACAATGGGAAGCGAACACCCTCGTCGAGTGTGCGCGCATCGGGATCGAGCGCGACAGCAGCGTCCCAGAAGTGGCGCATGAGTTCCATCTTTCCCGCGTGGTCCCAGACGTAGGCCGCGAACGTTGCGCCCTTGGCAGCCACTCGCGCGACTTCCTTCAAGGCCGCGTTCAAATCGGCAACGAAGTTCAGGACGAGTCCCGAAACCACGACATCGACCGCGGCGTCCGCCAGCGGGATCCTGGTTGCATCGCCGGGGCAGAGCACGACGCTGCGCTCGAGCGTATCGCGCGCAACCTTGAGGAAGCCGTTGGAAGGTTCGACGCCCACAATTGATGCCGGAGTGCAGTGCTCGGCAATGGCTGCGCAGAGCGCCCCGGTTCCGCACCCGACGTCCAGCCAGCGCTTTCCATGCGGTAGGTCGAGCCAGGACAGAAATGGCGGTGCGACGCGTCGGCTCCAGCGGCCGACATACCGCTCGTTAGGGTTTCCGAGTTGCCAGTTGTCTGAGGACAGGGACCTTTGGGGTCAGAATATGAACTGCCAATTCGGTTGCCGTGACACCGGGTACGCGGGCCGTCGATCGCGTCGGTCGATTATCGCTCTGAATCCGAACCGGAGTCACGGTTATTCGAAATGGGCAAACAGATCTGCGCCCGTTGCCTCGGTCAGCAGTGGAGGACAGGACGCGCCGAACCAACTATTTCACAGGAAGTACCGGAACCAACATGAGGCGCGTTTGTCTCACCGCCATCCTGTTGTATGCGGCATCGCGTTCGCGCTGCCCCCATGTCAACCATCAAGCGGAGAATGATCCATGAACACGCGTCAAAAGGTACTGCAGAAAGGCATGCTCTCCACGTTTCTGGCGCTTGCACTGGCCAGCCAGGCGGCTCTGGTGCTGGCAGCCGAGCCCACCCCCACGATGAAGTCGGAGGAAGCCGCACACCCGCGGATGGTCCTGGCCATCCATCAAATGAACAAGGTGCTCGATGAGCTGCGTGCCGCCCCGCACGACTTCGGCGGCAACAAGGCCGCCGCGATGAAAGACACGGAACAGGCCGTTCACTCATTGAAGAAAGCGCTCTACTATCGACTCAAGCTGGATGACACGGCCATCGAAAAGGCCCAACCGTAGTTTGCACTGACGATACGAAGCCCGACGCTGCCGGCGTCGGGCTTCGTATTCGTTCCGGCACGATAGATATGTCCCCTTCGATCTGTAATCTTTGTGGCGCCCCGAGATACCTTGTTCCCTGTGCGCGCTATCGTTCGGGAACGTTTGCCATTTCGGGCGTTTTCCGACGGCCTTAGTAGCAAATAGAACTGTCCCCTTTGATCTAAACAAAAAGCGGTCGGTGACAAATGAGGATCATTGTCACCGACCGCTTGTTTTGCGACGAAGCAGGCCGAAAAGCGTCAGCACCAGGGCGACGATGATGGTTATCCCGCACAGTTGGAGCAAGCCGGAAACGATGCCGCTGTCCGTGCCGCGCGGCGGTGGAAACTGTTCGCAGATCGTCGGCATGAGCGTAGACGATGCACCAATCAGTGCAGCCGCCACACCCGCCGCGCCATTGGTCCAGGTGCCAATCTGCAATGCCGCGAACCAGACTTTGAGCGTGGTTGGACCCAGGTACAGTTCTCTGACCAGGAAACCGAATGCGACCATAAGCACACCGTTCGCGGTGAACTCGATGTGGGCCATGACAATGCCGCGAAACCATGCGACTGCCGACGGCGGGGTGAATCCGACCAGACAACCGACCAGAATCTGGAGCACACCCAGAACCAACGTCGCATGTCGGAGGGTCGAACTCAAATTTTCGGTGTTCGTTGTCATTTCGTCCCCTTGATGGTTCACTACGCGAATCGTAATGATCGTCCGCAAGACACACGTAGCCTGTTTACCAGTCCGGTTGACGCACTGGCCAGGTTGGTCATGCAGAAGTATAGCTGTCAGCAGGACATTCGGGGTCGGGGCAGGCATGCGAATACGGGTGGAAAGGGTCGGTGACAGATGAGGATCATTTGTCACCGACCCCACTTACGTACATGCAGGTGCTCTTTACAGTTGTCTTACAGTCTGGACGTCCGGGAGGTCGCGAATAAGCTGATCTGTTTCGATTTCTCCCATGGTGCGCGGCGGCCCGTCGGCACAGTCGACGGGGAACCGAGGTACTCGACGACGCGGTCCTACTCTCGGCCGCTGCGCTAGGCGGAACTTGCCGGCGCCGCAACTGTGTAGACCGCAACGATGCGGTAGGGGCCCGGTTCGGAACGGTTGAAGAGACCAAGTTCCAGCGCCTTCTTGGCCTCTGCAAAGGTGCGAAACAGGCAATGTTCATTTACCGGGATGTCTGTTGCCAAGGAATTGCAGGAAAGAGGAGAACACTCCGGGCTTGTGTGCGCCGCAAAAGTGACAACGTCAAAACCCTCGAGGTTCTTGGTTGTCGGGGACTGAACGTCTGTAATAAACGAAGGCTCCGGGCCGAACGCGATCCATTCCCGGGTGGTTGCATCAAACTCGTATTTGTATGCTTCGTAGTAGAATAAGGTCGCTACCGTCAGGTCGATGCCTTCCTGTCTTGCGATGTCTTCAATGACCGATGGCGAGTCGAAGAGCCAATATCCATTGTGTCTCCAGTAATTGACGTAGTCGGCAAAGTTTCTGGAGACGCAGCCGCTCAGCGAATAGATGTCTGCGACGGCTTGCACCTTAAGCCAGCCAGGTGTCTTCACAACGTTCTTGCACAAGTAACCGATTGGGCTCATGTCTGGCGCCTGGTGTTTGGTCTTAAAAGCAACAAGGGGTCGTTGACAAATGAGAATCAATTGTCACCGATCTCTTTATTCTTTAGAGATTGTCGTGTGCTCCCGTCTTGTGAACCACCTGCTGCAGATCTGCATGCCAAGTGGCGTGGGGAGGGCGGGTCAAACACCCTCACTTAGCCGAATGGGTGTGCCTTTCGCGTCCAATACCATCACTTCCGACAGTACTCCGTATGGAGCCAGAATCCTTTGGTGCACGACCCGCCACTGTTGAGGGTCCACGAAGGAATCTGTTGGACTAAGCCGCCTCCGGCGGCGGGTATGCTTTATATAGAGGGGATTGTATTCGTCGGGACCAGACTTGTCGAAGTCTGGAGGGGCGATAGAGGCAACTCATGCGCCCGATGTAGCCTGATCGAAGTCTTGCGATGCACTTTTGTCCTGACCGGTTCAGCCCATTCAGTGGGTTTTCCTGTGTTCAAGCCGAACGCCACCCCAGGCGGCTGTGCCGCCCGTTTCGATCCGCCCCGTCGGTCACTTGCCGGCGCTGTTCAGGTCAGCCGCCCGTCCAACGTAACGGCGGTAACGGGTAGACGACGCGCAGCGTACCCTGATGGCACTTCGGGCACGGATACCCGTCACAGGGTGCGTCCGGCATCACAATCGCTGACGCTGCGAGGCGCTCACCCGGGCGTGCCAGCACGGCCCGGATCAGCTTGAGCTTTTCCGCCCGGCAGCGGTTGGCTAAAAAGCCATAATGCCGCAGCCGCATCAACCCTTTCGGCAACACCTGCAGCAAGAAGCGCTGTATAAACTCAACGCCCGACAACTGCATCACCTTGCGCTTGTCCCGATCACGGTAGTCCTGGTGGCGGAACAGCACCTGATCTTCCTCGATACCGAGGATCCGTTGATCACTGATCGCAATGCGGTGACTGTAACGCGCCAGGTGGGCGACCACCGTATCGGTGTGCGGCACACAGGCCTTGCTGTATACCACCCAGTCCGTCTGCATCAAGGTGTCCAGCAGCGTCGCCACCTCAGCGGACCGGGTTACAGGGTGTAGCAAATAGATCTGTCCACTTTGATTCTTGTCCACTTTGATCCTTCATCGAAACACCCGCCCTTACCCAATTAGGCCGCGTCACCACGAGCTACGGTTGTATGGCGCCGCACATGTAGCCTACTTCGTTCGCTTTCGCTTTTCCTTTCCGGGGGCGGTGTTGAGGTCGACCACGGCACGGACGAGCGCCTTGAATGCGCGCGCGTCCACCTTCTCCCCCTCATGGATGTCGATCGCGCGCCTGGTGTTTCCATCAAGGCTCGAATTGAAGAGTCTGCCGGTGTCCTCTAACGAAGCCCCCTTGGCGAAGGTCAACTTCACCTTGTCCTTGTAGGTCTCGCCAGTGCAGATGATCCCGTCGTGGGACCACACTGGGACTCCGAGCATCGAGTTCGACGGCTTTCTCCATTTTACTTCTTCCACGACGTCCGGGTCCGCATCTTGGATGAACTTGCGCATCATGCTCAGGGTCTCCCCGCGCCAGTCCGCGAGATCGGCGATCCTCTTGTCGATCAGCTCGGATGCCGATTGATTCTCGGTCGAATCCGACTTATTCATGTTCTCCTCCTTCGCCAACGGGATCCGGTAGTCGGCCTAACGTTGCCCATCAGCCGCACCGCTTTCTGGCGTCGGTTGGATGGGCTTGTTCGACGTTGCGTGCGAAAGCACAGTTTTCACGCTGAGTGCGCGAGCTTATCTGTTTGCTCATCTACAGCCCTAATGAGGTCCTGGACTGCATTCACCTCGGTTTCCTCGAAATAGGCTTCGCCGCATTGTGTACAAACCCATGCAGGAACGCTGTCGAGGCTGATGTGAACATCGTTTCGATCGATATGAAACGGAGCTTTCCCGCGCACCATTTCGCCCTGACAATACTTGCATGTCATTACTTAGTCATCGTTCTGAAATCGTCAGACCATTGAGCCTCATCTGGAATATAGACCGTTGTTACTGCCAAGTATTCGTCCTTCGGTGCACATACGATATGTATCGGGCGGCCGTCACTTGCTCTTCCTAGAATCAGACAACTGTGGCCTCTGATATCTTCAGTATATTCCTCTATAAGTTCACCGGCCTCAAGCGCTGCCCGCACGTCCGCCGTCGAGACCATTCGATCTGGCCGAGACATCTGGCGCACCGCATGCCGCAAAAGAGTATTCGCTGCAGCGCTCTATCTCGTATCAACTGTCGGAATTCCATTCTGTTCCCATTTCCTCAATGACACTCGATTGACGTCGAACGTTCAGGGTGTGGGTTTCGACGGCCGCGCAGCGGGGGGCGAATACTCACCACCCTGTTGGGTACGCCCGACATGGGCATGAACTGATGGGGTGAAAGTCCCCTGTAGGAGTACCTGTAATGTCCGCAGAGTGGACGACTATAACTACCAGCCGACGGCAAGGGCAAACCCGCGAGGGGATGTCGGAAGGAAGCCCGAGTGCAAACGTGCGAGCCGACGGACAGAACCCGCATAGAAGGCTCAGTCCCCGGGCGAGTCAGCAAAAGATCACGAAGCCCGTCAGGTGCAGAGCAAATAGATCTGTCCACTTTGATCGGCGCCATTCTCGCAGTAGTTTGCGGTCCTCCTTGGTAGGAGCGGCTACAGACAGGAGATCGAATAGGTCGTTTACACCATCTATGTCTGAAACGTTTAGGCGACGCTCCCGAAGACCTTTCAATCCGTATTGTTCATTGATGAAGTGATATACGATCATTGTGAGCGCTGACGAAAAGAATGAGCGGCCGGAGCACCGCGCAGGGGTGCGGAGGTCCGGCACGCGGAACGCGCGTACTCTATGCGCTTGTCGGGCCGCTTACCCACAGTGCTGAGTTGTCCGAACTCGCCCGAATGGCGAGTAGTGTGAGGCCAGCACGCTTCGGATGTGCTCGATTAGCACGCGCTCAAACGCCGCGTCGCCAAAGTCCGCATAGATCCACAGGTCGTTGCTTTCGGAATCGGCCCAGAATCGGTAGTGCTTCTCGGAGAAGCGAGTCAGTTCCGTCGAGATGGTGCGCACATTGAGATGAACAATCCACTGCCCCTTCTTGTGCTGCTGTTGAATTGTGGCACATCCATCGTCGCCATGAATCGTGACGTGAGGGTTCGGATAATTGACGTAGGCAACTCGCATCACGCCACTCCTGAGTAACGGCCCAACGTCGCAAATCACCGGCGACAAAAAGCGGTGCGACCGATAGGGAGCGGTGATTTTTGGCGTCCGAGTGCATTTGCCTTGTTATGGCCTCTTCGTCGGGTCCTGCCTATTGTCAAAAACTGAATGTACTACTACGCCAGTGTCCTCAATGGTGTAGAAAGCCGAAAACGGAAACCGCCTAGTAACGCAGCCCCTGAACTTGGCATAGATGGTCCGATATATTTCCGGATTTTCAAGGATCGACCTCGCGGCTGTCTCCACACAATCGAGAAAGTCAAACCCCAAGCCTCTTCTTTGCCTTTCGTACCATGCAAAGGCCAATTCCAGATCATCCCTGGCTCTGGCAGTGTGGTGCAGATTCATTTGTACTTATCACGCAGTTCATCATGCACCGCCTTCCAATCATGAAGCTCCAGTTTCCCTTCCTTGTATTCCTTATACCTTCTATCGAGTTCCCTTTTTTGCCACTCCGGCATGGGAAGCTCAGCGTTGCTCGCGGCGATGGAATCCCATGTGTCTTCGACGAGCAGTAGTTTTTCGGACAACTCCAAGCTCTCAATTTCGCTTCTAAGTTCGTCAGGTTTCATAGCTACACCTATCCACTATGTATACGTACAATGTGTCCGTCTTTTGCCATAACGCTCCGGCTCAAGCGCGCTGGTACCGCGTCGCTTGAAGCCGTTTGTGTACGCCCGTGTCACTGATCAGCTAATGGAGCCACCGATGTTCGCCCTAAAGGCGCCACGGCGGAGCGCGATTTCAGCGCTTCAGACGGGGTAATTATTTCGTGGTTTTGGGTGCCTTTGCAACCGCTGATTGGTCGGCTTCAGCCTGACCACGTGGCGTGCGATAGCTTTTGCCGTCGAGTACCAGTCGGTAAGCCGCATGACGAAGCCGATGGAGCGTCGAGGCCCCGAGTAGTTTGTTGGGGAACGCCTCACCCCATTCAGTGAAGTCGAGATTGCTGGTGATGACGGTCGCGGCGCGCTCGCAGCGTTCGGCGACGAGATCGTGGAAATCCTGGTCTTGACCGGGCTTGAGCGGCTTGAGGCCGAAGTCGTCGATGATGATCAGCGGGACACGGATCAGCATCTGCATTTTGCGCTCGAGGGCCCCCGTGGCACGAGCGGCATTGATCTGTGAGAGCAGACTGGACTGCGAGGTGAACATCACATCGTAGCCCCGTCGAACCGCGCAGTGGCCAATGGCTTGCGCGATAGGGCTCTTGCCAGTTCCGCGGGGCCGGCAATCAGAACGGAGACTTTCTCTTCGATGAACCGGCACTGAGCGAGCTCGTTGATGAGCGGCTGGTTGATGCCCGGATTAAAGTCAAAGTCGAAGCCTTCCAGCGTCTTGTCGCCGCGGAAGCCGGAACGACGCGGACGCATACCGTACTTCTTCTGTTCACGGCGCCCGGCTTCGTCCTGGATGACCAGAGCGAGAAACTCGGGGTAGGTGAGGTGTTTCTCGATCGCCTCCCGATTACGTGCGTCGAGGCTATCGAGTAGCCCTGACTGGCGAAGCTGTTTGAGTAGGGGTGTCAGCTCGGGTAATGGTGTGATTTTCATTGCATAACTCCTTCTGATTTGAAGGTGATGTTGTGGGTGGGTGGAAGAACCATCGAGCCGTATCGATGGGGCGGAAAGTGCATGGCACAGGGTCAGTGTTTGGTGAACAGCTTGCGGGCATCGCGACCGAAGCGAGCGGCGCCGGTATAGGCGTCCGACAGCTCATCAAAGCACTGTTGGGGATCGCTCTGTTGGTCGAGTGACTTCTCGAGGATCACGCGCACGGCGCGGTACTGGATGTTGTCGAAGTGGAGTGCGCGCTGACAGGCCGCTTCCAGGCGCACAGCGCCATAATGCAAGTGCCGACGAAAACCCGCGGCTATTTGCCGCGGTTCCATTCCAGGGGCAACCCGCCACTGAAGTCTGCGTCGGCGTCTTGGTGTGCAAGACCGAGGTTTGACCGGTGCGGAGTCACCCGCATCAGGTGACAGGAAATCTGGAAATAGGTAAGACAGGCTGGCCGAGGAGATGGGCGTAACGCCAGCCACGATTTGACGGTCAACGCTGACGCTACGCCCCAAACCGTGCTTTCGCACAGCCACGCCAGTGTCGCACCGGGCGTGGTCTTTATCCAGCCCCCATCGGCCGGTTGTGCCGATGAAACCCAGTGCCCGGCTGTACCACTGCGCCGCCTGTCATTGCCAGGTGTTTGTCTGCCGGGATTGCGATCGGGGGAACGTGTACTGTGCCGGCGGTTGCGCGGAACGGGCCCGCCAGGGGTCGTTGCGACGCGCCGGCTCCCGTTACCGTTCGACTCACCGGGGTCGCCTGGCCAACGCCGCACGCCAGCGCCGGTTCCGGGCGCGTCAAAAACAAAAAGTAACGCATCAGGGTTCCCCCGCGGTGGTGGCGCTTGTTCTACTTCCACAGGCATTGACCACACCGGAAAGTCCTCAGGACTGCGCGCGCCGACATGCCAATGCGGCGATTGATTGCCAATTCTGTGGTCGTGAATGCGAACCCTTGTTGAGACAGGACTTTCTTCGTCCCACCGAACGTGCTCGATTACCAAGAGCAGCGTGAATGAAGCGCCCCATCAGGAGACTGCCATTGACGATCGACAAGGCGCTGGAAACGACGATTTTACGCTATCACTTCGTCGAGCATTGGGGTGTGAATACCATCGCCAGGCAACTGGGCATTCATCACTCCGCCGTCGATCGGGTGCTGTCGCAGGCGGGCCTGCCCAAAGCCGAACGCACGCGACAGGCCTCGATCGTCGATCCCTACCACCCGATGATTATCGAAACGCTCGAGCGGTTTCCCCGGCTCACCGCTGCACGCCTGTATGCCATGGCGCAGGCGCGCGGCTACACCGGTGGCGCGAGCCAGTTCAGGGCGCATGTCGCGCAACTGCGCCCGCGCAAGCCCAGCGAGGCGTATCTGCGCCTGAAGACCCTGCCAGGTGAACAGGCACAGGTCGACTGGGGACACTTCGGTCATGTACAGATCGGCCGGGCCAAGCGACCGCTGATGGCCTTCGTGATGGTGTTGAGCTTCAGCCGCCAGATCTTCCTGCGCTTCTATCTCAACCAACGCATGGAGAGCTTCCTGCGCGGTCATGTCGCCGCCTTTGACGCCTGGGGTGGCGTGGCGCGGGTGCTGCTGTATGACAACCTGAAATCAGCCGCGCTCCAGACCCTCGCGCTTGGCCAGCGCCTCAGCCGAGATCGCCCCGGCCAGGTACTCCTGGACAATACGTCGTTTGTAATCAAGTTCGTAGTGCTGTCTTTGCTTCTTCATACCGGCTTCTCCTGTCAATCCATTATAAGGAAAAACCGGTTCGGGCTCTATGCGATAAGCTCACGCTCTCCAGTCAACCGCCCGCAGTCCATATCGGTCATTCGTAACGTCGAAAATCTGCCGCGCAGCTTTTGGCGGCGGCTGAATTTGCATTGTGTACGCCCGGCATGGGCATGAACTGATGCCCTGGGCGTCGGGCACCCCCGCTGCTCGTCGACACCTTCGAGACCGTGTGTTCCGCCGTGGGCCCCGCCTTTACTTGAACCGCGACCAAGCCTTCGTGAAGCTTTCCTCGGCCGCTGCCCACATCGCCTCGGCACCCTTGCGCATGTCGTCCCAGGCGGTGTCGCTGGCCTGCTGGAGTTCCTTCAGCTTGTCCTGGGCCTGGTCGCGCTGCTCGCGCATCTTCTTCAGGTTTTCCTCGTACTGCACCTTGGCATCGGCCTGGACTTTCTGCGCGTGAGCTTCCATCTTCTTGATCTCCGCGTTCCATTCGTCGATCTGCGATTTGAACTTTTCGGTGAATTCGTCTTTGTCGGTCATTTCGAACACCTCCGGGTTAGAATGAATGAAGCATAATACCAGCCGATCTCCGCTGACACACCTAACCGCGCCGAGGCGGGGTTAGGTGTGTGCAGTTTCGTAATGATTATTTTTTGGATCGATGTCCAGGCTGTCAGTGGATGAAATGGTAAATGTCGTTCAGTCCGATAAGCCCTACCACGATAAGGTAGATGGCAACGACGTAGTTCAACAGTTTCGGCAAAATAAGGATCAAGATGCCCGCGATGAGGGCAATGATCGGCGAAAGGTGTGCGGCAGTGATGGTCATAGCAATCTCCTAATTCCGCTTTGTAGTTAAGGTCCTTTAACGGACGATGCTGGGATTGATCGGCGAGTTTGGAGCAAGCGGCCAGACATGGCTTGCTGGGGGCGTAGCCGAGCAACACCCCGATCGCCGACAGGATAGCAATCAGGACAATCAAACCCTGACAAAGTATAGGAAAAACAAACGCGATTTACATCACTCGTCCACGGATCATCCACGGGTAACGAAGGGACCTGCGCCCTGCCACCACGGCGAAATCCTGCGTCATTCCGCACTCACTATCCAGCTATTCGCCCTCGCCCGTACCACTTGCGCGGCTATCCCGGGCATCAGGGCAACCGCCATCCTGGCTCTCCCTTCTGGGTAATCGCCATTGGAATGGGGTGAAGGGTTTGATGGTGTCAGCCAAACCGGTCAGCCGGTGGCGCCCGGCTTGGCGGCCGCAGACCTCTGGAACCGAGGTAAGCTTTTCCTGCAGATATGTCAGTATCTTCTCGATCACCACCGGGTCCTCAATGCAGGCAATCACCTTCACGGGGCCACCGCATTCACCGCAGGTCTCGATATCGATATTGAACACCCGCTTGAGACGTTGCGCGTTTATGCCGCTTGGGTGCCGGTAAGTGTCGACGTTCCCATCCTGCAATCGTACATCGACTGTTGGCCAACTTCTGCCGTTAATCGGCACCGGTCGCGATACCGGCGTACAGCGAAAAACCGTCTGCGTTGGTCACCCGCAGTTCCTCGAGAGTCCTTGTCCATGCCGGGAGGGTTTGTAGTGTGTACGACTTGCGAGCCTGATGCCGACCCGTAGCATCGTCACGGGTGCATCACCCATGCCTGATTCAGACGCCCTTTTCTTGCGGCGCTGCGGCTGTTGGAAATTGTCAATGTCCCAGCCGGCCGGTGATCATGGGTCAGGTGCTGGGCATCGTCTACCGCTGCATTGCCACGCACCTGATCAAGAAGGCGGGGCTTACGAAAAAGAAGGCCCAGACCGGCGCGGTCACACTGATCCAGCGTTTCGGCAGTGCGCTGAATCTCAACATTCACTTTCAAAGGCTGTTCCTCGATGGCGTGTATGTGGAGTGCCCTGATAGCTCACTCCGGTTTTGCTGGGTCAAAGCGCCAACCCGCGAGGAACTCACGCAACTGACCCACACCCTCGCAAAATGTCCGTTATCCGCTGAAGACCCCCTACCGCGACGGGACCACGCACGTGATCTTCGAACCGCTCGACTGCATTGCCCGCTTGGCGGCACTGGTGCCCAGACCAAGAGTGAATCTCACCCGTTTTCATGGGGTGTTCGCGCCGAACAGCAAGCACCGTGCGCAGGTGACGCCGGCGAAGCGGGGCAGGGGCAATCAGGCCAGGAGGGAGGATGAAACGCAAGATCAAACGCCGGCCGAACGGCGGGTCTCGATGAGCTGGGCACAACCCTTGAAACGCGTCTTCAACATTGACATCGAGACCTGGCGTGACTGCGGCGACGCGGTGAAGGTGATTGCCTGCATCGAAGACCCGCAGGTGATTATGTTGCCGGCATAAATATCGTGATACCCAGCCGGCACTGATATTGTGATATGCCGCCAAAAATACCTGCCAGGTCTCAATTCTTCATCTCTGTGTCTGCGTTGTGCACATAAATCATCTGTGTCGGATACGCGAAATCGATCGTTTCCTGTTCGAAGCGCTCATGAATGCGCAGGTTGATTGCCTGCTGGATGTCCATGTAGGTGTTGTAATCCGGTGACAGTACGTAATACACGATCTCGAAATTCAACGATGATTCGCCGTAGGCCTGGAAATGGGCGCGATCGAAGCGGATTTTTTCCTGTTCTTCGATTGCTTCGCGCACGATGACGGGGATCAGTTTCAGTTTGTCGCGCGGGGTCTGGTAGGTGACGCCGAACTTGAACACGACACGGCGTTCGAACATGCGGCCGTAGTTTCTTATGCGGCTCTTGAGAAGGTCGGCGTTGGAGAACACCAGCTGTTCGCCGGACAGGCTGCGGATGCGCGTGGTTTTCAGGCCGACGTTTTCGACCGCGCCCATGTGTTCGTCGATGATCAGGAAGTCGCCAACTGCGAAGGGTTTGTCCAGTACGATCGACAGTGATGCGAACAGGTCGCCGAGTATGTTCTGCACCGCGAGTGCGACCGCGATGCCGCCGACACCGAGGCCGGCGACCAGCGCGGTGACGTCGATGCCGAGGTTGTCCAGCAGCAGCAGCGCCACCAGTACCCACAGTATCATGCGGCCGATGAAACCGATCGCACTGATTGTAGTGACGGTGGCTGGATCGATCTTGCGGCGGCGCTGACCTTCCTGCTTCAGCCAGTAGATCGCCACGTTGTTGAGCCACAGCCCGGTCTGGAGAATCAGCGCGACCGATGTGACGCTGTAGATGATCCTGTGTATGCGTTCCGGAAACGCCAGAAACAGCGTGCCCGCGAACACGGCGATGACCAGCACGAACAGGCCGCGGGTATACGATAGCGCCTCCGTTATTGCATCATCCCAGATTGTGGTGGTGTCCTGCGCGAGCTTGGCCAGGCGTGTGATGCCTACACGGATGATGATGCGTATCAGGAAAAAAACCAGCGCTGATACGGCCAGCGCGATCAGCCAGTCTCGCGCGGGATTGTTTGCTACCGGGTAGGTGAGGAAGTTGAGATAGTCGCTGTACGGCATGTTGTTTTTTCGGATCTGGATGTTTTTGCGATGCCACAGGATAAAAGCCCGGCGCTTGATTGTCTACCGACAGACGCCATGGATTTTGCATCGACAACGGGTGCGGGCGATAGACTCATCGTCATGCAATGAAAAAGGCCCCGTAGCCGGGGCCTTCACTCAATCACCTTGAGCTATCAGTATTATTTTTTCGCAGCGCAGGTGTTGATACCCAGCAGCGCGTACGGAGGGCACCAGCCGACGACGGCAGTGACCAGCGGTACGATACCGATCCAGCCCCATAAGGTCTGCGGGCCGACGAACACCAGGGCGATAAGGCCCAGGCCGACGACAGCGCGGATCGCGCGGTCTATGGTTCCAACGTTTTGCATCCCGCAAAGTATTCACCCTGCAGACGCTGCCGGGCAGCGATGAGCTGTTTGGTGATGCGGTGAGCCAGGCGGCCGGGTTCAGCGAGTGAATCTCACCCGTTTTCATGGGGTGTTCGCGCCGAACAGCAAGCACCGTGCGCAGGTGACGGCGGCGAAGCGGGGCAGGGGCAATCAGGCCAGGACGGAGGATGAAACGCAAGATCAAACGCCGGCCGAACGGGGGGTCTCGATGAGCTGGGCACAACGCTTGAAACGCGTCTTCAACATTGACATCGAGACCTGGCGTGACTGCGGCGACGCGGTGAAGGTGATGGCCTGCATCGAAGACCCGGTTGTGATCAAGAAATCCTCGATCACCTGAAGAGCAAAGACGAAACCCGTGAGCCCGTACCAAAGCCCGAAAGCCGGGCGCCGCCTGGCGCTCTATTCGGCTGACACCACCGCCCCCGTTCGACACCGGAGGCTGCCACCCCGAGGTGCATGGCAGGGCATCGGCTGTCCTGCCGGCCGGGATGGGTCGGAAGGTAGCGGTCGCAGGGGAAGTTTTTCGAGGATGAGGACTGAAAGGGAGAGGATTTCGGGGTGGTGGCGGGGCGCGTGACCCTTCGTTACTCGTGAATGACCGGTTGACTCGCGCGGAAAAGGGCATTTATGCTTCCCATGCCCGCCAGTCATTCCGGAATATCATCGAATCCGGTGATGTCAACACGTTACCGCTTCCTGCGCGTAGTCCGAACTTGAATGCGTTTGCAGAACGTTGGGTGAAATCGGTGAAAGACGACTGTTTATCGAAGTTGATTCTGTTTGGCGAAACGTCGCTAATGCGTGCACAGCGTGAGTACCTCTTCCATTACCATGCCGAACGAAATCATCAGGGTAAAGACAACGTACTGATATATCCAACCGCCACGAAGGCGATGAATCGCGATGACGGATCGGTCATTTGTAAGGAACGGTCAGGTGGGCTGCCAAAATATTACTATCGGGAAGCCGCATGAGTATTTTGACCTCACGGCAAAGAAAGGCAGCTAGATGAATAGGCCAACCTGGTTTGACCAAAACCCCCGCCGCGTCTGGGCAACACTTTATCTCGCGGTCAAAAAGTTTTGGCAGATTGACGGAACACAGTGGGCGGGAGCGTTTGCTTTCAATGCGTTTTTTTCGCTGTTTCCTTTGATTGTCCTCTTTGTCACCATTGCCTCGGCCTTTATTGACGGCGACCGGGCCGGGCAAGAAATCATTGCCTACCTGGAAAGAATTGTCCCGATTAATGGTGAAATGCAGCATTACATATTCGATACCATCGCCGGTGTGGTCAACGCGCGCGGGCAAGCGGGTGCGGTCGCGCTTCTCCTTCTGGTCTGGGTTGCCGTCCAATGTTTCATCACACTCATCTCCGCAACCAACCGTGCCTGGGACATCGAGTCATACAACTGGTGGCGGCTGCCGCTGAAAAGCCTGGTGCTGCTCGGCATTTCGGTGATTGCAGTCCTCGTCGGCATGGCGGCGCCGGCGCTGATGAGAATGGCGGCGGGTTGGCTATTTCCAGCAAATGACTTGCGTTCCTGGGTCTATGTCCTGGGGAGCTTTGTCATCCCCTTGTTGGTACTGTTTCTCGGTCTGAGTCTGTTTTACAGGTTGGCGCCACGCCGGCCCATACGTTTTGCCCAGGTGTGGCTAGCCGCCCTGTGCACCACGGCGCTGTTGCAGGCGGCCGAAACCCTGTTCGTGATCTATCTCAAGAACTTCGCAACCTTAAACGCAATTTATGGGACGTTCGGCGGTATCATGGCATTGCTGCTGTGGAATTATATTTCCGGATGCATTTTCATCTTTGGCGCCTGCCTGTGCGCCGCTCAGGCCGAAGGGCGTTCAGCGTCGGTGGAAACAATGATGGTGCGCACAAGAAAAGGAATTGAATTATGAAGACAAAGACTCTGAACCTGGCACCGTAAACTCATCGCGAAGAAGTGGACCTATGCCAGGCAGGGACCGGGTCGACCTCGCGTTGCGCAAGAGATCACCGACTTGGTACTCCGCATGGGGAGGGAGAATCCCTCCTGGGGGTACGACCGTATACAAGGTGCACTGACTAATATCGGCTATGTCATTGCAGCGAACAGGGTCAAGAATATCCTGAAAAGGCACGGCATAGATCCGGCGCCGGAACGAGAGAAACGCAGCTCGTGGGCGACCTTTTTGAAATCGCACTGGGACGTGATGGCCGCCACGGATTTCTTTACGGTTGAGGTCTGGACATCCTGCGGTTTAATGACCTATTACGTCTTGTTTGTCATGCGACTCAAGACGCGTGCCGTGCACATCGCCGGGGTCACCGCGGCGCCCAACGGCGTCTACATGACGCAAGTGGCCCGGAACCTGACAGACGTGAGTGACGGTTTTCTTTGACACAGTCGGTACCTCATTTTGGACCGCGATACAAAGTAGGGCATCATTTCTCCGTGTCCGGCTCGAAGAACAGCCAGCGCACTTGCGGAAACGCCACGCGCAACGCGTGTTCACTGCGGTTGATCGCTGCGACCAGGGCCGGAGCCGAATCGCTCTCCGTCATGCGCGCCTTCACCGCCACCACAACATCGGCGCCGTTTTGCAGCGTGATCAGGTTGAGCACCTCGGCAATCTCCTCGCGCGCCATCAAGAAGCGCCAAATGTCTTCCTGCAATGCAGGGTCGGCGCTCTGACCGACCAACAGCGCCTTGACTTCAATGCCGACGAACACCGCAACGATCAGCAGCAGCATGCCGATCGCAAGGCTGCCGAGCGCGTCGTAAACAGGATTACCCGTGAGCATCGCCATCCCCACCGCGAGCAATGCCAGGCTCAGACCTACTGTCGCGGCAACGTCCTCGCCGATCACCACCAGCAGTTCGCTGCGCCGGGTCTCGCGAAACCAGCGCCACAACGACTGGGTGCCGCGCAGCGCATTGACCTGGGTCAGACCTTTCCACAAGGACACCGACTCGGCGACAAGGCTGAGCGCCAGCACGGCGATCGCGATCCACGGATCCTCCAGCGGCCGGCCGCTGCCCAGCTTGTGCAGGCCCTCATAGATCGAAAACATACCGCCCATGCTGAACAGCATCAGAGCGACGATGAACGACCAGAAATAGATTGCGCGTCCATGGCCCAGTGGATAGTCGGCATCGGGCGGCCACGCCGAACGCTTGAGACCGAGCAGCAGCAGGCCTTGATTGCCGCAATCCGCGACCGAGTGCACCGCTTCGGCGAGCATCGCGGTGGACCCGGTCACCCAGGCGGCAACGCCCTTGGCCGCCGCAATGAGCGCGTTGGCGCCAAGGGCGAAAAAAATTGTCGTGGTCGAATCGTCACGCTCAGCCATCGGTGTTTCCGTATGAAATTACGCTTGGGTCCCGCGCACCGGGGCTGCGGCGCCCGGGTTCACAGGTTCGCCGCGCGCGCTGCAGCGGACTGCTCAGCACATGGGCAAACCGGATTTCCCGGAGACGCGGCGCAAGTCCCCGCGCCTCGTCCTCGCCGCGCGCGGTCAACGGAAGGTCCGTGCGACCGGTGTACTGGCCGGAGAGCGACCACTCGGTTTCGCCGTGTCGAACCAGGTAAAGGCGCAGTGGCATTGCTGGGCTTGCCGTCGTGCTCATGCGCCCTCCATCGCGGCGCTGTATTCGCCCTTGCGCGCAGCGCTGTTGCACCTGGCCCGATGATACAGAGCCTGCTGTGCCGTCGGCACATTGGCTTCCCTGCCTTGCCAAATGTCCAAGGCCGGTTGCTGGATGGCGCGGGCGAAGGAAAACGCCAAGGCCCAGGGCAGGCGCGACTTGAACCTGACATTCATGGCATTCAAACGCGCCGAAGCCAGTTCGGCGGATTGGCCACCCGACAGGAACGCGATCCCCGCAACGGCGGCGGGGACGGCGCGCAGGAGACAGCTCACCGTGGCGTCGGCCACCTCGTCCTCCGGCGCTTGCCTGGGGCAGGTCAGTCCCGGAAGCACCATATTGGGTTTCAGGATCATCCCCTCCAGCACCACCCCTTGGACATAAAGCTGATAGAAAACCGTTCGCAGGACTTGCTCCGTTACCTCGGCGCAGCGCTCCAGGGTATGCGTGCCGTCCATGAGCACTTCCGGTTCGACGATGGGGACCAGTCCCGCTTCCTGGCACAAGGCGGCATAGCGCGCCAAGGCATGCGCATTGGCATCGATGCAAGCCCGGCTCGGAATGCCATCGCCCACGTCGATCACCGCACGCCACTTGGCGAAACGGGCGCCCATTCGAGCGTATTCGGCCAGACGGTCGCGCAGTCCGTCGAGGCCTTCGGTTATCTTCTCTCCGGGATGACCCGCCATGTCCTTTGCACCGGTATCGACCTTGATGCCGACGATGATGCCCGCATCGGTAAGAACTTTGACAAAGGGCGTGCCATCCTTCTTCTGCTGCCGGATCGTCTCGTCGTAGAGGATCGCGCCGCTGATGCACTCGCCCAGGCCGCGCGTGGTCACAATCAACTCCCGATACGCGCGCCGCGCCTCCACGGTCTGGGGAATACCCAAGCTGGCAAATCGCTTGTTGCAGGTGGGATTGCTTTCATCCATCGCCAGCAGGCCCTTGTCGCCGGCGACCATGGTCCTCGCGGTATCTATGATTTTTTGCAGGTTCATCTTGGATATTTCCCCAATTTCCGTAAGCGTCAGTTGCTGATGTTCCGTCACATTCTCGCAAACACGGCCAAAGTGCTCAAATTGCCCTCCAGCCAATCACGACGCTGGCAAAAACCACATACAAGCCAACACTAAGCGCTCCGCTCATCCTGGTGAATCCGTTCATCCAATATAAAAGGAAAAGGTTGACTACCGTAATGCCCAAAAGCCACCATACTGAGAACAGTGTCGGCCCTGCCAGGGTGCCGAGGCCGAACACGGTCGCAGGAACACAAATTCCGAACACGATATTCAAGGTATTGCTGTTCAGCGCTTCGCTCATCACGGCAACTCCCCTGCCATCCAACGCCAGCTTTACGGCCGTTATGACATCAGGGATACCGGTGAAGAAGGCAAGCACAAGCACGCCCAGGATGGTCTTGTTCAGCCCCCACGCGTCGCTCAAGACAACGGCGGAACGAACCATTCCCATGCAGGTAACAATGATGACGATCAGCGCAGCCCCTCCCATCCAGGCCCAGGACCATGATTTCGGCATCGCTGCCTTGTTTTCCCCTGAAGCTTGCCGGGTGGACGCGAAGGCCTCGGTCAAAAATGTGCGCGCTGCCGCAGGCAGTCTCCATCGTTTCATTTGACTGGGTTTTAAACCCGAAACAATCGCATAGGGAACCAGCAGCAGCATCAACAGCCCAACACTGAGCGGGGCTGAAATGAACCCGAAGACCAACAAGATCAGCAGCAGGGTCACGATCAGCGAAATTGCGCCATTGAATATCATGGACTGTCTTCTTAGCGGCAGTCTCCCCACAACCAATGCGCATAGCCCCAATAAGGCGGCCAGGTTGAAAATGTTGGATCCGATGATGATGCCCACGCCGACATCGTGCTGCTTGACGAATAAAGCGGTGACCGCCGATGAGATTTCGGGAGTGGCTGCGCCTAGCGCGGCAAGCATGCCCAGCAATCCTCCGGACACATTGAAACGCAACTTGAGCGTTTCCAGGCTTCCGCCGAGAACAAAGCTGGATATTGTCATCAAGACAACACATAGGACGAATATGTATGCAGCCGACGAAGCTGTCATCAACGTACCTTGCACCGTTTCGATTTTAGGTCTTGGATTTTCAATATGTTCCGGCCGCGTTTCGGTTCCGATCAGGCAAGCAATTGCTTTTCGATGTCATCCAGGGCTTTGCGCATTTCCGCCAGGATAAGCTTGTCCGCAACGCCTTGATTGATATCCGGCACATCCCAATCGAAAATCGCACGATATTTTTCGACCAGACTTTTCATCCCGGCGATGATTTCACCGCGATGACCATCCAGTTCCAACTGTTCAATTCCTGCCATTTGATTCTTTCGTTGATATTGATTGGATTACCGCTTTGCAACTGCGCAGGTGGGGGTCGTCATTCTCGTGCCGCGCCGCATCCGCGCGCATGTAAGCCTTCTGCGCTTCTGACTGCTTGGCAGGCGGTGTCGATGCGAAACCAACGTCGCCGGCGTCATAATGTCCGGGTACAGTCCCTCGCCCCAGAGCCCGGCACCACCCCAATAATAGGGATAGCCGTAATACCCGAGGTACTGCATTTCGTGCTGTCGCGAGACCGGCTTATCGGTGTCAATAGCGGGGCTGTTTTTCACCTGCTCTTTGGTGATCGAGACGGTCAGTATCTTTTCCATCCAGTTCGGAGCGTCGATCGCGATAGGCGAGATCAATACCTTTCGACTCAAAAGCCAGGGGCCGGTGTCGACCACGAGATAGCGGATGACCCACGCTTTGTCGTCGAAATAGAAATCTTTCACGTGACCAACGATGCCGTCGGTCGCGCGGATGGCGTGGCCCTCCAGATCGCTCATGTTGCGTAACATATGTCCTTCTCCTAAAACGGCGTCGAACAACGTACCTTCGACGAATTGAAATTAGGCACGAGGCGCCGCGCCGTCTGTGCGCTGGCGCACGATACAGCTCGGCGCATGGCGCCCGCCGGGCGATCGCGAGCGCTCGCGCTTACCCTCTGGTTCACCCGGACCGCCGGTTTTTCTCCTTCTTGGACGTGCCCTCAATATCAAGCGAGGCACCTTCGCGTGCGAAGGCGGCTGGTGCGCCGGCGTAAAGAGGCATTCACAGCGACGCGCCGGTGAAACCCGCTTGCCGCAAGCCATTGACGATGTATGGGCAGTTTCGCGTCAATCGCCACAACAAGCCACTGCGATAATTCTCGATCATCAGCACGATCGGCCCCTGATTGAGTCCGCAATGCCAGGGCGACACCCAGCCGCAGGCACTGCCGGCTTTTCCGGGATAGGTTGGATTGAACGTCGACTTGAAACCGTAGGGATTGACCGCTTTCAGTTCAAGCTGATGAGTGAAATGCTCGATCGCCGGCAATACGATTTCGGGCGCGAACGGCAACGACGCCACCAATGCCCAAGGGGCAATGATGCCGTCATCGGGCCCGTGCGGCACCGCGCGCGCAAGGTAACCGAAGAACTGCCGCTCTTTACCGTCGAGTTTGATGGTGTCAGGCCCATGGCCATCGCTCGCGGTGATCCCCCAACAGCAGTGGCAGTAGCCTTTCCACTTGAGTGGATTGTCGATCGCGTATTGCTGCTGCACATAGGTGGCGCGGCGGCTGTTCTCGAAGTAATCGATGCCCTTATTGCGCATGAACCTGTCCTGGATGCCGCGAATATCGATCCACATGTGGGAGAGCTGGTGGGTGAAAGCTGAAGACCCCCTACCGCGACGGGACCACGCACGTGATCTTCGAACCGCTCGACTGCATTGCCCGCTTGGCGGCACTGGTGCCCAGACCAAGAGTGAATCTCACCCGTTTTCATGGGGTGTTCGCGCCGAACAGCAAGCACCGTGCGCAGGTGACGCCGGCGAAGCGGGGCAGGGGCAATCAGGCCAGGAGGGAGGATGAAACGCAAGATCAAACGCCGGCCGAACGGCGGGTCTCGATGAGCTGGGCACAACGCTTGAAACGCGTCTTCAACATTGACATCGAGACCTGGCGTGACTGCGGCGGCGCGGTGAAGGTGATGGCCTGCATCGAAGACCCGGTTGTGATCAAGAAGATCCTCGATCACCTGAAGAGCAAATAGGAAACCTGCGAGCCCGTACCAAAGCCCGAAAGCCGGGCGCCGCCTGGCGCTCTATTCGGCTGACACCGCCGCCCCCGTTCGACACCGGAGGCTGCCACCCCGGGGTGCATGGCAGGGCATCGGCTGAACGGCCGGCCGGGATGGGTCGGAAGGTAGCGGTCGCAGGGGAAGTTTTTCGAGGATGAGGACTGAAAGGGAGAGGATTTCGGGGTGGTGGCGGGGCGCGTGACCCTTCGTTACTCGTGAATGACCGGTTGACTCGCGCGGAAAAGGGCTTTTATGCGTCCTATACCCGGACGGCAGGCGTCCAGGCCGGTCTCGGGATCGGCGTTGCTGTCGGTGCCCCGGTTGGTGCCGCCGACAAACGGAAGCGTGAACCGAAAGCCGTTGGGCGCGATGAACGCGACCTGGTAACTGGCAACCGGAAGATTGGCAAACAGGTACTGACCGCCGCCGTCGGTCGTCGTCGTCGCCAGCAGATTGCCGGTGCAGTCCTGCAGATAGACGCTGACGCCGGCCACGCCCGGTTCGCCGAAAGTCTGCAGACCGTCGCGGCCAGATCGGGATAAACGTCGCGGCTGCCGTCCGGCCAGACCACGCGGATATCGACGGACTGGTTGTGGGCAAGACCGAAATGCAGGCGCCGATAGTCCTGCGCGGACTTGTGCATGCCGTTGCCTTGCTCCCGCATCTGCACCTTGCCGTCGGGCGTGGTTGCGTACACCGTCGCGCCGATCGCATCGCGGTTGGACCTCACGCCTTCGAGGTCGAGTTCGACCCAGTGGTTGTCGCCACACCCGACGCCACGAAACAGCTGCCCGAGACCGGCGTATGAAAACGGACGCGGATAGCTACCGTTGCTGGCGTACAGGTCAAGGCAACCGTCGAGGTCGTAATCGACGGCGGTTAGGGTATCGACCCTGCCGAGGTTGGTGCCCTGCGCCCCGCCGCCGTTGGGAACCAGGGTGAATTTGGCGTTGCCGTCATTGCGGAAAACCATGTTCGGCAGATTCGCGGTCGTGCCGGAACAGCCGACGTAGATATCGAGATCGCCGTCGCTGTCGAAATCCGCCCACGCCACGCTGTGCGTGTCGGTTGTCGGATGGTCCGGGTTCAACACCTGGGCGGCGACACTGGCAAATGTGCCGTTGCGCAGATTGTGATAGAGAACGGTCGGTCCGAACTGATGCTTGTCCACCCAAACGTCCGGATACGCGTCGCCGTCGTAGTCGCCCCAGGCCCGTACCCCAGGTCTCCTCGCTGTCGTCGATACCGGCGGCCGTGGTAACGTCCTGGAAAGCGATGTCCGCACACACACAACCGGTATGAAGCAACGCGGCCATTCCCAGCGTCAGCGTTGCAGTCGTAAACCCCGCTTCCCTGTCCATTGCGCTCCTCCCTTATGAGACGAATTTCCTTCGCCTCCAAGTATAAGGACAGCCGTCCCCGATATCGCGAACGGGCGCTTGACATTCCTCAAGTGGGCGGCAGATCGGAAGCGATCAGCCGGACTCGCCGACAACGGCCGCGTGGATTCGCCGCAAGCATCGACCGCGCCGCGCGCGGCAGGTCCGTCGTTGCGCGCTACCGGCGCATGCTCGGGCGGACCCGTCGACCGCCACGGCACCTTGCCCCCCTGACAGCGGGATCACGCGCAAGTCCGGGAGGTGCCACGGGAACCTACTGTTCCGACCCGGGGTCGTATATGGAGTGCGGCCTGCCGGACTTGCCTGCGGCGGACAGTTCGCCCAATGAGCGGCTGCCCTTTCGTGGTGCGACAAGTCCAAATGAAATGCCCGGGTGGACAAAGATGGACCAACAGGCCGGCGTTGTGCGGAAGGAACTCCGCGTTACCTGCAGGGGTCTTCATTGTGAGCTATGATTGCGATAGGTTCCACGGCAGTGCAAATGCAGTTGATGGCTAATAAAAACTCTGTTTATGACAATCTGAAATGTGATTTGTCATAGCCGTTCATGGAATTCCGGTTAATATAAATGCGCCGGGCAAGCGCACGTAATCCTGAGCTTGGCCGAGCGGTCATATCTATAACGATTATAACGATCGGCGTCATTGAAGACGGCCGGAAAGTAGCGGGATTGGTGTTCATTCACGATTTGCAAGTTTACGGAGGGGGCTATGAACAAGGGAATTGAATGCAGTGTTTTCGGTACCCGGGGTACCGGTACCCGGGGTACCGGACTGATCAAGGCGCTGGCGTTGCTGTGCGTGCTGGGTTCGCCGGCCGCCGGAGCGATCAGTTTTCAACAGGTTTCGGGGCCGTTTGCACAAACGGAGGCCTGGGGCGCGTCCTGGGGTGATTTCAACAACGACCGGTGTCCCGATCTGTTCATCAATCATCACCGCGATCAGGCGGGGCTCTACAAGAACAATTGCGACGGAACCTTCAAGGACGTCACGGCCAAGGCAGACCCCGGCCAGGCTTGGCTGGCGTCCAACCACTTCGCGGACCAGCACGGTGCGGCCTGGGGCGACTTCGACCACGACGGTGACGAGGACATCTACGTGACCACGGGCGCGCGCTGGGACGGCGAGCTGATGGTCAACCAGGGCGACGGGGTGCTGATCAACCGCACCGCCGCCGCCGGGCTGCTGGATGACCGCGAGGGACGGAGCCCGCTGTGGGTCGACTACAACAACGACGGTTACCTGGACCTGTTCATGCAGAGCCGCACCCGGAGCTGGTCGATCCTGCAGCACCCGGGCAACGGCACCTTCACGGATTCGGCCAGCACCACCGGGTTCAACACGACGATTTCGACCAACTACGGGCACCTGATCGATCTGGACAATGACGGCACGCTGGACTACCTGGGGGGGCCGGAAGGCACCTTCCCGACGGCGGCCTACGACCTGTCGCACATTCCGTTCCGCAACATCAAGAGCAACATCCCGTCGGTGGGGCCGTCGGTCGACTCGACGGTGGGTGACTTCAACGGCGACCAGCGCAACGACGTGCTGCTGGTGCGCGGCCGCATCCGGCCGGTGCAGGCCAAGCAGTTCGGCAGCAACGTGGTGGAGGCCTGGTTCACGACCAGTCCGGGCAACGCGGACAAGTACTTCAGCTTCAAATCGGCCAACGGCGATCTGTCCGTCGGCATGTACAGCTTCCTGGGGCTGGTGCGTTATTACTTCGGCAGCGGCGGCTACCATCCCGGCGCCAGCACCTCCATCAACTCGACCTCGTACCGCTTTACGCTGAACGCGGGGGAGACCCGCAACCAGGGCATCAAGCCGCACAGCCCGACGGCGGCCGACGACCGGGGGGTCTACATCGGCTACAACCCGGGCACCCAGGAATGGGAGGTGCACATCGCCAACGGCGGCCAGTACACCACGGCCTATATCGTGATCACCAGTTCGGCGCCGGTGTCCAACCTGGTGGTGACCGGGCTGGAATCGATCGACGGCCCCATGAGCCCGGTCATGCTGCTGAACAACGACCAGGGCTTTGCCGGCACCACCCAGCCGCTGACCCAGAGCACCAACCTGGGCGACCTGGGGGCGGCGGTGAGCTGCGACAGCGTGGCGGCGGCGGACTTCGACAACGACATGGACCTGGACGTCTACATGGTCTGCCGCGGCGGGGTGGAGAACATCGCCAACCGGCTGTATGCGAACCGGGGCAACGGCCAGTTCGACCTGGTGGCCAACGCCGGCGGGGCGCAGGGGCCGATCGGTTCGGAGGTGACCGACGACCGCGGCATCGGCGACAGCGTGGTGGTGGCCGACTACGACGGTGACGGCAAGGTGGACCTGTTCGTCACCAACGGGGTGGAGCTGTTTCCGGTGCGCTTCGACTCGCCCGACCAGCTCTACCGCAACACCACGGTGACCAGCAACCACTGGATCGAACTGGACCTGGCGGGCACGGTGTCCAACAGCGACGCGGTGGGGGCGAAGGTGTATGCGACCGCCGGCGGCGTCACCCAGTTGCGCGAGCAGAACGGCGGCGCCCACCGCTGGTCGCAGAATTACCAGCGCATCCACTTCGGTCTGGCGGGCAACACCAGTGTCAACCTGCGCGTGGAGTGGCCGAGCGGTCTGGTCGACACCTTCAACAACGTCGGCAGCAACCACCTGTACCGGGTCACCGAAGGCGGCGCCATCACCCAGACCGCCTTCGGCCCGGTCGCACCCGACCCCGGCAGCGGCGGCGGGGGCACCAGCGACAATGTCACCATATCGCGGGCAACCTATGACTCCAGCAACGACTACGTCTGGGTCCGCGCATCCTCCGATTTGCAGCCGCCCGGGAGCGCGAACCTCACGGCGACGGCAACCACCAGCGGTGTCGACCAGGTGCTCGGGATCCTTTCCTGGAATGCCTCCAAGGGCTTCTACCAGAAGACCTTCGGCGGCATCGGCGTCGCACCCGATTGCATCACTGTAACGAGTTCGGGCGGTGGTTCGGCACAACTCGCGGTCGAAGGCACGGGACACTGCGACAGCGGCGGCGGCTCTGCCGGGGACAACCTGACCGTGGTCTCGGCAATCTACTTCGCCGCCAAAAACCAGTTCTGGGTCAGAGCGAACTCCGATGCAACGCCGGCCGGATCGTCGGTGATCACTGCGACACTGGTCACGAACGGCACCCAGACGGTATTGGGCCAAGTGGGGTGGAAAGCCGGCGTGAATTACTATCAGCAGAACTTCAACAGTATCACCCAGACACCCGATACCGTGATGCTGACCAGCGACGCAGGCGGCATGACTTCCGCTTCGGTGCAAGTTCAGTAGGTGATACGCGCGGGTCGCCTTGGTCAATGATCTGTGCACAGCCCGGCCGGGCCGATGGCTTGGCCGGGCTGTGCGTTGAAGCGGATCGTCGAACGCCACCGGTCATCCTGCCGCCGCCATCACAACCTCGGGCAAGATCCCGAACGGTCGCCGACCTTCGGCACCTGCACAGGCACTGGGCCTACGGCGGTCAGCACCTCGCGCTCGGGCAAGTAGCCGTTGCGCACTACCGCACGTTGTCCGGCGAGGGTCTTCACGTTTTCATATTGCCCAAGCAATTGGGCCAGTTCCGCTTCCACGGCCTGTTGGATTACTTCCCGGGCACCCCGGCGAATCAGGTCCTCTAATCCAAGACCGATTTCCGCTAGACCCGGCAACGTCTTCTCGCTATTCTGCTTCATGGTGGAGTGTTTCCTTCTGCTGGTTAGTGACTTCGACAATCACATTCTCAACAGAAACCTCCACCGCCTCAACCTATGCCGCCCGGGGGCCTGTACACCATGTCTTCGATCAGGCGCTGGCGTAACGGACTGATGGGCTTGGTCGTGTGTGTCATGGGTCTGCTCCTGTTGTGAGAGGAGGCGCAATGCCTCAACTCACAACATAGGAAACAGACGGTTAACGTGCTGATCACCGCAAACCGTGCCACCCCTACCGCGCGAGCGGTTTAGTCCTCTGGCCGAAGACCGCCATCGAGCAAACCGGGCGCAACGTCCGTTAACGAGCGCCTGGCAGTCGCCAGCCGGCGGTAGCACGAAGGGACGACAGCAACAGGTGCGCCGGCACGAAGTCTCATTTGCGAAACGCCGGTCTCGATTTCGGCGGCTGGTCGGCGGTGGGCGGCCACACATCGCGACAGCCGTGGAGGAGGTTCGAGTCCGGTGCGGGGTCTAACGCGCACAACGTTGCAGATCAGCGAGTTGATATGGCTCCCCATCGTGGACGCATATCGAACTCTCTGCATCGCGCCGTCCCCGGAGGTCAGGGCTGTCCTCCAAGGTATTAGGGATTTTGATTCAGTGGCTTAGATAGGCCGGACTTCACGGTAGTTGCCGCTATTGGGCGCTGGTTCTGCCCGAGTTCTGAACGGCAGGTTACCGCAAAAGTGGTCGTTTAGCGCCTGTGAATATTAGCGGCAGATGAATTTCCGAGAACGACCCAAATCGGACGGTCGGCATTCTTGGGTGCATGGCCCGACCATACTGAACGTTGCCGTTCGTGGAGTCGACTTCTAGGGGAGCATTCGGCCCGACTGTGTCCTGGTAACTGTTTTCCGCGGTCTATTGCAACAGACGTTTCCCTGCATGGTGCACTTGTCGTTCTGTACAGGCTACGCCGTGGCCTAGCCGACAACGCGCTCAAGATCAGCCAGCAGCTACAACTCGTCCGAGCACTGAAACAGGAGCTTGCCGCCGCGCGGGACGAAATGAAGCGTGAGTATGGTCAGGGGGAGTTGGTGGACATTGAAAAAACCAGGAAGAGGCGGAAACCGGGGCGGAAGAGAAAGGAGTTTGATCCGCCCGAGATAGAGCAGGACGTGGTTATGCTGGGCCGTGGGGCTGATGCGGACGAAGCGGGGGAATCGTGGTGACTGTCAGCGGACACTTGCTACTTGTTACACGCCCGGTCTAGCTGCTCGAAACACCAGTTGTCCCATAGTAGTGCGTTATTGCAGGAGAACATGGCAACCCCTTGGATGCCCATTGAATTGACAATCCCATCGACTGGCTTCACAGATTCGCTGGTCGTACCAATGATTCTCAAATTCTTGATCTCGCAACCCGGGCCAGCAAAATCGCGAACCAACGCCATGCGGTTGATGTGTTCGTCGTTATCGGTTATGACCAAGCCGTTCTGACAATGCGCGACAAAACAACCCTGTGCCAATAGGGTCTTGTTTACCCTGTAGTTGCATAAATGCGTCGATATTTATGCAGAAACCAGCTTATTTATAGGCTATGCCACCTTTAGCGACTCTATCGCTGGACTTCACCAAGAGTGAGATCCAGAACACATGGAAATTGAAGCAAAAAGAGGGTATTCGGCCATAAAAAACGGCCTCTGGTTTGGTAGAATTGTGAACGCCAATCCAGCAACTCAACCAAAAGAGACCGTCAACGTGAAGTTTAGCAAAGCCGCCATCCATCGCAAGACCCACCGCATTCCCGAGATCAAATTTGAGGATCAGCGACTGACCTCGTTTGCCGGTTTGGTGGTGTACCAATCGCTGTTTCAACGTATTGACCTCAAGCAGCAACTGGCCGGGTGTTTCCGTCATCTGACCGTCAGTCCAATCTTTGGACACGGCGTCATCGTCCTGTTGCTGATCGTTCACCTCCTGCTGGGCTATCGCCGGCTTCAGGACATGCGCTACTACCAGGACGATCCGATGGTGCGCCGCCTGTTGGGGCTTGAGCGCCTGCCGGATGTGGCGACCGTCAGTCGTACATTGGCAAACCTGGATGACCGAAGTGTCACCCATCTGCGTCGGCTCAGCCGGCAGCGGGTGTTGGACCAACTCAGTCGTTTGAGGCTGGCCCGCATCACCCTGGACTTCGACGGCTCTGTATTGTCCACCGGCCGTTTCGCCGAAGGCACGGCCGTCGGCTTTAACCGCAAGAAGAAAGGGCAGCGCAGCTACTACCCGCTGTTTTGTACCATCGCCCAGACGGGTCAGGTGCTCGATGTCTGGCATCGCCCGGGCAACGTGCATGATTCCAATGGCGCCACGGCGTTCATTCTGGCCTGCCTACGGGAAATACAGGCTATTTTGCCGCATTGCCTCATTGAGGTCCGCATGGACAGCGCTTTCTTTAGCGATGACATTGTCAGCCTGCTGGACACTGAAGGGGTTCAGTTTACCATCAGCGTACCGTTCGAACGCTTTAGCGATCTCAAGGCATTGATCGAGAATCGAAAGCGCTGGCGCCGCTTGAACGGACAGTGGAGCTTTTTCGAAACGAACTGGAAACCATCGAGTTGGAATGACCGATACCGATTCGTCTTTATCCGAACCAGGAACCGCCAACAAGTTAAGGGTGCAATCCAACTGGACCTGTTCATCCCCTACGAATACGGCTATGACTTCAAGGTGATCGTCACCAACAAGCAACTCTCGGCCAAGAAGGCACTGACCTTCCACAATGGACGCGGTGCTCAGGAAGGCCTGTTCGCCGAGCTCAAGTCGCAGACACAAATGGATTACGTGCCAACGCGAAGAAAAGCGGGCAATCAAGTCTACCTCCTCTCGGCCGTGCTGGCGCATAACCTCAACCGGGAAATGCAGATGCACTGTTATGCCCAGGAAAGAAATACTACCGAAAAGCGCGCACCACTGTGGCGATTCGAGCAACTGGGTACCCTTCGCCGCAAACTCATCCAGCGTGCCGGACGGCTGACCAAGCCGCAAGGCAAACTCACGCTGACAATGAGTGCAAACCCCACAGTGCAATCGGAGTTGTTGCATTATTTAGAGGTGTTGAAGCAAGCCGCTTGACCGCATTCTGGTCAAGATTTTTGCAATGATCGGGTTTACAAAGATTCCATCGTCCTTTAGCCAAATGGATTTTCCGAATTTTGTCTTGAAGCGACCCCTTAACAAAATTACGTCGTAACTATTCAGTTAAAAACTGAAGAAAGTGCTTGACAAGGTTTTAGCGCAATTTCTTCTGTTTCAGTGAGGGTGACATACTCGCCATTATAGCCACTCCACTAAGCCACAAGAAGCCCGCTAATGGCTGTTTGCGAGCAACGTCATCGACGACGCGAGGTCATTTTACAAAACGCCTCAGATTAGCTGACAGACGCTAAAAGTTCGTCCTGAAAACCCGTGCGATAATGATCTCACTCAAGATCATGTGAGATGCGGGCGGTTGAAGCTAGACGCTATTGACGTTGATTCATCGATCAACTCAGTCAAGGAACTTCTCGAGCAGGAGAAAGATCTTTCGCCTGCACTGCGCTCGGCGCTGGAAGTATTGCTTGTTCTGGTGACCCTGCTGCTCAACCGCACGACCCTCAACAGCAAGAACAGCAGCAAGCCACCCTCCGCGGATCCAAACCGGAAGAAATCGAGCCGGCGGGGACAAAGCAGCAGGAAGCCGGGAGGGCAGAAGGGGCGTAATGGGATCACCTTGCAGCCGGTGGCTGATCCGGACGAGGTGGAAGTTCTGACCATCGACCGTCGCACGCTCCCCAAGGGATCATCGTATCGGGAGGCAGGCCATGAAAGTCGCCAGGTCATTGATATCGACATCTCGCGGTTCGTGATCGAATACCAGGCACAGATTCTTGAGGACAACCAGGGAAATCGATTTGTGGCCGCTTTTCCGGAGGGGGTGAATCGGCCGGTGCAGTATGGCCTCAACCTGAAGGCAAATGCCGTCTATATGTCCCAGCACCAGCTGATTCCCTATGATCGGATACGCGATCACTTCCAGGATCAGATGCATATTCCGGTCAGTGCGGGCTCGGTCTTCAACTTCAACAAAGAAGCCTATGAAGGGCTGGCGTCCTTCGAGCAGTGGGCAAAGACCCAGCTTGCCCGCTCTGACCTCCTGCATGCCGATGAGACCGGCATCAACATCGGCGGGAAGCGCCAGTGGCTGCACTGTGCCTCCAACGCCTCACTGACCTGGTTCTATCCCCACGCCAGGCGGGGTCTTGATGCCATGGATGAGATGGGCATCCTGCCCTTCTTCAAGGGCGTGTTGTGCCATGATCACTGGAAGCCGTACTACCATTACGACTGCACCCATGCCCTGTGCAATGCCCATCACCTCCGAGAACTGGAGCGAGCCTGGGAACAGGATCAGCAGCAGTGGGCCAGGGAGATGCAGGCCTTGCTGATCGAACTCGCAACAGCGGTAACGGATGCCGGGGGTTGTTTACCAGTGGGTGAGGCCACACGGTGGCGCCGTCGATATCGACGGCTACTTAAAAAGGCGGAGACCGAATGTCCACCGCCCGATGAACGTCAACGGCAGGGAAAACGGGGCCGGCTCAAACGATCGAAGGCCAGAAACCTGCTGGAGCGATTGCGCGACTTCGAGCAAGACGTCCTGCGCTTCATGGAGGTGGAGAGTGTCCCCTTCACCAACAATCAGGGTGAGAACGATCTGCGCATGACCAAGGTGCAGCAGAAGATCTCAGGTTGCTTCCGCTCCACGGAGGGAGCAAAGATCTTCTGTCGGGTTCGCAGTTACCTGTCAACGTGTCGCAAGCAGGGCATGACGGCTACTCACGCATTGACACTGCTTTTCCAGGGCAAGGATCCGGATTTTATGAGGATGGACGAGGTCCAAAATAGCTGATCGTGGCAGAATGGACTGAATAGTTACATTACGTCAACATTAAAAATCAATTTTGCGAACACGTCTCTCGGCCTATTCCTGAACGTGAGCTCCTTACCTTCCCACTCGATATCCCACGTGCTCTTGCATAGCGTATACTCATTGTTGATGATCTCTATGGCCTTCTCGCCGTTGGCATCATACAAATTGGCATTAATCAATGATCCGTGATCGTAGTTTATAGACAGATCGCCAAAGCCGTGTATCGAAAACGCCTTGTTGTGACAAGACCTAATTAGGTTGGTCCCGATCTCTATAAAATAGTCCTTTCTCTCAATATCGTCGGGACCCGTTCTTTGGGTATTTCGAACATCTTCTATGGCCTCGCGAATTCTGCCCTTAGAAATTAGCCCATTCGTCTTCTTTCTGTGGCAGGTGGGGCACAACAAGACAAGATTGTTAGCGTCATGCTTTTGTTCAGTTGCGTATTCTTCAATGTGGTCGTAGTCGTATACAGGGCAGCCGCATATTACACAGCAGAAGCCACACTTCTGCCTAACCGCTAGCTTGATATCAGGGGGAATCTTAGGCCGGGACATTGTCTAAATTCTCTGAAGATCGTATGTACCTGTAAGCCAGAGAGGTAACAACCAACCTCCAGCAACGCCACCAGTTCGACTTGCTGGAGCGGGAAGCGGAATATGTCAAACCCAGTTACCTATTAGCTGTAGAGCGAAGCCCACCATTAAGCAGGCGAGACCGGCTTCGGCGCAATTCTTGTGTGTCCTGAGGCTGGATCGTACTCGCGGATCGTCTTCGTCGATAGTCACGAAAACCCCCGTCTTCACGAGCGCGAGTAGGTCGGCAGGTATGCCGTGCTTAAAAATGAGCGCGGCCCCCACGATGTCGGTTACAAGTCCGATGCTGGTGACGTAATGGCCTAGCGTGCTCATGTGGCGTACCGTTTGGGCTGGTCTGAGAGCCGGAAGGAAGAAGCCTTCGGGAGGACTTGAAACGTCGGCTTCTGTGGCATTACCGAAGTAGAGGGCCAGGGAACGGCAGATCGGCACCCGAAACCGGTTTTACAGCTGACGCTTATATAAGTATTCGCTAAACGGCGGTATACGGCCCCAGAGCGGACATCCGGTGTAACGGCCTGTGTGTCTTGGAAGTACTGTATGTCGACATTCCAGGGGTGGACTCTGGCCGGGTACTTTCGGCGGTTTTCAAGCTAGTTGTCACTGTTTCTTTCATGCGGCCTGAGCCTGTGGGCTGGCCGTTTTTTCCGGGTTGAGCCAAACACTCTGCGGCAGTGACCAGTCCCGGCTGTCACCGCTCCAGCGGCGCGGGTTGCGCGCACGCGCCGCCTCATAAACCTCAATGCGCTGTTTCATGATGTCCTCCGCCTGCGCGGTATGGCGCTGTTCCGGTGTCACGAAGTTCAGACCGCTGTGCCGGTGCTCGGTGTTGTACCACGCCGCGAAGCGCATCACCCAGGCACGGGCCTCGTCCAGTGTGGCAAAGCCTTCGCTCGGATATTCCGGGCGATACTTGCAGGTCCGGAACACGCTCTCCGCATAGGCGTTGTCGTTCGACACACGCGGCCGGCTGTGCGAGGGCGTCACACCCAGCCACTGCAAGGTGACCAGCAGGGTCGCCGACTTCATCGGCGAACCGTTGTCCGCGTGCAGCACCAGCGGCGCCCGCCAGGTCTGGATCGCTTCGCCGAGGGCCGTGCGCCGCAGCAATGTCGCGGCGTGCTCGCCGGACTCCGTGGCCTGCACCTCCCACCCAACGATCTTGCGACTGTACAGGTCCAGGATCAGATACAGATAAAAATACAGTCCCCGGACCGCGCTCGGCAGATATGTTATATCCCAACACCACACCTGATTCGGCCCCGTGGCCTCATGACTGGTGGGCGCCTTACGGCTTGGCGCATCGGCGCGGCCCCGGTGCTGTTGCTGACCCGCCGCGTGCAGCACCCGATAGAAGCTCGACTCCGAGGCCAGGTACACGCCCTCATCCGCCAGCCTCGGCACGATCTGCGACGGCGGCAGGCTGGCAAAGCGTGGCTCGTTGCACACGCGCAGCACTTCGGCCCGTTCCGCCTCGCTCAGCTGATGCGCCGGCGGCGGACGCACCGCCGTCGGGCGGCCATCCGACCGCACGTCATTACCCTGCGTCCAGCGTCGATACGTGCGCAGGTTGATGCCGACCACCTCACACGCCGCTACCAGGCGCGCACCTTCACCCCGTGCCTTGCCAATGTCTTCGATCATCGTCCGGCGCTCCGACAGTGCAGTCAGATGTCCTCGTCCTGTTGTGGGAACGCCGGATATTTTTTTGCCAGCACCAGCAAGGTCGCCGCCTCCGCCAGTGCCTTCTCCTTGCGCTGCAGTTCGCGCTCCAGCTCCACGATGCGCCGCTTGTCCGTCTTGTGCCGCTGTGCGTGGGTCGCCGCGTCCACATCGCGACGCGCATTGGCCTGCTCGCAGGCCGCGCGCCACACTCGCACCTGTTCCACGTACAGACCCTTACTCCGGCAGTACGTCGCCAGCGCCTCTTCACTCAGGCTGGCCGTCTCCAACACCACCGCAAACTTCGCCGGGGAATCCCATTCCTCCGCCTTCCGCTGTCCTCCGCCTGGCATCACTGCTCCTGCTCGTCTGGCTAACTTCCGCCAATGGTACAGCGTCGTCTCAGTGATACCTGTCTCCCTCGACAGCTCCGCCACCGACCGACTCTCCGGTGGCATCATTCGCTTCAAGACAGCCTGCTTTAACTCCTGCGAATACTTCGACATCTCTCGTCACCTTCCGCCTCCCGCTCGATCCAAGGATTACAGAAAACAGTGACAACTATTCTGACGCGGGGGGCTTTCGGCCTATCTGCAGCAAAAGATTACCTCGGCGCCAGCAGTTCTGTGGCCGGCAAGTCGGGCGCCACCGGCTGACCGGTTTGGCTGACACTATCAAACCCTTCACCCCATTCCAATGGCGATTACCCAGAAGGGAGAGCCAGGATGCCGGTTGCCCTGATGCCCGGGATAGCCGCGCAAGTGGTACGGGCGAGGGCGAATAGCTGGATAGTGAGTGCGGAATGACGCAGGATTTCGCCGTGGTGGCAGGGCGCAGGTCCCTTCGTTACCCGTGGATGATCCGTGGACGAGTGATGTAAATCGCGTTTGTTTTCCTATACTTTGTCAGGGTTTGATTGTCCTGATTGCTATCCTGTCGGCGATCGGGGTGTTGCTCGGCTACGCCCCCAGCAAGCCATGTCTGGCCGCTTGCTCCAAACTCGCCGATCAATCCCAGCATCGTCCGTTAAAGGACCTTAACTACAAAGCGGAATTAGGAGATTGCTATGACCATCACTGCCGCACACCTTTCGCCGATCATTGCCCTCATCGCGGGCATCTTGATCCTTATTTTGCCGAAACTGTTGAACTACGTCGTTGCCATCTACCTTATCGTGGTAGGGCTTATCGGACTGAACGACATTTACCATTTCATCCACTGACAGCCTGGACATCGATCCAAAAAATAATCATTACGAAACTGCACACACCTAACCCCGCCTCGGCGGGGTTGGTGTGTCAGCGGAGATCGGCTGGTATTATGCTTCATTCATTCTAACCCGGAGGTGTTCGAAATGACCGACAAAGACGAATTCACCGAAAAGTTCAAATCGCAGATCGACGAATGGAACGCGGAGATCAAGAAGATGGAAGCTCACGCGCAGAAAGTCCAGGCCGATGCCAAGGTGCAGTACGAGGAAAACCTGAAGAAGATGCGCGAGCAGCGCGACCAGGCCCAGGACAAGCTGAAGGAACTCCAGCAGGCCAGCGACACCGCCTGGGACGACATGCGCAAGGGTGCCGAGGCGATGTGGGCAGCGGCCGAGGAAAGCTTCACGAAGGCTTGGTCGCGGTTCAAGTAAAGGCGGGGCCCACGGCGGAACACGCGGTCTCGAAGGTGTCGACGAGCAGCGGGGGTGCCCGACGCCCAGGGCATCAGTTCATGCCCATGCCGGGCGTACACCATGCAAATTCAGCCGACGCCACACTGCCGGGCGCCGTGGACACGGTATCCGAAGAGCCCCTCCGTATCCAGTACCGCACCCGGGCGGAAGCTAGGGCTGATATCTTTGATTACATCGAGCAGTTCCACAAGCCGAGAAAACGGCGCAGGCTGGAAACGCTTAACCGGAACGATTTACTCTTAACTCAACCGTCCGTGGAAAGGGGTGGAACCCTACCCCGCCTAACCCGTCGAGGTTGTCATGCCCGAAGCTCGAGACGTAGTCCGCTATCGAAGCAATCTGCAGGGCGAGGTCGACAGCTCTGCACTTTACCGCGCGATGGCTGCAAGTGAGACGAACACGTCCCTTGCCGAACTCTATCGCCGACTCGCGGCCGTCGAGGACAAGCACGCTGCCTTCTGGCGAACAAAACTGGAAAAATCCAGTGCCGGAGAGCCGGCGCGACGCCCGGGGTGGCGCACGCGAGTATTGATCTGGGTCGCGAGACGCTTCGGCCCTGACCTCGTGTTGCCGGCCGCGGCGACGCTCGAGCACATCGACCGGGGGCAGTATGACAACCAACCTGAGACACGCGGAACGGAGATGCCCTCCCAAGAGCGTTCGCATGCACGCATTCTCAGCGAATTGGCGGTCGGCCGCCCTGCACGCTGGAGCGGTACATTCTTCTCCCGCCTCGAGGGTCGACACAACGCCGGTGGGGGCAACGCCTTGCGCGCGGCGGTGTTGGGAGCCAACGACGGCTTGTGTTCGAACCTGAGTCTTGTCATGGGGATTGCGGGTGCGACGTTCGCACAGCAAACAGTCGTTATCGGCGGCCTCGCGGGACTCCTCGCGGGCGCATTTTCTATGGCGATGGGAGAATGGCTCTCCGTACAAAGTGCGCGCGAGCTATATGGCAAGGAGATAGCCATCGAGGCCGACGAGCTGGCCGATGTGCCTGACGAAGAGGAAGAAGAGCTGGTACTCATCTATCGAGCGAAGGGATTGGCTCCGGAACAGGCTGAGACGACCGCGCGGCAGATGATGGCCAACCGGGACAAGGCTCTGGATACCCTGACTCGCGAGGAGCTCGGCATTGATCCGAGCGAACTTGGCGGCTCGGCCTGGGTTGCAGCCATTTCCTCATTCTCGGTCTTCGTCATCGGCGCCATCGTCCCGCTAGCCCCGTTTCTCTTCGTTGGCGGGAACACGGCCATCGTGACGAGCACGATCGCGAGTGGCATTGCCCTCTTTATCCTCGGCGCTGCGACCACGGTGTTCACCGGTCGGAATGCCTTGTTCGCCGGCACGCGCCAGGCCTTGATCGGTCTGGCTGCTGCGGGGATCACGTATGGGCTTGGGCGCCTGCTTGGTGTTGCGATCCACGGGTAATGGCGGGAACAGCAGGGTCGACCTTGTCGGCTCCTCCGGCGGGTCAAGAGCGCCAAGAGTGTCGTGACGCTCAGGATGCGAAACGGGACATCCAAGTCACCGTTTCGCCCTCGCTTGTCACGACAGCCTATTGTGCCCCGGCCGCCCTGCGTCCGTGCCGCTTCGCCACACCATCGCACGCTCGGCGCCGGCTGCGCAGCACTCCCGCCAATGGCTTGACGGCGTGTCGGATGCGCTTGTATATGCCCATAGCCGTTCGCTGTCGCTCACACCTACGGCTATACGCCCGCGCCTGCGCCTTCCGGGGACTACGCGCCCTTGCTTCGCTCTCCATGGCGCGCAGCGGACGAAACCGGACTGACAGCACTCGCGGACGCACTTAGGTTCGTCCTGTTGTTTCCCGAGCAGCGTCAAGAGAATAATGACGAGCGCTGCTTCAACTGGTTCGAGACGGAGAACAATCAGAAAAATAAGGGAGAGAGCGGCTCGATCCGGAATATGATTCAATACTTGATTGGCACCCACCAGGTCGACTCGTCAAGAATCTTCGTTCTCGGCTTATCGGCGGGCGGATCCATGACGGCCGTGCTGATGGCGAACTACCCGGAGCTGTTTCAGGGCGGCGCTATTGTTGCCGGCACACCCTATGAGTGTAATAAGCCAAGTCTCCTGACCTGGGCGCCGTGGTGGTTTCAGGAGGTGTGGTTCGGTGATGCCGCCGCCGCCAGCTATGCCTGTGGATTGTTCAGGTACGCTCCCACGCAACGGCCCCCGAAAGTCTGGGGCGATTTCGTTCGCGCATCGTCTGGCGTGAAGCCAACCCGGTGGCCAAAAGTCTCGTTATGGCAGGGTCTCAGCGACACTATTGTAAATCCCTCCAACCAGAGGGAACTGGTCAAGCAATGGACCAATGTATTAGGCATCGATCAAATTCCCGACCGCGTCGACGTTGCCAACAATATTCGGCACAGTGTCTATCGGGATGGCGCCGGCAATCCGCGCCTGGAAACCTACGAGATTGCCGGTTTCGGTCACGCCTTCCCCGTCGATCCCGGTACCGGACCTGCGCAGTGCGGCGTGACCGGTCCCTACGTCAAAGACGCCAACATCTGTGGTTCTCTTAAGATTTTATACTTCTGGGGCGTGGCGCCTTAGCTGTACAGGGAATCCCCGGCTGAGCAGGCGTAGAGGCAGGGTCTCTATCAGCACTTTCTGAAGGACAGGTAACGACCCGATCCGGTCGTACATCATTTCATCCTGGACGGCAGGAAGGTACTGTAAGCAGTCGTTCCCGGGACGGGCTATGGACGGAGAGTTTTGACACAAACTGGACCTTCGATCGATATCTTCCGGCTTGACGATTGCGATTTGTCAATTGTCGCCCCTATTAAGACACACGAGTCCATTGCTACCTGAGGAATGCGGATTCAATTCAGGCGGACTCAGAGAGACGTGTTGCCTTGTGGTTTGTTTCTGTTTGTCGGATTTATATCAATAGCGCGTTCCGCGCTCCTTGTGTTATTTTAACATTGCAGAGTTAGGAAATTAATTCTCTTCGAATGAACAAGAATCGCAATTCGGGAGGAGTCCTCATCGTGAAAAAATCAGATCTCATAAGATGTTTCGTGTTCTGTAGTACTGCTCGTATTTTCGCTTAGTGCTCACGGGACTAATATCTTAGTTAACGGTGACTTTGAGCTTGGGAATATAGGATTTAGCAGTGACTACACATTTAACGCGTCGCCTTCTTCTTCCAGTGTGGCGACAAGCCTTCAGGCAGCCGAATACGCGATAGTCAGCAATCCATCGACGGCACATATCATAGACTATGAAATCCTAATGCGGCCCATGGGCGATCCTCGGGGAAGGGCGCGTTTTCGCAACTGTATGGCTGCTGAAAGATCGCGTGCGCCAGCAAGCGCAACAATGCGGTATTCGACGACGCGGATGATCATGTCGTGATCTCAGGACTTCACATCGCGTATCGCGAAATATCGCAGGGAGGTACAAGATGCTTAATAATTGTCTAAGACTGATCTTTCTGTTCTTGCTATCGGCAAGGGTAGTTGCTTCAACTATCGACCTTAATTTGATTATTGATTTGTCTCATATAAGCGAAACTCAATTACTCCTTACCGATACCTATTTTGATCCAGTCAAATTAGGGCAAGGCGATTCAATTCGTGCTAATGCGTCTTTCAAAGATGGCACGAAGATTACGGTATTCAATGATGCGCAAGATGGCGAAGAGTTTATGTACGCGGCACTGCATTCCACCGAGGGGGAAAATAACTTAGGGACGGGCAACAGTGGGCGGTCATTTTCTTTCTCAGGTGTTGAAGGTGATTTGGTCCCCGATACTATTTCTCTACTCACCGGAGCTGGTAATGGCGTTGGAAACGCCGTGCTGGGCACTTTCATTATTGATAACCTGACGGATACGCAGTTTTCATTTACGGGCTTTGAATGGGAGCTTTCAGATATTGAATCAATATCAGACGGAGTCTCTCTGAACTTCAATCATTTTAAATTCAATGTTGCTTCAGACGCAGTTCTTGTGTCTGCTGCGGATGCCCAAGCAATTTCATGGAAAACGGCTGGCGTCGAGCCGGTGATGTATTTTTCCGGTGAGCCTCAGGAGTCCACTATAAGCGTGGAAGGATTGACCGGTGCTGCGGGATTTGAATATGGAGCTCCACTGCAAATTCAAACACACGACTTGCGCCTTAGCGTTGGCGCTTTGGATGGGAGTACATATCCACGCGAGACGAAAACGCTCAACACAATTTTTACGGTCGGATCTCAGTCCGTCACCCTGACCCAAGAGGCGACTTTCTTTCAAGTGGGCAATGGGCAATTTCAGCTGCATGTTGAAGGGAGCCCCAGCCGAGAAATGGTGTTGCCGGGAGTCGGAATCCTTCACATATCCGCCAATGCGATTCCCGATTCCCAATTCCTGGCAAATGATAGCGGCCAAGGAGCAATCGTAACGTCTACATTGCTCCTCGAACCCGGTCGGTCGAGGGTCCAATGCCCCGGAGACATTAACGGCGATGGCGTCGCTGACATAGTGGTGGTGACACCGGATGGTCACGCGACCGTAAAAGATCTCGGTGGCTACCTGGTCAGCCAGTTCAGCTTCAGCGCTGTGACCGCTGTGGCCAAGGTCGTTGTGCTACCGGACATGAACGGCAACGGCATTCCGGAATTGGCAGCTCTGCAATCGGGATCAGCTAAGGTCGAGGTCCGGGATATGCTGACCGGCGCGCAGCTCTCCGTGGTGAATTTTGAACCCTATCCAGCTCCGGCCGACCTCGAACTAGTCGACGATCAGACCGGCAACGGTATTCCCGAGCTCGCCATCCTGGGTGACAACTCGGTGCAGGTGCGAGACGCCCTGACGACCGAGCTGATCAACAGTGTGCCTTTCAGCCCGGATCTCGATCCGAAGGACCTGGCGGTTTATCCGGATCTCACCGGCAACCGCTCGCCGGAGTTGGGGGTACTAGGCGATAACAAGAATCCGGCCAAGAGCGGCAGGCTGGAGGTTCGGGATTTGGCGATCGGCGATACTGTACAGACTATCTGGCTGGGCAAAGGCTGGCGCATGTTGCAGCAGGTGTTGCTGCCCGATCGCAACGGCAATGGCTCCCCGGAGGTCGCGGCACTGCGAGTAAGAGACAGCGACGGTGCGGTCAATGTCGTGATGCGCGATTCAGGAACACGTCAGGGGTTGGGGTCGATCGGTTTCGACCGCAATTACCCGCCCACCCATCTGCTGACAATCCCGGACGTCAACGGCAACCACGCCGATGAGGTGATCGTGTTCGGACAGCGCTTCGACGGGACTAACCAGAAGGCCCAGATCAAGGATTCCAAGACGCACGAGCTTATCAGGGCGGTATTCTTCGATAAGAACTTCCCGGGTCAGGACATGGCGACCTGTTCGGACATCAACGGTAACGGCGCCGACGAACTGGTGCTGCTGGGCCAGAGAGCGAGTGATGGCAAGCTCAAGGTCATAGTCAAGGACGCAAAGACCGCGAAGCAGATCGGTGCAGTGAATTTCTGACCGGCATCGCCGGCATCTGGCCGTATCGGGGTGAACCGAGTGCGGCGACCTTCGTCGTGAGGGTCGCCGCTTTCGTCTCTGCGCAAGCGGCCGCCGAACGGCGGCCGTCCGACAGGAAAACGACACCGGGACGTGTGGGCTGTGCACTCGGGCGACGTTGGTGCAGCAATCGTTCCGTTACCCGCCGCAGCGTGGCTTTTCGGCGGCGGTTTGCTGGGACTGCTCGGCTTGGCGAAGCGTCGGTGCTGATCTTGGTGTTTCAGTAAGTTGAGTCAGGGGCTGTCATTCGCACTCTGGTTTTTGGATGACCGTTTCTGGCCGGTAGCTGACCGTTGCGGCGGTCCGGTGGTCGGCTACCTGTAAACGGGCAGAATTCGACCCCTATGTATAGTGTTGAACTATGTATAGTTTATGGGTGCCCGACAGCGGCGAGCAGCGTGTTTCCTGGGTTTGATCAGATTGGGGTGATGGTGAACTAAACATAGTTTTCTGGTTTTCTGAAGTGTCATTCCCTTACTTCAGGAGACCATGATGAACTCGACGCGACAACTTCACAGCAGACCGACGGATTGGCTTCACGAGGGCCAGTTAGCGCCCTACGTTGATGCGTTCACACATTACCTGTCCGAGCGCCGCTATGCGCCCCACACCATCGACACCTACCTCAGTTGCATTGCCCACTTTGCACGCTGGATGAGTCAGTGCCGGTTGGACGCCCATTGTATCGACGAGGATGTGGTCCAGCGGTTTCTCAAAAACCATTTACCGCAGTGTGCTTGTACCAGACCGGTACACCGGACTCGCAATAACCTGCGCGCGGCGCTCAGGCATCTGCTTGTCGTCCTGCGTGCCGAGGCGGTTATCACCGAACCCATAGGGGGAACGACCCCGATAGATGAGGAACTGCGTCGCTTCGACGACCATATGAACCATGTTCGCGGACTCGCCCCGGCGACGCGCAGCATGTATCTCTGCACAGTACGTCGCCTGCTCCTTGAGCAATTCGGGAGTCGGCCCGTTGTCCTCTCGGCGATCATACCCGAAGATGTACGTCGATTCGTTGCCGGCCAGCGCGAACTCTACAGCACACCGGGCAGCGCCGGCTCGCTGGTTTCGGCGTTGCGTGGCTATTTCCGCTTCCGTATCACCTGTGGTGATCAGATGCATGCTCTGATCGGCGTGGTGTCCTATCCGGCCAACTGGCAACTGGCTTCCCTGCCGAAAGCCCTGAGCAGCACCGAGGTCGGGTGCCTGGTGGATTCCCTCGGCTGGGATGGTCTATCGGCACGCCGCGCCGATGCCATGGTGCGCTGCGCCCTGGACCTCGGCTTGCGCTGCGGAGAGATCGCCAAGCTCGCCCTGGACGGTATCGACTGGCGTGCCGGCACGATCACATTAAGCAGAACCAAAAGCCGGCGTGAAGACATTCTGCCTTTGCCGGAGGCTACTGGTCGTGCCATTGTCGACTACCTGAAGCTCGAACGTCCGCAGACCACCAGCCGGGCGGTATTCGTGCGCCACATCGCCCCACGTGATCAACCGATCGGCCCCGACTGTGTACGCAAAGCAATCCGCCAAGCCTATGCCCGCGCTGGTCTACCTTACACTCAGGCACACCTGTTGCGTCACACCATGGCCAGCCGCCTACTGGCCGGCGGCAGCTCGCTCAAGGAGGTGGCTGATGTCTTGCGCCACCGCTCACTGAACACAACGCTGATCTACGCCAAGCTCGATAGCCGGAACCTGGCAGCGGTCGCCCTGCCGTGGCCGGGGTGTGCAGCATGAACGCGCCCGTCACGATGCAATCACACGCCGAGAACTACCTGGATGAACGCCACCAGCTCGGCTATGGCTCGCGCACTACAGGCTATGCCGTCAGGAGCTTTGCACACTACGTCGATGGTCTTGGCTACGAAGGGCCGCTGACGGTTGAGGTCATGGGCGCATGGGCGCGATGCGCCAAGGCCAACGGCGATTCACCCATCACCTGGGCACGGCGGCTGAAGAAGCTGCGTCCCTTTGCCCGTTATCTGCAGCAGTTCGATCCGCGTACTGAGGTCCCGGATCACACCGTCTTCGGCCGGGTCGGTCAGCGACTGGCACCTCACATCTACAGTGAGCAGGAGATTGTCGACTTGCTGGCTGCGGCTCGCCGTCTTAGTCCGGCACTGCGCGGAGCAACCTACGAGACCTTGTTCGGCTTGCTGGCGGCAACCGGTCTGCGGATCTCCGAGGCAGGGCACCTGACGGACGCGGATGTCGACCTGAAGTTGGGTATGCTGACCGTTCAGCAGACCAAGTTTGCCAAATCCCGCCATGTACCGCTGCATCCTAGCACAGTAGATGCGTTGCGGCGGTACCGCGGGCTGTGCAAACGCCATATCACGGTCACGGACGAGACGCCGTTCTTCATCAGCACGCGGGGCCAGCGTCTGGGGTTCGCCCTGAGCCTGCGTCAGGTGAATCGGGTCTTCCAGCACCTGCGGGATCAATTGGGCTGGGTCAACCGTGGCGCCCACGCTGCGCCGCGTATCCACGACCTTCGTCACACCTTCATCGTTCGTCGCGTGCTGCTTTGGCATGCCCAAGGTGTGGACATCGATCAGGCGATGCTGTCCCTGTCCACCTACGTCGGCCACGCAATGGTGACCAATACCTACTGGTACCTGACCGGCGTGCCCGAACTGATGGCGGTGGCTGCGGGTAAGTTCGAGTCTCTCATGCCAGCCTCGGCGGTGCATCATGTCTGAAGCCACCGCACACTCACCTTCGTTCCCATCGTTGGTCCAGCAGTTTTTCACGGAGTATCTGGTCACGCAGCGTGCCTTGAGCCCCCACACTGTTGCCTCCTACCGCGACGCCTTGATGCTGTTCCTGGACTTCGCACATGTGCGCCTGGGCAAGGCGCCAACCGAGCTATGTCTAGCCGATATCGAACCCGACTTGATCATGGCGTTCCTGGACCACCTGGAGCAGCAGCGCAACAATGCGGTGCGCAGTCGCAACCTGAGGCTGACGGCGCTGCGTGCGTTCTTGAAATTTGCGTCGCGTCGCGATGTCTCGTCATTGCATGCCATTGAACGTGCGCTGGGTGTGCCAATGAAGCGTTTCGAGCGCCCGATGCTCGGGTTCCTCTCGCGCGAGGAGATGCTGGCAGTGATCGGCGAGCCGGGCAGCACATGGACTTCGCAGCGCGACCATCTGCTGCTAGCCATGCTCTACAACACCGGGGCTCGTGTCTCGGAGATTATCGCTGTGCGTGTTGCCGATGTCGTACTAGAGGCTTCGCCCTGTGTTCACCTGCGCGGTAAGGGTCGCAAGCAGCGCGCGGTGCCATTGTGGAAGTCCACGGTTCGGGAGATCCGGTTCTGGCTACGGTGCACCTCCACGCTGGGTCCCGACGCGCCCTTGCTGCCCAATCGGACAGGGCAAGCAATGACACGTGCCAATGTTAATCAACGACTCAATATCGCTGTTGGCCGTGCATCTGAAGTGCACCGTAGCCTCGCCAAGCGGCACATATCGCCGCATTCGATCCGGCACTCTACAGCAATGCATATGCTGCAGTCCGGCGTGGCTTTCAGTGTGATTGCACTGTGGCTGGGACACGAGAACATGTCCACCACGCGCCGGTACGTCGAGGCTGATCTGGCGATGAAAGATAAGGCGTTGGCCCGGCTTCAGGAACCCGACATGAAGATCCACCGTTACCGCCCACCTGACGCCCTGATGCAGTTCCTTCAGGGGCTGTAACTATGTATAGAGCCGCCGGCCCTGAGGTCTATTGAAACAGGGGCTGGCGGGTAACCCGTTGACTCAACTATACATAGTTCAACACTATACATAGGGGTCGGAAAGAGCCATTTGAGGGGAGCAGACGGCCGAGCCTATGCGTAGCCTGGAGAACGGAGTTTCCGCCTACCGGTACGTCCGCTCCACATACTCGCTGACCAGTTGCTGGAACTCCTCGGCGATACGCTCGCCCTTGAGCGTCACGGCTTTTTCGCCGTCGATGTACACCGGCGCGACCGGGCGTTCGCCGGTGCCGGGCAGGCTGATGCCGATGTTGGCCTGTTTGCTTTCGCCGGGGCCGTTGACCACGCACCCCATCACGGCCACGGTCATGTTCTCCACGCCGGGAAACCGCGTGTGCCAGGCCGGCATCTGCGCGCGCAGCCAGGTCTGGATGTCCTGCGCGAGTTTCTGGAAATAGTCGCTGGACGTGCGGCCGCAGCCGGGGCACGCGACCACCGCCGGCGTGAAGGAGCGCAGGCCCATCGATTGCAGGATTTCCTGCGCGACGATCACTTCCTGCGTGCGGCTGCCGCCGGGTTCGGGCGTCAGCGAAATGCGGAGGGTGTCGCCGATGCCTTCCTGCAGCAACACCGACAGCGCGGCGGTCGAGGCGACGATGCCTTTCGCGCCCATGCCGGCTTCGGTCAACCCCAGGTGCAGGGCGTAGTCGCTTTCCCGGGCCAGCGCGCGGTAGACGGCGATCAGGTCCTGCACGCCGCTCATTTTCACCGACAGGATGATCCTGTCTTTGCCCAAGCCCAGTTCGCGTGCGCGTTCGGCGTTTTCCAGGGCCGACATGATCATGGCTTCGTGAATGAGGATCTGCGAATCCTTCGGGTTGGGTTGCGCGGTGTTTGCGTCCATCAACCGCACCACCAGTTCCTGATCGAGGCTGCCCCAGTTGACGCCGATGCGCACCGGTTTGTCGTGGCGGCAGGCGATCTCGATCAGGGTCGCGAACTGTTCATCCCTTTTTTTGCCGCGACCGACGTTGCCCGGATTGATGCGGTACTTCGCCAGCGCCTGCGCGCATTCGGGATAGCGGCTCAGCAGTTTGTGGCCGTTGAAATGAAAGTCGCCGATCAGCGGCACGTCGATGCCTCTGGCATCGAGCGCGGCGCGAATCGCGGGCACCGCCTCGGCGGCTGCTTCGCTGTTGACCGTGATGCGCACGAGTTCCGATCCGGCCTGCGCGAGCTGCGCGACCTGGGTCGCGGTGGCCTCGACGTCCGCCGTGTCGGTGTTGGTCATCGACTGGACGACGACCGGCGCGCCGCCGCCGACGGTGACCGGTCCGACGCGGACGGGAAGGGTGCGGTGGCGTTGAATGGAAGCAGACGGCGGCATGCGGGGTACTGGCTGTCGAGGGAAGCCAATGATACCGGATTTGCCGAACCGGCTGCAGAGGGCTTGCAAACCGCCGAAGCCTGTATATACTTCCAGCATACTGTATAAAACACCAGGGGCCGGAACGCCATGAGTGAATTGACAGCACGCCAAGCAGAAATACTTGATTTCATACGTGATTTTGCCGCCGAGGAGGGGTATCCGCCGACCCGGGCTGAGATCGCCGAGGCCTTCGGGTTCCGCTCGCCGAACGCGGCCGAGGAGCACCTGCGGGCGCTGGACCGCAAGGGGGCCATCGAGCTGTTGTCCGGTTCTTCGCGCGGTATCCGCCTGCTCGAAGAGGCGGAAGACGGCCTGCCGGTGATCGGCCGGGTCGCGGCCGGCAGCCCGATCCTGGCCGAGCAGCACATCGAGGACCGTTATCCGGTCGACCCGGCGCTGTTTCATCCGCGCGCGCACTATCTGTTGCGCGTGCGCGGCATGAGTATGCGCGAGGCCGGCATCCTGGACGGCGACCTGCTGGCGGTGCACCGCACCAACCAGGCCCGCAACGGCCAGATCGTGGTGGCGCGCCTCGACGACGAGGTGACGGTCAAGCGCTTCCGCCAGCGCGGCTCCATCGTGCAACTGCTGCCGGAAAATCCCGACTTCGAACCGATCCGTGTCGACCTGCGCGAGCAGCCGCTGGTGATCGAAGGGCTGGGCGTCGGCATTCTGCGCAACGGTGCCTCGCTATGAACCTCGATACCTTATTGCAGCGTTCCGATATCTGGCGCGGCGGCCAGGTTTCCACCCAGGTCGATGCCGTCAGTACCGGCTTCCCCGAACTGGACGAATTGTTGCCGGGCGGCGGCTGGCCGCGCGGCGCGCTGACCGAAATCCTGCTGACGCGCGAAGGCGTCGGCGCGCTGCGTCTGGTGATGCCGGCGCTGGCGCGGCTGAGCCAGGAACCGCGCTGGCTGAGCTGGGTGTCGCCGCCCTATATTCCCTACGCGCCGGCGCTGACGGCGGCGGGCGTCAATCTTGCCCGCGTGCTGCTGGTGCATCCCAGGGCAAGACAGGACGGTCTGTGGGCGGTCGAACAGAGCCTGCGTTCGGGTACCTGCAGCGCGGTGCTGGCTTGGCCCATGCTGCAAGAGCCGGCCACGATGCGCCGCCTGCAGTTGGGCGCCGAGGCCGGGCGGTCGCTGGGGTTCATGTTCCGGTCGGCGCGGGTCGCGAAGCATCCTTCGCCGGCGGCCTTGCGCGTGCAGCTCGACGGCGACGCCAAGGGCAACCTTTCGGTACAGATTCTCAAGCGGCGCGGCGGCTGGGCCGCCGGTCCGATTACCATCGATTCATCCCATGCAGGTCCGCTGGCTTTGTCTCCATCTGCCGCTTTTGCCCCTGGAGGTCTTTACCCGCACTGACGCCGGCGGCCGGCCGGTGGTGGTCGGCGAGGGCGTGCAGATGCCGCGGGTGTGTCTGGCCGATGCGGCGGCGCGTGCCCTGGGCATCGTGCCGGACATGCCGGTGACGGCGGCGCGCGCGCTGTCGCACGAACTGGTGGTGCTGGCGCGTGACGAGGATGCCGAGCGACGGGCCTTGCTGGCGATCGCCGACTGGGCGTATCAGTTCAGCTCGCAGATCCTGCTGCATCCGCCGTCTGCGCTGACATTGGAAGTGCGCGGCAGTCTGAAACTGTTCGGCGGTTTCGAGGCCTTGCTGGCGCCGGTCAGGGCCGGTCTCGACAGCCTGGGCTACACCGCTCTGCTGGCCAGCGCGCCGACCGCGCTGGCGGCGGTCTGTCTCGCGCGATGCGGACAGGAACGGCACGTCGATGCCTTGCAGGCGCTGCCGGCAGTCATGGCGCCGCTGCCCTTGTCGGTGCTGGACTGGGACGAGGATCTGATCGAACGCTTCGAGGGCATCGGCGTGCGCCGCCTCGGCGAACTGGTCAGGTTGCCGCGCGCCGGGCTGGCGCGGCGTTTCGGCACGGCGGTGCTGGACGATCTCGACCGGCTGTTCGGCCGTCTGCCCGACCTGCGCGCGCAGTACACGCCGCCCGAGCGGTTCGAACAGCGGGTGCAACTGGCCGTGGGCGTCGAGGATACGACGGCATTGCTGTTCGTCGTGCAGCGGTTGTTCGGCATGTTGTGCGGCTGGTTGCGCGGGCGCGGCGCCGGCGTGCAGACGTTCGAAGTGGTGCTGCTGCACGGCGGCGGGCAGACGACGGTCGTGCCGCTGGGCCTGCGTGCGCCGACACGCGACGTTGTGCAGCTCATGACGGTGCTGCGCGAGCGCTTCGCTGCGCTGCAATTGGCGGCGCCGGTGCTGGAGGTCGGGCTCAACAGCCTGATGGTGCAGCCGTTTGCGGAGCGTTCGGGCGGGTTGTTCGCGCAGCGCGAGGCGCGGGAGGATGTCGATCTGCTCGACCGCCTGCGCGCGCGGCTGGGGACGGATGCAGTGCGCGGTGTGAGCGGCGTGGCCGAGCACCGGCCGGAATACGCCTGGCGCTACAGCGAACCGGGCGAGCAGCCGCGTGTCGAGTTCGATCAGATACGGCCGCTGTGGCTGCTGCCGGTGCCGCGCAGCCTGAGTGTCCGCCGGGGCCGGCCGTGTTTTCAGGGTGAGCCGTTACACCTGGAGCCTGGCCGCGAGCGCATCGAGTCGGGCTGGTGGGACGGCAACGACATTGCCCGCGACTATTTCATCGCCACCGACGCCGAAGGCGCACGCTTCTGGATCTACCGCGAACTCAGCGGCGAACGCGGGTGGTTCCTGCACGGCATCTTTGAGTAGCGGTGCGGTTGTTGTTTAACCGCGAAGGACGCGAAGGAAAACAGTCCTAACCACAAAGGACACAAAGAGCACGAAGAACCCCTCATACCCCGCCATCACGCGCATGGACTTTGCGGGATCGCATCTGACCAGCCGGGAATCGCCGTGCCGTCGAGGACCAAAGATTCTTTGTGTCCTTCGTGTCCTTTGTGGTTAAGGATTGAAGTGTTTTCCTTCGCGCCCCTCCCGGTCAATATCACGTCTCCAGAGGTCAACCTGCAAGCCTAAGCCGCTTCCCCGCGCCGCACGGCATTCTTGTAGTCCTGAAAGATCGCCTTCATTGTCTTCCAGACCGGGCCGGGCCTGCCGTTGCCGACCGGTTTCTCGTCGAGTCGCGTGATCGGCAGTATTTCCCGGATCGAGCTGGTCACCCAAACCTCGTCCGCATCCCGCAGCCAGGCTTCCGGTATATCGCGTTCCTCGCAGCGCATTTTGTGCGCCGCCGCCAGTTCCAGTATCAGGTCGCGCGTGATGCCGGGCAGCAGGTGCGGGCCGATGGGCGGCGTCAGCAGGATGCCGTTGCGGACCAGGAACACGTTGCTGGCCGACCCCTCGATCACGCGTCCGTCCCTCACCAGGATCGCTTCGGCGGCGCCGGCTTCGACCGCCTGCTGGCGAAACAGCACGTTGGGCAGCAGCGTGATCGCCTTGATGTTGCAGCGCAGCCAGCGGTTGTCGGGCAGCGTCACGGCCGCCGCGCCCCGCTCGGCAAGCGCCGGGTCGACAGCCGCAATCGTGCTGCTGACCGCATAGATCGTCGGCACGATCTTTTCGGGAAACTGGTGATCGCGTTTTTGCGCGACGCCGCGGGTTACCTGGAGGTACACTGACTGATCGCCGTCCGGGTCGGTCGCTTCCGCGTTGCGCTGCAACAGGCCGTTCAGCACGCGCTCCCAGTCGGCGTCGCTCAGCGGATTCGGAATCAGGATGGCGTCCAGGCTGTTCTGCAGGCGTTTGAGGTGCTGCGCCAGCCGGAACAGCCGGCCGCCGTAGGCCGGCATCACCTCGTACACGCCGTCGCCAAACAGGAAGCCGCGGTCGAGCACCGATACGCGGGCTTCCTCGATCGGCAGATAGTCGCCGTTCAGATAGGCAATAGTCATGGGCTGGGCTACTGGAAGTAGAGCAGGGCTTCGTCGACCAGTCGCTGCCACATACTGCCTTCCGGCACTTCGTTCAGCGCGACCAGGGCTTTTTCGAGCAGCGTCTTGTCGTCCAGCCGGATGACGATGCGGCCCAGCGTCGCGCCGGCGCCGACCGGCGCCATGATCTGATTGCCGATCTGCATGGATGCGTTCAGGTCGTTGTAACGCCCGCGCGGCACGGTGATGTACAGCGCGCTCTTCAGGCCGAGATCCACGCTGCCGGCGGCGCCCTTCCACACCCGCGCGCTGGACAGTTTGCTGCCGGCGTCATACAGCTTGTGGGTCTCGAAAAAGTGAAAGCCGTAGTTGAGCAGCGATTCGCTCTCATCGGCGCGCGCTTCTTCGCTCTTGGTGCCCAGCACGACGGTGACCAAGCGCATGTTTTCGCGCTTGGCCGAGGTGACCAGGCAATAGCCGGCCGATTCGGTGTGTCCGGTCTTCATGCCGTCGACGGAATCGTCGCGCCACAGCAGCTTGTTGCGGTTGTGCTGCGTGATGCCGCCGTAGGTGAACTCGCGCTGCGAGTACCACTTGTAGTATTCGGGAAACTCCCGAACCAGCGCGCGCGCCAGCGTGGCGATGTCGCGGGCGGTGGTGTAGTGCTCGGGGTCCGGCAGGCCGGTGCTGTTGACGAAGTGACTGCCGGTCATGCCCAGTTCCTTGGCATGATGATTCATCAGGTTGGCGAAGCTGTCCTCCGTGCCCGCGACTTTTTCGGCCAGCGCCACGGTCGCATCGTTGCCCGACTGGACGATCATGCCTTTCAGCAGGTCGGAGACCTCGACCATGGTGTCGACTTCGACGAACATGCGCGAACCGGGCGTGCGCCAGGCCTTTTCGCTGATCCGCACCTTGTCGTCGATCTTGAAGCTGTTGTTGCGCAGTTCGTTGAACACCACGTAGGCGCTCATCAGCTTGGTGATGCTGGCCGGCTCGACGCGTTGGTCGATGTCTTTTTCGGCAATCACCTGGCCGCTGTCGAAATCCTCGATCACATACGACTTGGCGTCGAGGTCAGGGGCCTTGGGAATGGGCTGGGCGCCGAGGCACCAGGGCGAAACGAACAGCGTGACGACGAACAATAGGATATTTCGATAATTCATGGTTTACCTGTGATGGGCCCCTGTCGGACCGGGACGTTTATACCTGTTTCAAAGTGCCTCGCGCTTGCCGCTGCCGTGTGGTGAACCCCGTTCCGGTGTCTGCAAACTCCGTATCTCCCGGGTCCATCGCTTGCCTGGAGCACCGGGCGGCGTCGCTGGACAGGGTTCAGTCGGTCACGATGTGCGGTGAGGCGATGCCCTGGTCGTGCAGCATCCGGGACAGCGTTTCCGCTGTCTGAACATCGGCGAGCGGGCCGATGCGTACCCGATAGACGGGATGTTGGTCGCTGGTGCCTTCGGAAATGCTGACACCTTCGAAATTGGACGACGCCAGATTGCTTTGCAGCCGCTGCGCGTTGGCGCGGTCTCTGAAAGCGCCCAGTTGCAGATACAGCGCGCCTCCCTTCGGCGCGGCAGATTTCGCGGACGCTGTCGCGGCAGCCTTCGCACGCGGCTGCGTCGCGGCCGCCCGGGCCGGCGCGGTGGCGGCCGCGTATTTGGGTTTGCTTTCCTGGACTACCGCGGCAGCCTGTACCTGCGCGGGCTTCACCGGCTGGGCATCGAGCGCCTCGACCTCGACGCGGCCGGTGCCGTTGTGCAACAGGTCCAGTTTCGAGGCGGCGGCGTAGGACAGGTCGATCAGCCGGTTGGAATGGAACGGACCCCGGTCGTTGACTTTGACGATCACCGCCCGGCCGTTGTCCAGGTTGGTGACGCGCGCGTAGGTCGGCAGCGGCAGCGTCTTGTGCGCGGCGGTCATCAGATACATGTCATAGACGTCGCCGCTCGATGTCCGATAGCCGTGAAACTTGGTGCCGTACCAGGAGGCGGTGCCGCGTTCCTTGTAGCCCTTGCTGCTGGTCAGCGTGTAATAGCGCCGGCCGCCGACCACGTAGCTGGCCGGATTGCCGTACTTGCTGGGCGGCTCGACTCTGGGCGTTGCGTCCGGTGTCGCGGCCACATCGATCCTGTCGACCGGCAGTCCATCGTCGCTCTGGCTGTAGCGGCTCGGCACCCGCGAGCAGCTCGCCACGAGGGCGCCGGTCACTCCCGCGAGCATCAGCCACGCAAAACTGCGCTGGTATCTATTGATGGTTCGCCTTTTCATAAGCTTCCCGGATCGCTTCGCTCAACTGGTACACGGCCATGGCGTACAGCGGGCTACGATTATAACGCGTGATGACATAAAAGTTATTCATCGTGAGCCAATATTCCGGGCCGTCTTCCTGATCCAGTGCAAGCAGGGCCACGGCTGTGTCCTTCGCGACCGGCGTCTGCGGCCGGATGCCCGCCTCGGTGTAGTAGGCGAGGGGGTGGGCCGGCTTCGGACCCTCCTTCAACAGCGCGTCCGTGGGTGTGCCGGCGACCTCCGCACGCACCGCGACCGGTTGTCCGTGCTCCCAGCCGTGGCGCTGGAAATAGTTGGCGACGCTGCCCAGCGCGTCGTCCATGCTGGTCCACAAATCCTTGACGCCGTCCTTGTCGAAATCCACCGCGTAGGTGCGGTAGCTGCTGGGGATGAACTGACCCAGCCCCATGGCGCCGGCGTAGGAGCCCTTGGCCTGTGCCAGGTCGACTTTTTCCTCGCGGCCCAGGATCAGGAACTCTTCCAGTTCCTTGCTGAAAAACGCGCTGCGCGGCGGATAGCCGAACGCCAGCGTCGCCAGGGCATCGATGACCGGATAGGAACCGGTGTTGTCGCCGTAGCGCGTTTCGACGCCGACGATGGCGACGACGACTTGCGGGTCGACGCCGTAGGCCTGTTCGACGCGCGCGAGAATCGCGGCGTTCTTCTGCCAGAACTCGACACCGCCCTGAATGCGCGCGTCGGTCAGGAAGAGCGGACGGTACTCGTACCAGGGCTTGGTTTCCGCCGGACGGGCGATCGCATCGAGGATGCTGTCGCGCCAGGTGACGCCGTCGAAGAGGGTTTTCAGTTGCGCGCGGTCGAACTGGTGCCGGGCCACCATCGCGTCGATGAACGCGGACACTTTCGGGTCGTCGCCCAGCCTGCCGGGTGTGATCGCCGCATTGCTCGCGCAGGCGGCCAGCAGCACCGTCAGGGCCAGCGCCTGCACCTTCGCCAGCGGGCGTCGTAGAAGCGGATTCCTGATGTTCACGGCGGATCCTTTCATGCGTATCGGGCTCAGGTCGGCAACAGTTTGCGGTGGGTGTGAATGGACATCAGCATACCGAATCCCGCCATCAGGGTCACCATCGACGTGCCGCCGTAACTGACCAGCGGCAGCGGCAGACCCACCACCGGCAACAGACCCGTGACCATGCCGGTGTTGACGATGATGTAGATGAAGAATGTCATCGCGAGACTGCCGCCGAGCAGGCGCGAATACGTGTCCTGCGCCTGCGTGGCGATGTAGACGCTGCGGACGATCACCGCGGCGTAGAGCGTCAGCAGCACCAGAATGCCCATCAGCCCGAATTCCTCGCCCAGTACCGCGAATATGAAGTCGGTCGACCGTTCCGGCAGAAATTCCAGGTGCGCCTGCGTGCCGTTCAGCCAGCCTTTGCCGAACATGCCGCCGGAGCCGATGGCGATCTTCGACTGAATGATGTGATACCCGGCGCCGAGCGGGTCCTGCTCCGGATTCAGGAACGTGATGACGCGCTGCCGCTGGTAATCGTGCATGAAGTGCCAGAGCACCGGCAGGCAGGCCATGCAGGCCAGCGTCATACCGCCCAGCAGCCGCCACGACAGGCCGGCGAGAAAGACGGCGAAAAAGCCGGCGCCGACGATCAGGAGCGCGGTGCCCAGATCGGGTTGCACCGCGATCAGCATTACCGGTACGACGATCAGCAGGCCGGACACCAGCAGGCGCAGGCCGCCCGGCGGCAGCCGATTCTCGGACAGATACCAGGCCACCATCATCGGCACGGTGAGCTTCATCATTTCCGAGGGTTGGAACCGCACGACGATGAGGTCCAGCCAGCGCTGCGCGCCTTTGCCCACGTCGCCGAACGCCAGCACGGCGACCAGCAGGCACACGCCGACGCCGTACAGCCAGGGCGTCCAGCGCATCAGCCACTGCGACGGCAACTGCGCGACCAGCGCCATGGTCGTGAACGCGGCGCCCAGGCGGATGAGCTGGCGCGCCAGCGCGCCCAGGTCCTGACCGCTGGCGCTGTAGAGCACGACCAGACCGAACGCGGACGTGACGATCAGACTCAGCAGCAGCACGGCATCCAGGTGCAGCAGGTGCTGCCAGTCGCGGCGGCTGGCGTCGGCACGGCTGTGGTCGATGATATCGCTCATGGCTCCGCGGCCTCCTGCTCCGGTGGTTGCAGATAATAGTCGAAAATCTCGCGTGCGATCGGCGCGGCCACCGCGCTGCCGCTGCCGCCGTGCTCGACGATGACCGCGATCGCGAGCTGCGGTTTGTCGACCGGCGCGAAGGCGATGAACAGCGAATGGTCGCGGAGCTGCTCCTCGATCTTGGAGGCGTCGTATTCCTCCTCCGCCTTGAGGCCGAACACCTGCGCTGTGCCGGTCTTGCCGGCGAACTGGTATTTGGCGCCCTGACCGACGCGGCGCGCCGTGCCGTGCGCGCTCTGCACCACGTCGTGCATGCCTTCGATCACGGCATCCCAGTGACGGATGTCGCGCGCGTCCAGATGGGCCAGCGTCTGCACCGGCTGCGGTTCCAGCGTCCGTTCGTCCGCACCCTGCGTCGCGAACAGGATCCGCGGCTTCAGTCGATGGCCGTAGGTCGCCAAAGTCGCCGCGGCGCTGGCGAGCTGCAAGGGCGTGGTCAGCATGAAACCCTGGCCGATGCCGGTGATCAGGGTTTCGCCGGGATACCAGGGCTGGTTGCGCACTGCGCGTTTCCAGGCGGTCGACGGCAGCAGCCCCGGCAGCTCGCCGACGATGTCGATGCCGGTGCGCTCGCCGAAACCGAAGCGGCTGAGAAAATCGTGCAGGCGGTCGATGCCCATCGATTGTGCGAGGTCATAGAAATAGACGTCGCAGGATTGCGTGATCGCCGTATTCAGATCGACCTTGCCGTGACCGCTGTGCTTCCAGTCGCGATACTTGCGGTCCTTGCCGGGCAGTTGGAAGTAGCCGGGGCAGAAGGTCGTGGTGTGTTCCGAGATGATGCCCAGCTCCAGACCCGCCAGTCCGACGAACGGCTTGATGGTGGAGCCGGGCGGGTACTGGCCGCGCAGGCCGCGGTTGAACAGCGGTTGCTTGCTGTCCTGCTTCAGCGCCGCGTAGGCGTCGGCGTCGATGCCGTTGACGAACAGGTTGGGGTCGAAACCGGGCTGGCTGACGAAGGCCAGCACGTCGCCGTTGTTGGGATCGAGCACGACGGCGGTGCCGGCCCGGTCGCCGAACACACTTTCGGCTTTGGCCTGCAGGCGGGCGTCGATGGTCAGGTACAGATCGCGGCCGGGCACCGGCGGCGTGGTCTGCAGGACGCGCAGCGCGCGGCCCTCGGCGTTGGTTTCCACCTGGCGATAGCCGACGGTGCCGTGCAGCTCGTCCTCATAGGTCTTTTCGACGCCGATCTTGCCGATGTGGGTCGTGCCGCTGTAATTGGACGTGTCGACGCGCTGCAGGTCGCGCTCGTCGATGCGCCCCACGTAACCGATGGCGTGCACGGCCAGCGGCCCGTGCGGGTAATGGCGCGACAGGCCGGCGACGATCTCGACGCCGGGAAACAGGTAGCGGTCGACGGCGAACCGCGCGACTTCCTCGTCGCTCAGGTGAAAGCGCAGCGGCACCGGATTGAACGACGGCGTGCGGCCCAGCAGCCGGTCGAAGCGCTTGCGGTCGACGTTGCGGAGCGTGATCAGCGCGGACAGCCGGTCGAGCGTTTCGCCGATGTTCTTCACTTGTTCGGGCGTGATTTCCAGCCGGTACGACGGCAGGTTCTCCGCCAGCAGCACTCCGTTGCGGTCGTAGATCAGGCCGCGGTTGGGCGGCAGCGGTTCGATCTTGACGCGGTTGTCGTCGGACAGCGTGGCGTAGTGTTCGTGTGCGAAGACCTGGAGATAGATCAGCCGCGAGACCAGCGCGCCCAGCAGCAGCGTCGCGAAGATCAGCGCCGCGATGCTGCGGCGCATGAACAGACGGCTCTCGAACAGGTAGTCCTTGATGGTGACCCGGTGCTGCATGGGGTTCCGGTTGCCGCCGCCTCAACGCACGCCGAAGCCGATCTGCACCGACCTCAGCGCCGCCTGCGTCGGCGGCCAGAGCAGCGCGCCGATAAAGGGCGTCAGCCAGTAGCGCCAGCCGGGGTGCGGCAGGCCGATGCTGCTGTTGATCCAGAAGGAGACGAGCTGATGCACGAGCAGGAAGATCAGTACCGTGAGCGCCTGCTGCCAGGCGGGATTCAGGCGCACGCGCTGGTGGGTGCGCAGGGTGAGGTAGCCGACCACCGCGAGGCCGGCCGCGTTCTGGCCGAGCAGGGTGCCGGTCAGCGTGTCCAACAGCAGGCCGGCGGTCCAGCCGCTGCCGACGCCGACCCGCTCCGGCAGCGCCAGGCACCAGTAGATCAGGACCATGGCGACCCAGTCCGGACGGACGAAGCGCCAGCTTTCCGGCAGTGGCATGACCGTCAGCACCAGCGCCGCGGCGAACGAGACCAGAATGATGAAACCGCCGCGGTGGCGTCGCGTCGGCATCATCGGTCGAGTTCCGTCGCATCGGCACCGCCGGCCGGCGCCTGGCCCGTCTCCGGCGCGCCCGGGTCCACCACCGGATCGCCCACACTCACGGGCTCCTGGATGGTCGGCCAGATCAGCAGCACTTCGCGGCTGCGGTTGAGCCGGGCGCGCGGTTTGGCGATGACCTCGGAAAAGTCGCGGCCCGGCGTCTGGTCGATTTCGATGATCTCGCCGACCGGGTAACCGACGGGAAAGCGCTTCCCGAGTCCCGATGTGACCAATAAATCACCCACCCGGATGTCTGCGCTGGTGGGAATGTGCGGCAGTTCCAGACGCTCGATATTGCCGGTGCCCAGCGCGATGGTGCGCAGGCCGGTGCGATTGATCTGCACCGGAATCGCGTGGCTGGGGTCGGTGATCAGCATTGCGGTCGAACTGAACGGCCCGACCTGGACGATCTGGCCCATCACGCCTTCGCTGTCGAGCAGCGGCTGGCCGACGTACAGGTGGTCGAGTCCGCCTTTGTTGATCTCGATCTGGTGGCGGTAGGGGTCCAGGTCGACCGACATCAGCTCGGCGATCAGCATCTGCCGCTTGCCGACCTGGAACGACGAATCCATCAGCGCGCGCAGCCGCAGATTCTCGGCTTCCAGCGATTCGAGCTTCTGCAACTGGGTTTTCAGCATGAGCTGCTGGGTGCGCAGGACCGCGTTTTCCTCCTGGAGCGCATGGCGGGAGGACAGCGACTCGCGGAACCAACCGCCGGTGATACTGGGCAGGTTGACCAGGAACCGCACCGGCTCCACCACCAGGGACAGGTATTCGCGCACGGTTCCCAGATAGTGACTCCGGTGATCGAGCGCCATCAGGCTGACGGAAAGACCGATGAGCAGAATCACGCGGACGGTGATCGAAGGTCCTCGGGTAAAGATCTGCTTGATGAGCGCACTCCGTCAATTGCCAGGGCCCGCGCCCCGGGCGGGGTTCGGGCCGTTTTGCCTCACTCCAGCGAGAACAGGTCGCCGCCGCGCTCGTCCAGGAGTTCCAGGGCCCGGCCGCCGCCGCGCGCCACGCAGGTCAGCGGGTCGTCGGCGACCACCACCGGCAGTCCGGTTTCCTCCATGATCAGGCGGTCCAGGTCGCGCAGCAGCGCGCCGCCGCCGGTGAGCACGATGCCGCGCTCGGCCACGTCGGCGCCGAGTTCGGGCGGGGTCTGCTCCAGCGCGGTCTTGACCGCGCCGACGATGCCCGACAGCGGCTCCTGCAGGGCCTCGAGAATCTCGTTGCTGTTGAGCGTGAAGCTGCGCGGCACGCCCTGGGCCAGGTTGCGGCCCTTGACCTCGATCTCGCGCATTTCCGCGCCCGGATAGGCGGAACCGATCTTCTTCTTGATCTCCTCGGCGGTCGCCTCGCCGATCAACGTGCCGTAATTGCGGCGCACGTAATTGATGATGGCGTCGTCGAAGCGGTCGCCGCCGATGCGCACCGACGAGGAATAGACGATGCCGTTCAATGAAATCACCGCCACCTCGGAGGTGCCACCGCCGATGTCCAGCACCATGGACCCGCGCGCCTCGTGCACCGGCATGCCGGCGCCGATCGCCGCCGCCATGGGTTCGTCGATCAGGTAGACTTCGCGCGCGCCGGCCCCGGCGGCCGATTCCTTGATCGCGCGGCGCTCGACCTGGGTCGAACCGCAGGGCACGCAGATCAGCACCCGGGGACTGGGGCGGAAGAAACGGGTCTCGTGCACCTTGTGGATGAAGTGCTGCAGCATTTTCTCGGTGACCGTGAAATCGGCGATGACGCCTTCCTTCAGCGGGCGGATGGCGGTGATGTTGCCGGGCGTGCGGCCCAGCATGGCCTTGGCTTCCGCCCCGACCGCGGCGATGCTCTTCGGGCCGCCGGGACCGCGATCCTGGCGGATCGCCACCACCGACGGCTCGTTGAGCACGACACCCTGACCGCGGACGTAGATCAGCGTGTTGGCGGTGCCAAGGTCGATCGACAGGTCATTGGAAAAGAGTCCCAGAAGATTTCTGAACCCGAACATAATGGGGGGAAGCCTGTGCCAGATTGCAAAGAGCGCTAATCTAACAACGAGCGGGCAGTTGGGGCAAGCGATCAAATATGCTACTTTCGCAAAATTGTCCGGGAACACGGAGTGGAAATGGCACTCGACGCCTCTGAAGTGATCAAAATCGCGCACCTGGCGCGGCTTGGCGTGGACGCCGCGGAGTACGGCGAGTATGCGCGCAATCTGTCGTCGATCCTGGATTTCGTCGAACAGTTGAATGCCGTGGACACCACCGGCGTCGAACCGCTCGCGCATCCGCTGGCGGCCGTGCAGCGACAGCGCGCGGACGCGGTCACCGAAGTCGATCAGCGCGAATTGTTCCAGTCGATTGCGCCGGCGGTCGAAGCCGGCCTGTATCTGGTGCCCAAGGTCATCGAGTAACCCCAATCCGGAGTTTTTCACCGCTCATGCACACACAGAAGCTTTCCGCGCTGGGCGCCGCGCTGCACGCGCGCCGATTTTCCAGCGAGGAACTGACCCGCCGGTGCCTGGACCGCATCCGCCGTTACGACGACGGGCTGAATGCGATGGTCACGGTGACCGAGGACCTGGCGCTGGCCGCGGCGCGCGCCGCGGACGCCCGCATCGCCGCCGGCGATGCCGGTCCGCTGGTCGGCATCCCCTTCCTGCACAAGGATATTTTCTGCACGAAGGGCGTAAAAACCAGTTGCGGGTCGCGCATGCTGGACAATTTCATCGCACCCTACGACGCCACCGTGACCGAGAAGCTCGCGGCGGCCGGCGCGGTCATGCTGGGCAAGACCAATATGGACGAGTTCGCCATGGGTTCGTCCAACGAGACCAGCTTCTACGGCCCGGTCAGGAATCCCTGGGATCGCGAGCGCGTGCCCGGCGGTTCGTCGGGCGGCTCGGCGGCCGGGGTGGCCGCCGGTTTCGCGCCGCTGGCCACCGGCACCGACACCGGCGGCTCCATCCGCCAGCCGGCCGCGCTGTGCGGGATCACCGGCATCAAGCCGACCTACGGGCGGGTGTCGCGCTACGGCATGATCGCCTTCGCGTCCAGCCTGGACCAGGGCGGCGTGTTCGCGCGCAATGCCGAGGACGCCGGACTCATGCTGACTGCGATGTCTGGGTTCGATGACCGTGATTCGACCAGCGTCGACCGGCCGGTCGAGGACTACCGTACGCTGCTGGGCAATCCGCTCAAGGGTCTCAGAATCGGCCTGCCGCGCGAGTATTTTGGCGCCGGACTCGACACCGGTGTCGGCGCGGTGATCCAGGAAGCCGTCGCGGCCTTCGGCAAACTCGGCGCCGAGGTGATCGACATCAGTCTGCCCAACACCGCGCTGGCGGTGCCGGCCTATTACGTGGTGGCGCCGGCCGAATGTTCGTCGAACCTGTCGCGCTTCGACGGCGTGCGCTTCGGCTACCGCTGCGCGCATCCGCGCGACCTGGCCGACCTCTATGTGCGTTCGCGCGGCGAAGGCTTCGGCGCCGAGGTCAAGCGCCGCATCATGGTCGGCACCTATGCGCTGTCGGCCGGCTATTACGACGCCTACTATCTCAAAGCGCAGCAGGTGCGCCAGTTGATCCGCGACGACTTTCTCAAGGCGTTCGAGAAAGTCGACGTGATCATGGGGCCGACGTCGCCGACCACCGCGTTTCGACTGGGCGAAAAAGCCGATGATCCGGTGACCATGTACCTGTCGGACATCTACACCATCGCCGTCAACCTGGCCGGCCTGCCCGGCCTGTCGATCCCGGCGGGCTTCCACGAAGGGTTGCCGGTCGGGCTGCAGATGATCGGCAGGTATTTCGAGGAAGGCCGCCTGCTCAACGCCGCGCACCAGTACCAGCAGGTCACCGACTGGCACACGCGGACGCCGGCGGGGTTTGAGTGATCGATTGTTTTAACCGCGAAGGACGCGAAGGACGCGAAGGACGCGAAGGTTCGTTTGTCGGGTCTTTCACCGAATGTTGTGACCCGGATCTGATGGCTTCGGTGTATAGCTTGAGCGTCAGGGGCGCCGCAGTCCCACTTTAGCCAGCCGGACCCCGGGTTGGTAGGACGAAAAAGGGTTTCCTTCGCGTCCTTCGCGTCGCTCCTTCGCGTCCTCCGTCCTTCGCGGTTAAAATAATGCATTAACCAACCAGCCGGCAACCGGCAACAGAGAGTGATTGCTATGCAATGGGAAGTCGTCATCGGGCTGGAAATTCACACCCAGCTCGCCACCAAGAGCAAGATTTTTTCCGGGGCCTCGACCGCGTACGGCGCGTCGCCCAATACGCAGGCGTGCGTCGTCGACCTCGGCATGCCCGGCGTGCTGCCGGTGCTCAACGGCGAGGCCGTGCGCATGGCGGTGAAATTCGGGCTGGCCACCGGCTCGAGCATCGCGCCGCGCTCGGTGTTCGCGCGCAAGAACTATTTCTATCCCGACCTGCCCAAGGGCTACCAGATCAGCCAGTACGAACTGCCGGTGGTGCACCACGGCAGCCTCGACATCGACCTCGAGAACGGCGAAACCAAGCGCATCGGCATCACGCGTGCGCACCTGGAGGAAGACGCCGGCAAGTCGCTGCATGAGGATTTCCACGGCCAGACCGGCATCGATCTCAACCGCGCCGGCACGCCGCTGCTGGAGATCGTCTCCGAGCCCGACATGCGTTCGGCCAAAGAGGCGGTCACCTACATGAAGAAGATCCACGAACTCGTGCGCTATCTGGAGATCTGCGACGGCAACCTGCAGGAAGGCTCGTTCCGCTGCGATGCCAACGTCTCGCTTCGCCCGCAGGGGCAGGCGGCGTTCGGCACGCGCGCCGAGATCAAGAACATCAACTCGTTTCGCTTCGTCGAGCGCGCCATCAACTTCGAGATCGAGCGCCAGATGGACGTGCTGGAAGGCGGCGGCCAGGTGGTGCAGGAGACGCGCCTGTACGACGCCGACAAGCACGAAACGCGGTCGATGCGCAGCAAGGAGGAGGCCAACGACTACCGTTACTTCCCCGATCCGGACCTGCTGCCGCTGGAAATCAGTCCGGCATTCATCGAATCGGTGAAAGCCGGACTGCCCGAGCTGCCGGACGCCAAGCGCGACCGCTTCATGAAACAGTACGGGCTGTCGCGTTATGACGCGGGCGTGCTGACCGCCAGCCGCGAGATGGCCGATTTCTACGAGCGCACGGTCGAGGCCGGCGGCGGCGACAGCAAGCTCGCGGCGAACTGGGTGATGGGCGAACTGTCGGGTCTCTTGAACAAGGAAGCGAAAGACGTCACCGACAGCCCGGTCAGTCCGGCGCTGCTCGGCGGTATGTTGAAGCGCATCCAGGACAACACCATTTCCGGCAAGATCGCCAAGCAGGTGTTCGAGGCCATGTGGGCCGGCGAGGGCGACGCCGACGCGGTGATCGAGAAGAAAGGACTCAAACAGATCACCGACGCCGGCGCCATCGAAAAGATGATCCGCGCCGTGCTCGACGCCAACCCGCAACAGGTCGAGCAGTACCGCAGCGGACAGGAGAAACTGTTCGGCTTCTTCGTCGGCCAGGTGATGAAGGCCACGCAGGGCAAGGCCAATCCGGGCGAAGTCAACCAGCTGTTGAAGAAGCTGCTGTCCCCCTGAGGGCGCACGCTGCCGGAGAACGGAAATGAGCACGCGCGACCGCGATTGCCTGCACCGGTTTATTTTCGAACGCACCGACGTGCGCGGCGAGCTGGTGCACCTGGACGCGAGCTGGCAGGCGGTGCTGCATCGTCACGACTATCCGGCGCCGGTCCGAGCGCTGCTCGGCCAGGCGTTCGCGGCGACCGCGCTGCTGTCGGCGACGATCAAGATTTCCGGTTCGCTGCACTTCCAGTTGCAGGGCGACGGCCCGGTGTCGCTGGTGCTGGTGCAGGCCGGCGCCGACCGCACGCTGCGCGGACTGGCGCACTGGCAGCCGGATGTAGAGCTGCCGGAGCGCTTCGATCAGCTCGTCGGTTCCGCGCGCATCTCGCTGACCATCGATCCCGGCGAAGGCGGCGAACGCTACCAGGGCATCGTCGCCGTCGAAGGCGCAAGCCTGGCTGATTCGCTGGAGCACTATTTCGAGACCTCGGAACAACTGGCCACGCGGCTCTGGCTGGCGGCCAGCGAACAGCGCGCCAGCGGCATGCTGTTGCAGCAACTGCCGCGCGCCACCGACGACACCGACGCCTGGAACCGCGATGTGCACCTGGGCGAGACCATCACCGAGGGGGAACTGCTCGACCTCGATGCGCGCGATCTGCTGTATCGCCTGTACCACGACGAGGACCTGCGCCTGTTCGAGCCGGAACCTTTCAGCTTCCGCTGCACCTGTTCGAGGGAGCGCATCGAAACGGTATTGCGCGGTCTGGGTTACGCGGAGGTGCAGTCCATCCTCGCCGAACAGGGCCGGGTGCAGGTCAACTGCGAGTTCTGCAACCAGGAATATGCCTTCGACGCGGTCGACGCCGAGGGGCTGTTTGCCGCCGCCGACCAGCCGGACGTGCCGGCGACGCGGCACTAGCCCGCAATTCTCTACCCGCGTTCCTGCTGCGACGGCGACATGCCGCGCGCTGCCAGGCGTTCGCTCGGTCGGGCTGCTCGACGTAGTGTCAGCGACGCCGGCGCCTTTGAGCTTCGCTGTCCTGCTTCGCTCAAAGTCCGGCCCGGGCATCCTGCCGCGGGCGTTCGCTAATGGACGCAGCTCACCCTCGGTCACGAACGCCTGGCATCACACGACCTGACACCGCCTCGCCACGAAACCCGGTGAGAAATGCGGGCTGTGGGTTCTTGAAAAACCTTCGCGCGGCACGATCGTCAGGCGATCATGCCGGACTCTGATCTTATCGAACGGATCGCGCGGGACTCCCGTCAGCCGCCGGAGATCATCGGCGCGGCCAGCGTCAGCAGAAAAGCGAAGAGACCGAGCGCCAGCAAGCCGCCGCAGCGGGGCAGCTCGCGTGCAAGGCTGCGATGGCTGATGGTGCAGGGTGTATCGTCCCGGATCAGTCGCAGGCAACGCGCCGGGCTCGGCAGCAATGCGGGCACTTGGCGCAGATAGGCGGCGTAACCCGCGCCGAAGATGGGGCGCAACTTGCGTTCCTCCTGGCGGATGGTGACGAGATAGAGGGTGATTGTGGCGCCAACCGTGACCGCGGCAATGACGGGTGACCCGGTAAGCGCGGCAATGCCGCCGGCAGCCAGCAGGTTGCCGAGATAGAGCGGGTTGCGCACACAACTGTAGGGGCCTTCGGTCACGAGGCGGCGTTCCTTGTGTCCGCCGATATAAAGTCCGGCCCACAACCGGATCGCCGCACCGGCGCAGATCAGCAAGGTGCCGAGCATGACCACAAGGTCGCGCACCAGCGCACCGGACTCCGGCCAGCGGGTAGTCAGCGGGGTGAGCACCACGCCGGTCAGGATGGTCAGTGCGACGAGGCTGCGCCGCACCAGCGATTGTATCATTCTATGTCCGCGTGCCCGCGGCCTTCCGCTGTCCTGCGTTGCGACCGGCGTGGCGAAGGAAGTCGATTCATGGGGTTTCATAGGGCTCAGGCTACCGCCTCAACCTTGCGGACAGTTTGTCTCAAGATTACCAGATTGTAATGCATTCACCGGTCGCGCCGTCGACCGCGCTGTGTCGTTGCTTGGGGCGATGTGACACAATTTCAAGCTGCCGCGGAACGATTGACCGGTGTCAATGCGGCAGAACGACGTGGTGGCAGCCGGCGGCTGCAGACGACGGTGGTGACTGAAAGTCCGGAGCGACAAACCGAATGGTGACTGCACGGCCTGCGCGTGGCGATCCTTGCGTCCGCAAGGCGCGACGTTTGTTGCCGGGCATTGCCGCCGGCCTGCTGCTCAGCGGCTGCGCCACCTATCGGCCGCATCCTCTCGACGACAGCCCCCCGCTGGCGGCCGGCGTTGCAACGCTGCGCAGCGAAGCGCCGGCGGTATCGGGCGGGCCGGCCGAACGGCGCGAATTCAATGTCGCCGACGGTCTCGACCTCGACGAAGTGGGCATCCTCGCGGTTCTCAACAACCCCGATCTGAAGGCCGAACGCGCGCGCCTGCGGGTCGCCGGCGCCCAGGTCTTCGCCGCCGGGCTGTTGCCGGACCCGCAGCTCAGTGCCGGTTTCGACAAGCCGACGGGCAGCACCGCGGGTCTGGTCGACGCCTGGTCGCTGGGCCTGGGCTACGACCTCATCCCTTTGATCACGCGCCAGGCGCGCATCGACGCCGAAAGCGAGGCCCAGCGCCAGGTGCGCCTCGATCTGCTGTGGCAGGAGTGGCAGGTCATCCAGCAGGCGCGCACGCTCGCCGTGGCGCTGGCGCTGGAGGCGCAGCGGCTGGCGTTGCTGCACCAAATGTTCGCCCACTACCAGGAGCGCTATGCGCAGTCCGCCGCCGGACTGGCCAAGGGCGATCTTACGCTGGACGTCAACGGCACGGACCTGACCGCGCTGGTCGACACGTTGAGCCAGATCAGTCAGCTCGAGCAGACGCACAATCAGACGCGCCACGACTTCAATCTGCTGCTGGGTCTGCGCCCCGACGCGGCCGTCGAACTCACACCGCTGCCGTCGGTGCCGCCGCTGCCCGCCGACACCCTGCGTGCGCGGCTCGCGACACTGTCGCAGCGGCGGCCGGACCTGCTGGCGCTGCGCGCCGGGTACGCCAGCCAGGAAGCGCGGGTGAGGGCGGCCGTACTGGCGCAGTTCCCCTCGCTCGGCATCAGTGTCAACCGGGCGCGCGATACGGGCGATGTCAAGACCACCGGCCTGAGCGTGACGCTCGACCTGCCGCTCTTCGGCGGCAACCGCGGCAACATCGCCATCGAGCGCGCCACGCGCGAACAACTGGGCGAGGCCTACCGGGCGCGCATTGCGCAGACCGAGACCGACGTCGATCGCCTGCTCGAATTGCAGGACATCATCCGCCGCCAGCAGGCCGGACTCGCGATCTACCTGCCGCGGCTCCAGACGCTGGTGGAGCGCGCGCGCACAGCCTACGCGCAGGGCGACATCGGCGCGCTGACGTTTCTCAACATGGAATCCACCTGGGTCAACAAGCGGCTGGAACAACTCAGCCTGGTGCAGGCCGGCTGGGAGAACCGTATCGCCCTGGAAGCCTTGCTGGCGCTGCCAGGCTACCCTGACCATTCACTGTCGCCGGCGCCCGAACCGGGGGAGAGATCGCCATGAAATTCTACCCTCCGGTCCGCGCCGTCGCCCTGCTGGTGCTGGGCTTGATTCCCGGTTTCACGGTGTCCGGCCGAAGCGCGGCGGACGAGCCCAGCGTCCTGGTCACCACGGCGCCGGTGGAGAAGCGGGAAATTTCTGCAACGGTGACCGCCTACGGGATGCTGGACCCGGACCCCGACCAGGTGCTGAGCCTGTCGCTGCCGCACGCCGGCCTCATCGACCGCGTCTGGGTGCGGCTGGGACAACGGGTCAGGAGCGGCGATCAACTGTTGGACGTGGTCACGGCCCCGGACGCGCGCATGCAGTATCTGCAGGCGCAGAGCGCGGTGGATTATGCGCGCCGCGAATTGGAACGTCAGCAGCGGCTGCTGGCCGGCCAGTTGGCGACGCACGCCGAGGTCGACGCCGCGGCCAGGACTCTGAACGATGCGCAGGCCGGCCTGAATGCGCTCAAGCAGCGCGGCATGGACGTCGTCGAGGAAACGCTGCGCGCCCCGCGCGACGGCATCGTCACGCGGCTGGATGTGTCCCAGGGTGAGCGCGTGCAGGCGGATACCACGGCCATGCTGATCGCGGCGGAGCAGCGCCTGATCGCGCGCCTCGGCGTGGAGCCGGAGGATCTGAATCGGATCACTCCCGGCACGCCGGTGACCATCCGCTCGGTGTTCGTGCCCGACGTGCACGTCGAGAGCGAGGTCAGGGAAGTGCACGCCATGGTGGACCCCGGCACCCACCTGGTCGAAGTGCTGGCGCCGATTCCCGAAAAGCAGGTCGACCGGCTGGTGCTGGGCAGCCGCATTCTGGGCAGCATTCACCTGGCTTCGCACCCCGCGCTGGTCGTGCCGCGCAGCGCCGTGCTCGGCGACGGCGACGAGGGCTATCTGTTTACCGTCGCCGGCGGCAAGGCGAAGCGCGTCGGCGTTCGGGTCGGGACCGAAACCGATCGGTGGGTGGAGATCAGCGGCGACGTCGCCGCCGGCGATCGGGTCGTGACCAGCGGCAACCACGAACTGGAGGACGGCATGGCTGTCCGGGAAGCGCCCTAGTGGATGTCGCTCACTGGGCGGCGGCGCACCGCCGCTCGATTCTGCTCCTGATCGTGCTGCTCGCGCTCGGCGGCATCGGCGTCGGCCTGAAGCTGCCGGTGGCGCTGTTTCCGCAGGTCGATTTTCCGCGTGTCGTGGTTGCACTCGAAGCCGGCGACCGGCCCGCCGACCAGATGATGATCGCCGTCACGCAACCGGTGGAGACGGCGGTGCGTTCGGTGCCGGGCGTGGTCGGCCTGCGTTCCACCACCAGCCGCGGCAGCGCCGAACTGTCGATCAACTTCGGCTGGGGCGGCGACATGGTGGCGGCCATGCTGCAGGTGGAATCGGCCGTCAACCAGGTGTTGGCGAATCTGCCCGCCGGCACCCGCTTCACCGTGCGGCGCATGGACCCGACCGTGTTTCCCGTGGCGGCCTACAGCCTGACGTCGGACAGCGAGTCGCTGGTGCAGTTGCGCGATCTGGCCAGCTACCAACTGGTGCCGCTGCTGTCGTCGATCGACGGCGTCGCGAAGGCCGAGGTCATGGGCGGACAACAGGCGGAATACCGGGTGGAAGTCGACCCGGCCCGGCTGGCCGCCTACGGTCTGACGTTCAGCGACGTGGCGGACGCGCTCTCGGCCAGCAACGTGCTGCAGGCGGTCGGGCGCCTGGAGGACCGTTACACGCTGTATCTGCTGCTGTCCGACACGCGCATCCAGTCGCTGCGGGCCATCGATGACACGGTCCTGCGCAGCGGCGACGACGGTCTGGTGCGGCTCGAAGACATCGCCCGGGTCTACACCTCGACCGTTCCGCAGTGGCTGCGGGTCACTGCGGACGGCCGCGACTGCGTGCTGCTGCAGATCTACCAGCAGCCCGGCGGCAACACGGTGCAGATCGTCGACGCGGTCAAGCGGCAACTGCAGGCCTACCGCGACAGGCTGCCCAAGGGGGTGCGGATCGCCAACTGGTACGACCAGAGCCAACTGATCGTCGCGTCGGCCGCGAGCGTGCGCGACGCCATCGGCATCGGCGTCGTGCTCGCCGCGCTGGTGCTGTTCCTGTTCCTGCGCAGTCTCAAGATCATGCTGGTGGCGATGCTGGTCGTGCCCGCCGTGCTGGCCAGCACCGTTCTGCTGCTGGCGGTGCTGAACATGAGTTTCAACATCATGACCCTGGGCGGCATGGCCGCGGCCGTGGGTCTGGTCGTCGATGACGCCATCGTCATGATCGAACACATCATGCGGCGCCTGCGCGAGCGCCGCGGCGATCTGGCTCTCACCGTGCGCGAGGCGGCCATCGAGTTTACGCCGCCGCTGGCCGGCTCGTCGGCCGCCACCATCGTCATCTTCGCGCCACTGGCGTTTCTGGGCGGCGTGACCGGCGCCTTTTTCAAGGCGCTGTCGCTGACCATGGCCAGCAGCCTGTTCTTTTCCTTTGTGGTGGCCTGGCTGGCGGTGCCGCTGCTGGCGGAACATCTGCTGCACGACCGCGATAGGGAACGGGAAGACGCCGGCCCGCTGTTCAGACGGCTGCAGCAGGGCTATCAACGTACGATGCAGCGTCTGATCCGCTCGCCGCTGCTGTTGCCGGCGGCGCTGCTTCCGCTGGTTGTGCTGAGCGGGATCGCCTGGCAGCGGGTGGGTTCGGGTTTCATGCCGCACATGGACGAAGGCGGCTTCATACTCGACTACCGCGCCGCCGCCGGTACGTCGCTGACCGAAACCGACCGGCTGCTGCTCCAGGTCGAGGCGATTCTGCAGCAGAACCCGGCGGTGGAAACCTATTCGCGGCGCACCGGCGCACAACTGGGCGGCGGCCTCACCGAAGCCAATGAAGGCGATTTCTTTGTCCGGCTGAAACCGTTCCCGCGCGCGCCGATCGACCAGGTGATGGATGAAGTCCGCGAGCGGGTCGAAACGCAGGTGCCGGGACTGGACGTGGAAATGGCGCTCTTGATGGAAGACGTGATCGGCGACCTGACCGCGGTGCCGCAGCCGGTCGAAATCAAACTGTACAGCGACAGCGCCGACGCGCTGCTGACGTCCGCGCCGCGGGTGGCCGACGCCATCCGTCGCATTCCGGGTATCGTCGACGTGATCGACGGCATCGTGCTGGCCGGTGACGGCATCAACATCGTTGTCGACCGCGACAAGGCCGCGCTCGAAGGCGTCGACACCAATACGGTGACGCGCCAGCTCGACGCCTGGTTCAACGGACTGGTTACCACGCAGGTGCAGGAAGCCGTCAAACTGGTGGGCGTTCGCGTGTGGGTGCCGGCCCAGGTGCGTGACCGGATCAGCGACATCGACAAGATGCGGCTGCGCGCGCCCGACGGACACCAGTTTCCGCTGCAACGCATCGCGACGGTGACGGTGGAAACCGGTCAGCCGCAGATCACCCGCGACAACCTCAAACGCATGGTTGCGGTTACCGGCCGGATCAGCGGACGCGATCTGGGTTCCACCATCGGCGCCGTCAGAAGCGTCCTGGCGAAACCCGGGTTGCTGCCCGAAGGCATGTACTACCGGCTGGGCGGCTTGTACAAACAGCAGCAGATTGCATTTCACGGCCTGATCGCGGTGGCTGCCGCCGCAATGGCCCTGGTGTTTCTGCTGCTGCTGTTTCTGTACGAGGACTTTGCGGTTGCGCTGGCGATCATGAGCCTGCCGCTGCTGGCGATGGGCGCCGTGTTCGTGGGATTGTGGGTGACCGATATCGAACTGAACATTTCCGCGATGATGGGCATGACGATGATCGTCGGCATCGTCACCGAGGTTTCCGTCTTCTATTTTTCCGAGTACCAGGAATTGCTGCGCCGCGGTACCGACCGGCAGGAGGCGCTGATCCTGGCCGGCAGCAACCGCATGCGCCCCATTGCCATGACCACGCTGGCGACCATCCTCGCGCTGCTGCCGCTGGCGCTTGCGCTGGGCCAGGGTTCCTCCATGCAGCAACCGCTTGCGGTGGCCATCATTTCGGGCTTGCTGGTGCAGATTCCGCTGGTGGTGATCGTCATGCCGCTGGTCTATCGCTGGGTCGGTCGCGTGAAAGGCGCGCCGCCCGGCCATCCGCCGGCGGAACGGGAGCGCCAGTAGCCGTTGGCCCCGTGTGGATGTCGCAACCGGGTGTGTGCGTCCGACGCAGTCGATTGCCAAGCGCTGTCGGCCGCCGGTCCGCCGCGCCTGCGATGCGGTGTTGAGATGGAAGAGGTCGGCACCCTTTTGCCTCGACAGGGTGCCGCCCCTTGATTGGCGTGTTGTTATGCGGCTTTGCCCAGTTCCGTGGCTTCGGGAACTTCCATGAGGCGGCCGGAAGTCACGTCATAGATGAATCCGTAGATCGGTATGTCGTGCGGCACCAGCGGGTGCGAGCGAATGCGCTGAACGTCTTCAATCACCGCTTCGCGCTGGTCCTCGATGGTCAGCCAGTCGATGAAGTCGCCCTCGGGCGAGCCGGGTCCCGTGCCGGTGTCGCGCCAGCCATTCTTGTCAAGCGTTGCGGTCGCCAGGCTGTGTTTGAGCAGCTTGCGCATCGTTTCATCGGAAAAGGTCTCCATGCCGCAATGGGTATGGTGGATCACGAACCATTCGCGCGTGCCGAGCAGCTTGTAGGAAATGACCAGCGAACGAATCGCGTCATCGCCCGCCCGCCCGCCGGCGTTGCGGATGACGTGGGCGTCTCCCTCGGCCAGTCCGGCGAAGCGTGCCGGGTCCAGACGCGCGTCCATACAGGTCAGTATGGCCAAGCGCCGCGCCGGCGCCATGGCAAGATCGCCCTTGTCGAAAGCGCCGGCATACGCCTCGTTGGCATTCAATACGTCTTCCAGTACCTTGCTCACTGTGCGGTCCTCCGTGGGGAAAAGGTTTGAACTGCGGGGGGGGCACCCGCCTTGCTGCGGCAGACGCACGTCAGTTCTCTGATTTCAGGGGCGGGGCCCGCACCAGATAATTCTAGCCTAGCAGCGGGGCCTGCGAATTCCAGAACAGTGCTGGTGTGGGAATTGCGCTGGAACTTGGCGACGAGGGACCGCGCCGCGGCATTGTCATCGGCCCGGCGAGTCCGCGCCACCCGCGTCGAGACCCAGATTCCGGCCGCCGGCGGCGTCAAAGACCTCAACATCGTCAGGCTGCAGGCACAGGCGCACCCGTTCGCCTTGCTTCAGGTCGGTGTCCGGGGCAATGCGCGCGACCAGCGAACACTGGTCGCGGTCGCCCGCGTCCAGCGCCGGACTCTGCGCCATCGTGGCCACGTCGAATCCGCTTGCCGGCACAGCGAAATACACGACAAGATCGTTGCCCAGCCACTCGACGACGTCAGCCTGCGCCTCGAAGTTCAGACCCTTCGACGCCTGGCCGGTGACGACTTGAAGATGTTCCGGCCGGAAGCCGGCGACCAGCGGACCGTCCGTGGCGGCCAACCGCGCCCGCAGAGTCTCCGGAAGATCCAGCGAACCGACCGGCAGCTCGAGGCGTCCCCCGGCCCGCCGCGCCGGCAGGAAGTTCATGGCCGGCGAGCCGATGAAGCCGGCGACGAACAGGTGCTCGGGCCGTTCATAGAGTTGGCGCGGCGTACCGATTTGCATGACCTCGCCCTGGTTGAGCACGGCGATGCGGTCGCCCAGCGTCATCGCCTCGGTCTGGTCGTGCGTGACATAGACCGTGGTCGTCCCGAGCCGGCGTTGCAGGCGTGCGATCTCGGCGCGCATGCGCAGCCGCAGCTTCGCATCAAGGTTGGACAGCGGCTCGTCGAGCAGAAACGCACGCGGCTCGCGTACGATGGCGCGCCCCATGGCCACCCGCTGGCGCTGGCCGCCGGACAGCGCGCGCGGTTTGCGGTCGAGCAGATCGTTCAGCCCGAGTATGCCGGCCGCCGACGTCACGCGCCGGTCGATCTCGGCCCGCGCCAGTTTCGCGAGCCTGAGCGGAAAGGCCATGTTCTCGCGCACGGTCATGTGCGGATACAGGGCATAGCTCTGGAACACCATGGCCATGTTGCGATGCTGCGGATCGAGCCCGTCGACCCGTTCGCCGTCGACCAGGATTTGGCCCTCGGTGACGTCTTCCAGGCCCACGATCAGGTTCAGCAGCGTGGACTTGCCGCAGCCGGAGGGGCCCACCAGGACGAAAAATTCGCCGTCGCGGACGGTAAAGCTGACGCGGCTGACGGCGGCCGCGCCGGCAAAGCGCTTGGTGACGTTGCGCAATTCGATCTCGGCCACGCGCTCAGCCCTTGACGGCGCCCGCGGTGAGGCCGGCCACGATGCGCCGCTGGAACAGCAGCACCACGAGGATGACCGGAAGCGTCAGGATGATCGCCGCCGCCGCGATTGAGCCGGTGGGTTCCTCGAAGCGCGAGCTGCCGGTGAAAAAAGCGATGGCGGCCGGCGCGGTGCGCGCGTTGTCGGTGGACGTCAGCGAGATCGCGAACAGGAAGTCGTTCCAGGCGAACAGAAACACCAGGATGGCGGTCGTGAACACGCCGGGTGCCGCCAGCGGTGCGATGACCTGTACGAATGCCTGCGAGGGCGTGGCGCCGTCGACCCGCGCCGCCTTGTCCAGGTCCCAGGGAATTTCCCGGAAGAACGCCGACAGGGTCCAGATCGCGAGCGGCAGGGTGAACGTCATGTACGGCAGGATCAATCCGGCCCAGGTGTCGTACAGCCCGAGCGTACGCCACAGATCGAACAGCGGTCCGATGATAGAAACAGGCGGAAACATGGCGATGGACAGTGCGGCGGCCAGCACCAGTCGTCGGCCGGGAAACGTTAGACGCACCACGGCGTACGCGGCGAACATGGCCAGCAGCACGGCGGCCAGCGTGGCGATGCCGGCAATGCCGGCGGAATTGCGCAGGGCGGCCGCGAATTCGCCGTCGCCGAACAGGGTGCGGTAGTGTTCAAGGCTGACTGTGTGCGGCAGGAAACGGCGATCGGCGAGATCGGCGCCGGGCTTGAGCGACAGCGACAACAGCCAGATCACCGGAACCAGTGCGTAACCAACGATGACCGCGCCGGCCGCGCCCCAGAAGAGACGATCCAGCAGGCCGGCAGAGGCGGCGGTTCTCACCCGCGTTCCCCGTGCGACAGATCGATCCCGAAGACCTTGATGTAAACCACCGCGATCAGGATCACGCACAGAAAGATCAATACCGAGACCGCCGAGCCGAGGCCGAGGTTCAGGCGCGTGATCAGCGTGTCGTAGCCGACCAGCGCAAGGGTCGCGGTATTCTGCGCGCCGCGCGTCAGCACGAACACGGTGTCGAAAATGCGAAAGGCATCGAGTGTGCGGAACAACAGCGCGACCAGGACCACCGGCCGCATCAGCGGCAGAGTCACCCGCAGGAAGCGCCGCACCGCGCCGGCGCCGTCCACGCGCGCCGCCCGCAGCAGATCACGCGGAACCAGGGTGAGGCCGGCCAGCAGCAGCAGGGCCATGAACGGCGTGGTCTTCCAGATCTCGGTCTGGATGATGACGAAAAACGCCGACCAGTGCTGCGCGAGCCAGGCGTGATCGAGCGCAAGCAATCCGTTCACGAACCCGGTGGTCGGATCGAACGCGAAGCGCCAGCTCAATGCCGCGACCACGGTGATGATGCCGTAAGGCACCAGCAGGGACGTGCGCACCAGGCGCCGGCCGACGAGCGTGTGGTGCATCGCCAGCGCGAAGACGAAGCCGAGGATCAGTTCGGCCGACACGGAGCCGGCGGTGATGAGCAGCGTGTTGAACAGCGCTTTCCACCAGGCTGCGGACCCGAGTACGGTGGCATAGTTGTCGAGTCCGATGAACCGGCGCTGGCCTGGAAAGCGCAGGTCGTACCGGAACAGTGACAGCCACAGGGCGTAGCCCATCGGCCAGGCCGTTACCAGCAGCATGGCGATGACCGCCGGCGCGCAGAGCAGCCACGCCAGCCGGTGTTCGGCGTTCGCCGGCCGCTTCACTCCAGACCTTCCCCGCGCACGGCGTCCTTGACCCGTTCGCGCAGGCGTTTTGCGGCGACTCCGGGATTGATATCCCGCATCGGGTGCAGGGTGCGGCTGATGGCGAGCGACACATCGGCGTAGCGGGGTGTCTGCGGGCGCTGCACGGCAGCGTTCAGCGTTTCGCGCAGCAGGTCGGCGAACGGCAGCATCGCGCGCACGTCGTGATCGTCATAGAGCGCGGCGATGGTCGGCGGCAGGCCGCCGCGCGTCGCAGCCAGGCGCTGGTTCGGTTCCGCGGCAAGGCAGGCGGCGGCGTCGAAGGCGAGGTCGGGATGAGGACTGTGGGCGCCGACGCCGAGGTTGATGCCGCCGACGGTGACGTGGCTGTCCTGACTCTCGATCACCGCGGGCCAGCGCGCCCACCCCATGTGCTCGGCGACGCCGGGTGCATTGGCGTGGGCACTGGGCCACACGTAGGTGTAGTTGACCATGAAGCTGGCTTTCCCGGATTCGAACGCGAGCCGCGCCTGATCCTCGCGCGCGGTGGCGAGCGCCGGGTCGGCCGCATTCGAGCGGGCCAGGCGTCGCATGATGGCAAGTGCACGGCGCGTGGGCTCCTCGGCAAGCGCAACCCGGTCAGCGTTGTCGGGCATCAGCACCGAGCCGCCCGCCGACGCCAGCAGCGACACGAAGAACACCGTCAGGCCTTCGAAACGCGCCCCCTGTGCTTCGATGAGGCCGTTCTCGCCCAGCCGCTCAGCGGCGCTGATCAGGTCGTTCCAGTTCGCCGGCGGCGTGGCGACACGGTCGGTGCGGTACCACAGAAGCTGGGCGTTGGTCGTGAAGGGTGCCGCCCACAGCCGATGCTCCCACGTGGCGCTGTCGATCGCGCTTCGCAGCCGGACCGCGCGTATCCGGCGTGCGGCGGCTTGGTTCCAGGGAAGTATCCAGCCGGCCTGGGCGAATTCCGCAGTCCAGATGACGTCCATGCCGATGATGTCGACATCCGCATCGCCGGCCGCCAGACGTCGCACGAGCTGTTCCCGCTGCAGATCGGCGTTGGTCGGCAGCGAAGCCAGCTTGATGAGGTAGCGTCCCTGCGACGCCCGGGTGCAGAACCGCGCGGCCTGTTCGAAGGCGCCGGACGGCTCGTCGAACACGTACCAGTGCAGCCGCGGCGTTTCCCCGACGTTCCTGCCGCAGCCGGTCAGAAACCCCAACAGGGCGACAAGGATGATTTCCGCGGCGAGCCGGTGGTTCGTCTTCATACTGATCCCAATCATTGCAGCAATGTGGCTTGGGCTGAGGCACGAAGCCCAACGCCGGACCCAATGATCGTTGGGCTTCGCTGCGCTCAGCGCCGACCTAGGCACACGCATTGAAATTCACCCGGTGTGCAATCCACCCACGGCGCCGTTACCCGCCCTCCAACCCGTCAACAGCAGGGTTCGCTCGAATCCCGGTGGGTTTTCTTATGCAACCGTCAGGTTATGTTTGTCGTATTACGCGTCTAATGCGGGGCCGAAGCCCGGCTCGGTTCGCGTCCGCTCTCGCGCCCGCACCGGGGGCAGCCGCGGCCCGGCCGCGCGGAATTTCACCCGGAGCAGCACGGGAACGGCTCTGCAGCGCCTCCCAGGCGCCCGGCCGCGTAATTCTGCTGTTACTGTGGCGGCGGGGAGAGCGCAGCGAGTGGCGCGGTCCAGTTTTCCGCCCGCTCTCGTCGATGGGCGTCGTGCGCCTGGAGCTATTTCCCCCGCATCTGAACGGCCGCCGGCGGCAGTGCGCCGGCTTCGGCCGGGTTCTCGTTTCTGGAATCGATGAACTCAGCCACGGCGACCAGCGCGGCAAGCTGTTTCGCGGCGCGTTTGATGTCGCTCTGTTCCTCGACGTCGCTGACGATGCGTACCGGTGACGGGAGCAATGCCAGACCGGACTGATCGTCCAGCGCGGCGGCGCACGCACCGCCGGTCGGCGCAAGCCGCGCCAAGGCCGCTAAGAATCCGATGCGGAACAATCTCGTGGCGCTGGCCGCGTTATTCTGACGGGCTTTCGGCATCCGCTAATTATAGGACGTTCGGCCGCGCTTACTCCAACCCGGTCGCGGAACCCGGAGCAGGCGCCTGTGGTCTCGTGACTTCAAAGCGTCATTCAGACCCACGGGCAAAGGCCGTCGAAGAGATCCGACGGAAGAACGGTGTTCAGTAATAGAGGCGCGCTGTGCGCCGGATGTCATTCAGCCCAAGCATCGGCTCGGGGTCCGGAAGACCCGCACAACGAGCCCGGCGCGGCGGAAGCCGTCCTCAGTTCAAGGTGAGGCTGGGGCCGGCGGCCGCAATTTCCGCCGCAACGTCAAAGCGTTTGAAGTTTTCCCGGAACAGCCCGATCAGTTCCCGTGCGTTGCGGTCGTAAGCCGCCTTGTCCGGCCAAGTCTCGCGCGGGTCAAGAATGCGGTCATCGATGACGCCGTGAACCCGCAGCGGTATGCGCAGATTGAATCCGCCCAGCACCTTCGTTTCCGCCTCTCTCAGGTCTCCGCGCAGCACGGCGTGTACGAGGGCGCGTGTCGTGGCGATGCTGAAGCGCCGCCCGCGGCCATGGGGGCCGCCGGTCCACCCGGTGTTGACGAGATACACGGGCGCGGCGTGACGCGCGATCTTGTCCATGAGCAGCTCGGCGTACACGCTGGCACGGCGCGGGAAGAAAGGCGCCCCGAAGCAGGCGCTGAAGGTCGGCGTGATGCCCTGCATCTGTCCGACTTCGGTGCTGCCGACCAGGGCGGTGTATCCGCTGAGGAAATGATAGGCCGCCTGTTCGCGCGACAGCAGCGCCACCGGTGGCAATACGCCATACAGATCGCAGGTGAGAAAGATCACGGCGTTCGGGTGCACGCCCTGGTTGCCCGGCATGCGCATGCCCACGAACTCGCGCGGGTAGGCGACGCGGGTGTTTTCGGTGATGCCCGCGTCGTCGAAGACAGGCGCGTGTGTGGCGCCTGCCAGCACCACGTTTTCCATGACGGCGCCGAAGCGGATCGCGTTCCAGATGACAGGCTCGCGTTCCGGATTCAGATTGATGCACTTGGCGTAGCAGCCGCCCTCGAAATTGAATATGCCGTCGTCGTCCCAGCCGTGCTCGTCGTCACCGATAAGGAAGCGGGCGGGATCCGCCGACAGCGTGGTCTTGCCGGTTCCGGACAAACCGAAGAACAACCCCACGTCGCCGCCTTCGCCGACGTTGGCCGCGCAGTGCATGGGCAGTACGCCGTATTCCGGCGCGAGATAGTTGAGCACGGAGAACACGGCCTTTTTCATTTCACCGGCATAGCGCATGCCGGCCAGAAGGATGCGCCGTCCGGCGAAGTCGATGATCACCGCGGCGTTGCTGGTTGTGCTGTCGCGCGCCGGATCGGTGGCAAAGGAGGGCAGGTTCAGGACGGTCCACTGGGGGCCCGCCGCTTCAGGCGTGGCGGGGTCCGGGCGGACGAACAACTGGTGCGCGAACAGGCTGTGCCAGGCGTACTCCGTGATGACGAACAGGCGCAGCGCGTGACGCGCGTGACTGCCGGCCTGAAGCTGTGCCGTGAACAGTTCGCGGTCCTTCAGCCAGTGACAGGCGCGGGCCCAGAGGTCTTCGAAGGCGGCTGGATCGAACGGCCGGTTGACCTTGCCCCAGTCCACTTCGGCGTCGACCAGTGGCGTGTCGACGATGTACCGGTCCTTCGGCGAACGGCCGGTGCGCGCTCCGGTTCGAACGCACAGCGCGCCATTGTCGGCCAGTACGCCCTCGCCGCGTTGAAGCGCCATCTCCACGAGCTTGGGTACCGGCAGATCCATGTGCAGCCGGGCGCGGCGCAGACTTTCGACCAACAGCCCGTTGCCCGGCGTCGGCTTGGGTTCAAGGTTCGATTGCTCGGTGACGGCATGCATGCGCTGTTTACTCCCGTGAAATGGAATACCCGGGCGACTGTGATCGGGGGCGACGCGTGGGTCCCGACGCATCCAGGTGGGTGGATTCCCGCTATATTATTGGAAAGCAACTTCCGCGCCAACAGACGCAGGCGCATAACTATTTGTATGTACTGCATTATTGTTATGGCGTGCTCGGCGATTTGCACCAGGATGCAACCGCGCTCGATCCGGCTGCGTTGTCGCAGTGCAGGTAGGGCGCAAAGCCAGGCTCGGGTCGGTCCGACCGAACGACCCGATGGCGCGTGCAACCTTTGGGTGTCCGGAACCGGTTTCACCCGGCCCGATTGGTGGGTGTCCGGAATCGGCAGTGCCGGATTGAAGGTCCAATCAAGGTCCAATCGATGGGTGTCCGGAATTGGCGGCGCGGAATTGGCGCCCAACCGTGCCGGCGGCGGGTCGTCGTCCGGATTCGCCGTCTAAAGCCGTTTAATTTCACGCCGTTAAGTTCACCGCGGCAGGGGATGCCACCCGCATCGATCGAATTCCATATAACCAGAACCATACCCTTGCGCGCACGCGCGCCCTCTACCCCGGCAACGAGGGCCGGGGCAGCGCGGAAACCACCAGGGGAAGCGACACGATGGTTCGATTGCGTCCGGATGCAATGACGCCCTACCGGATCCTGTTCATGGTCATCTTCATGCTGATCGGCATACTCGGTATCGGTACCTACGGCGCGGGCACCGGCGCGGGGTTTTTTGCAGGGCTCGACCCGACCGGCAATGACCCTCAGGCATTGGCGGTGGCCGCCGGCGTCGGCGGCATAATCAGTCTACTGTTCGGCGTCATGCTGATGTTTCTCGTCTTCGAGCGACGCGCCGGAAAACCGGACCGCCGGCGTGCGGCCGCCGGCATCCGCTTCGAACACCGCCGCAGCGGCGAACAACGGCGTGCGGTCCGGCAGCCGGTCCCCCCGACCGACGCGAAGCCGCGGCCGCATCATCCGCGCACGGTTTGACGATCGCTCCTCACATCGGGTTTTCCAGCGGCGCCTGACGGTTCGTTTGCGCAGAACGGATGTGCGTCAATCGGTCTTCACGCCGCACACCGGGCAGGCCGGATCCTTCTTCAGTCGCAGACTCCGCCAGTCCTGATGCAGCCCGTCGAACAACAGCAATCGGCCGCACAGATCTTCGCCGATGTCGAGCAGCACCTTGATGGCTTCCGCTGCCTGCAGACAGCCGATCACGCCGGCGATCGGCGCGAGTATGCCGGTATCCGCGCAGCGCTCCTCTTCACCGGCCTCATCCTGGTATAGACAGCGATAACAGGGGCTGTCGGTTCGACGCGCGTCGAACAGGGTGACCTGACCCTCGAAGCGGATGGCGGCGCCCGACACCAGCGGTTTTTTCTCGGCCACGCACGCGCGGTTGACGGCGAAGCGCGTCGGGAAATTATCGCTGGCGTCGAGTACGATATCGGCCTCGCGCATGCCTGCGCGCAAGCGCGGTTCGTCCAGGCGTTCGGGAATGCAGGTGACAGCGACCAGCGCATTGATGCGCGCCAGCGTCTCGCGTGCCGAGTCGACTTTGGCGCGGCCGATGTCGGCGGTTCCGTGCAGGAGCTGGCGCTGCAGATTGGTAAGGTCCACCCGGTCGCCGTCGGCGATGATCAGGTGACCCACGCCGGCGGCCGCGAGGTACATGGCCGCCGGCGAGCCCAGCCCGCCCGCGCCCACGATCATGGCGCAGGACCTTCCCAGACGCTCCTGGCCCTTGAAGTCGACTTGGGGGAGCATGATCTGGCGGCTGTAGCGAAGCAGTTGTTCGTCGTTCATGGTCGCACTCTCTCGCTGGCGCCACGCGCGCTGTATCTTGCCGGACGCAGGTTTCGCGGTCGCCCCGCTGTTCGCGATCTGCCGCTGGCTGCGCTGCGGGCGGCTGTGGCGTTGCTCTCAGGCGAGGCGTGTGGCGGGCGGTTTCACGGGTGTTCTTTCCGCCACTGGTAGGTCCATGTCTCGGTGAGGTAGGCGGCGCCCGCGCGCAGTGCGCAACGCAGCTCGGTCACGGGCTCGACGCCAGGCGCGAAGTCGAAGAAGACGCGATAGCCGCCGGTATGCGGGTTGCGTTGCACCACCGGTTTGCCGACCGTTCCGGTCGAGGCTGTCACGTCCGCGGTGAGTAGGGTCGATTCGGGCAGTCGCGCAAGCTGTGCGCCCGCAAAATCGATGACGAATCTCCGCTTGTCGGACAGAGCCCCCCATTTTCCGCCGGCGCCGACGCGCGTGTCGATGGCGCGGCCGCCAGACAGACCCGCCTCGGGGTCGTCGCCGAAGGTCAGTCGATATTCGAAGGTGCGCGTGGACCCGGCGGTCGCCGGTTGCGCCGGCACCCAGAAGGCGACGATATTGTCGTTGGTCTCCAGGTCGCTCGGAAGTTCGACCAGTTCGACCGCGCCCGCGCCCCAGTCGCCGACCGGTTCGATCCAGGCGCTGGGGCGGCGCTGGTAGTTGGCCTCCAGATCCTGATAGCGATCGAATGCGCGTTCGCGTTGCAGCAGACCGAACCCGTGCGGATGCTCGATGTGGAAATTGCTCAGCGCGAGCTGCTGCGGATTGTTCAACGGCCGCCACAGGCGCTCGCCGTTGCCGGCCGCCATCAGCAGACCGTCCGAGTCGTGTATCTCCGGTCTGAAATCGTCGATGCAATGCGGCGTGGTCGTGCCGTGGAAAAACATGCTGGTCAGCGGCGCCACGCCGAGTTTCGCCACGTCGCTGCGGAACCAGAGATGCGCCGTCACCTCGACTTCGGTCGGCGCGCCCGGTTTGACCACGAACCGGTAGGCGCCGGCGACGCTGGGCGAGTCGAGCAGCGCGTACAGGGCCATCTGTTTCGCGTCGGGCGCCGGCCGCTCCAGCCAGAATTCGCGAAACACGGGAAATTCCTCGCCGCCGGCCACGGCGGTGTTGAGCGCGAGTCCGCGCGCGGAAAGGCCATACACCTCGTTGCGTCCGACCGCGCGGAAATAGCTTGCGCCGAGGAAGGCGATCACTTCGTCCCGATAGTCGTCGCGGTTCATGGCATAGTGCACTCTGAACCCCGCGAATCCCAGGTCGGCCGGAACGGAGGCCGGCACCGGCAGGCGGCCGAAATCGAACAGGGCAGGTTTGAACTTGACGGGCTTGTCGCGGCCGTTCTCGATGACATGAACGTTGACCCGGTCCTTGAACCCGAAACCGCGTGAGAAGAACTGCACCTCGAACGGCAGGTGTTCTGATCGCCACAGGCTCTGGTCCGGCCGGAACCGGACATCGCGGTACTGGTCATAGTTGAGGTTGGCGAGGAAAGGCGGCAGGTCCGGCGGCTTCGCCTGGTAGGGCCGCGAGGCCAGCGCGGCCGCCTGTTTCTGAACCTGCTCGAATGCGGCGGTGTCGCCGTTCGCGGCCGCCGCAACCGGTGCCGCCAGGCACGCCGCTGCAGCGTACAGAATCAACCCGGCTGCGCGGGCAGGTTTCAACCACGGCTTCCGAACGGTCCGGATTCTCTGCTTGATAGTCATGCCGTTGCTCCGGTCAGGGGTACTGCCGTTGTGGGCGACAGCGCGTATTTTCGCCGAAACGGGAGGCCAGGGGTAGTGCCACAACGGATCAGGTTTCGCGCGGGAGCCGACCGGCCGGTTCGGCTGTCGGCGCAATCGCCCGGACCGGTGCGCACGCCGTACGCGTCCCCATGCTGGTGGTTCGCAGCCATGTCACCGCTTGCCGTGAACGTCGCGGTTGAGATCGGTCAACAGTTCGATCTGCACCTGCTGGATCTCGACCAGGCGCTCCCACTGGCGGGTGAGCAGGTGATCCATCTTTTCATGCAGGTGCCGGATCTCGAGTTCGGCTTTCAGGTTGATCTGATAGTCGTGCAGTCCCCGCAGCCGGTCCTTGGCCTCCTGGCGGTTCTGGCTCATCATGATGACCGGAGCCTGGATCGCCGCAATGCAGGAAAGAATCAGGTTCAGCAAAATGTACGGATATGGGTCGAACGGCTGCGCGAGCAGCGCGGCGCTGTTGAGCCCCACCCACGCGGCCATGAAGACGGCGAACAGAATGAGAAACACCCAGCTTCCGCCGAAGCCCGCTACGCGGTCCGCCATGCGCTGGCCGACCGTCAGTCCGCGCTCGAAGCTCTGCTCGGTGTTGCTTGCCAGCACCTCGTGCTCGCGCAGACTGCTGACGACTTCGTTTTCGATATCCGTCAGCTCGCCGCGTTCCGAGGCGATCATCTCCTCGATATGGCGGGTACGAAACACCGCCAGGTCGGCAGCGCAGATAAAGCCGTCGGTCGACCACTGCGGGTGTTGGGCGTGAATGAGGTCGGCGACCGGCTCGCGCACCGCGGCGGCCGGGAACAGGCTGCGGCGCGGAAACGTCTTGCCGCAGATTTGACAGGTGTAGCGTTCCTGGGTCGGGCGTTTCATCGGAAATCCTCTGCCGGTGGTCGCGACAACGCGGAATACTACGATCTTCGGCGGGCTGTACCAAGCCGATGTCCGGAGACATCGCCGGTCCAGGATGCGCGACCGCCGGTGTCGGCGCGCAGGCGACACCGGGTAGGTTCCGCCGGTGAACCTACGTATGTTCAGCGTCCGTTGCTTGGCATGTTCGAGACAGCCCGGGTACCATCGCCGCCGGTTTGCAGGGTTTGCCTGCCGATTGCGCTGGCAAAGGGCGCCAATGCCGGGCGGAAACGCTCCGGCGACGCTATGGGTCCGGGCCGCACCGGCGTCTGCGGCCACGGTCGAACCTGAGGACGTCGAATGTGCTTTGATCGGAACGGTTCTTGCGAAATGCACGTGCGCGGCAGTGGCGGAGTCGCCGGCGGATGAAGGGCATCGTACTCACGGTCGCCCTGGTGTTGGCGTTGACGTCCTGCGGCCGGGGCGGCGAGCAGGGCGCCGGGCGCGACCCGCGCGGCGGCAAGTCCGGCCCCATCCCGGTGAGCGCCGCGACGGTCGCGCGCGCCGATATCCACGTCTATCTGACCAACCTGGGCACGGTGAAGCCGCTCGAGACGGTGACGGTGCACAGCCGGGTGGACGGCCAGTTGATGTCGGCGCACTTCACTGAAGGGCAGACGGTCAAGGCCGGCGACCTGCTTGCGCAGATCGATTCGCGCCCGTTCCAGGTGCAGCTCGAACAGGCGCAGGGACAGCTTGCCCGCGACCAGGCGCTGCTCAACGGCGCGCGCAACGACCTGCAGCGTTATCGCGAGCTGCTCAAGCAGGACTCGATCGCCACGCAGCAGGTGGCCGACCAGGAGGCGCTGGTGCAGCAGTACGAGGGTACGGTCAAGCTGGATCAGGCGCAGGTCGACACCGCCAGGCTGCAACTCGATTACACGCGCATCACCGCGCCGATCGCCGGACGCCTCGGGCTGCGGCTGGTGGACCCGGGCAATATCGTGCACGCCAGCGATCTCGGCGGATTGGTGGTGATCACGCGGGTGCGGCCGATGGGCGTCGTCTTCAGCGTCCCGCAGGACGCTCTGCCGGCGGTGCTGGCGCACTCCGCGGCCGGAGAGCGGCTGCCGGCGGAGGCGTTGGATCGCGACGCCGTCACACCCCTTGCCTCCGGGCGCTTGACCGCGGTGGACAACCAGATCGATACGGCCACGGGAACGGTCAAACTCAAAGCGGAATTTCCCAACGAGGACGGCCGGCTGTTTCCGAATCAGTTCGTAAACGTGCGCCTGCTGGTCGATACGCTGCACGACGCCGTCACCGTGCCTTCGAGCGCCGTGCAGCAGGGTCCGCAGGGCAGTTTCGTGTACGTGGTCAAGGCCGACGACACCGTGTCGCTGCGTTCGGTTCAGCCCGGTCCGGATGAGGGCGGACTGACCGCGGTGCTGTCGGGTCTGGCGGTCGACGAGCACGTCGTGGTCGACGGCATCGACCGGCTGCGCGACGGCGCCGGTGTCACCCTGCCCGGCAGACAGGAAGACCATCCTCCGGAACCCGGCACGCCTTCCGCCCGACCGCCCGAGCACCACTGACATGAATCCTTCGCGGCCGTTCATCCTTCGGCCGGTGGCGACGTCGCTGCTCATGGTCGCCCTGCTGCTTAGTGGTCTGCTGGCCTACCGGCAACTTCCGCTGTCGGCGCTGCCCGAGGTGGATTACCCGACCATTCAGGCGGTGACCTTCTATCCGGGCGCCGGTCCCGATGTCGTGGTCTCGTCGATCACCGCGCCGCTCGAACGTCAGTTCGGACAGATGCCAGGCCTCAAACAGATGGCCTCGGCCAGTTCCGGCGGCGCTTCGGTGATTACGCTGCAATTCAGCCTGGATCTCGGCCTGGATGTCGCCGAACAGGAAGTGCAGGCGGCGATCAACGCCGCCGCGACCTTCCTGCCGAGCGACCTGCCGGCGCCGCCGGTGTACAGCAAAGTGAATCCGGCCGATGCGCCGATTCTGACGCTCGGGCTGACCTCACAGACGCTGCCGTTGCGCGACGTCGTCGACCTCGCCGACACCCGGCTGGCGCAGAAACTGTCGCAGGTGACGGGCGTCGGGCTGGTGACCCTGTCCGGCGGCCAGCGCCCGGCGGTGCGCGTTCAGCTCAATCCGAAAGCGCTGGCGGCCAACGGCCTCGGACTCGAGGATGTGCGCACCGCCATCGCCAATGCCAACGTCAACCAGGCGAAAGGCAGCTTCGACGGACCCGAACGCGCCTGGGCGCTCGATGCCAACGACCAGTTGCAGTCCGCGCAACAGTATCGCGACATCCTGGTGGCGTATCGCAACGGCGCGCCGTTGCGCCTGTCCGATCTGGGCACGGTGGTCGAAGGCGCGGAAAACGCGCGGCTCGCCGCCTGGATGAACGACAAGCCGGCCGTCGTTCTCAATATCCAGCGCCAGCCCGGCGCCAACGTGATCGAGGTCGTCGACCGCATCAAACGGCTGTTGCCGCAGTTGCGCGCGGCGCTGCCCGCGGCGGTGGACGTCGCGGTGCTGACCGACCGCACCGTCACCATCCGCGCTTCGGTGCGCGACGTGCAGTTCGAACTGCTGGGGGCGGTGGCGCTGGTGGTCGTGGCGATCTTCCTGTTTCTGCGTACCGCCACCGGTACGCTGATCCCGGGCATCGCCGTGCCGTTATCGCTGGTCGGCACCTTCGGCGTGATGTACCTCGCCGGCTTCAGCATCAACAACCTGACCCTGATGGCGCTGACCATCGCCACCGGCTTCGTGGTCGACGACGCGATCGTCATGATCGAGAACATCGCGCGCTACATCGAGCAGGGCATGACGCCGCGAGAAGCCGCGCTCAAGGGCTCGGCGCAGATCGGCTTCACCATCATCTCGCTGACGCTGTCGCTGATCGCGGTGCTGATTCCGCTGCTGTTCATGGGCGACGTGGTCGGACGTCTGTTCCGCGAGTTCGCCATCACGCTGGCCGTCGCGATCCTGATTTCCGCGGCGGTGTCGCTGACGCTGACGCCGATGATGTGCGCGCGTCTCCTGCGGCGCGTGCCTGAGGCGGAGCAGGGTGCGCTTTACCGCCGCAGCGCGCGGCTGTTCGACGCCGCGATCGCGGGTTACGGCCGTCTGCTCGACCGCGTGCTCAACCATCAGGGCGCGACGCTCGCGGTTGCCGCGGCCACCCTGGCGTTGACGGTGTTGCTCTATATCTGGATACCCAAGGGTTTCTTTCCGCTGCAGGACACCGGCATCATCCAGGGCATCTCCGAGGCGCCGCAGTCGATCTCGTTCAGCGCCATGGCAAAACGCCAGCAGGCGCTCGCCGCAACGATTCTGCGGGACCCGGCGGTGGCGAGCCTGTCGTCGTTCATCGGCGTCGACGGCACCAATACGACATTGAACAGTGGCCGCCTGCTGATCAACCTGAAACCCGCGGATCAGCGCGACGCCGGCATCGGTCAGATCCTCCAGCGTCTGCAGGTGCGGGCGGCGGACGCGCCGGGCATTCACCTGTACCTGCAACCGGTGCAGGATCTCACCATCGAGACGCGCGTCAGCCGCACGCAATACCAGTTCACGCTGAACACGCCGAATGCACAGGAACTGTCGGAATGGACGCCGCGGCTGGTGGCGGCCTTGTCGCAGCAGCCGCAACTCGCCAATGTCGCATCCGATCTCCAGGACCGCGGTCTGCAGGCGTTCCTGGCGATCGACCGCGACAGCGCCGCGCGGCTGGGCATCACCGCGGCGACCATCGACGATGCGCTCTACGATGCCTTCGGCCAGCGCCTGGTCTCCACCATTTTCACGCAGGCCAACCAGTACCGCGTGGTGCTCGAAGTGCAGCCCGCATTCCAGCGCGGCCCCGATGCACTGGGCAGCCTGTACATTCCCACGGCGGGCGGTGGCCAGGTGCCGCTGAACAGTGTGGCCGCGGTGCGCGAACAGTCCGCGCCGCTGGTGATCAACCATCTCGGCCAGTTCCCCGCGGCGACCGTCTCGTTCGATGTGGCAGCGGGCGTGTCGCTCGGCGAGGCGGTGAAGGCGATCGAGCAGGTCGAACAGGAAATCCGCCTGCCCGTTTCGATCAGCACGGCGTTCCAGGGCGCGGCGCAGGCCTTCGGCGCGGCGCTGGGCAACGAGCTGCTGCTGATCCTGGCCGCGATCGCCTGCGTGTACATCGTGCTCGGCGTGCTCTACGAGAGCTACATTCACCCGATCACGATTCTGTCGACGCTGCCGTCGGCCGGCGTCGGCGCGCTGCTGGCGCTGATGCTGGCGCGCACCGACCTCGGCGTCATCGGCATCATCGGCATCATCCTGCTGATCGGCATCGTCAAGAAGAACGCGATCATGATGATCGATTTCGCGCTGCAGGCCGAGCGCGAGGAGGGCAAGCCTCCGCGTGAGGCGATTCATCAGGCCTGCCTGCTGCGCTTCCGTCCGATTCTGATGACCACCCTGGCGGCATTGTTCAGCGCGCTGCCGTTGATGCTGGGTACCGGCGTCGGTTCCGAGCTGCGCCATCCGCTCGGCATCACCCTGGTCGGCGGTCTGCTGGTGAGCCAGATGCTCACGCTGTTCACCACGCCGGTGATCTACCTTGCCTTCAGTCGCCTGGCGCGGCGCGCCGACGCTCCGGCGGGCGCGCCGGCGTGAATATTTCCGAACCCTTCATCCGGCGCCCGGTCGCGACCACGCTGCTGACCCTGGGTCTGTTTCTGGCCGGCGCGGTGGCCTTCGCGTTGCTGCCGGTCGCGCCGCTGCCGCAGCTCGATTTCCCGACCATCTCGATTCAGGCAAATCTGCCGGGGGCGAGTCCGGAGACGATGGCGGCCACCGTGGCCACGCCGCTGGAGCGCACGCTCGGCCGCATCGCCGGCGTCACCGAGATCACGTCCTCGAGTTCGCTCGGCACGACGCGCGTCACGCTGCAGTTCGATCTCGGCCGCGACATCGACGGCGCGGCGCGTGACGTGCAGGCGGCGATCAATGCCGCGCGACGTTTGCTGCCGACCGGCATGCCGGGCAATCCCACCTACCGCAAGGCGAACCCGGCGGATGCGCCGATCATGATCCTGGCCCTGACCTCGGCGACGTTGAGCCGCGGCCAGATGTACGACGCGGCGTCGACCGTCATCGCGCAGAAGCTGTCGCAGCTCGACGGCATCGGCCAGGTCACCGTGGGCGGCAGTTCGCTTCCGGCAGTGCGTGTCGAACTCAACCCGCGCGCGCTTGGCGAAAACGGCATCGGGCTTGCGCAGGTGCGCAACGCGCTGGCGGCGGCCAATGCCAACCGCCCGAAAGGCGTGGTCGAAGCCGGCGACCGCCAGTGGCAGGTCGCCGCCGATGACCAGGCCACCGAGGCCGGCCGCTATCGCAACCTGGTGGTCACCTGGGTCAAGGGCGCGCCGGTGCGACTGTCGGACGTTGCCGACGTTGTCGATTCGGTCGAGGACGTGCGCAACGCGGGGTTGTTCAACGCCAAGCCCGCGGTGCTGGTGATCATGTACAAACAGCCGGGCGCCAACGTCATCGCGACCGCGGACCGGGTGCGCGCGGCGCTGCCGCAGCTCGAGGCGTCGATTCCGCGCGCGATCGACGTTGACGTGGTGATGGAGCGCACCGCCACCATCCGTGCCTCGCTGCGCGAAGTCGAGTACGCGCTGCTGATCGCCGTCGCGCTGGTCGTGCTGGTCGTGTTTGCGTTTCTGCGCAACCCGCGCACGACGCTGATCCCCGCGATTGCGGTGCCGGTGTCGCTGGTTTCGACCTTCGGAGTGATGTATCTGCTGGGTTACAGTCTCGACAACCTGTCGCTGATGGCGCTGGCCGTCGCCACGGGCTTCGTCGTGGACGACGCGATCGTGGTGCTGGAAAACACGTCGCGCCACATCGAGCAGGGTGCCGCGCCCTTCGAGGCCGCGCTGCGCGGCGCGCGCGAAGTCGGTTTTACCGTGCTGTCCATGAGTCTGTCGCTGGTGGCGGTGTTCATCCCGGTGCTGCTGATGGGCGGCATCGTCGGACGCCTGTTTCACGAATTCGCCGTTACCCTGTCGGTGGCGATCATTGTTTCGCTGCTGGTGTCGCTCACCACGACACCCATGCTGTGCGCGCGGTTGCTGAAACCGGCGACCGGTGTTGCGCACGGGCCGCTCTACCGCGCCAGTGAGCGGATTTTCGACGGCTTGCTGGGGGCGTACCGCCGCAGCCTCGGCTGGGCGCTGCGGCATCCGCTGATCGTCATCCTGATCCTGGCCGCGACGGTGGGGCTCAACCTGTATCTGTACAGGATAGTGCCGAAAGGATTCTTCCCGGAGCAGGATACCGGGCGTCTGATCGGTGCGATCAAGGCGGACCAGTCGATCTCGTTCCAGGCGATGGAGCGCAAGCTCGCGGACTTCATGAGGATCATCCGCACCGACCCGGCGGTCGAGAACGTGGTCGGATTCACCGGCGGCGGCCACCGGGGCGGCGCCAACGCCGCAGTCATGTTCATCGCGCTCAAGCCGCTGGGGCCGCGCAAGCTGTCCGCGGGACAGGTGATCGCCCGGCTGCGCGGCAAGGTCATGCACGAGGCCGGCGCCAGCCTGTTCCTCACGCCGGTACAGGATCTGCGCATCGGCGGCCGCCAGAGCAATGCGGTCTACCAGTACACATTGCAGTCGGACGATCTCGACGAATTGCGCGCCTGGACAGCGCGGCTGCAGGCGGCGCTGACCGAGGCGCCCGAGGTGGTCGACGTCAGCAGCGATCAGGAAGTCAATGCGCTGCAGATGTCGCTGACCATCGACCGCGCTGCGGCCGCGCGCCTCGGGCTGTCGCCGAAGGATGTGGACGCGGCGCTCAACCTTGCCTTCGGCCAGGCGCAGGTATCGACCATCTATTCGGCGCTCAACCAGTATCACGTGGTGATGGAGGTCGCGCCGCGTTTCCGGCAGACACCGCAGGCGCTGGACGGTATCTTCCTGATCACCGCGGCCGGGAAGCGGGTGCCGCTGACGGCCATTACGCGCCAGACGCCGACCAACACGGCGCTGTCGGTAAGTCATCAGGGCCAGTTCGCGGCAGCGACCCTTTCGTTCAACCTGGCGCCCGGTGTGGCGCTGTCCCGGGCCACCCAGGCCATCGACGACGTTGTCGCGCGCAGCGGCATGCCCGACAGCGTCCACGGCAGTCTGCAGGGCACCGCGCGCGCCTTCGGCGAATCGCTGAAAAGCCAGCCCTGGCTCATCCTGACTGCGCTGGTAACTCTGTACATCGTGCTCGGCGTGCTGTATGAAAGCTACGTACACCCGATCACGATTCTGTCGACGCTGCCCTCGGCGGGCGTCGGTGCGGTACTCGCACTGATGCTGTTCAATACCGAATTCAGCATCATCGCGCTGATCGGTGTCTTCCTGCTGATCGGCATCGTCAAGAAGAACGCCATACTCATGATCGATTTCGCCTTGCAGGCCGAGCGCACGGCCGGCAGCAGCCCGCGCGAGGCCATCTACCAGGCCTGCCTGCTGCGCTTTCGGCCGATCATGATGACGACGCTGGCGGCGATGTTCGGCGCGCTGCCGCTCGCGCTCAGCACCGGTTACAGCGGTGCGCTGCGCCGGCCGCTGGGCATTTCGATCATCGGCGGTCTGTTGCTGAGCCAGGTGCTGACGCTGTATACGACGCCGGTCGTGTATCTGTACCTCGACCGTTTCCGGCTGTGGTGCCTGCAGTCGTGGCAACGCACCCGGCTCGGACGCGCGGGCGTCAGCGGAGGGACGGCATGAGGCAACCGCGCGCTCTGCCGGCGGGTGTTCCAGGTGCGCTGCTGGGCGTGCTGCTGACCGCTTGCATGGCCGGCCCGGACTATGTGCGCCCGCCGGTCGAGGTTCCGCAAGCCTACAAGGAAGCCGGCCCCTGGCAGCCGGCGCAACCGCGCGACGAAGGATCGCGCGGCGACTGGTGGTCGATCTTCGCCGACCCCGAACTCGCCACGCTGCTCGCGCAGATCGACGTCGCGAATCAGATCGTACTGGTAGCCGATGCCCGGTACCGCGCGGCGCGCGCACTGGTGCGGCAGGCGCACGCCGGACTGTTCCCGGAGGTCTCGGGCGCCGCTTCGGCGACACGCACGCGGGCGCCCGGCAATGGTCCCGCGGTGACCACCCAGGCACTGTCGCTCGATGCATCCTGGGAAGTGGATCTGTGGGGGCGCATCCGCAGAACGGTCGAAGCGGACACCGCAGCCGCACAGGCGGGCGCCGCCGACCTCGCCGCCGCGCGGCTGTCCGCGCGCGCCGAACTTGCCGGCGACTATTTGCAGTTGCGCGTGCTCGATGCGCAGAAGCGGTTGCTCGAAGACACGGTCGCGGCGTACGCACGCGCGTTGGAAATCACCCGCAACCGCTACGCCGCCGGTGTCGCAGGAAGGGTCGACGTGGCGCAGGCGCAAACCCAGCTCGAAAGCACGCGCGCGCAGGCGCTCGACGTCGGCGTGCAGCGCGCGGCGCTCGAACACGCGATCGCCGTGCTGGTGGGCAAGCCGCCGGCCGACTTCAGGCTGCCGCCGGTGACACTGCAGATCCCGGTGCCGCCGGTGCCGGCGGAGGTGCCGTCGCGGCTGCTGGAGCGGCGGCCGGATATCGCCGGCGGCGAACGCCGGGTCGCCGCGGCCAACGCGCAGATCGGTGTCGCGAAATCGGCGTACTTTCCAAGTCTGACGCTGGCGGCGAGCGGCGGATATCAAAGCGCAAGCCTCGCTGACCTGCTGAGCGCGCCGGCGCGCGTGTGGTCGGTGGGCCCGGCGCTTGCCGAAACACTGTTCGACGCTGGAGCGCGGCGCGCTCAGACGCGGCAGGCGCTGGCGAACTACGATGCCGGCGTGGCCGACTACCGGCAGACCGTGCTCGGCGCGTTCCAGGAGGTCGAGGACAATCTCGCTGCGCTGCGTATTCTCGAGGAGGAAGCCCGGGTGCAGGATGCGGCGGTGGCGGCGGCGCGCCAGTCGGTCGTGCTCACCACCAACCAGTACAAGGCCGGCACCGTCAATTACCTGGACGTGGTCACCGTGCAGGCGACGCAACTGGCCAACGAGCGCAGTGCGCTGACGATCCACGGACAGCGTCTGGCGGCCACCGTGGCGCTGGTCAAGGCGCTTGGCGGCGGCTGGGGTACGCTGCCTTAGCGGCGCCGCGTCCGGTTGACCGGCGGTGCGCCGAACGGAAAACAGGGTCGGCTGTTGCAGACCGGTGTGACCCTTGGCAACATAGCGACGCCGGCGTGCGTGAGCATGCCGCCGCCGGAGTCGTGCGTCGTGTGCGAATCCTGTTTCCCCGGAGCACCGCCATGGAATTGAATCTTGCCATCGCCGGGCCGCCGCTCATTTCGTTGCTGGCGGGCGTCGCGATTCTTGTCTGGCCGAGACTGCTGAACTACATCGTGGCCTTTTACCTGATACTGTTCGGCCTGCTGGGGCTTCTGCCGCTGCTGGTGCGAGCGTAAACGCGCCGGTCGATGGCGTACTGGGCGGACAACCTTACCGCCGTACCTGCGCCCGAACCGGGTTGCCCTGGGGATCGAGCCGCGCCTCGGTGACGCGCGGCCGTCCGCCCAGGTCGGCGAACGTGGAAAGATCCGTGAATCCCGCGCCGCGCAACAGCGACCGCACCGCGCCGGCCTGATCGGGGCCGTGTTCGAGCAGCAGGCGGCCGCCGGGTTTCAATGCGTCGCCCGCGGCTTGCGCGATAACGCGGATGGCATCCAGTCCGTCGGCGCCGGCGGTCAGCGCGCGCCGCGGCTCGAAACGAACGTCGCCATGTTCGAGATGAGGGTCGGCGTCGGCGACATAGGGCGGGTTGGACACCACCAGGTCGAGGCTGCGTGCGGCCAGCGGTGCAAGCCAGTCGCCGCAGACCAAGCCGATGTTGCGCACCGCGAGCCGGGCGGCGTTGCGGCGCGCGAGCTGCAGGCTGGCGCAATGAATGTCCGTGGCCAGCACGAAACAGCCGGGCCGTTCGGAGGCGATCGCCAGGGCAACGGCGCCGCTGCCGGTGCCGAGGTCGGCCACGACCCCTTGTGCAGCGTCCGGAATCCAGGCGAGCGCCCGCTCCACCAGCAGCTCGGTTTCGGGGCGCGGGATCAGCGTGGTGTCGTCGACGGCGAGTTCCAGCGACCAGAACTCGCGTTGACCGGTCAGATGGGCGACCGGCTTCCCTGCGGCGCGCTGCGCGATCAGCGTGGCGAAGCGTCCGGCCGGTTGTGCATCGATCTCGCGCTCCGGCCAGGCCAGCAGCCAGGTGCGCGACTTCCCGAGCACGTGCGCCAGCAGCACTTCGGCGTCCAGGCGCGGACTGTCCGAGCCGTGCAGGCGCGCGACCGCTGCGTCGAGCAGTTGGCGGACAGCGGGCACGGTTGCGCCTGCCGTCAGGCGTCCTCGCCCAGTGCGGCGAGCCGGTCCGCCTGGTCTTCGCGGACGAGCGGCTCGATGACGGAATCCAGCGCGCCTTCCAGGATGTTTTCGAGTTTGTACAGCGTCAGGTTGATGCGGTGGTCGGTGACACGGCCCTGTGGAAAGTTGTAGGTGCGGATGCGCTCCGACCGGTCGCCGCTGCCGACCAGGTTGCGGCGCGTTTCGGTTTCCTCGGCGCGGCGCCGTTCGGTTTCGATGGCGTTCAGGCGCGCGGCGAGCAACGACATGGCGCGCGCGCGGTTCTTGTGCTGCGAGCGCTCGTCCTGGCATTCGACCACGATGCCGGTGGGCAGGTGGGTCAGGCGGATCGCCGAATCGGTCTTGTTGACGTGCTGGCCGCCGGCGCCCGAGGCGCGGAAGGTGTCGACCTTGAGATCGGCCGGATTGATGCGGATTTCCTCCTGCTCGTCCGCTTCCGGCAGCACGGCCACGGTCGCCGCCGAGGTGTGGATGCGGCCCTGCGATTCGGTCTCGGGGACGCGCTGCACGCGGTGCGCGCCCGATTCGAACTTCAGGTGCGCGTACACGTCCGGCCCGGCGATGCGCGCGACGATTTCCTTGTAGCCGCCGTGCTCGCCCTCGCTGGCGCTGACCACTTCGACGCTCCAGCGTCTGGCTTCGGCGTAGCGCGAATACATGCGGAACAGATCGCCGGCGAAAATCGCCGCTTCGTCGCCGCCGGTGCCGGCGCGGATTTCCAGGTAGACGTTTTTGTCGTCGTCCGGATCGCGCGGCAGCAGGTGTTTCTGGAGTTCCAGCTCGAGCGCCTCGTGGTGCCGTTGCGCATCGTGCAGTTCGTCCTCGGCCATGGCGCGCAGTTCCGGATCGGGGTCGCGCAGCATTTCGCGCGCGTTCTCAATGTCCCGCTCGGCCCTGCGCAACGCCTCGAAACAGCCGACCACCGGGTTGATCTGCGCATATTCGACCGACAGGCTGCGAAAGCGCGCGTTGTTGCCCATGACCTCGGGCTGCGCGAGCAGGGCGCTGACTTCCTGCGCGCGCTCGACGATCGATTCCAGTTTGCGGGTGAGCGACGCCTTCATGTCAGACGTCTTTCTTGAGATTGAAGATTTCCATCGCCGCGTTGAGCAGGTCGTGGCGGCTGTCCTCGCCGGCCTTGCGCAGGCGCACGGTCGGTTCGTGAATCAGCTTGTTGGTCAGCGTGTGTGCGAGAAACTGCAGTGCCTCGTCGGGCGACTTGCCGGCGGCGACCATCTGCCGCGCCCGTTCCAGCAACTGGTCGCGTTCCGCTTCGGCGCTGCCGCGCAGGCGGCGGATGCTGTCGGTCGCGTCCTGCGCGCGCAGCCAGGCCATGAAGCGCTGCACCTGGACCTCGATGATCTCCTCGGCCTGTTCAGCCGCCCGCTGGCGCGACCTCAGGTTGTCCTCGATCACTTCCTTGAGATCGTCGACCGTGTACAGGTAGACGTCGTCGAGTCGGGCGACGCGCGGATCGATGTCGCGCGGCACGGCGATGTCGACCATGAGCACCGGTTTGTGCCGGCGCGCCTTGAGCGCGGTCTTGACCACCGCATATCCGACGATGAAGTGCTCGGCGGCGGTCGACGAGATGACGATGTCGGCTTCCTCCAGGTGCGCCGGTATTTCGGCAAGCCCGATGCCGTAGCCGCCGAACTGCACGGCGATCTGGTGCGCGCGCCCGGGCGTGCGGTTGGCGACCACCAGGCGGCCGACCTTGTGTTCGCTGAGGTGGCGGGCGGCCAGCTCGACGGTTTCGCCGGCGCCGATGAGCAGCGCGGTCTGTCCGCTAAGTTCGCCGAAAATCTGCCGGGCCAGACTGACCGCCGCGAACGCGACCGACACCGGGCTCTCGCCGATCGAGGTGTCGGTGCGAATCTGTTTGGCGACCGAGAAGGTGTGCTGGAACAGGCGTTCGAGCTGGAGGTGCAGGGTGCCGGCGTCGACCGCCTGTTGATAGGCCTGCTTGACCTGGCCGAGAATCTGCGGTTCGCCCAGGATCATGGAATCCAGACCGCCGGCGACGCGCAGCAGGTGGCGCACCGCGTCGGTGTCCGGAAACCGGTACAGGTAAGGTTGCAGGCGCTCGTTGGCGACGCGGTGAAACTGGCCGAGCCAGTCCGTGACGCCGTCGAAATCGGGCCGGCTGCTGCTGCTGCAGTAGACTTCCGTACGGTTGCAGGTCGACAGAATGGCGGCTTCGGTGATGCAGGGCAGTGAAGCCAGCTCGCGCAGCGCCGCCGGCAATCGCTCCGGACTGAAGGCCACCTGTTCGCGCAGATCGACGGGCGCGGTGCGGTGGTTGATGCCTAGCGCGATCAGGGTCATGGACAGGGTCTGGCGTGGCGCAAACATTCAATTTTGAGTGATGGTATAGGCGAATACAAGCTGGGCTGCCGGTATGGCTGTCTACATTTCGTGTATTTCAGTATAGTGGCCGTTCGAATGTCCGAACGCTAGGTTAAGTACTCTGAATATGATTGGAATCAGTCGAAATTTCCGTGGGCGGTTCTGGGTTCCGCTGATTTTGCTGCCGGTTCTGAGCGCATGCGCGCACCTGCATCCTGGCGCCGAATCGGCACAGCCGGCCGAGGCCGCACCCCAGCCGCCGGCCGGCCAGCTCGAAAGCATCACGCCCCAGCCGCGGGTGTCCCTCCCCGACGAACAACTGACCGCGAACGAGCTCTATCGCATTCTGCTGGGTGAAATCGCCGGCCAGCGGGGGCGCATGGATGTTGCCGTGCCGGCGTATCTGGAGGCGGCGAAAAAATCCAAGGATCCGCGTATCGCCGAACGCGCCGTGAAAATCGCGGTGTACGGCCAGGCGCCGGAGCAGGCGTACGAGGCCGCCAACCGGTGGGTGGAACTGGCGCCGGAAGATCTTGAAGCGCATCAGGCGGTTGCAGCACTCGCGCTGCGCAAGGGCGACGAATCCGCCGCGTTGCAGGAGCTGAACTACCTGATCGATAAATCGCCGCAGCCGCGCGAGGGCTACCAGGCCGTGCTCGGTCTGCTGGCGCGCGAAGCCGACCAGGAGCGGGCGCGGGCGGTCATGGAAAAGATTGTCGGGCAGCGCGACACCGACGGCGACGCGCACTATACCTATGCGCAGCTCGCGCTGCACGAGCAGAACTGGGAACTGGCGCTGCGCGAGGCGCGGCGCACCCTGGCGCTGGAACCGGGCCGCTCGGATGCCGTGATCCTCCAGGCGCAGGCCCAACTCAAGCTGGGCAACGCGGAGGAGGCGCACAAGGGCATAACGGAGGCGCTGGACGCCGATCCCGACGACGTCGAGCTGAGAAAGGCCTATGCGCGGCTGCTGGTCGACCAGGGCGATCTCGACGGCGCGCGCAAGCAGTATGAATGGCTGATCAAGCGCCAGCCCGACGATGGCCCGATTGTCTACTCGCTGGCCTTGCTGACGCTGGAAGCGAACCGGCTGAAAGATGCCGAGCGGTATTTCAATCGGCTGCTCGAACTCGAATACCAGGTGCAGCCGGCCTACTACTACCTCGGCGCCATCGCGGAGGAAAACAAGGACTACGACAAGGCCGTCGAGTGGTACGACAAAGTCGAGCCGGGCGACCACTGGCTGGAAGTGCAGATCCGTCTGGCCAAGATCGAGGCCGATACCGGCAATCTGCCGGCGGCGCGCGCCCGCTTGAAGAACCTGAGGCTGACCGATCCGGCCCACGCCGAGCGCCTGATCCTGATCGAGGGGGACCTGCTGGTCAGCGTCCATCACGAAGCCGATGCCTATGCGCTCTATACCGAGTTCCTCGCCGCGCACTCGGACAATCTGGAAGTGCTGTACGCGCGTTCGCTGGTGGCCGAATCGCTCGACAAACTCGATGTCGCGGAACAGGACCTGCGCCTGATACTGCGCAAGGAACCGGACAATGCGCGCGCGCTGAACGCGCTGGGTTACACGCTGGCCGACCGCACGACGCGTTATCAGGAAGCGTTGGGTTACATCGAGAAAGCCTATGCGCAGACGCCGGACGATGCCGCGGTGATCGACAGCATGGGCTGGGTCCAGTACCGGCTGGGCAACCTCGACAAGGCGCGCGAGTATCTGCAGAAGGCCCACGAAGCGAACGATGACGCCGAGATCGCCGCTCATCTGGGCGAGGTGCTGTGGATGTCGGGCGATCGCGCCGGCGCGCGGGCGGTGTGGAAGAAGGCGCGCAAGAGCGAGCCCGACGATGCGACGCTGCTCGAAACGATCAAACGGCTCGGCCACTGAGGGCGCGCCGGCCGGACGGCGGCCGGCACGTTCGCCGGGCCGGTGACCGGACGCCGCGGTGCGCCCCATGGAACGGCGTGATCGCGGACGACGGCGCGCCGGCCCGAAGCTCCCTGCGGTTTCCAGACTATGAAATTTGACGTCCCGGCGCGCCGCCTGACCGCCTTGCTGCTGGCAGCGGCGTTCCTGCAACTTTCCGCCTGCGCCACCCGCGCTCCGCGTCCGGACGCCGTGCTGGAGCAGGCCTGGCTTGCCCACGCCGCCAGCATCGACGGGATCGACCGCTGGCGCGCCGAGGGCCGGGTCGCAATCAGGATTGCGGAACAGGGGTGGACTGCATCGTTCGGGTGGCGGCAGGCGCGGGACCGCTACGACATCCAGCTCGCCGGTCCCTTCGGGCAGGGTGTCGTGCAGTTGTCCGGTGACCGCGACGGCGCCGAACTGATCCAGAGCGACCGTTCCCGCCAACGGGCGGCCAGCGCCGAGGAATTGCTGGCGGCCCAGACCGGCTGGCGGCTCCCGGTGGCCGGGTTGCGGCACTGGATTCTCGGCGTGCCGGCGCCGGACCGCCCGGCGCAACGGACACTGGATGCCGACGGGCGACTTGCCGCACTGCGGCAGGACCATTGGGAGATCGAATACGACAGTTACCAGTCGGTCGACGGGCTCGACATGCCGCACAGGCTGCGGCTGGTCAACGGCGACGTGCAGGTCAAACTGGTGATCGGGCAATGGCAGACCGAGCGGCCATGACTGCGCTGAGGCTGCCGGCGCCCGCCAAGCTCAACCTGTTTCTGCACGTCACCGGCCGCCGCGACGACGGCTATCACGAACTCCAGACGCTGTTTCAATTCCTGGATTACTGCGACGAACTCCGCTTCGAGCCGGCCGCGCCGGGCGAGATCCGGGTGACCGGCAACACTGCGGTGGGTCCGGAGTCCGATCTGATCGCCCGCGCGGCGCAACGGCTGGCGGCGGCGACCGGGTGCCGGCGCGGCGCGTCGATCCGGGTCGACAAACGGGTGCCCATCGGCGGCGGGCTGGGCGGCGGCAGTTCGGATGCGGCGACGACGCTGGCCGGCCTCAATCGGCTCTGGGGCCTTGGGCTGGACACGGCCCGGCTCGGAGAAATCGGCCTGACGCTGGGCGCCGACGTGCCGGTCTTCGTCGCCGGCAGAGCCGCCTGGGCGGAGGGCGTCGGCGAGCGCCTGACGCCGGTCGACGGGGTGCCCGAGCCCTGGTATCTGGTGATCAAACCGCCGGTAAGCATATCTACCGCTGAGGTTTTCTCCGCCCCTGAATTGACACGCAACGGCGCAAAGATCACAATAGCCGACTTTCTGTCGGGCCGGGGGGGCAACCATCTTCAGCCGGTGGTCGAGCGGCGGTATCCGGAAGTCGCCGAGGCGCTGGCGTGGCTGGCGGAATTCGCCCCGGCGCGCATGACCGGCAGCGGAGCCTGCGTGTTCGCGGCGTTTTCCGAACGGCGTCAGGCGCTGACCCTGTTGGAGCGGCTTTCCCTGGAGTGGACCGGTTTCGTGGCGCGCGGCCGCAATCGTTCGCCGCTTCTGGATGCGCTGGACCGGCTGAGCTAACAGATTGGGGCGTAGCCAAGCGGCAAGGCACGGGATTTTGATTCCCGCATTCCCAGGTTCGAATCCTGGCGCCCCAGCCAAAACGTGAAAAAACATTGGGTGGGTGCATTGGTGCGGACTATAGCGTTTCGCCCCGCGCCAGGATTTGAACCGTAAAGGTTCGACAAAACCGCGGGGCGGTTTTGAACGGCGAAGCCGGCCCCGGAGGGGTGAGGGCGCAGCCCGAATAATCCTGGCGCCCCAGCCAAAACGTGAAAAGACATTGGGTGGGTGCGATGGTGCGGACTATAGCGTTTCGCCCCGCGCCAGGATTTGAACCGTAAAGGTTCGACAAAACCGCGGGGCGGTTTTGAACGGCGAAGCCGGCCCCGGAGGGGTGAGGGCGCAGCCCGAATAATCCTGGCGCCCCAGCCAAAACGTGAAAAGACATTGGGTGGGTGCATTGGTGCGGATTGTCACGACTTCGCTCCGCGGTGCTTGAGCGCGCTGTGAAACGGTTTCAGTCGGACAGGTGCGGGGAGTCATGAACGGTATTCCAGGATCAGGTCCCGACGGCCGCATGATGGTGTTCACGGGCAACGCCAATCCGGCGCTGGCCCAATCCATCACCGGCTACCTGCGCCTCAACGTGGGCAAAGCCGTCGTCGACATGTTCAGCGACGGCGAAATCATGGTCGAGATCATGGAAAACGTCCGCGGCAAGGACGTTTTCGTCGTGCAGCCGACCTGCGCGCCGACCAACGACAACCTGATGGAACTGCTGGTCATGGTCGACGCCATCAGGCGCGCCTCGGCCGCGCGCATCACGACGGTGATCCCGTATTTCGGCTATGCGCGCCAGGACCGGCGGCCGCGCTCGGCGCGGGTGCCGATCACGGCCAAGGTGGTGGCGCAGATGATCGGCAACGTCGGCGCGGACCGCGTGCTGACCGTGGACCTGCACTCGGATCAGATTCAGGGATTTTTTGACATACCGGTGGACAATGTCTATGCGTCGCCCATTCTGCTCGGCGACATCTGGCGTCAGAAATATCCGAATCTGAAAGTGGTGTCGCCCGATGTGGGCGGCGTGGTCCGTGCCCGTGCTTTGGCCAAGCGCCTCGATGACGCGGATCTGGCCATCATCGACAAACGCCGGCCGCGCGCGAACGTGGCCAAGGTGATGCACATCATCGGCGAGGTCGAAGGCAACACCTGCGTACTGGTCGACGACCTGGTGGATACCGCGGGCACGCTGTGCCAGGCGGCGCGCGCACTGAAGGAGCACGGCGCCGAACGGGTGGTGGCGTACTGTACCCATCCGGTGCTGTCGGGCGACGCGATCGCCAACATCAACCAGTCGGAACTTGACGAACTGGTGGTGACCGACACCATTCCGCTGCGCCCCGGTGGGCAGGCGTGCAGCCGCATCCGGCAGTTGAGCATCGCCGAGATGCTGGCCGAGGCCATGCGCCGGATCAGCGACGAGGAATCGGTCAGTTCGCTGTTCATGGATTGATGCATGCGGCCGGCATGGCCGGCCTGCGTGCGGTCTGGAGCCTCCCCTGGTCGCGGGGGAGTTTTGTTGAAACGCTAGACGGGAGTAAACGTCATGTCTGGTTTTGAAGTCGAAGCCGAAGTCCGTACGGGCGAGGGCAAGGGTGCGAGCCGCCGCCTGCGTCGTGACGGCAGGGTGCCCGCCATTATCTACGGCGGCAACGAGGCACCGCAACTGATCACGCTGCGGCACAACGAAGTGGTGAAACATCTGAAGCACGAGGCGTTCTATTCGCACATTCTCACCGTCAACGTTGGCGGCAAGCCGACCAAGGCGGTGCTGCGCGACGTGCAGCGCCATCCGGCCAGGCCCATGGTCATGCACATGGACTTCATGCGGGTGGACGAGAATCAACCGATCCGCGTGCACGTGCCGCTGCATTTCGTCGGTCAGGATCTGGCGCCGGGCTTCAAGGCCGGCGGCGTCGTGTCGCATGAACTGATCGAAGTCGAGGTCGAGGTGCTGCCGAAGCACCTGCCGGAATTTATCGAAGTCGATATCTCCGGTCTGGAGATCGGCGGCACGGTCCATCTGTCCGATCTCAAGCTGCCCGAAAGCTGCGCGCTGGTCGAAATGATGCGCGGCGAGTCGCACGACCTCATGGTCGCGTCGATTCACGCGCCGCGGCGCGCCGGCGAGGAAGAGGGCGGCGCGCCGGCCGAGGGCGCGCCCGAGGCGGGCAGCACACCCTGATCCGCTGACGCGTGCCCGCCATCCGGTTGATCGTCGGGTTGGGCAATCCCGGCAAAGCGTACGAACAGACCCGGCATAACGCCGGGTTCTGGTTTGTGGAGGCACTGGCCCGACACTGCGCGGTGACGTTTGCGCAGGAGAAGCGGTTCCAGGGCGAGGCGGCGCGCTGCCAGGGCGGCGGGTTCGATTACCGCCTGTTCAAGCCGATGGCGTACATGAACCGCAGCGGTCAGCCGGTCGCGGCGATCATGCGGTTCTTCGACATACCGCTCGAATCCATCCTGGTCGCGCACGACGATCTGGACCTGCCGCCCGGCGTGGCGCGGCTCAAGCGCGGCGGCGGTCACGGCGGCCACAACGGTCTGCGCGATCTGATCAGTCATCTCGGCACCCAAGAGTTTTTCCGGCTGCGCCTGGGGATCGGGCATCCGGGGCACCGGGATCAGGTCTCGGACTACGTGTTGAGCGGCGCGTCCAAGGCCGACCGGCAAGCGATCGATGCGGCGGTGCAGTCGGCCGCCGCCGTCATGCCGCAGGTGTTGGCCGGTGAAATGGAACGGGCGATGCACATTCTGCACAGCGCATAGGGCCCGGGACGCAGACAATTCAAGATGGAGTGAAGCGTGGGATTCAAGTGTGGCATCGTGGGTCTGCCGAACGTCGGCAAGTCGACCCTGTTCAATGCGCTGACCAAGGCGGGCATCCAGGCGGAGAATTATCCGTTCTGCACGATTGACCCGAACGTCGGCGTCGTGCCGATGCCCGACCCGCGGCTCGATGCGCTGGCGGCGATCGTCAAACCGCAGAAGGTGCTGCCGACGACCATGGAATTCGTCGACATCGCCGGGCTGGTCGCCGGCGCCTCGAAGGGCGAGGGGCTGGGCAACAAGTTTCTCGCCAACATCCGCGAGACCGACGCCATCGCGCAGGTGGTGCGCTGCTTCGAAAATGAAAACGTCATTCACGTCGCCGGCAAGATCGATCCGATCGGCGATATCGAAGTGATCAACACCGAGCTGGCGCTGGCTGATCTGGAAACGGTGGAGAAAGGCATCAACCGTGTGGCCAAGCTCGCCAAGGGCGGCGACAAGGAAGCGAAAGCCAAACTGGCGGTCATGGAAAAGGTGAAGATGCATCTGGATGCCGGCGGTCTTGCGCGCACGCTGGCGCTCGACGAAGCCGCGCGTCTGCACCTGCGCGATCTGCATCTGTTGACCATCAAACCCACCCTGTACATCGCCAACGTCGCGGAAGACGGGTTCACCGACAACCCGCACCTGGATGCGGTGCGGGCGCTGGCCGAGCGCGAGGGCGCGGAAGCTGTGCCGGTGTGCGCGGCCATCGAAGCCGAACTCGCCGAACTGGACGCCGCGGAACAGACGGCGTTCCTGCACGAGCTGGGCATTGACGAACCCGGTTTGAACCGCGTCATCCGCGCCGGCTACCGTCTGCTCGGTTTGCAGACGTATTTCACGGCGGGCGTGAAAGAGGTCCGCGCCTGGACCGTCCCAGTGGGCGCGACCGCGCCGCAGGCCGCCGGCGTCATCCATACCGATTTCGAAAAAGGCTTCATCCGCGCCGAGGTGACGTCGTACGTCGATTTCATTGCGTGCAAGGGCGAACAGGGTGCGAAGGAAGCCGGCAAGCTGAGGCTCGAAGGCAAGGATTATGTTGTGCATGACGGCGACGTGATGCACTTTCGGTTCAACGTTTAAACCGGACTTCGGATTCTGCAGAACTTCGGCGGACAGAAAAAACGCAGTGTGGCCTATAGGATGAGGAATTATTTAATCCCTATGCGTCCAGGTTGATCCGTTGAAAGCCGGGTATAAACCGGGTACGATACCGGGTATGGAGTCAAAGCCGGCTATTGATAAACCGGGTATGACTCAAATCCGGAGGACAGGCCATGCTGACCGATACCCAATGCCGCACCGCCAAGCCCAGGGATAAGCCCTACAAACTGTCGGACGGTAAGGGGCTGTATCTGGAAATCAAACCCAACGGGGTGAAGGCGTGGCGCTACCGTTTCGAGTTGCGCGAAGGCGAGGCCACCAAGGAAAGCGTCTTCGCAATTGGCGACTACGCCATCGCCCCCAGCGGCGAAACGCCGGAAGAGGCGCAGGCCAGGCGGGGTGGTCGGCGCTTTACCCTGGCCGAGGCGCGGGACGAGCGCACCAAGGCGCGGGCGCTGGTCAAGCAGGGCATCAACCCGGTCCACAACCGGCAGCTTGAGCGCATCAAACGCGAGCAGGAAAACGCCACCACCTTCGAGGCCGTCGCCAAGGAATGGCTGGCCTTGAAGGACTGGGAGGAAGTCACCAAGGCCCGGCGGCTGGACATGCTCGCCCGCGTGGTGTTCCCGAAGATCGGTTCGTTGCCGGTCAAGAGCATTACCCCGGCGCACATCCTCGACGTTCTGAATACCTCGGCGAAGAAGAACGGCCTGACCGTCGCGGCGGAGGCCAAGCGCACCATGTCCGGCATCTTCGAGCTTGCCGTATCCACCCTGCGGGCGGAAGCTGATCCGGCCTATCCGGTGCGCAAGGCGTTGCCGGCCAACAAGACCCAGCACAAGCGTCCGCTCGATACTGCCGAAATTGGCCAGCTACTGCGCGACGTGGAAGGACACGGCGGACGCCACGAAACCATCACGGCTTTTCGCCTGATGTGGATGACCCTCTGCCGACCCAGCGAAGCGGTCGAGGCTCGGTGGTCGGAATTCGACCTCGATGCGGCGACCTGGCGCATCCCGGCCGAGCGAATGAAGAAGCGCAAGGAACACGCGATCCCGCTGCCTACGCAAGCCGTCGAATTGCTGCGGGCGCTGCACGGCATCACTGGCCGGCATGTGCATCTTTTCCCACATCGCGATGACCGCACGAAGCCGATGGTGGCGGCATCGTTCCGGCAAATGCTGAACGTGCTGGGTTGGGGTGGCAAGTACAGCCCTCACGCCACCCGGACTACGGGCAGCACACGGTTGAACGAGTTGGGTTTCGCGGCGGACTGGATCGAGCGCCAGTTGGCTCACGCCGAACCTAACGCGGTACGTCGCACCTACAACCACGCCGAATACCTTGCCGACCGTGCAAGGATGATGCAGCACTGGGTGGACATGCTGGAGACATGGAAGAAGGGCGACAATAACGTGACGCCGATCAGGAAAACGGTGGCATAACGAGTAAGCCGCACCTAGCCCGACGGGGCGAAAACCGGGAACCCTTGCCCGCCCGGCGCGGCACCTAATTCAAGGGAAGCGTGAAGGGGCGCGATTATGGATTTTCCGGCCTATGTCCCGGCGGCAGTCCGGGCCTACATTTCGGCCATGATCGAAGGCGACACCTGGGAACCGCAGGGATGGGCGGCGTCGCTCGCCAGCGCAGAAGAGGACTTGGCGAAGATCGAGGACGAAATGGCGGCGCAAGCGCAGCGCGGCGAATCTGAGTGTCTGGAAAGCTTGCGTCGACAAAGAGCCGAAGCGGCTGAGTTTCGAGACAGGGTGGCTGGCGAAGTCGAATGTCTGCGCCGGCTGGCGCTCGAACCACGCATGCAGGAAGCCTTTGCCTTGCTGACCCGTGAATTTAGCGACGATGAACAGTGGCGATGCTTCATTTCTGCAGCACGGGCCGCTCGGATGGACTACCGTCAATTTCGCCTGCGATTGAAGCAGGTTACGGAGCTGCGGGACAAAATCGCCGACACGTCCGCAAAGCTCGCGGGCCTGTTGCGGAACGCTGCCAACACTGGCTTTTCTTACTGGCCCTCAGAATTCTTCAGCATCCCCGCACTACTGCGGAAAACCGATAACCACAAAATGCAAAATCATGACTTGCGCATGTGGCAGGGATTGCGCAGGTATGTGCTTGGCGATATACCCGAGCGTAAGGTTCCAGAAAGCGAGCCACTGCAAGAAGAGGGCGAATCGGCGATCACCCACGTGGTTGTCTGGCGCGTTCTGAAAGCTGGCGAAAAACCGGAGATTGATCCGGAGGAAGAGGTACGAAACTCCCTGCGCTATGCGTGGGGGACGGCACCGGATGTTTCCGAATTACTCGATACCGTGGCGAAAGCGGCGCGGGACTTCAAGCCGAGCGAAGATGGGATGATCGGCGCGGCTATCGACTCACGCAAATCGAATCTCAAAGCGGAATACCTGCGGGCCTTCGGCAACCTGCTGACCGATGTTCACCATTTCACGTTGACGACCGGAATCATGCAGGCAATGGCCACAGTGGCAAACGTAGCGATTAATCAGCCTGAAATTGACGTGTCCTATGATGACGTTCGAAAAGCTCTTGCCAAGCTAGGCAGTTAGTCGGTGGAAGATTCAAGGAAAAAAAAGACCGCGAATCTTCCAGGCACCCGGAAGATTCGAGTGTGAAATTTATTTTGAATATCTTCGACGCTCGATAACGGAAGACCGAGGATGGCACTGTCTTAATTTGGACAGGAGCTATCCCGAATGAATCAACTCCCCGAAATCGGCTTCCTAAGACTGCCGCAAATCATCGGCGACCCTAAGGCGGACCCGCCGATTCCCCCGCTCGTCCCCGTAAAGAAGTCTTGCTGGTGGGCCGGCGTCAAGTCCGGGCGCTTTCCCAAGCCGGTAAAGATCGGCAACGGGCGCGGAACATTCTGGCGCGTCGACGATATACGCGCCCTCATCGAATCGGTTTGAGGGGCGGCCATGACCAGATATGAAAAAGGCCGCAACGGTGGCGACCGTGCGACCCTCAAGACATATACCGCAAACGATTATAACACTTCCGCGCGACCCCGCAAACGTGGTAAGTCTCCCAAAACCCACGCCATCATCGCGGCGGCGGCGCAATTCTTGGAGGAAAACCACCCGGCAACGGTTCGTGCGGTGTGCTATCGCCTGTTCGTCGATGGCCACATAGCTTCAATGGCGAAATCCAATACCAATGCTGTTGGCGTCCACCTACGCAATGCGAGGGAACAGGGCATTATCCCCTGGAATCACATCGTTGATGAAACACGCGAGGCAGAGCGGGCGGGGACGTGGGATGGTCCCAGCCAGATTCTAAATGCCGCTCAGGCGTCTTATCGGAAAGACCACTGGCAATCGCAAAACGAGCGGCTGGAGGTTTGGTCAGAGAAAGGCACCGTGCGCGGCACGCTTTCGCCGGTGCTGGCACGCTACGGGGTGACGTTTCGCGTCATGCACGGGTACAGTTCCGCGACCGCCCTCTACGACATCGCAAAAGAAACACGCGCCGACCCGCGACCCATGGCGGTGCTGTACGTGGGCGACTGGGACCCGTCTGGACTTCACATGTCCGAGATCGACCTACCTGCGCGGCTGGCGCGTTATGGTGGTTCAGTACACTTCCAGCGCATCGCACTTGCCGCGCACGATATAACCGATCTGCCAAGCTTCGACGTAGCGACCAAGGCCGGCGACACGCGCGCGCACTGGTTTCGCGCCAACTTCGGGCGTCGCTGTGTCGAATTGGACGCGATGGCTCCCAACGATCTGAGGGCTGTCGTTGAGGATGAAATCATCAGGCACATCGATCGTGACCGGTGGCAGCATTCTGCCCGTATCGAGCAAGCTGAAATTGACAGCATGCGCGACTTTCTCAATTCATGGCCTGCCATAAATTGCCGTGGCGGTGCTGTATGAACGCCAATCCTATCGAGCAATTCCGCGACGCGATCCAGTCTTCCGGATTGATCCCGCCGGACATGATCGACGCCGACGGCAAGCTGCATCGGTTCCCCAGCAACGGCAGGGCTGGAGATGACGCCGGCTGGTATGTGTTTCACCTCGACGGCTTTCCAGTGGGCCTCTTCGGTGACTGGCGTATCGGCTTGTCCGAAATATGGAAAGCCGACACCGGGCGCAAGCTGACGAAGCAGGAGAAAGCAGAGCAACGTGCCGGGTTCGACGCCCTGCGACACGAGCGGGAAGCCGCCGAAACCCGCGGCCACGAAGAGGCTGCCGACAAGGCCGCGGCGATCTGGCAGGCAGCACAACCTGCCCCCACCAATCATGGGTACTTGGTGAGGAAGGGTGTCAAACCGCACGGCACGAAAGTCGGTTCGGATGGGCGTCTGCTGGTGCCGATGCACGATGCGGCGGGCAAACTGTGGAACATCGAGCGCATCGCCGCAGAAAACCCGCCGGCGGCAGCCCGGACAAGAAAGGGCTTTTTCGCGGGCGGCGCACCGGCTGCTTTTTCAGCATCGGCAGTCCGAAGGGTGCGGCGGCTTTGTGCATTGCCGAAGGTTTTGCGACCGGCGCGAGCATTCACGAAGCAACGGGTCTGCCTGTGGCCGTCGCCTTCGGCGCCGGAAATCTGGAGCCGGTGACCAAGGCCATGCGGCAGACGTTTCCCGATCTTCCGATGGTGATCTGCGCCGATGACGATTACCGCATCGAGGGCAATCCCGGACGCACCAAGGCGGCAGCGGCCGCGCTGGCCGTCGGCGGTGTCATGGTTTCGCCGGTGTTTCATGGGGACCGACCCGACGGAGCCACCGACTTTAACGACCTGCACCAGGCCGAGGGCATAGACGCTGTACGACGCATTATCGCGGGCGTGGTTGAGGTCTTAGCGACGCGGGCAGCAGAGCCACAACCGGATACCGAAACCCCGCCAGCGGTCGATGCGGACGGCGCGGCGACACCCGAAACGGCCACCAGCGAAATCGGTGACGCCGAGGAGGACGGCAGCGACGAGACGGCTCCGGAACCACCGCCGTTCCCCGGCGAGGACGAGCGCCCCTGCTACGTCGTGTTGGACGACTGGACGGAATACGCTGGCCGCAAATACCGCCCCGGCGTCTATCTGTGCGGCATGACCGAGGCCAAGCGGGACACCCCAGCGATGCCGTTTGAGCTGTGGTTCTGCTCGCCGCTGCATGTCGACGCCGTGACCTTCGACGGGCAAGACAACAACTTCGGGCGGCTGCTGCGGTTCAAGAACACGCTCGGACGCTGGCGGGAATGGGCGATGCCGATGGAACTGCTGCGCGGCGCGGGCGATGAACTGCGCGGCGAACTGCTGGCGATGGGCGTGGAAATCGACCCGTCGGCCAAGACGCTGCTGGCGAACTACCTGCAAGCGAAGCCACCGAAGCGGCGGATGCGCTGCGCCCTGCAAGTAGGCTGGTGCGACGATTCCTTTGTGCTGCCGGATACCGTGATCGGGCCGAAGGCGTCGGGCGTGATCTTTCAGAGCGGCGAGCGCGGCCACGATGAACACACGAAGGCCGGAACACTGGCCGGCTGGCAAGCGGAAATCGCGGCGCGGGCCGTCGGCAATCCCTGCTGTTGCTGGCGCTGTCGGCATCCTTCGCAGGGCCGATGCTGGCGCGGTGCAATGCCGAAGGCGGCGGCATTCACTTCGTCGGTGATTCTTCGACCGGCAAGACCACGGCTTATCGAGGCGGCTTGTTCCACTTGGGGCGGGCCGAACTTCCGCCGAAGCTGGCGAGCGACCGCGAACGGCATGGAAGGCGCGGCGGCGCTGTTCAATGATTGCCTGCTGGCACTGGACGAGATCAGCGAATGCGATCCCAAGGAAGTCGGCGCGATCGTCTATGCGCTCGGCAACGGGCGCGGCAAGCAACGGGCAGGCCGCACCGGGAATGCGCGAGGCGTGACCCGCTGGCGCTGTTTCATGCTGTCCAGTGGCGAACGCACCATCGCGACCGACGATGCACGAAGGCGGCTACCGGGCCAAAGCCGGGCAGGCGGTTCGGCTGCTGGACATTCCCGCGGCACGGACGTTCGGCGCATGGGACGATCTTGCACGGCGCGCCGAGCGGCGCGGCGTTTTCTGATGCCATCAAGCGGGCCGCGGCGACGCATCACGGCCACGCCGGGCGGGCCTTTCTCGAAAAGCTGACCCGTGACGAGCGCGACTTCTGCGCGCTGCTGGAACGCATCAAGGCGTTGCCCGAGTTTGCCGCCGAGGGCGCCGAGGGGCAGGACAAGCGCGCGGCAGGCCGTTTTGCGCTACTGGCGCTGGCCGGTGAGCTGGCGACCGAATACGGGCTGACCGGCTGGCCGGAAGGGGCGGCGATCGATGCGGCGGCGGACGGCTTCAAGCGTGGCAGGCCTTGCGGGGGCGCGGCAATGACGAGCGGCGGCAAATCCTTGAGCGTGTCTCCGGCTTCCTCGAGCGGCACGGCGACGGGCGCTTTTCCGATGCGGACACCCAACGAGGACGCCAAACCCGTGACCGGGCCGGCTGGTGGCGCGATACCGCCGATGGCCGGGAATTCCTGTTCACGGCGGATGGCATGCGCGAAGCCGTGAAGGGCTTCGACTTCAAACTGGCGCTCGATGTGCTGGAAGAGCTGGTGCGCTGCCCAAACCGCCGCCGGACGGCAAGCGAGCGCGGCTCAACGCATCGGCGGGCGCTCGGTCAGGATCCATCCGATCATCCCCGAAACGCTGACCGGGGGCGCGCATGGCGCTTGATTCGCTGTTGGCTTCATTGAAAAACGGGGTTGCAGGGGTTTCAAGGGTGCAAGCCAGCAATGATGCCGGTTTCGGCGAAACCCCTGTCGGGTTCGGCGGGGTTTCCGGGGTTGCGGTCTTCGTGCCGGTAGTAGTACCTGAAACCTCTGCAACCCCTGACAATTTCCCCGGGTTACAGGCGAAAGCCTTGTCCTCGCTGGCTTGCACCCTTGAAACCCCTGCAACCCCGAAAACCCTTAAGGGTGAGACTGAAGTGCCAAGAGTCGGCGCCGGCGAGGGGGCGACCGCTTCCTGCTGGTGGCTGATTCACTACACCGAGCGCGATCCGGTGGAAGTGGCCTGCTGCCCCGAAGCGAGCCCTGCCGAGATTCTGGAGCGGTATCCGGACGCCATCGCGGTGGAACCCTTTGAGCCGAATGTCCGGCAACCATCCGGCCCCATGACAGCCGAAGAGGAA
>CAVRAZ010000005.1:0-302298 GCA_963719135.1 uncultured Gammaproteobacteria bacterium | reverse complement strand
TGAAGAGACATTCGAGCGTGTTTTCAGGACGGCAAAAATCGGGCGCAAAGCGGACGTTAGAAAGCTAAGGGCAATGGGAGCCGCCACGCAGCGAAGAGTTCTAGTGAGTGAATCGATCCCTAGGCTCTGTTTGATCTGATGTCGTGGAGTTTTTCTATAGACCCTCTTTCAACACCTCACCTTTTCCCAATAGAAATAGCGCATTGCGTCGATACGCTGGCCGACAATCCGTACGGCTGCTAGTCTGAAGCATAAGACGGACTCGCAAGGACGCGATCATGTTGCCGTTGCCGGTTGGCAGGGAAGCCAGTGCGGGCATTGGTGCACGCGAGTATGTGCGCCATCGCCCAGAACGAACCCTTCTTTACCAGCTTGTCGAAGTCTACTACCCGGTTTTCCTGTCCCAGCTGGCGGTACAGGGTACGGCGTTGCCAGGCTATGTTGAGCGGGAGTTCGAGGAGTACCTCAAGTGCGGCCGCCTCGAGCATGGTTTCCTGCGGGTGCGCTGCGACACGTGTCACGCCGAACACCTGGTGGCGTTCAGTTGCAAACGCCGCGGTTTCTGCCCCAGCTGCGGGGCGCGGCGCATGGCCGAGAGTGCGGCCCTGCTAGTGGATGAAGTCTTTCCCGAACAGCCGGTGCGCCAATGGGTGTTGAGCTTTCCGTATCCCTTGCGTTTCCTGTTCGCCATGCGCCCGGCCATCATGGGCCAGGTGCTCGGCATCGTCTACCGCTGCATTGCCACGCACCTGATTAAGAAGGCAGGGTTTTCCTGCGAGACGGCCCGCACCGGCGCTGTGACGCTGATCCAGCGCTTCGGCAGCGCCTTAAACCTCAATATTCACTTCCATATGCTGTTTCTCGACGGCGTGTATGTCGAGCGACCTGACGGCTTGCTGCGTTTTCGGTGGGTGAAAGCACCGACGAGTGCTGAACTCACTCACCTGACCCATACCCTCGCGCGGCGCGTCGGCCGTTTCCTGGAGCGGCAGGGATGGCTGGAACGGGATGCCGAAAACAGCTATCTGTCCGGGGAAGCCGTCGGCGCAGCGCCGATGGATCCGTTATTGGGTCATTCGATCACCTACCGCATCGCGGTGGGACCTCAAGCGGGCCGCAAAGTGTTGACCCTGCAAACCCTGCCGGCCTGCGATGAGCCGTTCGATGACTCGGTGGGTAAGGTAGCCGGGTTCTCGCTGCATGCCGGGGTGGCGGCGAGGGCCGACGAGCGCAAGAAGCTGGAGCGGCTGTGTCGCTATATTGCCAGGCCGGCGGTTTCTGAAAAGCGGCTGTCGCTGACGCCGAATGGAAATGTGCGTTACCAACTCAAGACCCCGTACCGTGATGGCACCACGCATGTCATCTTCGAACCCCTGGATTTTATCGCCCGGCTGGCCGCTCTGGTACCGAAGCCCCGCGTCAATCTAACCCGTTTTCATGGTGTTTCGCACCGAACAGCGAGCATCGTGCGGCGGTGACGCCGGCCAAACGGGGCAAGGGCAACAAGGCCAGGACAGCGGATGAAGGGCAAGACCAGGCGCCCGCCGAACGGCGGGCAGCCATGACCTGGGCGCAGCGCCTGAAACGCGTATTCGGCATCGACATCGAAACCTGCCGGGAATGCGGCGGCACGGTGAAAGTCATCGCCTGCATCGAAGATCCAGTGGTTATTGAGAAAATTCTCGCCCATTTGCAGGGAAAAGACGCCTCGGTTCCGACGAATCTGCTGCCGGCGAGCCGGGCGCCGCCAGCCGACCTGTTTGGCTGATACCATCAAATCCTTCACCTCATTCCAATGGCGGCTACCCAAGGGGCAGCCAGGCTGCCGATTGGCCTGACGCCCGCGATAGCTGCGTAAGTGGTACGGGCGAAGGTGAATGCTTGGAAGGTGAGTGCGGAAAGAGGCATGATTTGGGGGTTATGGCAGGACGTAGGTTCCTTCGTTCCCCTTGGATGGTCCGTTGACGAGTGATGAAAAGGGCATTTATTTGTAACTATTCAGTCCATTCTGCCACGATCAGCTATTTTGGACCTCGTCCATCCTCATAAAATCCGGATCCTTGCCCTGGAAAAGCAGTGTCAATGCGTGAGTAGCCGTCATGCCCTGCTTGCGACACGTTGACAGGTAACTGCGAACCCGACAGAAGATCTTTGCTCCCTCCGTGGAGCGGAAGCAACCTGAGATCTTCTGCTGCACCTTGGTCATGCGCAGATCGTTCTCACCCTGATTGTTGGTGAAGGGGACACTCTCCACCTCCATGAAGCGCAGGACGTTCTGCTCGAAGTCGCGCAATCGCTCCAGCAGGTTTCTGGCCTTCGATCGTTTGAGCCGGCCCCGTTTTCCCTGCCGTTGACGTTCATCGGGCGGTGGACATTCGGTCTCCGCCTTTTTAAGTAGCCGTCGATATCGACGGCGCCACCGTGTGGCCTCACCCACTGGTAAACAACCCCCGGCATCCGTTACCGCTGTTGCGAGTTCGATCAGCAAGGCCTGCATCTCCCTGGCCCACTGCTGCTGATCCTGTTCCCAGGCTCGCTCCAGTTCTCGGAGGTGATGGGCATTGCACAGGGCATGGGTGCAGTCGTAATGGTAGTACGGCTTCCAGTGATCATGGCACAACACGCCCTTGAAGAAGGGCAGGATGCCCATCTCATCCATGGCATCAAGACCCCGCCTGGCGTGGGGATAGAACCAGGTCAGTGAGGCGTTGGAGGCACAGTGCAGCCACTGGCGCTTCCCGCCGATGTTGATGCCGGTCTCATCGGCATGCAGGAGGTCAGAGCGGGCAAGCTGGGTCTTTGCCCACTGCTCGAAGGACGCCAGCCCTTCATAGGCTTCTTTGTTGAAGTTGAAGACCGAGCCCGCACTGACCGGAATATGCATCTGATCCTGGAAGTGATCGCGTATCCGATCATAGGGAATCAGCTGGTGCTGGGACATATAGACGGCATTTGCCTTCAGGTTGAGGCCATACTGCACCGGCCGATTCACCCCCTCCGGAAAAGCGGCCACAAATCGATTTCCCTGGTTGTCCTCAAGAATCTGTGCCTGGTATTCGATCACGAACCGCGAGATGTCGATATCAATGACCTGGCGACTTTCATGGCCTGCCTCCCGATACGATGATCCCTTGGGGAGCGTGCGACGGTCGATGGTCAGAACTTCCACCTCGTCCGGATCAGCCACCGGCTGCAAGGTGATCCCATTACGCCCCTTCTGCCCTCCCGGCTTCCTGCTGCTTTGTCCCCGCCGGCTCAATTTCTTCCGGTTTGGATCCGCGGAGGGTGGCTTGCTGCTGTTCTTGCTGTTGAGGGTCGTGCGGTTGAGCAGCAGGGTCACCAGAACAAGCAATACTTCCAGCGCCGAGCGCAGTGCAGGCGAAAGATCTTTCTCCTGCTCGAGAAGTTCCTTGACTGAGTTGATCGATGAATCAACGTCAATAGCGTCTAGCTTCAACCGCCCGCATCTCACATGATCTTGAGTGAGATCATTATCGCACGGGTTTTCACAACGAAATTTTAGCGCCTGTCAGCGGATCTGCGGCGTTTTATAAAATGATTCGGCGTCGTGATGACTGCGCTCGCAAGAAACCTTTAGCGAGCTTCTTGTGGCTTAGTGGGGTGGCTATAATGATGAGTGACACACCCTCACTGAAACAGAAAATATTGCGCTAAAACCTTGTCAAGCACTTTCTTCAGTTTTTAACTGAATAGTTACATTTATTTTTCCTATACTCCACGGTAGCGGCGCGTCCTTGCTTTCTACATGGGGAAGTGTGACCAGCATGGATCGCTGATGCCGCTTTCAGCGCAAACTCACAGCGCGCGTCGGGATCTTCCGAAATCGCCGCCGCGCCATTTGCCGTTCATCAATCATCCGCAAACATTTGATCAAATGACTTGCATACAAATTCCAGCTTTGTCACATCAGTTAAAAGTACGCAAAAATTCACCACGCCAAATGGCGTAAAAACAAAAGGTCGGTCGACAGGGCCTCTAACATCAACATTTGAAACTGTATTTGTCATTTCTGAATTTATAAAACCGAGTTCCCATGGCCCATTCTCAATGCGATAGATGACTGGCGACGAATGGCCGAACGGAGTGTGCATTACAAACTGCATCGGCTCGCTACTGCTCGACAAATGCACCTTGACCCCGAGACAAAGGTCCGTGGAACAGTCGAAATGCTCAGGCAAAATCCCGCGAATCTCGACGGGTATAAGAAGTTTTTTTATGCTTTCTAAGTCAAAAGTGACTGGCGTCAAGGCGGCTCTTTGACGTGGCGTCCAAACTACCCGGACTTCTCTTTGTTCTCTGAACTCCTTTGGTTTGACAAACGCAGTAGCTTCGGGATGCGAGAGCAAAAAGTTTGTGGTGGACTCGGGGCCAGGATCGATTTCAACAATATCGCGCCCCACATACAGGCATTGTTGTCGACATATGAAATTAAATCCTGTTAGTTTCGCCGTGATTTCATCTGTAAACGCGTCAAAATCCGTTATTGCAACGCAATCGGTCTTGCCTTCTCCAATAGCCCATTTCAACGAATCGGAAAAAACGAACCTGCTACAGCAATAGATCAGCGAATTGGGCGACTCTCTCCGAATTGAAAGTATTATGTCCTCTCCTGAAACACGGTGGTAAGGCTGCACTAGTTCTGGGATTAATCCGTCGGCATTTTTCGCAAGCCCGTCGTATTTCGTGTAAATATTTTTAATCGAAACCAGCCCTTCGCGTTCGTCGCGGATGGTGCCGCGATACCGACTCGGGTCTCTAAATTCATAGAGAGTAGGAAGGTGTACATTGCCAGTCAAGAGCAACTTCTCCGAGTGCTCTTTGGACAAAAATTTGAAAACCGGAAGAACATATTCGAAATGTTCGGATTTGTGCTTTAATGGCCCGCGAATTAAAGGCGCGTTGGCTTTGCCTGTTGCTGTTGCAGGATCAGTTTCCCAATACACGTCCCAAAACGTACGCGAGGAGGGTTCGGCGGTTTCAGCACCCTCCCCACTGATCAGATCGTCCATTTGCTTGCTCGCGAATTCTTGTAGTGGCTCAATCGGAGTGTTTGGAAAGCTAGTTCGAAGAGCGCCCCCCAGCTGCCAGCTCCTCCCGCATCACCCGCACGTTCTCCGGTGCCTCTGTCCCCAGCCTGACCTGACGGCCCTGCCGGGAATGCGGCGGCACGGTGAAAGTCATCGCCTGCATCGAAGATCCAGTGGTTATTGAGAGAATTCTCGCCCATTTGCAGGGAAAAGACGCCTCGGTTCCGACGAATCTGCTGCCGGCGAGCCGGGCGCCGCCAGCCGACCTGTTTGGCTGATACTGATACCATCAAATCCTTCACCTCATTCCAATGGCGGCTACCCAAGGGCCAGCCAGGCTGCCGATTGGCCTGACGCCCGGGATAGCTGCGGAAGTGGTACGGGCGAAGGTGAATGCTTGGATAGTGAGTGCGGAAAGAGGCATGATTTGGGGCTAATGGCAGGACGTAGGTTCCTTCGTTCCCCTTGGATGGTCCGTTGACGAGTGATGAAAAGGGCATTTATTTTTCCTATACTCCACCGTCGGCCTCGATATCCTTAAATGAGACCCCATCAATTCCCTGGGCGCCATTATTCTCCTTGGCCAGCCGATAGGCTTCATAGAGCGTTTCCTGCTTGCACGCATGAACATATAAACCCCAAAAGCGCCAAGACGGTTCAGCCTTCGCCTTGACGTACAGCTTTCTCCCCAGATCCTGCAGACTGATCGGTGCCTTTATCATCTCACCGCTGCCTCTCGTGTTGTTGAAAGCATGATGTGCAGCAGGGCCCCTTTGCTCGACAGGCATTACCCTGTGTCAGCGCTCATACGGACCCGGCCGCCACCGTCTCGCCTTCGGCCGATTTCCCGGGAAAACCGGTTATACGGCCTACCTTGCTCCAGTCATTTCTGTCTGGGGCGAGGACGGCTTCTCCAGTTGCTTAGCACGCCCTTGTCACCGTGCTGTCCCTACCACCCCGCCGGAGGAGTGCGCCTCAACAGTCAGTCTGCGACGCACCCTGCTGCCTTCACTCCACCATAGAGAGCTCAGCCTCCAGGACTAATTTTATCGGGGCCACCCATGGGTTCACTTGCGTTACGGCCCGGTGACTCGCTCACCATCCTGACGATGGCTTTGTCAGTCAGCTTCACCCGCTTCGTTTCCTCCACCGGTATGACTCAAGCTACGGGGCGCTGACTTCTACCCCGGCGGGACTCACTCCCGCTGAACACGCCAGCCTTCGCTGGACGCACTAGGGCGCAAATATTCGAACGAACCGTATAACATTGATGTTACAAAATACTATGGATAATCTGTTCTCGCCATGTTGAACGTTGTGCAACCTCTTTCTCTCCTGGTAATCGCCCTGGCAGGTTGGCTAGTTCGCCAGCAACAGGTGGTCGTCGAGTATCTCATGGTAGAGAACCCTGTCCTCAAGAATCAACTCGGAGGACAGCGACTTCTGTTCACAGACGAACAGCGGATACGATTGGCCGTGAAGGCCAAGGTGCTCGGGTGGCCGACACTTGATGAACTGGAGACGCTGGTGACACCCGCTACACCGTTCGCCTGGCATCTCCAATTCAGTCAGTCGTCAGTCGGGTCCAGGTTTGGGTTGATGAGCTTGGTGTTGGTTATGGCTGGGATAGAGCAGGCGCTGTGCCAGGTTGGGATGCTGGTTCCTGAATTGTGGTAACTGCATGTATTTATTTGGAGAAGTCCCGCCAAGCAGGTATAGGAAGCGGCTGGCGTTGGTTTTGGAGCCCGCGCGAGTTGGTGGTTGGCGAACAGTTTTCTGCTGAGCATCGGGTGCGTAGCAGCACGGGACGTATTCGCAAGCCTGTTTGGCCGTTTCGTGTAGACCAGGAACAAGGTAACAAACCGTGCGCGCCAGCCGTCAGGCTATCGCCGGTCGGGTTTTCCTACTGGCGGGCGCGCCGCACGGCGGTTCGGGTCGGCCCGCCTAACGCATCCCGAAAAAGGGGCCCGTAGCAGATTCCGTCTATCATCTATGCATGCAGTCGGGCCGGCAAAGCCGATGGGGCATAAGGACGGGGGCATCTTCCGCAACGTCTAGGGCCGCTGGATTCCGGATGTAGATGCAGCAGTCACTGACAGGATCAGCTTCCTTTGGTTGCAGGATGCGAACAAGGAAACCACACGTCGCTTAGCTCAAACAGTTCAGCTCAGGTTCGATTCCCACCGGCACAGCCGCTCTTTCTTTTTTTGTTTTTGCCTTGACTAGTCCCCAGGTACCGTCTAGGTTTCAGATAACGTTGTGCCAGGGCGGCCCAGGATGGGACTGTGCGGGACCGCTTAACTTTACTAGCGGTTAGGGTTGCGGGTTACCGACGCACCCCTGTGGGAGGAGAACCACATGAACAGAACGCTGGCTCAAGTAGTGCGTCTCTACGCGGCATGGTTGGGTTTTGCACTGTTGCTCTGTGCACAATGGCCGGCCTACGCCGATCCCGTGCTCGGTACGAAGAAAGTCATGGTGCTGCGGGTCTACTTTCATGACTATGCGGCGACGTCCCGTTACACGCAGTCCAACGTCGAGGGCTTCGTCGACCAGCTCGACACGCTATGGCAACACACATCCTACGGCAAGATTAACATCAGCTACGTCGTGTCGGACCTGTTCCAGTTGCCCGACAATCGCAGCACCTATATCGACGACTATCCGGACGGGGATCTGTCGGGCGGCGGCAAGTTCGACAAGGTATTGAACGACGCCATCGATGCCTCGCCGGGGGGTCTGGACTGGAGTGACGTGGACGCGGTAATGGTGGTGATGGCGGAGACCGACCCGTCACAGTTCCACCGCGGCCAAGGCGGCAAATGCAACCTCAAGATGGGGCCGAGCGGCCCCGTCAAGTACGTAGGTTGCGCAATTTTCAGCGAAAACCCGAGCGACGCTGACATCCGGGTGTGGGGGCGCTGGGCACACGAGTTGGGCCACACGTTCCAGCAGGCGGGGCCCGCGCATCCAAGCAACTACAACAACTATTTTGAGCTGATGGACGCAAATTACCCCGGACAGACCGGACCGTTTGAGAAGCAGGAACACGAGGGTTTTCCGGGCTGGCTGCCCACGTCCAAGTACCAGCAGCTCTCATGTGGCGATAACGGTGGCGGGACGGCGGTGTTGTGGGCCATGGAGTACGACCCGCTTGGAAAACCCAATGCTCAGGCGGCCAAGGTCGAGATCACCGGCTCGTTCTACTACATGCTGAGTGTGCGGCGGCGGGTGCTGGGCGATGACCTCAACGGCTTCTTCACGCCAAACGGGATTCCCGACGAGGGCGTCATCCTCGAACGGGTCAACGAGGGCGCCGATCCGAACGTCCAAGTGATCGGCCGCGGCGCGGATCCAAGCTGTAGTGGCGCCGGCTGTAACCGCAATCAACTGTGGCATTCAGGCGATACGTTCACCGGCGACGGGCTCACCATGCAGATCCTCGGCTTGTCCGAAGACGACTACGAGGTGCTGGTAAGATGCAACACCAAGGCTTTGCAACCCAACGTCATGCTCGAGCCGTGGACTTCCCCACCCGGTAATACTTGGGAAACCACCGACATCTGGGTCGACAGCCCGGTCAACAGCTTCGGCAACTTCAGGTACGGGACTTGGTCCGATCTCCACGGCGGAACTGTACCAGTGGGCAACGGGGACAATCCGGCCGTGGGCCAGGTGAACCGGCTGTACGCGCGCGTGCGCAACGTCGGCACCCAGGCGGCGACCAACGTCGTGGTGCACTGGGACATCACCGATCCTCCGGGTCTTGGTATTGCCGGTGCCGATGGCTGGCTGGAGCTGGGATCCGTGTCGTCCGCCCAGTTTCCGGCACTGGCGAACATTCCGGCCGGCGGGACTGCAAACGTCTACCTCGAATGGACACCCAATTTCTCTCTAACTCCCGAGCAGCTGGCGGCAGGTACCTTTGCGTTCCATACCTGTCTGCGCGTCAGGCTCGATCCGGTGCCGGGCGAGCTGGTGCTCGGCAACCAGGACGGCGACCGTGAGCAGGAAAACATCTTCTATTTTGAGGCCCCTTCCAGCGGCGCCCCGGGTAAGCTCACCGACGTCATCCACCTTCACAACCCGGACTTTGTGAACAAGAAGACCTTTTACTTGAGCTACAACGGCAACGACCTGCCGCCCGATTGGACGGTGGATCTCAACGACGGCAAGCAGAGTATCGAGCTCGATCCCAAGCAGGTGGTGGATCTGCCGATCCTGATCCACCAGGGTCCGGCGCCACAGCCGGTCGGCAAACGCTTCACGGTCGACGTCGCAGCCGCCTCTCTTAATCTGCTTGTCAACGACCTGGATCCGGCGGACGTGCATCCGGAATACAAGACACTCGGCGGTGTGCAGGTCGACGCACGAGTGCTTCAGCGCACGCGGCTGCACTGTCACGGGACGATGAATGCTAATGGCGAGGTCCTCTTTGACGGCATTCTCGAGGGGATCGACGGCTACTATACGGATAACGGTGTGCAGGTACAGGCGATCGGCGTCGACGCCAAGCGGAACTTGCTGACCGATGCCCAGGTGGTTGTGCCAGTGGCCCGCGACGGAACGTTTAGTGGCATCTTCCTGGATCGTAAACAGGACGCGAAGGAGTTCACCTGCCTGTTCGGCGGTACTGACATGCTCATGAGCGCATCGAGCGGCTATACGCCCTTCGGCGATCAGCCGGATGGCGACGGTGACGGCGTGCCGGATTACGTCGACAACTGCACCAAGGTCAAGAATCCCGATCAATTGGACAGCGATGGTGACGGGATTGGCAATGCGTGCGATTGCGATCTGAATCAGGACAACTTCTGCGGCGGACCGGACTTTACGCTGTTTATCGGTTGCTTCAATTCCGTGACAAACGGCAACCCAGCGTGCGAGGCAGCGGATATGAACGGCGACAGCTTTGTCGGAGGGCCTGACTTCACGCTGTTTGTTGGTGGGTTTAATGGCCCGCCCGGTCCGTCAGGATTGTGATTCGAGAATCGGGGACACGAGAATCGGGGACACGAGAATCGGGGACACGAGAATCGGGGACACGAGAATCGGGGACAGACTTATTGAAGCAGACAAACACACAAATGAGTTTGCAAATAAATCTGTCCCCTTTGGCGTACCCCACGCTGATACGCCCGCGGGCGAAGGGCCGAAACCGCGTATCCGCAAACCGCCGATGGTCGGGATGGTCCCGATAACTGTCGATCACCGGAAGCCCGCAGAAGCGGGCCACCCAGCAATGGCGGTAGCCCGCGTCGTCCTGTACGGCGTGACCGGTAAACACGCGTCGTACTCCGGGGATGTTACCGAGCACGCGGCGGCCTTCGGCCAGCATGTCGTCAACTGCGCCGCGGTCGAGACCTTCGAGTAGCTACACGTCCACGGCAAGACCTTGGTGACGACGCTGCTCTGCCCGAAACAAACCCCGAAAGCTTCGTAGGGTGCGCTCTACAAAAGCCGCTGGCACGTGGAACTGGACCTGCGCGCGATCAAGACCACGTTGGGCATGGAAACACTGAGCTGTAAGAACCCGGCGATGGTGCTCAAGGGACGGTGTCAATTTAACTGTGTAACCGGCGTTCACACGGGTACTCGCTCACAGAACATAATGACGAACTGATTGAGTGGTGCCTTCTAGTTTCGTATCGGCATCGTCCACTTCTTTGCCACGTCTTTCGCTTGCGAAAGCGTCCGTATATCAAAGCGTCAGTTTCTCTTGCCTTTCCAATTCAAGTTCTTCAAGAACCCATCGTCCCAATATAACGCATCGTTACACCCCAATACCGTTTCCTGTCTAACACCCGATGAATTCACAATTCCGTTGCCCCCCATCCCTAGAACACCACCTCCACTAATTGTCACGCCAGGACCCGCGACGCCACTAAAGATACCGCGCCCAGTTACCGGCTCTTCGTTGTTGGTTATCACTAATCCGTTTGCACAATTTGCTATCATGTTACCTTCCGCTAACAGCATTTTGTTTGCATATATCCCGTCGTTTTTCAGCTCCACTAATATTCCGGATTTCGTCCTAAACCGGCCTCTCAATTTAATCAAGTCCTGTTTTAACTCCAAGTACGCAAATACATCCCTCGGCCTATTTCTAAACTTCATACTGGTAGATGTGCACTCGATATCCCATGTTTTCTTCGATCCGGCGTAGGGAAGCCGGTTACCCGGCTCCCCCGCCACAGACCCGGACGTGCGGTTTGCCCAAGCCGTTAAGTTAATCTGTTGATCCAAGGCGGTTAACGGATGTAAGGTGCTCATGTTAAATGCCATTTGACTTTGGATCATGCAGGAAAAATCTTCCTCAACGTCTAATCGAAACCACCCCCGGATACCTCCCGACCACGGTGGGGTCCAGGTCAACCATTGTAAGTCACCGGTCTGCGCGAACTACGGCGTTGCGCCGGAACAAACGTCGATCCGCGGGAATAATCGCTATACCCTGGATCGCAGCAAAGGTATTGCATCCTGTATTTGCACGGTCTGCGGCGTAGAATTCCCTCTCAAGAGCAACCTCGGCATCGTAGAGGAAGTCGAGCGGATGGGATCCTACCTATCGCCTCCTGGTGAGGTGTACTGCCCCAACGAGGCTTGTGCCAACCATACCAATCAGGTACCCGTCGGAATTGCCGGAGCGTATGCCTCATTCGGCAAGACCGCGATTGGTAATCCCCGCCGGCGTTGCAGCGTCTGTGGTAAGACGTTCTCCCGGAACACTAAGGCCACAGCTCGGCAAAGGGATCATCATAAGAACAAAATCATTTTCAACTGCTGGTCAACAAGATGCCAGTGCGACGCATTATCGAAGTCACCAACATCGCTCCCCAAACCTTCTATCATCGCTTGGCTTTCTTCCATCGCCAGTGCCAGGCATTTGCTGCCCACCGGGAGCGTGCCTTAACCAACCTTGCCATCCGCCGGCTATACCTTGGCGTGGATCGGCAGGACTATCTGGTGAACTGGAAGGTTCGCAAGGACAAGCGCAACATCCAGCTATCGGCCATTGCAGCGGTGGACAACGAACACGGCTACTGCTTCGGTGTACATCTCAACTTCGACCCTTCGCTCGACGCAGCAGCCATCCAGGGCGAAGTCGGGACCAATGGCGACCTCCACATACCCTATCCGCATCGGCGCTTTGCCCGGCTTTGGCTCAATACCGACCACGACGAAGCCAGCTCAAGGTCAATGACTACGAAGCGGCGCAATCTCAGCCCGTCAACGGCGATTGATGACACCTATGCTGCGGCATTGACACGTGATGACATTGAAAGCCCCGATGCGCCATCACCGCTAGAGCGACTCCCCGAATATGGCATGCAGATCCATGGCGAGTATACGATGTACGGACACTTTTTCTTCCTCAAGCGCCTGCTGGGCAATGTCCAGAAATGGTGCTTCTTCATCGATCAAGATCCTGGCCTCAGAGCGGCATGCCTGGCGGCCTTCCACGACGAGATCCGGGGCCGCACAGCAGACGCTTTCTATGTACGCATCAACAAGTGGCTGACGGTGGACGAAAGACGCCACCGGTACAACGACGCTAAAGCAGTGTTCGAGCAGGCAAAAGCCGCGCACCTAGGCATGCAGCCGCAGGAGGTCAAGCGAGAACTGATCAAAGAGCGTTTAGCCGCCATGACGACGCACGGAAAATGGCAGGATCGGTGGCTTGACCATCCCTTCCCGACCATGGGTGAGCCAGAGAAGGCCGTGGCCTGCCTCACCGATCTTGGCGACTATGACGAAGACCACAAAGCTTGGCTCTACAACAAGGCGAGCCTGCACGGAGTCGATTCGTTTTTTAACCAAGTGCGCCGACGGCTGTCCCTGCTCGAACGGCCGATTCATTCCAAGTCCAACCAGGGCCGGATCTGGAACGGTTACTCACCGTACAATCCGGGGAATGTTGCCACGGTGCTTGATATCATGCGCACAGTCCACAACTACATTCTGCCGGGCAAGGATGGCAAAACGCCGGCCGAACGTCTTGGACTTGCTCATGCACCGCTGGACTATGAAGATATCATTTATTTTTCCTGACCTCAGGCCGGCCGCACAATGCCTCGTTCCTGCCGAGTCGGGCCAAACAGTTCGCATGAGGATCAGTCGCCCACAACTCCGTTTAACAGTCTGGTCGGTGATGCCACCTGTAGACCAGTACCAACAGCCCGGTGGAATAGCGTCACCCAGCTTCCAAAACCATCAACAGATTAACTTAACGGCTTGCGGTTTGCCCGCATCCGGTTCCTCGGTCGTACTCGCTTCCGCGCGAGCCATCACAGTTACCCGTTACATGGCCCAATTGGCTATTCCCCCCTTGTCTGTTCACTCGTGTTGATCCAGCCCTACCGTGTCCGGCACGAGTTTCCTTTGAGGGCTACGTACTCCCGTGGGGTCCTTCGCCATGTGGCCGGCTTTCCCGACCTCCGACTACTATGCCCCATAAGACACCCCGCAACATTGGCTCTCTCAAGCCTACCTGAGCGCTCCTTGTTCCTCGATTCCACCCGAGCCCACGCCGTCTCAAGGGTTCATCACCGCTTACGTGTCCCAACTCTGTCGGTTTCTTCTCGTCACTTCGTCTCAGGAGCCTTTGGGGCTTCCTGGGTTCCTCGGCGTATCTCTTCCTGCATGCCACGGCCTGATGACTCCGCCGGCCCTCCACACCCTCGCCTCTGTACTCATTTGTCGGGTGCTTCTGTGTTGCCTTCGGTGCACATTAAAACCCTCGGCGATCCGGAACTGAGCTTGTCGAAGCTGTACCAGCACTTCAGGGAGCGCGGTCTCCCCTACGGCCTACAGGATGCTCTGTCTACGCTTGCCTCACCTCTCGTTCGCGGGTTACCCCACTCCTCATTGAGACCAAGACTCGATACGGGTGGGTGGCTGGCCCTTACCCGGCAGGGACTTCCACCCAGCAAGATACGCCGGGCTTCGCCCAGCGCGATAACGTCCTAAGTAATTGCGCATAGTCTGCGCAAGGTATCGTTGCGGTGCCCCCAGTGCCCGAAGAGATCCTCGACGGTTTCGGCAACCTCATGGAGGCTGCGAAATAGCGGTTATGCAGCCGCAGGCGCCTGACCAGCTTCCAGACCCGCTCGATGGGATTGAGGTCCGGGCTGTACGGCGGCAGGAAATCAAACTCGAAGCGGCCGACTCGAGCGGCACGCCAGTCGCGATGGAACGTGGCGTGGTGGTATTTGGCGTTATCGGTGATGACCACCACGCGGCGGCCCGTTCGGGTGCTGATGCGCTCCAGCTTCTTGAAGAAGTACCAGCAGGTCTGCGCGTTGAAGCACTCGCTCTCGCGACGGAAGACAAAGTGAGTTTGCAAATAAATCTGTCCCCTTTGGCGGTCCCCTTTGGCGCGGCCCAGCTCCATGAGTTGCGAAACAGCGAACCGCCGACGAGCAGCACCAACACCACTTCGGACAGTCTTTCCAGGTGTTCCTTGAATACCAGTGAGCCGGCGCTGACCGTGGTGGCCGCTTCGTGATCGGCGTCCGCCTTGTGTCGCGCAGTGTCCTCGGGGTGTATGGCGGGCTTGTCCACCAGTAGTTGCGCGGATCGGACCTGGTTCAGTTCAGTCTGACGCAGCGCAACTGCGGCAAAGAATACCGCCAGAAAGCCCCACGCATTACACATGAGAGACATACCATATACGACGCCAATCAGACCCAGACCGATGAAATCGTCCATCAGGTCATGGTGTGTTGTTGACGGCGTAAAACCGCGGTTATTTGCCGCTGCGATGAAGTAGCGGGGCGCGACAACGGCTACGTGATGTCCATCCTGTTGAGGGACCTGGATGCTAAAATGGGATATCGTCATCAAAGCCAAGTTCGCACTGGTTTATGTCTTGGAAGCGGTTGTCGTGAGCCTCACGATGCATCTTGATGATTTGCTCCCCGTAGGTCTCCCATAAAGCATCCCGGAGTCTATCGAGGAAGTCGATGGCTGTGGCCGCTTCAGCGAGGGTCCAGTAGGTGGTCAGACGTGTCACATGCAGAGTCATGATAAGCGCCCTTACGCGGGTTGTTTCGGTGCCGAGTGTTTCGTAGGGTTACGTTGTGGTTTGACGGCTTTGTTTTTCCTGGCGGCCCGCTCTTTTGCCTCTCTCATGCGATAGGACTCACCCTCGATCACGAGGATCTCTGAGTGATGCACCAGTCGGTCGACAATGGAGACGACGCAAGCCGCGTTCGGGAACACCTCGCTCCATTCGGCAAACGGGCGGTTGGTGGTCACGAGGGTCGGCTTGAGTTCGTAACGGCGGTTGATGATGTTGAACAGCAGATCGGCGTGACGATTGCCGTAGGAGAGATAACCGACTTCGTCGATGACCAGGACGTCCGGATGGGCATAGTGTTTCAAGCGACGCCGCAGTGCGTTGTCACCGTCCTGAGCGGCCAGATCCCCCAGCATCTGGGCGGCGGTGACGAACAGCGCGCTATGGCCCTGCATCACGGCATGGTGAGCGATGTTCTGAGCGATCATCGATTTGCCGACGCCGTTCGGGCCGACCAGGATGAGGTTGGCGGTTTCCTGGATAAAGCGCAGCGTCATGAACCCGGCTACTGCCGCCTGGTCGCACTGCGCCGGCCAGCTCCAATCGAAGTCGGCCAGTGGCTTGAAGCGGCCGATGTGTGCCGCGCTCAGTCGACGTTCGAGTCCGCGACGCTTGCGCTCGACGTGCTCCCACTCGATGAGTCTGTGTACCCAGGGCAGGTCGGCCTCGGGGACCGCGTCCCAGTGGGCAAGCAGACCATGAAGTTTGAGCGCGATCGCGCGCTGCTTGAGTTCGTTGCGCAGGATCGGACAAGGTGAGACCCGGGACGGGTCGAGAGGGTCGCCTGGGCGATCAGGTGGTGTTGCCATCGGTTGGCTCCGTATCATTGATCCTGTCGGTGTCGGTGTCGGTGTTGAGTTGGTCGTAGCGCGCCAGCGATGGCGCCCGCACGATGATGTTTCGCGCCTTGTCGTTGTCGGGCAACGTGAGCGCTAACGGCGGTGGTCGGTCGCGCTGCTCGCGGCGCCGTTCAAGCACTTGTCGTACGCTGTTGGGATGGGGTACGTCGTTGTTGAGGGCCTCGGCGATGGCGTACTCGAGTTCGGCAGCGCCGTAGTCGTCGAGTAGTTGCACGAGTTGGGCGGTGGCACGCGCGAGCGGGGTGCCGCGGTGCGCGGCCTGTTGCAAGAGCGCACGACTCGACGGGGCGGCCTGCGCCAGTCGGTCCTGTCCGCGGTGATGACGTGCACCCCGCTTGGTGCTGACCAGTGCTTCGATGTGGGCCGGGTGCTCGATCTGCTCGCCCTTGCCATAGACGCGCGGGTGCTCGGCGATCACCGCGCTGCCATCGAGCACCCGCACGTGGGTCAGCGAGGCCATGACCGTTACGGTGCGCCGCACCTGGGTGTGCGGTACACTGTAGTCGTTCAGATCAAAGCGTACATAAGGGGTTTTGCCGACACTGACCACGACCCGCTCGTCAGTTTCGAAGGGGTTGTCCGGCAACGCCAGCAGGTGGGGTTGTTCCTGCGCAAAGGCCTCGCTCACCGTCATGCGCGGATCTTCCGGGCAGGGTCGGTGGGCGGCGGTGCCTGCACACCAGGCGTCGGCCTGCGCATTCAGCTCATCGATAACGGACCACTGACGGCCGGCAAAGAAGCTGTCGCGAATATAGCGTATCGCGCGTTCGACGCGGCCCTTCTCGTTACCCCGCGCGATGGCGACCGGTCTAGGCTCGAAGTGGTAGTGCGCTGACAACGCCAACAGGGTGGGATGGAAGCGGATCGCATCATCACGACGCTCGAGCACGGCTGACTTCAGGTTGTCGTACAGCAGCACTCTCGGCAGTGCCCCCCAGGCATCAAAGGCGGCGACATGGCCGCGCAGGAAGCTCTCCATGCGTTGATTAAGATAGAAGCGCAGGAAGATCTGGCGGCTCCAGCTGAGCACCATCACGAAGGCCATCAGCGGTCGCTTCGCACGGCCGATCTGAACGGTATTGAAATGACCCCAGTCGACTTGTGCCTGTTCACCCGGCAAGGTTCTGAGTCGAAGATACGCTTCGCTCGGCTTGCGCGGACGCAGTTGCGCCACCTGCGAGCGAAAATGGCTGGGGCCACCCGGGTAGCCGCGTTGCTGTGCCATCGTATACAGTCGCATCGCCGTGAGCCTGGGGTATTGCGCTAACGTCTCGATGATGAAGGGTAGGTAGGGATCAATGATCGAGGCCTGGCGTGCGCGCTCGGCCTTGGGCAGGCCCGCCTGAGACAGCACCCGATCGACCGTCGAGTGATGGGTGCCGAGTTGGGCGGCAATGGTATGCGGGCCCCAGTGCTCTACAAAGTGATAGCGAAGAATCTTCGCTTCGAGTGCCTTGTCGATAGTCAATCGTCATCTCCTTCAATCAAGGGCTACCATGACAGCGCTCTGTGTGGTTTCCCGCGTGGCGGGGGCGCAGAAAGTCGCCTCTGAGAAAGGCGTCGCATTCACGGTGACAGACATGGCAGTAAAGGGCCGTCTCAGTGCGATCGCGCTCGTCTTCTTGATGACTTTCCAGTGCGTTTAATACGAACAGCAGTAGAACAAGGCCGAGCCTCGGTGGGGAACCCTGATGCGTTACTTTTTCTCGTTGACGCGCCCGGAACCGACGCTGGCGCTCCGCATTACGGTGCCGGCCACGGCGCGTTGAACAGTAGCGTTGGGCCGCTCGGTGCAGCGAGGTGGATCGCGCCCGCTCAGCACAGCCGTTAGCGCAATAGACGTTACCGCGGTCGCAGTGACGACAGAGAATGACCTGGCAGTGGCAACCCGCGCAGTGAAAGAGTCGGGCACTGGGATTCATCAGCACACAAAGCCGATGAGGGCTGGATTTTGACCCGTCTTGGTGAGACTATGGACGGGCTGTGCGAAAGCACGGTTTGGGGCATAGCGTCAGCGTTTGACCGTCAAATCTTGGCTGGCGCTATGCCTGTCTCCTCGGCTACACCCTCCATACCGGTTTTCCGGTCCCATGTCATCTGTTCACGCTTGAGTCCGCACCGACACAGGAACCCAATCCGCTGCACGATACCCCGCGTTCACGATAACGTGATTTTCGGTTCGGAACGCAACAGCGGCAAATAACCGCGGGTTTCGAACGGCACATACACGATGCCAACGCACAGTTGATGCAGTGGGTCATGGGTCAAGCGGGCAACCGTGTTCACGGCACCACCCGCACCGCACCGCTCACCCGCTTCGCCGACACCGAGCGGGAGATGCTCAACCCGCTGCCTTCACTGCCGCCGCAGTGCGCCCGGTGGACAACCGGGAAACTGCATCCGGATTGCCACGTACAGGTTGAGAACTGTCGCTACTCGGCACCCTGGCGTCTGGTCGGTCAAGTACTGGATATACGCCTGAGCGAGACCACCGTGCGGCTCTACCAAGACCATGAGCTAAAGGCCGTGCATCCACGCGGACGCGGGCCGGGTTATCGCCATACGATTGATGAGCACCTGCCACCGGACGCCGTTGCCTACAAGATGCGCATGCCTCAGTGGTGTCTAAAGCAGGCCGCAGCGGCGGGTCCTCACTGCCATCGATTGGTCGAGCGACTGTTTGAACACCGGGTGCTGGATAAGCTGCGCGCCGCACAGGGTGTGATTAATCTGATCAAACGCTATGGACCTGAGCGAACCGACGCCGCCTGCCAGCGCGCGCTGCACTTCGACAACGTGCAGTACCGCAGTGTGCGCATCATTCTGGAGAACGCGCTTGATCAAATCATCGATACCGAGCGAGCGTTCGATTCTCTGTCCGATGCCTACACCGGCGCCGCCAAGTTCGGTCGCGACACCAAAGATCTGTTCGACCCGCATTAACGGCCGTGCGTTGCCTCGACCCGTTGCTGCCCGTGGCCGTGCGGCAGCAACAACCCACTGACCGACAAGGTCAACCACTCAACCAAAGGACATTCATGATGACCAACATGACACCCCTACCAGAACTCACGCCTATTCTGAAGCAGTTACGTCTCTCGGGTCTGCTAGAGAGCATTGAGACGCGCAATCGAGAAGCCATAGCGAACAAGCTGACCTACCCGGAGTTCTTGGCCCTGATGATCCAGGACGAAGCCGCACGGCGTGACCAGAAGAAGTACGCTATGCGTTTACGCCGTTCGGGCTTTCGTGGCGACAAGACGCTCGAGGGCTTTGACTTCGACTTCAACCCAGGACTCAATCAACAACTCATCAACGACTTGGCCCGTTGTGGGTTTGTCGATGAAAAAGTGACCGTGTTGATTGCCGGCCCCTGCGGTACCGGCAAGAGTCATCTGGCACAGGCCCTCGGTCACTGCGCCGTGCGCGCCGGCGTCGATGTGATGTTCACAACGCAGTCAAACCTGTTGTCGCAAATCAACGCCGCTCGAGCAACCGGCACTATCGAACGCAAGATGCAAACGCTCACCCGCGTGCCGCTGTTGATCATTGACGACTTCGGTCTTAAACCACTCAAACCGGGGCAGGACGAGGATTTCCATGACCTGATCGGTGAGCGCTACGAACGGGCCGCAACGATCATAACGAGTAACCTCGATTTCAGCGAATGGGGGGAAGCCTTTCCGAACAAACTACTCGGCGCCTCGACGCTCGACCGGATACGCCACGGAGCTTATCAACTGGTACTGGATGGAAAAAGTTATCGCGCACCGCGACCGGATCCCACCAGCGAAAAAAAACCGGTTGAAAAACCGACCAAAACAGCGGTTTAATCTACCCCGTTCGAAGGCGTAAAACCACCTGAAAAAGTGGCTCCATTAGGGCGATCATGGGTGGCTCCAATCGGGCGGTCAGTGACATTCCACACAAGCGCCTGTACCACGTTCATGCCTTCTTCATGCCGGCCGCCATCTGGGCAGTAAACAGGTGTCCCCCAGACTCATCCCGAGTTAACGACTACCCCTCGGTTTTGACGACATCCCTACGCTTTCGACAAGTCAGCAAAGGTTCACTTACGTTCATCTCCGTGGTACGTACCTGACAGGGTCAAGCCCTGCCTTTTCCACAACGCTCACCACCATGGCTCTTTACCATCGCAGCTTGTGGCGGTTTGAAGCCTCCTCCTGCAAGGCGGCTCCGAGGGGCCAAACCCTCATCACTTGTGCGACACGCACTGACCGATGCTTACGCAGCAGTCAGTGCTCGTGGCACACAATCATCGGCATACCGGCACAATTTCGCCTCGCCCCGGCACCGGGGGCTGACCACGCGATTGAACCACAGGTCCAGCACGTGATGCAGGTAGAGGTTTGCGAGCACCGGCGAGACGATCCCGCCCTGCGGGGTTCCCGCGCCGGGGTGGAGCACCTGTCCATCGGTCTCCAGTATCCCGGCTTTGAGCCATTTCCGGATCAATTGCACAAAGGCGCGGTCGTCGATCCGTAACGACAGCATTTCCAGAAGCCAATCGTGATCCATGTGATCGAAGAACCCGCGGATATCGGCCTCGACGAGATAGCCGTAGCTCCCGTACTGTAGATAAAAGGTGAGGTCGCATACCGCTTCCTTGGCGCTCCGTCCCGGCCGATAGCCATCACTGCACTCCAGGAAGTCGCCTTCGTAGAGCGCAGTCAGCAGCTTGGCGCAGGCCAGTTGCACGAGCTTGTCTTCCAGCGCCGGGATACCCAGCGGCCTTTGTTGTCCATTCTCCTTGGGGATGTAAACACGCCGTACGAGCTTCGCTCGGTAGCGCTTTGCTTTCACTCGCTCAGCCAGGTCCGTGAGATTGGCCGTCAGGTTCTCACCGTAGGCCGTTGCCGTCAGTCCGTCCACACCACTGGCGGCGTCCTTGTTCAGTGCCTGCCAGCAATGCCGCAGCAGCTCAGCGTTCACTTCCCGGTAGAGATCGCGAAAGCGATGGTGTTTACAGGCTTTCGCCCGTTTGGCTATTGCCCGCAGTGAGGTTGGCTCGTGGTGGTCCGATCCGACGTGTCCGGCGCGAGTTTCCTTTGCGAGCTGCGTACTTCCGTCGGGTCCTTCGCCCTGTGACGGGCTTTCCCCGTCTCCGACTACTATGCCCGATAAGACACCCCGTTGGCTTGCGGCCGTTGCCGGCCTTCCTGTCCGTTCCCTGTGCCACAACTCCACCCGAGCGCACACCGTGTCCAGGCTCTTCGCCTTTGCGTGTCCCAGCCCTGTCGGCTTCATCGTCTCACCTCGGCCAGGAGCCTTCGGGGCTTCCCGAGTTCTCCGGCGTTTCTCTTCCTGCATGCCACGGCCTGAGGACTCCGGCGGACCTCCACACCCAAGCCCTTCCGGGTGCTTCGTGTTGTCTTCCAGCACGTTAAAACTGTCGACATCCGCAACCAGCCTATTTCGAAGCTGTACCAGCACTTCAGGGTGCGCGATCACCCCTGCGGCCTACAGGATACTCTGTGTACGCTTGCCCCATACTCTTGTTCGCGGGTTACCCCGCTCCGCAATGGGACCAACACTCGATACGGGTGGGTGGCTAACCCTTGCCCGACGGGGACTTGCACCCCGCAAGAAACGCCGAGCTTTGCTCGGCGCGATAACGTCTGAAATCAGCGGCGCGCGTAGTGCGTCCGCTGGATTGAAATGTTCGGCGGTGCCGCTAACCGCATGGTTGTCATCAGCCCAGCACTGCCGGAGTTCCATGCACATATCGATCGTTCGTCAATTGCTTCACCATGAAATCTGCCACGTCGGCACGCGAGATGGACGCCAGGAGCGCTCCCTCCCTGACATCCTCCCCGCTTCGATATCTTCCCGTGTACGGCCCGTTGGTCAAGCGCGCCGGACGTACGATCACCCAATCCAGCTTGCTGCGTTTGATGAGGCCTTCCTCTCTTGCGTGATCTTGCATCACGTTGCGCAACAGGATCGGCAACACGATGTACCTGTCTACGAAGCCCAATTGCTTGCCGCTGCCACCAACACCGAGCATCGACAAATAGACGAACCGGTGTACCCCCACGCAATCCATGGATCGAATAATGTTCTGGACACCATCGCTCAAGGCCGGATGCGAACCCAGGGAATTGCCTGAACCCAGTGCACTCACGACGGCATCCGAACCCTTGACCGCACGGTCTACCAGTGTCGGGTCCGTCACGTCGCCAACCATCAAATCAAGGTTGGCATGCCTGATGTCGAACTTGGCGGGGTTGCGAACGAACGCGCGAACCGAGTAACTGCGGTCAAGCGCATTCTTGACGACCTCGCGCCCGGTCGCACCTGTTGCACCGAATATGAGCACCTTCAAAGATTCAACTCCATCGTTGGTTGCGCCGCCGAACGATTTGGGTAAGCCGACGCGCGACCTGGAGCGAAGCGAGCGGTTGAGCGGTCGGCTTGACCCATTTGTTGGACGAAGCCGCTACGCGGCGGAAAAACATCGGCATTCGTGATTAACTTCCTGGTCTGCCCAATTCCGGGTAGCAATGCCAAGGAGCTTATCATGAAATCCAGCGAACAATCCCGCTTCGATACCCTGTACCAACGCCACCTCCGGGCCCTGAAGCTGCAAGGCCTCAGTGACAGCACCATCGATGTCTACGCGCGGGCCGTGCGTCGCCTGACGCAGCACTACGATTGTTGCCCTGATCAACTCACCACCGAGCAACTGGAAGTCTATTTTGCCGCGCTGGTCGCGTCGCACTCCTGGAGTACGGTCAAGGTCGACCGCAACGGCCTGCAGTTCTTCTGGAGACATGTCCTGAAACGCGACTGGACATGGCTGGATATTATCAAGGCGCCCAAGATTCAGTCACTGCCGGATATTCTCACCCTGGCCGAAGTCGAGCAGTTGATCGGTGCCGCACGTCAACTGCGTTACCGGGTCTTTCTGCTGACCACTTATTCGATGGGCCTGCGTCTGGGTGAGACACTGGCGCTGGAAGTCGGTGATATCGATGCGCAACGCAAACAGGTGCATATTCGACGCGGCAAGGGACACAAGGACCGCCTGGTGCCGCTGCCTGATCTGACCTGTCGCGCATTGCGGGCTTTGTGGTGCAAGCACCGCAATCCCCGCTTGCTGTTTCCCAATCCGGTCGGCTCACCCGAGCGCATCCGCAATGCCGCTACACCCATGGACCGGGGCGGCGCCCAGAAGGCCCTGAAGGTATTGCTGGCCGAGTGTGGGATAAAAAAAAGATCTCGGTTCATTCCCTGCGCCACGCCTTCGCCACTCACCTGCTCGAACAAGGCCTGAGCCTGCGTCATATCCAGGGCCTGCTCGGCCATGCCAGTCCTGCCACAACTGCACGCTATACACGCCTGACCCACACCACCGAACAGGACGCAGCGGCCGCCATCAACCGCCTGGTTAATACCCTGCACGTTGACCTGTACAGGCTCTAATCATGGAACTGGCCTGCCTACTTCATCAATACCAACCTGAACTTGATTCAAAATATGCTGACCGCCTGTTGCCTGGACACCGCCGCGCCGTGGGTGCCCTGCAGCGCTGCCGCACACCGGATGCCGGGCAGATACGGCTGCAGTGCACCGATTGCGCCGAGACCCAGTCACATCCGCATTCCTGCGGCCATCGCAGTTGCCCCAAGTGCCAGCACCATGAAACCAGCCTCTGGCTGGACCGGCAACGGACCAAACTGCTACCGGTCGAGTATTTTATGGTGACCTTCACACTGCCGCGCGGACTCCGCTCACTGGCCTGGCATCACCAAACCGTGACTTACAATGGCCTGTTCGCCGCTGCCCGCAGCACATTAAAGGACTTCGGGCTCAACCCAAAACATCTGGGCGCTGATATCGGCATGACCGCCGTGCTACACACCCACTCCCGACGCCTGGCGTATCACCCGCATGTGCATGTCATTGTGCCCGGTGGCGGGGTGGATCGGGCTAGGCGGCAGTGGAAAAAGAAAAAGGGTAAATACCTGTTCAACGAATTCGCCCTGGCCAAGGTGTTTCGGGCGCGCTTTCTGACGGCTATAACGGCCGCCGGGCTGAGCATCCCCGCTCAACTGCCAAAACAATGGGTGGCCGACTGCACACCTGTCGGCAAAGGGGAACCCGCGCTGGAATACTTGTCTCGCTACCTGTACCGCGGCGTGATCAGTGAAAACAACATCGTTGCCAATCGCGACGGCAAGGTGACATTCCGTTATCTCGAAAGCAAGACGGGCAAGACCCTGTACCGCACCCTCAAGGGCGAAGACTTCTTGTGGCTGGTGTTGCAGCATGTATTGCCCAGAGGCTTTCGCCGGGTCCGGGAGTATGGCTTCTTGCACGGTAATGCCAAAAAGCTCTTGTCTTTGGTCCAGCTGGTATTGCGGGTCGTGATTGATGGCCATACGCCACGACCACGTCCCATTTTCAAATGCCCCAAGTGTCAAGCCCCAATGCACATCACCGGCTTTGTCAGACCCGCCTGGCAATCCGGCTAAGGAGCCTATTCCAGACAAATCATCCACTCACCCAACACAGGAGGGCTGAATCGATTTATGACAAAACCGTAATACCGTATTAGCCTTTCAACAGGCACGGATCCCACTCGCCTGTAAAAACGTGCAGACCGCGTACACGCGCTGATCGCCCCAGATCGAAAAAAGATATTTTCTAATATATAGAGACACGGGCTTGTCCAACCACTGGATAAGATCGTGGTTCGCTTCGCTCTCACGATCTATCCTTATTCGTTAGGTTTACGTTCTCTCATCTCTGATCATTTGAATATCACACTTAATAACACTCCAGAATAATGGAATCATTAATGGGGAAAGAACCATGAAAATCATGAAGAATCCATGCTTCCCATAAAAAAGTGCATCCAGTGTTTCAGGCTGATTAAAACCCAGCCAGAGTAGCAATACCGACATCACCATAAAATAACTGACAATTACCGTTCTGGCTATTGAAGAAAGATCCCAAAAATAACCAAACGTACGCCCGTCGAATCGATCTCGCTCGATATCCTTTCTGAGCATACCGATGACACCTCCGAACAAAAAAAGAGCCATCATTTTCGATTCATAAGATTCAAAATAACTATGTGCTAGCAGTGCTGCTACAAACAGTACCCAGCTCCATATTATCTTCTGGCTGTACATTCTTTAATAAGTAAACCTAACGTTTAGTTGAGCCGCCGCTCACCAGGCAAAAAAAGAGCTGCTGGCCCCGAGGGCGGGGACCGGCCAAGCCCTTGCCGGTCGGCTCCAACGCCTGGTTGCACAGCGGGCCCTGCACCTTCCAGCAGGCGGTTGCTCCTTATAACGGAAATTTTGCGCCAGGTGCTGCGGTAATGCACCAGCAGGGCGCCACAGTGCGGGCATCGGCGTTCCTGTTTCGTCACCGGAGCGACACCTTCGCCCACGGGCTGGTCGAGTTGTCGGCGTATGGCATCCCGTTGTCCGTCAGCGCCAGGCACGTACAAGCCGTAGTAGCGCACGTTGTGCTGCCCCTTCACGGGCACATGCCAGAGCATCCGACTGATGAAGTGCTCGCTGTTCAAGGTCATGACCTTGTCCTTGCCATCGCGGTGGTCGCGGTAGCGGAAGCTGACCCGCGCGGCATCCGCGCTGACCAGCCGCTGGTCCTTCATCGGCCCCCCATGGAGGTAGCGCGACAGGTAGTTCACGACACCCTTGCCGTAACGATACGGCCCCTCGATGCGCACATTCCACGCTTTGCGCGCCGCTTGCCTCAAGGCACGGCGCCAGTCACCGTCCGTCCAGTGGGCCGGCAATTTCAACTCGCCGCGGGCATAGGCCGCGTTCAATCCGCTCAGCCACTTGCCCCGGAACTTCGCCTTGAGCACACCGGCAGGCAGCAGAAACGCCTTCGACAAGCCACGCCAGCGCCCATTCGCCAAACCACCGCCGGTCACCAGCACGTGAACGTGCGGATGAAACGACGCCGTGCGGCCCCAGGTGTGCAACGTTGCCAGCAGGCCGACCTCGGCACCTAGATAACGCGGGTCCTTGAGTAGCTCACGCAACGTCTCCGCCGATGCCTTGAACAGTCGATCCACACTCCAGCGCCGGTTGTGCTGCCAGACCTCATTGAGCTCATGCGGCAGCGTGAACACCACGTGGTAATGGTCGCACGGCAACAGCCGGGCTTGCGTCTTGTCCAGCCACTGCTGCGTGTAAACCTGCTGGCACCGCGGGCAACTCCGGTAACGGCACGAATGCGGCTGCTGTTCGATGTGGCCATCGCGTTCGCACAGCCATTCCTCCTGCCCCAGTTCATCGCTCCGGCAGTGCATGATGGCCTTCGCCGCCTGATACTGATCCACACTCATCCCATGGCGTTCACGGTAACGATCAAATCCCTGACGAAACACGTTCTGCAGCGTCGCTTCCATGCGATCACCTCCTGTGTGTTACTCTTCCCTGGCGCGCCTCACTTCCGCTTGGCCCCGGACCTTTCCCTTCCTTCTATTTGTGCAACAGTATGTTAGACGGATTACGCAGTATTGGGTGATAGGCGGATTCCGCCTAGCATGCGATTGGCCGATTCGGTATAGCATTGTGAGAAACGTACCGCCCTCCCTGCTCTTATTCGTAGATATCCTGCAAATCAGCGGAACCGACGCTGAAGCGTGAATTCAGCCCGGGCTGACCGCGGCCGTTGCATAACCGCCTGTAGAACCCGGATACCGCCGCCAGGTCATTGGACTCATTCCCTCTCGGCCGGCGCATCCCCTACACGCATTATGGCCAATCACGGATGGATTTCCAGCTTTCGGTGGATGTCCGCAGCCAGCCTGGCCAGGCATGTGATAGGCCGCGAACGCTGGTACGGGTGAGGGCAAATCAGCATCCCTCCCTCACGCTATACGGCTTCGGAAATACGAATCATTCAGTCCTGATCATCGACTGACCCGAATTCCGTTGCCCAGGTCAGACTGCCTGACCGCCGGCGTTACCGACGGCAACTCACGCAGATCCCGCCTCCGCCGCCCGCAACCCCTCGAACCCCTCGCCCTGGTGAATCGTAAGCTGACTGAAGGGTATGACCCAGCCTTCGCGGTTGCACAGATCGACCAGCGCGTGCTGCATGATGCGCTGCAGCGCGAAGTAGCGGCCGGCGGCGGGGCCGGCCATGCGCGCATAGACCAGGTAGTCGAGCGAGCTGGCGCCCGCTTCCTTGAAGTCGACGGTCAGGTCGCGCACCCAGGAGCCGAACGGCGATGCCTTCAGCGCAGCGTACACGGCCTCGTGCATCAGGCGCGGCACCGGGTCCAGGCAGATCGCCTGGTGCCGGTAGTCGATGCCGAAGTTGGCGCGGATGGCGAAGCCTTCGCGCGACAGGTTGCGCGCGCAGCTGTGGACGAATTCGGCAGCCGGCACCTGCACCAGGCTGTCCATCATCCGCAACTGCACGAACTCGATCGTCTGGCGCGTCACTTCGGCGAAGCCGCCGTCGGCCAGCAGGAGAAAGTCGCCGACGCTGCTCGGAAACCAGGGCTCCTCGCCGGCCGGGCGCGAGACCAGGTCGACCAGTTGGTCGATCGGCAGACGCACGATGCCTTCCAGTTCCGGATTGCGCAGCACGGCGAAGGTGTGAATCGCCTTGACCTCCATCGGCACGCCGCCGTAGACGATGCGCTCGCCCTCGCGCACCGAGCCGAAGTCGAGCAGGATGCGGATCTCCTTCAGGTACTTGGGCACCGTCTGACGCAGGCCGGCGGTCATCATCGCCAGCGCGATCAGGGTCAGTGCGAGCAGCAGCAGGTCGCTGCGGGTATAGAAGACCACGAGCACGGCGACGATCGCGAACACGCCGACGAACAGCCGGTAGAGATAGAGAATACCGCGCTCGCGATTGCGGTATTTCTTCGAGCTGGAGGTAACGCGCGCGAAGCGCAGGATCAGGTACAGGGCCAGCCGCGCGAGCATCCACACGAGCAAGGCCGCGACGACGGCCAGCACCAGCGTCAGGCCGCGGCCGGCGACAAAGGCCCGCGTCGCATCGATGATCATCTGCCAGTACGAGCTGTCCTGGCCGCGCAGCGTCGCCAGTTGATAGCGCGCGATCTCGAGATTGCTCGCCACGTCGGTCCTGCGCTGGTTCCAGTCCTTCGACATGCCCTCGAGTTTGTCGGCGACGATCGGCCGCGGCGTGGCGTTCTCAAACCGCTCGATCGACGCCAGGGCCTTGTCGATCACTTCCAACTGGTCCTGGTAGCGGTAGACCTGCGCGCGCAGGTTTTCGATCTTGCGCGGTTTTTCGGTCAGGTCCTTGAGGCTGCTGATGAGCGGTTTGGTGATCTCCAGCAGTTCCTGTTTCCAGTCGAACTGCTCGGCCGGCTGCTCGGACAACACACTGACATCGATGCCGCTGGTCGCGACCTGTTCGAAGGTGCTGTTCAGCCGGTCGATGTTCTTTGGCAGGTCATCCAGCCGCCGCTGCATAGCGGCGCGCGCCTCCTCGTTGGTCTCCGCCGCGATCTGCGCGCGCAGCGTCTGGAGCGCGCGCTGTTTGTCGAGCACCTGCTGGCGAATCTCGGCGAGACGGTCCAGCGACTGGGCCAGCAGCACGCCATCGGCCGGCTGACCGGCCGGTGCGGTGGCCGCCGGAACCTGGGGCGGCTCGGCAAACGCGGCCGGGGACCAGAGAACGAACAACAGTGCATATCGGGCGAGGCGCGCAATCATAGGCTATCGGTACTGAAAGTCGGAATGGGAATCGGGTGGAACGAACCGCGAACGCATTATAAGGCCAACGGTCGGCGCCGCGCATACGTCCGGCGGCGCACCGACAATTGGGGCTGCGGACGCGTCAGGCGATTATTAACCCAACAACTTGGATAAATGCAGGTTGGCGCTGAGCGCAGCGAAGCCCAACGGTCAGCGGTCCGGCGTTGGGCTTCGTGCCTCAGCAACCTACGCAGTCGGCGACAATGAAACCCGCGAAAGCAACGCTCAGCCGGCGAAGATGACCGAAAAGAAACTCAGCCAGGCCACGATTACCAGCGCGACCACGATGAACATCGGAAAACCTTGAAACGTAAACATATAATTGCTTGCGAATTTCCCGATCCGGTGCTGTAGCGTCGCTTCGGCGAAAGCCGGAGTCCGCTGCATCGGACATTCTGGATTCCGGCCTGCGCCGGAATGACGGACTGACCCGACGTTCGTGGGAACACAGCCGGTCAATGGCTGCGCAGTGTATCGACCCTGCCCGCGCGCTTCAAGGTCGACAGCCGGAGGCGAGCGTGACGCGCGGGCTGGCCACGCGCGATCCTATTGAGACTTGCAACTATGCGTGACAGACGATCCGCCTTTGTCGTCATTCCGGCGCAGGCCGGAATCCATTGGGGCGGCGGCTGGATCCCGGCCTGCGCCGGGATGACGGATTGACCGAACGTTTGTTGGAACAGAGGTCGTTAATGGGCTCCGCATTGTATCGACCGAGCCCCCTGCTTCAAGATCGACAGCCAGTGCATAGCCGCACGTCGGTATCGCAGAGCCATCCTCGATCGGGATTCGGCGGACCACTGTTCCCGGCCCCGGTACCGGACGCTGCTGACCGCTCGGATGAACCGGTAGTGATCCGGGCGTCAGCACCGCGCGGCCATCCTCGATCCGAATCCGGCGAACCGCTGCTTCCGGATACGACCCCCTGCGCTATCGTACCGGGCGCTGCGGACCGCGCGCATGAAATAACTGCGCCGCGAGGCCCGTCACGCCCTCGCCTTGTCCTGCGCAAAGGAACGCAGCGCCGGCACCTGTTTGACGATCGCCCGGCCGACCAGCGAGGGAAAGACCGCATTGATGCGCGCGAACAGGCTTTCCGGAAATCCGATATAGGCTTCGTCCCGCTCCTTTTCGATGGCCGCGACGATTCTGGCCGCGACCGGGCGCGGATCGTCCATGTGCAGCATGCCGATCGCGGCCATGTGGTGCACCACCGGCGGGTTGAACGGCGTGCGCACCGCACGCGGCGAAACGTAGGTGACGCCCACACCGCTGCCGGCCAGTTCGCGGCGCAGCGCCTGAGAAAAGCCGCGCATGGCGAACTTGGTGGCCGAATACACGGCGAAGCAGGGAAAGCCGATGCTGCCGAACATCGAGCCGACGTTGACGATGCGGCCGCGTCCGCGCTCGATCATCTGCGGCAGCAGGTAACGGGTCAGTTGCAGCGGCGCTTCGACGTTGACCTGGAGCATGCGCTGCAACAGGCCCGGATCCTGCTCGTCGAAGCGCGCGAAATCCATCACCCCGGCGAGATTGATCAGAACGTCGACGCCGCCCCAGACCTGCACCATCGCGTTGGCGGCGCGTTCGCGTTCGTCGGCGCGCGTGATGTCGGCCGGAACCACCATGGTGTCCGCGGACGCGTTATTCAGTTGCTGCTGTATGCCCTCGGCGGCGTCCGGATTACGGTCGACCAGACAGAGCCTGGCCTTGCGTTCGGCAAGCCGCGCGCACAGCGCGCCGCCGATGCCACCGCCGGCGCCGGTGATGAGAATGCGTTGTGCTTCGAGATTCATCGTCTGGATCCTTCTTGCAGGTCACACATTGAGTGATGTCGCCGTCGGAGCGGCCGTGGCCGCTTCCACCGGCGTGTCACGCAGATAACGGTCAATCGTTGTTCAGAGGTTCGCCGGCAGGCTGTCGAAAACCGTTCTGGCGGATGCGTGCCAAGGCGAAGAGCGGCGTAACGGCGCAGCGTGCCCGCAGCATAGGAGCATTTGAGCCCGTTTCAACACCCGAGCCCGCCGCACGAACGCTCTTCGGCAGCCCGCTAGGATTTCGCGTTGATCTTGTCGATGATCGCCTGAATCTCCTTGCGGCGACCCGCGTCGGCCAGCGGCCGCTCGGGTCGCGGCGGCGCGCGCAGCGCTTTCTGCAAGGCGCTCATGGCACCGGTGTAATCGCCCTTGCGGTACAGGAAATCGCCGTAAAAATAATTCGGATCCACGCCGTCGGGATTGAGCGTCAGCGCCTTCTTCAGATAAGCCTCGGCCTTCGTGTCGTCGCCGTAACCCAGCGGCCAGCCGGGCACCTGGTAGTACAGGCTGCCGAGCGTGGTATAGATCGAGCCGTTGAGGGAAGAGGGATCGATCTTTTCCGCCCGTTCCAGCAGGTCGCGCGCGTCGCGCACCATCCCCAGCGCACCGAGACCGCCCCGTGCGCCCGCGTGCGTGCTCAGTACGATGGCCTTCCAGACCAGCGGTTCGGCGCGGCCGGGATAGCGCTTGACCAGCTTGTCCGCCATGGCATCCACGTCGGCAAACGCGGTGTCCTGCTGTTTTTCCGGCACCTGGTAGTGGACGTGCTCCCAGGCGTGCTGAAGGTCGACAATGTCGCGGCCCAGATCGTCGCCCACGGCGGCGGCGGCGAAGGAAATCAGCGCCAGCGCCTGGAATAACAGGAATCGTGCAGTGCGTTGCATGGGTATCACCTCTTGGTCTGGGATCGCTCGTCGACGGCACGGAAGATGTCGCCGTAGAGCCGGTAGAACATGCGCGCGCAATGAATCACCATGCGCTGGTCTTCGGGGTCAGCCAGGCGGTTCATCAGTTCCTCGAAAAACCGCAGGTGGTCCTGATCCAGAACGCCGTGGGAATCGAGATAGCGAAACGCCTCGCCGGGCAGATTCAGGCGCTGCCGAAGCACGGCGGCCGCCCGCGATGCGATGGCCACGCTGGTGCCTTCCAGCACCAGCACCATGCCGAAGAAGCCGACCGGATTGCGTCGTGAATCACGTCATAGGCGTAAGCCACCATCAGTTCGGTGGCGGGAAGAGGCGGCGCCTCGGCCGCGGCCTGCGGGTCGCCGCCTGCGGCGGCGATATCGTCCAGTATCCATTCCTCGTGCCCCATTTCTTCGTCGACGTAGACGCCGATCGCGCTGCGCAGCCAGTCGTGGCGCTCGCCCAGCCGGCAGCCGCAACTCATCAGCAGGGGCACGGTGTGCCTGACGTGGTGGTAGGCCTGGCCCAGAAAGGTCAGATAATCGTCCCTGTCGATGTCGCCGCGCAGGGCGCGCTGCAGAATGGGCGTCGCCAGAAACCGCTCCCGCGCAGGCGCGGTCGCGGCGAGCAGTCGCTCATGGAAAGGCAGACTCAGCGGTTTCACTCAGTGCGCCTGGTCGATCTGATCCCAGTAGCGCGCGGCGATGGCCTGGCGATTGAGCACACCGGCGCCGTTGGCGAGACCGTTGCCGGTGGAGAAGGGTTCGTCGGCGATGATCCAGCGATTCACGCGCGCATAGTCCGGCAGCGTCCTGTTCAACGCCCCGATGACCGGGCCGATCCGCGCGGCCGCCGCCGTGCTGCTGAGCACGACGACGGCGACGTTCGAGGCGCGTCCTTCGCCGAACAGCGCGGCCTGGGCGATGGCGGAAATGCTGGTGAGTTCGCTTTCGATCCACTCGGGCGCGACGTTGCGGCCATGGGCGGTCGCAAAGGCGGTCTTCTTGCGTCCGGTGACGTAAAGGTAACCGTCGGCGTCAACGAACCCGGTGTCGCCGGTCGCCCATTCCCGCACTTTACGCGGCGGCGCACCGAGGTACCCGCTGAACAGATTGCCGCCGACCATGATCTCGCCGTCCGCGGCGATCCGCAGTTTGACGTGCGGCAGCGGGCGACCGACGCTGCCCGGACGATCCGCGCCGGGCGCGTTCAGGGTCAACACCGAAGCCGCCTCGGAAAGCCCGTAACCCTGATAGACCGGAAGACCCAGTGCGTGCGCGCGCTGCAACAACTGACCCGAGAGCGGCGCGCCGCCCACGGCGATATAGCGCAGCGACGACGGCAGCGGCAGCTTCGCTTCCCCGGCCTCGACCAGCGATTTCAGCAGGTGCGGCACGAGCACGGTCACCGAGGGCCGGTTGCGCCGCAGTGCCTCGACGAGCCGGTCCGCGCGAACGCCGGTCGAACCCGCCAAACCGCACTGCGCGAGGTCGGGAACACAGGCGGTGCCGCCGCAGTAAAGCGGCGCATAGAGGCCGGCGATGTTCGCCAGCAGCGTCGACAGCGGCAACAGTGTGATGGCCTTGTCCGCCGCGTTGGCGCCGACGGCCGCGATCAGGGAAACCGTAACGCGCGTTATGGCTACACCGGTCAGACAAACGCCCCTGGGCTGACCGGTGCTGCCGGACGTGTAGGTGATCTTGGAAATCGGCGGCGCCAGTGTCGGCGTCGCCTCCGGCATGATGACGAAACAGCCCAGCCGTTTCGACGCCACGACGATTTCGGTGATCAGCGGTTCCTTGACGATGTGCAACAGGCGCGCCGGCTGGTCGGTGATGACGACCTCGATGCCGGAGTCCCGAATCAGGTGCCGCAACTGGTTATCCGAAAAGAACGGCGGCAGCGGAATGCAGACCGCGCCCTGGCGCTGCGCGGCGAGGTCCAGCACGGCCCAGGCACAGCCGTTGCCGAGCAGCAGGCCGATGCGTCGCAGATACAGCGTCGCCGCCACGCGCTCGATCTCCTGCCTCAGTTCCAGGTAATCGAGACAGACATGACCGTCGGTCAGCGCCGGACCGCTGGGACGCTCCCCGGCGAACTGGTCGATGCGGTCGAGTACGCTCTGCATGCTCAGACTGCGCTTTCGGCGGTCGGCGCGTCGCCATGCCGCAACCGCTGACCCAGTCGCCAGGCATCGCGCAGCAGCGCCTGCAGTCCCGGTTGGCGCGACGAGACATGCGCAGTCAGTTTCCGGTAGCCGGCCTCGATGTCACCGCCACAGACCACCGGCTCGGCCCGGTAGTAGCTGCCCCACCGGCTGCCGCCGTCGGACAGGCGTGCCGGGTCGGCAACGGCCATACTGACCGGTCGCAGACCCAGACGTTGAAAGGCGTTGAACAGCGGTTTGACGGCGGTGAACAGCACCCAGCGGTAGCCGGCGGCATACAGCAGCACGGTCATGGCCGCGATCAGCCAGCGCGCATCGCCGTGACCGTCGAACGCCAGGTTCCCCACTTCGACCAGCCGGCCGCGGCCGACAATCTGATCGAAGCGGTCGGCCAGCAGCAATTCCGCCGGCGCATCGAGATACTGTTCGGAGAACAGCGGCTTCTCCAGGCCGTCGCGGTATCCGACCACGCCGCGAATGCGTCCCCCCGTGGTGAACGCGGTCAGGTTGGGATAGTAGGCGTTCAACGTGGCCCCGTACCGCTGCTCGAAGACGCGGTGGATGAACTGTTCCAGAAGGGCCCGTCCGCTGCCGCCCGTTCCCGCAAAGTGGAGTTTGACCCTATCCTGCAATTCGGCGAGCAGCGGCTGGACGCCGGCCACGATGCAGGCATTACTCTCGAGATCGGCCGAAGAGTTCAACTTGGCACCTGCCACTGCAACCCGGGGGAAAAACCCGTTTGCGAATAACTGAGCTAGTTTTGTGCCATTCAACTATCTATTTGATAATGATAACGTTTACCGATGAATTGCCCGGATTCCGGTGGCCGCAAAGATTGCAGTGCGCAAGAATTGTATGCAGGTCTTTGCGCGGTTCGGGTGGCGCTGTCCGGCTGTCGGCTCAGGGCGCGCCGCCGGCGGGCGCGTCGCAGAGCCGCTGCGCCGCCGCACGCTCGGCGGCGGGTACCGACAGGGTCAGCACCTCCCTGACGCGCGCATCCAGATGGCAGGCGGCGACGTAGCCGATCGCCCCCGGCGTCTTTGCCACGAATTGCAGCACCGCTTCTTCGGATTGCAGCACATAGGGGGGCGAGATGCCGTGAAAGTAACGCTGATTCCAGTAGTCCTGGAGCTGCTGTGCAGTCTTGTTGAACAGCAGCGCGGAAAGACCGCGGCGCAGCGGGTGCTCCGGCGGCAGATTGACCGGTATGAGCGCCCGCCCCTGGTCGTCCATCAGAAATTTCTTCAGGTAGATTCCGCGCAAGGTCGGCGCGTCGACCGCGACCGCCGGCGCGTCGCGCGCCACGATGACGGCGACTTCATCCCGCGCCGCCAACGGACCGCTGAGCAGCAGGCCGGTCAGCATCGGAATCAGTCGGGTCCGATCGGCAATGCGACGCAGCATGGCGGTCAGAACAGGATCGCCAGTGAGGCCAGCCAGCCGTCGGGCGCCATGACGTCGTTGTGGTCACCTTCCCGGTAGTCCAGCTTGAGCGAGACCGCGTCATGCGGCCGGTAGGTGAGTCCCAGCACGCCGATGTCGGCGGCACGTGGAAACAGCGCCGCCCGATAGCGTTCATACCGCCCCACGGCATAGACGCGCGCGGCAAGCGGCAGCACCGCCTGGACGAAACCGCCGTACTCGTCCCGTTCCGACGAACCCGTGCTGTTGCGGTAGACCCATTCGCCGCTGAGTTCCATGCGCCGGTAGCTCCACAGCGCGTCGACGCCGAACAGGTCCATGCGCGCCTGAAGATCGGACATCGTCATGCGGACATAGGACGCGCCGATCTGGAGCGAGTCGTCCAGAAAGTGCGCGGTCACCGAACCGCCCGCCGCACGCTCGAAGGCGTTGCGCCTGGAAATGCCCGAAACGTCGTCTTCGAAGGCCAGCTCCTTTTTCTGATCCGGGTCCAGGTGCTCGCTGTCGTCGACGAACAGGTTGTAATCGAGGCTCTTGCCGCCGGTGTCGATATTGCCGTACAACAGGGCACCGGTGGCGTGCCGGGCAAAGGGCGCCGCCGTGGTCAGCGGACGGTCCGCGGTCCACACCAGCGGATCGGCGTGGATCAGGTTCCAGCGCCCGACCGGTGTGAGAAACTTGCCGAGACGGACATTGACGTACCGGGTCGCGCGGTAGTCGGCGTAGAGTCGTTCCAGATCGAGTTCCGAATTGCTGTCGCTCGCACCGTGCGTCGAGAACTCCACGGCATTGCCCAGTTCGATCTCGGAGAACAGGTACCAGCGCTCCGACAGCGATTTGCCGAGAAACAGGCTGAGATCGCGGACACCCGCCTGCCAGGGCCGGTGGTCCAGATCGAGATAGTACAGGCTCAGGTAGCCGCCGACGCTCAGCCCCTGCCGGGGGAACTGCGCGCCATGCCCCAGACGATAGGGCGTGCTGCTCCAGGCGCCGCTCGCGCCGGCGAGCGCGCTCGATGGAACGCCGGCGAGCGCCAGTAACGCCGCCAGGCCAACACGGAAAATCGAGGCTCGCACCGAATCTAGGCCTCGGTGTCCGGGATCGCGGAGTATGATTTGGCAAACCGATGCATGGCAACCTTCGTGAATGAATCCAGGCAAGCGGTCGGAACATCGCGGCGGTGCGCCGCCCGCTGCGGCCAGCGGAAAATAACAGGCATCCCCGCAATAAGAAAGCCCGGCCGTGCCCGGGCCGCCGGATCAGCGCACCGCGACGCCCGGAGTACCGGATGAACGCCGAAGAAACGCCCCGCACCATCAACAAGGCGCTGCTGCGCGCTTTTTTTGCGCTGGTGCTCGCCGCCATCGTGCTGGTCGGCGGGCTGTCGTTCTACCAGTTCCGCCGGTCACTGCAGGTCGAGATCGCGGATCATCTGCAATTCGGCGCCGGCGCGGTGTTGCAGCGCATCGACGCCTTTCTGTTCGAGCGCATGGAAAACATACGCATCTGGCACCGTCTGGAGGTGATGCAGGACATCCGCGTGGACGACGTCGACAAACGGCTGTCGCGGTTTCTGTCGGATCTGCAGAAGGGGCACGGCGGCGTTTACGAGGCCCTGTTCTGCACCCGCAGCGACGGCAGAATCGTCGCGGCGAGCGATCCTGCGCTGATCGGCGGTACGCAGGTGCACGCACCTGCGTGGATCGCGGTTCCCGCTGCCGGCGGCGAAGACGCGCTGACACTGGAACCGCTGCGGCGCGACGGCGCGACGACGATCGCCCTGCGCATCGACGTGACCGATGCCTTCGGCAAGGGCGATCTGGGCTCCTTCTACGTGCTGCTGCGCTGGCAAGAGGTGTTGGCCCTGCTGGACGACGCGGTGGCGGCCAGCGCCAGGAGCGCGCTGCTGCTCGACGCGGGCGGCCGGGTGATCGCGGCATCCAGGGGGTTGCGCCAACGACAAGGCATCGATGGACTCGATATGAACAACTGGATAGCCCATGCGCCCGGCACGCGTCCCGAGATCCGGGCCGGCGGCCGGCTGGGCTACGAATCGCTGCTGGTGGGCGACGCCACGTCGAGCGGCTATCAACACTTTCCCGGGTTCGGCTGGCACCTGCTCATGGTCGAGCCGACGGACGCGGCCTTTGCGCCGATCTGGCACCTGCTGTGGGCCATGCTGGCGCTGCTGCTGCTGACCCTGCTGGCGGCCGGCTGGGTTTCGTCGCGCCTGGCGACGCGCATCGCGCAACCGATCGTCGGCCTGACCGAGTTCACGCGCCGTTACCGCCGCGGCGAACAGATCAGGCCGGCCGATGCGCCGGCGCCGTTCGCCGAAGTGGGCGAACTCACGCAGGCTTTTACCGAGCTGATCGAGGCGCTGGAACGCTCGCGCGAACAGATCGTGCGCGCCGGCAAGCTGGCCGTGGTCGGTGAAATGGCTGCGGTCATGGCCCACGAAGTGCGCACGCCGATGGGTATTCTGCGCTCCTCGGCACAGCTTTTGGAACGCCAGCCCGATCTGGGCGACCGGGAGCGGGAGCTGGCCGGTTACATCATCAGCGAGACCGACCGCCTCAACCGCCTGGTGACGCTGCTGCTGGAATGCGCGAGCCCCCGCGCGCCGAATTTCAAGCCGCACGACCTGCATGCCGTCGCCGGCCATGTGCTGGACCTGCTGGACTCGCGCGCCCAAGACCGCAACGTAGCGCTGCAGCGGGAACTGGCGGCGAGCGACCCGGTCCTTTTCTGTGACCCCGAGCAGTTGACCCAGGTGTTCCTCAACCTGGTGATCAATGCGCTGGACTTCGTACCGGCGGGCGGCTGCATCCGCATCGCCACGCGCAACGAAGACGGATCGATCGTCGCCAGCGTCGCGGACAACGGCCCGGGCATCCCCGCCGATCTGCGCCAGCGGATCTTCGATCCGTTTTTCACCCGGCGCGAAGGCGGCATCGGTCTCGGGCTGACCATTGTGCAGCAGATCGTGCATGCACACGGCGGCGACATCCAGGTGACGGAAACGCCGGGCGGCGGCGCCTGCTTTACCCTGACCTTCAACCTTCACAGCGAAGACGACGAGCACTGATGGAAACACACCGGATACTGGTGGTCGACGACGAGACCAAGATGCGCCGGCTGCTGGAGATGTCCCTGAAGAACCTCGGCTACGATGTGGTGCAGGCCGCCGACGGCGTGGACGCGCTGGCGCACATCGAGGATGCACCCTTCGACCTGATCATCACCGACCTCAAGATGCCGCGCCTGGACGGCATCGGGCTGCTGCGCAGGCTGCGCGAAAGCGGCGACGCCGTGCCGGTGATCCTGTTGACGGCCTATGGCACCATCGAGTCGGCGGTTGAGGCCATGAAGCTCGGCGCCACCGACTACATCATCCGGCCGTTCGAGATGGAGACGGTCGAACTCGCCGTCACGCGCGCCCTGGCGCTGGGCGCGATGCGGCGCGAGAACCGGTTCCTGCGCGACGAAGTCGAGCGCGGCTGGGGCGAGTTCATCGGCCGCAGCCCGAAAATGCAGGCGCTTTACGCGGTGATCCAGCAGGTGGCGCCGGCGCGCAGCAGCGTGCTGATCAGCGGTGAGACCGGCACCGGCAAGGAGCTGGTGGCGCGCGCCATCCACCAGGCATCGGGGCGCGGCGGGTTGTTCGTGCCGATCAACTGCGCGGCGGTTCCCGCCGATCTGCTCGAAAGCGAACTGTTCGGTCACAGGAAGGGCGCGTTCACCGGCGCTCACCGCGATCGCACCGGCAAGTTCGAGCTGGCCAGCGGCGGCACGCTGTTTCTCGACGAGATCACTGAAATGCCGCTGGCCTTGCAGGCCAAACTGTTGCGGGTGCTGCAGGAAGGCACGGTGGAGCGGCTGGGCGCGCACCAGGCCGTCAAGATCGACCTGCGCATCGTCGCGGCCACCAACCGCAACCCGCAGCAGGCCGTCGACGACGGCGCGCTGCGCCAGGACCTGTTTTTCCGGCTGAACGTCGTACACATCGATGTGCCGCCGCTGCGGGAACGGCGCGAGGACATTCAGTCGCTCGCCGAACATTTTCTGCACAAGTACAGCAAGGAACTCGGTCGTGCGACGCCGTCACTGACCGACGCAGCCGTGCAGGATCTGCTCGCCTACGCCTGGCCCGGCAACGTCCGCGAACTGGAAAACCTCATGGAACGCGCCGTCGTGCTCGGCAGCGGCACGACTGTCGACAGGAGGCATATCCCGCTGCAACCGCCGCCGGCCGACAGCGCGCCGGCGGCGGCCGCGGGTGCCGACGACGAAGCGCCGGAGTCGCTGGTCATGGACGAGCAGGTCGCGGCGCTGGAGATGCGCCTGATCAAAGCAGCACTCGTGCGCAGCGGCGACAACAAATCGGCCGCCTCACGCCTCCTCGGCGTCAGCGAACGCACGCTCTGGTACAAGATCAAGAAGCATGGACTGCACTAGCCGCATTTCTCACCGGCTTCCGTCGCGCAAGTCTCAGCCAGGTGCGACGCGGCGTCACGACTGCATTGAGCGCTTGACCGCAAAGGACGCGAAGGAACCCCCTTCTTTTACCGCAAAGGCGCCGAAGGCGCGCAACGTATCTTGTGTAAACGCTGACATGGATCGCGTATGCGGAACCTGCGGTCGAAGACCCAGGTTCGAGCGCGCAGGTACCAGTCAGCGGCAAGAGACGGAATGGGGGCGAGGGTAAACATGTAACCGCACAGATATGCCGCGGCAACCAACACACAGACTTCAAGCAGGAGACATCGTGCCAAGTGTTACAACCAGAGCAAAGGATCTCAGCAATACCTGTCTGTACTCGGCCCGGCATTCCCGGCGTATCCAGGTAAACCCTGATTCATTTGTAATGTTTCAGATTTGGTCCAGCAGGCGGTGTCAGGGTGTCAATCCGGATTCCGCCCCAAGCCGGTCCTTTGGTCCGTCCTTAAATTACCAATCACTAAACGGGGAAGAACGACCCTGACTTGTCGTTTGGTTCGTGCTTCTATAAGCCGTGACTCAAGTGCAAGAACGGACCCGTTGCAGTCCTTGGATCGGAACACCCGAACGGCAGGAATCGTAGAAAGAACGGTCAATCCTCCAAGTACTCGGTTCCCACATGACCCGCGAGCTTGCGTCGCCCCGGCGCAGTTTCTGAAGCGGGTAGTTGGCATCGACATCGACAAATCGGCGGGACAGCCGCGAAGCGGTCGGGCACAGCGGTGTGCCCGATGAAACCTGCCCGGCCCTGCCTGCGGTGGGGGCGGTGCAGGTCATGCTCAAAGCACTCGGTATGTTAGCGGGGCAACCTCTCGCCCGCATCGAGGAACTCTATATGGACTTATATGGGCGCCTCTTTGCAAGCACGCTGTATTGCGGCGCTGAGGTTCGATGGCTCAGGCTATCCGGTCTTTCGTTCGGACGATATCGTCCTTGACCTTGATGGCGTATACGCGCGCCAACGCGTCATCGGCCGCTCGTGCTTTTCGCAAAAGGGTCCTCTCGAGTTTTGTCGGCGCCGGTCCGACCCGTTCGCCGTCAATCAAAGTGCCTTGCAATCGTGGTGGAAAAGCGGATCGCTGCCGCGCGATGGCTTGCACCCTGGACGCCCTCGTGCTCCTGACGAACGGGTTACATCGCTGACCAGGCATTCAGATTCCGAATCCTGGGCGGGGAAGTGGTCCTCTGAGCCGAACCGGGGTGTATACGACCCAGGCTCTGGTTGATGCTCAAATTTGACTTGATTTCATGGCGTTATTTGTTATTCTTCAGAGCTACAGTAATGAATGCCCTGTAACATCATGTTAAATGCGCCTCTACAAGGGAGCTTTGGCGAACGGACGGCCCACACTTTGGGGTCCGGTCGGTACGGGGACAATGATTCGATCGGCAACACGCCTGCGTCGGTAGAGAAGCGCGAAACCGCGACTGTCCTGCCAATGCCTTGCTTACCCACCATTTGAGGAGAAATCTGGATGCGTAAGTTCAATCTAGTCGTCAGATGTATTTTGCCAGTGGTGCTGACCGCCGGTCTCTCTACGGAGGCAGCAGCCGGTAATACCAGCAGAGAAATTGCAACTCCAGCCGGATATGGGAAAATCCCCGCCGAACCCTGGATGATGCCGGCGCGACCAGGCGCCGTTGTTCCGATCAGACCGATGCCGCCGCCGGCGCCGATGTGGGCCTATGCGCCGCCGCCGTCTGTCGCGATGGCGGGCTATCCGCGTCCTGGGTTCGGGCAGCAGGCTTACGCTGGCCGTCCGCCGATGCCGAACACCCTGGGCCGGATGGCGCAGTACCAGCCGCCGATGGCGCCGGCACCGAGGTGGGCCTATGCGCCGCCGCCGTCTGTCGCGATGGCGGACTACCCGCGTCCTGGGTTCGGGTGGCAGGCTCATGACAGCCGTCCGGCGTGGCCGAACACCCTGGGCCGGATGGCGCAGTACCAGCCGCCGATGCCGCCGGCGCCGATGTGGGCCTATGCGCCGCCGCCGTCTGTCGCGATGGCGGGCTATCCGCGTCCTGGGTTCGGGCAGCAGGCTTACGCTGGCCGTCCGCCGATGCCGAACACCCTGGGCCGGATGGCGCAGTACCAGCCGCCGATGGCGCCGGCACCGAGGTGGGCCTATGCGCCGCCGCCGTCTGTCGCCATGGCGGACTACTCGCGTCCTGGGTTCGGGTGGCAGGCTCATGACAGCCGTCCGGCGTGGCCGAACGCCCTGGGCCGGATGGCGCAGTACCAGCCGCCGATGCCGCCGGCGCCGATGTGGGCCTATGCGCCGCCGCCGTCTGTCGCGATGGCGGGCTATCCGCGTCCTGGGTTCGGGTGGCAGGCTCATGACAGCCGTCCGGCGTGGCCGAACACCCTGGGCCGGATGGCGCAGTACCAGCCGCCGATGCCGCCGGCGCCGAGGTGGGCCTATGCGCCGCCGCCGTCTGTCGCGATGGCAAACTACCCGCGTCCTGGGTTCGGGTGGCAGGCTCATGACAGCCGTCCGGCGTGGCCGAACACCCTGGGCCGGATGGCGCAGTACCAGCCGCCGATGCCGCCGGCGCCGAGGTGGGCCTATGCGCCGCCGCCGTCTGTCGCCATGGCAAACTACCCGCGTCCTGGGTTCGGGCAGCGGGCTTACGCTGGCCGTCCGGCGTGGCCGAACACCCTGGGCCGGATGGCGCAGTACCAGCCGCCGATGCCGCCGGCGCCGAGGTGGGCCTATGTGCCGCCGCCGTCTGTCGCCATGGCGGACTACCCGCGTCCTGGGTTCGGGTGGCAGGCTCATGACAGCCGTCCGGCGTGGCCGAACGCCCTGGGCCGGATGGCGCAGTACCAGCCGCCGATGCCGCCGGCGCCGAGGTGGGCCTATGCGCCGCCGCCGTCTGTCGCGATGGCGGACTACCCGCGTCCTGGGTTCGGGCAGCGGGCTTACGCTGGCCGTCCGGCGTGGCCGAACACCCTGGGCCGGATGGCGCAGTACCAGCCGCCGATGCCGCCGGCGCCGAGGTGGGCCTATGTGCCGCCGCCGTCTGTCGCCATGGCGGACTACCCGCGTCCTGGGTTCGGGTGGCAGGCTCATGACAGCCGTCCGGCGTGGCCGAACGCCCTGGGCCGGATGGCGCAGTACCAGCCGCCGATGCCGCCGGCGCCGAGGTGGGCCTATGCGCCGCCGCCGTCTGTCGCGATGGCGGACTACCCGCGTCCTGGGTTCGGGCAGCGGGCTTACGCTGGCCGTCCGGCGTGGCCGAACACCCTGGGCCGGATGGCGCAGTACCAGCCGCCGATGCCGTCGATGTTGGCCGGCGCACAACGCCAGTCAACCATGTACCCGTCCTTGACTGCTGACCGGGATAAGCCGCAAGCGATGAGTCGCGCCAGCAACAAGAAGGCTCAGGCGAATGAGACAACCGCGCCAACCGACACTGCGCCATCCGCCTCGAAGTCTCCTGAGGAGCAAGCGGCGAACGAGCACGTCGACAGCACGAGTCAGACGGGCAAAATAGCCGCGTCCACGGTCGTTACGCCAGTGAATACGCCCGAGCCGCACGCAACTGGCGGCGACGGTGCTAACGGGGGAATTAATGGGGTCAGACTCGATTGATCTTATGACGATCAGGGCTGGATTCCTTAATGGTCCACTGATTACATGATCCGGATGCAACACCCCGGAATTGCTTCGTCGCCGCGTTCCTCGCAACGCTGAACCAGTCAGAGGTTTCCTGGACAATGCTTTGGGCGCCTTCGGCGCCTTTGCGGTGAAGCTCGGGGATTCCCGTCGCGTCTTTCGCGGTGCTTTACTGCTCGCACCGAGGTTCAGCGTCTCTGGATGCCGGCCTTCGCCGGCATGACGACCCCGAGAAAGGTTCTTTGCTATTCCAATCTTCGTGTCCTTTGTGTCTTTTGTGGTTAAGCGATTAAGGTGTTTTACCTTCGCGTCCATAGCGGTTGAGCGTCCCTCCCGTCGCTCGCAGCACAAACTCAGGCCGGCGGCTTCTTCTTCGGCTTGGACTCGGAATCCAACTCCGGCCGGCGCGGTATGAGCGGGTCGTCGTCGTCCATCAGGATGCGGTGGGCCGGCCCTTCCAGATCGTCATACTGACCGCTGCGGATCGCCCAGATGAAGACCCACACGGCTGCCCCCATGACGAGCAGGCTGATGGGAATCAGAATATAAAGTACGTCCACGAAGCGCCCTCGTTTCAGCGCAAGCGCAGTGCGTTGGTCACCACGACCAGCGAACTCGCCGACATGCCGATGGCCGCCATCCAGGGCGCAATCCAGCCGGCCGCCGCCAGCGGCACCGCCACCAGATTATAAACCAGCGCCCAGCCCAGGTTCTGAATGATGACCCGGCGCGTGCGCCGCGCCTTGCGCACCGCTTCGACCAGGTGCGGCAATTGCTCGGACAGCAGGATCATGTCCGCGCTGGCGTGCGCGAGCTGGGTGCCGCGGCCCATGGCGATGGAGACGTCGGCGCCGGCCAGCACCGGCGCATCGTTGACGCCGTCGCCGACCATCGCGACGCGCGCGCCCTGCGCCTGCAGCGCCTGGATGCGCGCGAGCTTGTCGTCGGGCAGGCAGCGCGACTGCGCCCGCTCGATGCCCAGCCGGTCGGCCACCGCGCGCACGACCGCGTCCTGGTCGCCGCTCAGCAGCTCGACCCGGAGGCCCGATCGGCGCAAGGCGGCGATGGTCTCGGCCGCGTCGGGCCGCAGCGGATCGCTCAGGCCGAACACCGCCAGCCAGCCCTCGCCGCCGCCGAGCCAGACCTCGGTCAGGTTGGCCGGAAAGCGGTGTTGCGGCGGCGTTCCACCCGCAAGTTCGGCCACGTAATCGGGTTTGCCGATGCGGTAGGCGGCGCCGCCGACAAGACCTTCGACGCCGCGCCCGGCCTGCGCCGATGCCCGTTCTGCGCGCGCCGCACCGGCCGCCGCCTGGCGCAGCGCCTGCGCCAGCGGGTGTTCCGAGGACTGCTCCAGGGCCGCCGCGATCGCGAGACAGTCTTCGCGCGAACGCTCGCCGAACACCTGCACCTGTTCGAGCTGGCAGACGTCCGGCGGTCAGCGTGCCGGTCTTGTCGAAGATCATATGCGTGGCGCGCGCGAGCGATTCCAGCGCATGGCCGCGCGTGGTCAGCACGCCCAGACGCGTCAATGCGCCGGTCGCGGCGGTCAGCGCGGCCGGCGTGGCCAGCGACAGGGCGCAGGGACAGGTCACCACCAGCATCGACAGGGTCACGCGAAACGCCTGGTTCGGGTCGTGAGCCAGCCACCACAGCGCGACCGCGCCGGCGATCAGCAGCAGCGCGCCGACGAACCAGGCCGCGACCCGGTCGGCCAGTTGCGCGGCCGCCGGCTTTTCGGTCTGCGCGCGGTCGAGCAAGCGCACGATCGCGGCCAGCACCGTCGCCTCGCCGACTTCGCCGACGCGCATTATCAAGGGGCTCTCGGTGTTGACCGTGCCGCCGACCAGGCGGTCGCCGGCGATACGGCGCAGCGGCAGGCTCTCGCCGGTGAGCAGCGATTCGTCGACCGCACTGTCGCCTTCCAGCACCTCGCCGTCGGCGGGCACCGACTCGCCCGGCCGCACCAGCACCCGGTCGCCCGGCGCGAGTTCGGCGACCGCCACCCGCTGTTCGCCGGTCTCGTCGAGGCGCGTGGCGGTCGCGGGCAGCAGCTTCACCAGTTCCTCCGCGGCCTGGCCGGCGCGGTGGCGCGCCGCCATTTCGAGATAGCGCCCGGCCAGCAGGAAAAACGTAAACATGGTGACCGAATCGAAATAGATCGCGCCGCGCCCGGTCAGCGTGGCCCAGGCGCTGGCCAGAAAGGCGCCGCCGATCGCGAGCGCGACCGGCACGTCCATGCCCAGCCGGCGGCGGCGCAGGTCGCGCCAGGCGCTGGTGAAAAACACGCGCGCCGAATAGGCGACCACGGGCGTCGCGATGAGCAGACTGACCCAGCGCAGGAAGGTGCGCAGGCTCGTGCTCAGGTCCTGGTCGGCCCCGGCGTAGAGTGCGACGGCGATCATCATGACCTGCGCCATGCCGACGCCGGCGATGCCCAGGCGCCGCAACGCCTGGGATTTTTCCTGCTTGAACAGTTGTTCCTGGCGGCTGGGATCGAACGGGTGCGCGCGGTAACCGATGTCGCCGATCGCTTTCAGGATCGCGCTCAACTGAATGCGCGAATTGTCCCAGACGAGCCGCGCTCGGTGCGTGGAATAGTTGACCTGAAACTCGATCACGCCCGGCAGCGAACGGACGTGACGCTCGTTCAGCCAGACACAGGCGGCGCAGACGATGCCTTCGAGAATCAACGCCGCCTCGCGCCGCTCGGCGCCGGCGTCGCGCACGAAACTCCGCTGCAGCTCGGGCCGGTCGAAGAGCTGCATCTCGGCCAGCTCCGCGGGCATCAGTTCATGGGCCTGCGTGGCTTTCTCGGAGCGGTAGCGATAGAAATCGGTCAGCCCGTTGGCGACGATCGCGCCGGCCACCGCCTGGCAGCCGGGACAGCACATCGGCCGCGTCTGTCCATCGATCTCCACCTGATAGCGGCTGCCGGGCGGCACCGGCAGGCCGCAGTGAAAACAAGTGGCCGGGGATGCCGCCGTGTTCATGCGCGCCTGGCTTCAGCCGCCCGCGGCGGCCGGCGCGACCGCGGTGCGCGCGTCGACTTCGTGAACATCGTCGCCGCGCCGTATCGACAGCGACAGATCCCAGCGGCCCGGTTCCGGCAGCGTGATTGCCGCCCGATAGGTCCCGGGGCCGGTTTCCCGCATCGAGAACGTCCGATCGAGCCGGCTGTCCGACGGGCGCCGGAACACGCCGGTGACGGCGGCACCGGTGAGCGGCCTCCCCTGCCGGTCTTCGACCGCAACCTGAAACAGCGTGGGCCGTCCGACCGTCGCAGTGTCGACCCAGCCCTTGCGTATGCGCCAGCCGCGCGCTTCCTGGGTCTCGATCCGCTGCAGGTACTGATTGTAGTCGCCCTCCTTCGTCTGATAGTCGCGTGCGACGACGCCGGGAAACACCGAACGCACGCCCGGCTCCCCGCTCCTGTCCGGCAGCAGCCAGCGCGCGATCGGCGCCGGCGGTCCCTCGCGCGAGATCATGACCAGGAGCCCGTCGGTGGCGAACAGAAGCGCGAAGAAGCCGACGATCAGCGCCGGGCCCCAGTGAAAACCGGCCGCCGCGTCCCCGTGTTCGGCAAGCCGGCGCTCCCGGCTGGCGCCGACAATGGCCAGCAGATAGGCGGTCACGGCCAGCACGGCCACGTACATGGCGATGACGTCGGCGCCCGGCCGCGAGACCGTGACGCCGAGGCCGAGCAGACCCAGCGACGCCATCGCCGTCACGACCGCGGCGCGTCTGGCGTCGAGCGGCGTCAGGCGGAGGATCAACAGGAACAGCAGCGCAACGCCCAGCGCGCTCAGCGGCAATGCAGCCAGCGATTGCAGCATCAGTCGGCCTCTCCCAGCGAGAAGAACGTCGTCTCGCCGCTCAGCATGCCCAGCTCGGGCGCGTCCTGCGGTACGACGTTGCAGCGGAAATTGCGGATGCCCTTGACGCGCTGGCCGGGCATCCAGCGCACCCGCGCCAGCACCTTCACGTCCCGCTGGGGCGCGACGCGCACAGACTGCAATTGCCCGAGGTCCAGTTGGGCACCGGCGAGCCCGTCCAGCATGATGGCCAGGTGCAGCGCACGGCCGGTCTTGTTTTCCAGGTGCAGTTCGTAGCTGTTCTGAATACGCGCGTCGGACAGCCGGACATAGAGCGGCTGGCGCACCTGCAGCACCGACAGTTCCATCGGTGCCTTGCTGCCGACGCTCCAGATCAGCGCACCGGTCGCGGCCAGCAGCACGGTGCCGTAGCCGATCACCTTGGGCTTGAACAGCCGGCTGTTCTCACCGGCAAGCTGGTGTTCGGACGTGTAGCGGACCAGCCCGCGTTCCCACCCCAGCGAATCCATGCTGGTATCGCAGGCGTCGATGCACAGGACGCAGGAGATGCACTGGATCTGCAGGCCGTTGCGGATGTCGATGCCAGTCGGGCACAGCTGCAGGCAGTAACCGCAGTCGATGCAATCGCCGACGCCGGCCGCCCGGCGCTGTTCGCGGGTCGTCAATTCGCGCGCGATCTTGCGCCGGCCGGCGCCGCTGTCGCCGCGCGCCCTGTCGTAGGCGACGATGCGCGTGTCGGCGTCGAACATCACCGACTGGAAGCGCGCGTAGGGACACATGTAGGTGCAGACCTGTTCGCGCGCGAGTCCGGCCATGACGAAGGTGGTCGAGGTCAGGAACAGCGTGGTCGCATACGCCGGGAACGGCGCCCTGCCGGTGAAGAAATCGGTCAGCAGATCGGGTGCGTTCTCCCAGTAGAGGGCAAAGGTCAGGCCGGTGACGAAGGCCGTCGCCAGCCACAGCAGATGGGTCAGTCCCTTGCGCAGCAGCTTGCCGGCATTCCAGGGCGCCTTGTCGAGGCGGATGCGCGCGACGCGGTCGCCCTGCACCCAGCGCTCGATCAGCAGATAGACGTCGGTCCACAGCGTCTGAAAACAGAAGTAGCCGCAGAACACCCGCCCGGCGAGCGCGGTGACGAAGAACAGCAGGAGCGCGGCGATGACCAGCAAACCGGCCAGCCAGATCAGGTCCTGCGCGTGCGGCACCAGATCGAACAGGTAGAAACGGCGCGCGGCGATATCGAACAGCAGCGCCTGATCGGGTCCGGTGCTGCGCTCCCAGCGCAGCCAGGGCAGCAGGAAATAGGTGCCGCAGGCGATGCACAGAAGCGCCCACTTGAGGGTGCGGAAGCGGCCTTCGACGGACCGCGGATAAACCGCGACACGCGCCTGTACCAGCGACTCTGTACCGGCATCAGCCATGCGGCATCGGAACGGCGTCCGGCCCTAGCGCGGCAGAACGGCCGGCATCACTGCCCGCCGCCCAGTTCGTGCACGTAAACCGTCAGCAGCTTGATCTGGGCCGGCGACAGGCGCGACTTCCAGGCCGGCATCTGGCGGTGCACGCCGTTGCGCACGATGTTCCGGACCCGGTCCAGCGCGGCGCCGGGCGTTTCCGCGTCGAGCACATCGGCCACCGTCCAGATCGCGTCGGTGAGGTTGGCGGCGCCCTGCGATTTCAAGCCGGTGCCGGCGGGCGTGTGGCAGTAGTAACAGCCGCCGACCTGAGTCTGGAAAATCTTACGGCCGCGCGCAACCTTGTCCGCGTCGATGGCGTGGCCCGACAGACTGAGCACGTAACCGGCGACGTCGTCGATCTGGGCATCGCTCAGGGCATCCTTGAACGCCGGCATGAAGCCGGTGCGGCCGGCGCGGATGGTCTGCTCGATTTCTTCGACCTTGCCGCCCCACAGCCAGTCGTCGTCGGCGAGGTTGGGGAACAGACCGATCACGCCGGTGCCGCCGGCGCCGTGGCACGCCGCGCAGTTGTCGCCGAACAGGCCCTTGGCCTGCGAACGGATGAAGTCCATCATCTCGGCGTCCTGCAGGATCACCGAATAGGAGGCCTTCTCGATCTTCTTCAGATAGTCGCGCCGGGTGGCGGCGCTCTTGTCCTGCTGGATATCGTGCAGCAGCTTGGCGCGCGTGTTCCAGTGGGTGCGGTGTTCCTCGCCCTTGCCGTCGACATAGGTGATGTGGTTCAGCACACCCTTGGTGTAGGTGCCGGCGACCGGCCAGGCCGGGAACAGCACCCAGTAGATGACTGCGAACAATACCGTGCCGTAGAACGACCACAGCCACCAGTTGGGCAGCGGGTTGTTGTATTCCTGCAGGTCGCCGTCCCAGGCGTGACCGGTGGTCTGCACCGCGCCCTGGGGTTTGGTGTCGATTTCACTCATGCTCGTTGTCCTCGCCGCGGCGGGCGTAACTATCGTCGTTCAGCGGAATGTACCTGTAGGATTCGAGCCGCTCGGAACGCTTCCTGCCCGTGTAGAGGTAGATCAGGATCGCGCAGAAGGTCACGAAGAAAATCACCAGCGCGACGATCTTGCTGTTCTCCAGCCGCGTAAACCACAACAGCCACTCCGGCATACGCGCCCTACCGGAAGCCGGCGAAATAGCCTTCGTCGTAGCGGTCGAAATCGACCATCGTGCCCAGCACCTGCAGATACGCGACCAGCGCGTCCATTTCGGTGATGCGGGCGCGCCGGCCGTCGTAGTCCTGATCCACCGCCTGTTGGATCAGGCTGTCCTCGGCATTGAGGATGTCCAGTTTCGCCGCCATCTCCGGCCCGAATTCGGCCACGTTGCGCTCATATTCCTGATCGGTCTCCGAATAGGGCACGCCGGTCACCTTCAGCGCGCGCATGCGCTGCTGGATATCCGAATAGTCCAGATCGTTTTCCAGCAGCCAGGGATAGTTCGGCATGATCGACTCGGGCACGACGTCGCGCGGATTCAGCAGGTGCGCCACGTGCCACTGGTTGGAGTACTTGCCGCCGACGCGCGCCAGATCCGGTCCGGTGCGCTTGGAACCCCACTGGAACGGGTGATCGTACTTGGATTCGGCCGCCAGCGAATAGTGGCCGTAGCGCAGCAGTTCGTCGCGGAACGGCCGGATCATCTGCGAATGGCAGAGGTAACAGCCTTCGCGCTGGTAGATATCGCGGCCGCGCAGTTCGAGCGGCGTGTAGGGGCGCACGCCTGCGACTTTCTCCACCGTATCGTTGATGAAGAACAACGGCACGATCTCGACCAGTCCGCCGATGCTGATCACGATCAGCGTCAACAGGATCAGCAGGCCGGCGTTGGTTTCGATGCTTTCGTGTTTGATCACGTTCGTTTACCTCGCTGACCGGCGTTCAGGCGTTGGCCATCTTTGCGGCGATCCTGGCGTCCAGCTCCGCGGCCTCGATCCGGGCGCGGCGGACGGTCGCGGTCAGGTTGTACGCCATGACCAGCACGCCGGTGACGAAGAACCCGCCGCCGACGGCGCGGACGATGTACGGCCAGTGCAGGCGCGAAACGGTTTCGATGAAGGTGTAGGCGAGGTTGCCGTAACTGTCGAAGCTGCGCAGCATGACGCCCTGCATGATGCCGGCGACCCACATCGACGTGATGTAGAGCAGGATGCCGATCGTGGCCAGCCAGAAATGCACGTAGACCAGCCGGTTGCTGTAGAGCCGCGTGTCGTACAGGCGCGGCACCATGTGGTAGAAGGAGCCGAAGGTGATCATGGCGACCCAGCCGAGCGTGCCCGAATGCACGTGGCCGATGGTCCAGTCGGTGTAGTGCGAGAGTGCGTTCACGCTCTTGAGCGACATCAGCGGTCCTTCGAAGGTCGACATGCCATAGAAGGACAGCGCCGTGATCAGGAACAGCATGATCGGGTCGGTGCGCAGTTTGTCCCAGGCACCGGACAGCGTCATGATGCCGTTGATCATGCCGCCCCAGGACGGCAGCAGCAGCATGATGGAGAAGGTCGCCGCCAGCGTCGAAGTCCAGTCGGGCAGCGCCGTCCAGTGCAGGTGGTGCGCGCCGACCCACATGTACAGGAACGACAGCGCCCAGAAATGCACGATCGACAGGCGATAGGAATAGACCGGGCGACCCGCCTGCTTGGGCACGAAGTAGTACATCATGCCGAGGAAGGCGGCGGTGAGGAAGAAGCCCACGGCGTTGTGGCCGTACCACCACTGGGTCATGGCGTCCTGCACGCCGGAGAACAGGCTGTAGGACTTGAGGCTGAGCGGCGAGATCGGCACGGCGAGGTTGTTGAAGATGTGCAGAATCGCGGTCGCCAGAATGAAGGCCATGTAGAACCAGTTGGCGACATAGATGTGCGGCTGGGTGCGGCGCCGCAGCGTCTGCACGTAGACCCAGAAATACAGCACCCAGACCACGGCGATCAGCAGATCGATCGGCCATTCGAATTCGGCGTACTCGCGCGACTGCGTGTAGCCGAGCATGTAGGTCACCGCGCCCAGCCCGACCGCGAGCTGCCAGCCCCAGAACGTGGCAGTCGGCAGCCAGGTGCCGTACAGGCGCGTCTGGCAGGTGCGCTGCACGACATAGTAGGACGTCGCGAACAGCGCGCTGCCGCCGAAACCGAAAATGACCAGCGTGGTGTGCACCGGTCGCAAGCGCCCGAAGGTGATCTCGGGAATATCGAAATTCAGAAAGGGGAAGGCCAGTTCGGACGCTATGTAGACGCCGACCGCCATGCCGAGTATGCCCCAGACCAGCGCCATGAGGGCGAACTTGCGGACAATCGCGTAGTTGTACTGGTCGCCGCTGAAGAACCCGCTTTGTGCCATGTAGATCGCGCCTCGATAGCCAGGCGGCCGGCACGCGCACCGACCCGTGTGAAAATTAGTACATTCTAATATAGACGGCTTTCACTGGCAAAGCGTACGGACGGCTGTTTGAACCGACGCCGCCGCGCAGGCCCGCACGGGCCGACCGACCCGGCGCGAAGGTGTGCTCAGACTGAGCCGAGTACAGGAAAATACCGGGCAAAAATCGGGATATAGTGGTCGACCAGCAGGAACGCGAACAGCGCCATCAGATAGACGATCGAATACCCGAAGGTCTTCATCGCCTGCTTGCCGGTCTCGTCGTGCATCAGCCGCCAGGCGTGACAGAGAAACACGCCGCCCAGCCCGAGCGCCCCGACGAGGTAGAACAGGCCGCTCATTTGCGTCGCGTAGGGCAGCACGGTGACCGCCACCAGCAGGATCGTGTAGAGCAGAACCTGCAGGCGCGTGAACTCGATGCCGTGGGTCACCGGCAGCATGGGAATATCGGCCTTGGCGTACTCGCTCTGGCGATGAATCGCCAGCGCCCAGAAGTGCGGCGGCGTCCAGACGAAGATGATGAGGAACAACAGCAGGGCGTGCGGATCGATCGTGCCGGTCACCGCGGTCCAGCCCAGCACGGGCGGCATGGCGCCGGCGGCGCCGCCAATGACGATGTTCTGCGGCGTGGCGCGCTTGAGGTACAGGGTGTAGATCACCGCGTAGCCGATCAGCGAAACGAACGTCAGCCAGGCGGTCAGCGGGTTGACCAGCCAGACGAGAATGATCATCGCGGTCGTACCCAGAAGGAATGCAAAGGCCAGGCAGTTGCGGCTGCTCAGATGACCGCTCGCGACCGGCCGGCGGCACGTGCGCGCCATTTTCGCGTCGACGTGCTGATCGACGACGTGGTTGATGGCGGCGGCCGACGCGGCGGCCATGCCGATGCCCAGCGTGCCGAAAATCAAAGCCTGCAGAGGCACAAACCCGGGCGTCGCCAGAAACATGCCCACCACGGCCGTGAACACGATCAAGGCGACGACTTTGAGCTTGCAGACGCCGAGATAGTCGCGCCATTGTCCGGCCGATGCCGCCACCAGTGAGTAGGCCATCTGCGTTACACCTCGAATCCAGGTTGGTATCAGTGCCGCGCCGGGCGGAGCACCCCGCGGCGCGGGCGCTCATTCTACCCCAATCCGGAATACTTTAAGAGTCGTTCCAGATCCTTGATCGCGCCGCGCGGATCCGCGGCGGGCTCGTACAACATCATCAGGTTGCCCAGCGGGTCGATCAGATAGAGTCTGCCCGCCGTGAGCGGGTCGGTGCTGTCGACCGCGAAGGCGGAAATCAGCCCGCCGTCGGTCTGCGGATCGAGCCTGACGATCATCTGCCCGGGAAACCGGCGCTGGAGTTCAGTGCCCGCGGCGGCGTTCGCATCCGCCGGCACCCAGAGCATAACCCTTTGTAATCGGTCAACATCCTTACCCTGTGCCAGACGAATCTGACGGACATCGTAAAGTCTGCGGACACAGGCTTCGCCGCAGGTCCCCTGCTCCAACGCCAACAGTGTCCACTTGCCCTGGAACAGGGTTTCACCGACCGGCTTGCCGGCGATATCGTGCGCGTGGAACGCCGGCAAGGGGCGCGCCGGCCTGACCAGCGCGCCGTTGTTCACCGTCCCGCTCGGACGCCATTGCGGAAACACAGAGAACACCAGCCAGGCGAGCACCACGGGCGCGGCGAACAATCCCATGACCAGCAGGAGATAAAGGCGCGAACGCAGCGCGGGGGAGCGTTCGGGTGCGCGATCAGCGTTCATCGTGAGTCACTTTATGCAGATTGACGGCCAGGAAGATGCCCGCAAGCGCCACGGCCAGACCGAACCATTGCACCGCGTAACCGACATTGCGCTCCGGACCGAATTGCTGCACCGGCTGCCAGTCGCGAAGGTATCCGTCCGTTGCCGCGCTGTCCAGCAGCAACGTATAGGCGGAGACGGGGTAGCCCAGCTCCTTCTCGAAGCGTTCGGTGTCGATGTGCTCGACGCGGTAAGGCCAGGTCGTTCGCGGCTGCTCCTCGCCGAGCATGAAGACGTGCCGCGGCAGCAGCTTGAGCCGTCCGACGACCCTGCGCGCGTCCGTGGCCACGCTCACGGACGGCAATCGGTCGCGTCCCTCCCCGAGCGGAATCCAGCCTCGATTCACCAGGATCGCGCCGCCCTGGTCGGTGATCAGCGGCGTGATCACTTCATAGCCGACCTCGCCGTTGTGCGTGCGATTGTCCAGCAGGAACTGGTGCGCGCCGTCATAGCGACCCGAGGCTTCGGCGCGCCGGTATTCGAGTTCCGGCCCGATACCGGCGCCGGCCGTCATCCGCAACAGGCTTCGATCGCCGCCCTGCTGCTCGTAGGCGGACACCAGCCGGCGCTTTTGTTCGGCGCGATCGAGCTGCCAGAACCCCAGCGACACCAGAATCCCCAGCAACAGGATGGTTACCAGGGTCGGCCACAGGCCGGGCGTGAAATGCCATCGTCCGAAGCGCATGCGGCTAGACTATAAGCCGGGACGGCGGCTCGCAAGCAGCGCAGCATTCACCTATACTGGCCCGGCAGTTTGTAACCATCCCAGCGGTCGCGTGCCTTATGTTGCTGAAGATCGTCGTCGTACTTGTCCTGCTCGCCATTGTCGCCAGCCTTGCCAGCGGTATGCTGTTCCTCGTCAAGGACAAGGGGCAGACCGAGCGCACGGCCAAGGCGCTGACGGTCAGAATCGTGCTTTCCGTTTCGCTGTTCGCGTTGCTGATGCTGAGCATCGCGGCGGGCTGGTTGAAACCGCACGGTATCTATCCAGCAGATCATCCGGTTACCCAGCCGGCCGGCCAGCGCTGATTGGGGACGGCTGCCGGCCGGTCAAAAAAAACGCCGCCGAAGCGGCGTTTTTTTATGCGCGCTAGAGCACGTACACGAAGATGAACAGGCCCAGCCAGACCACGTCGACAAAGTGCCAGTACCAGGCGACCGCCTCGAACGCGAAGTGACGGTCGGGCGTGAAATGACCTTTTGCGCAGCGCAGCATGATGGTGGTCAGCATGATGGCGCCGATCGTCACGTGCATGCCGTGGAACCCGGTCAACATGAAAAAGGTCGAGCCGTAGATGCCCGAACCCAGCGTCAGGTTCAACTCATGGTAGGCGTGGATGTACTCCTTGGCCTGCAGCCCGATAAAGGTCGCGCCCAGGGCAATGGTGGCGCACAGCCAGAGCACCAGCGCTGTCCGTTGCTGTTTCTTCAGCGCCCAGTGTGCCAGGGTCACGGTCACGCCGCTGGACAGCAGCAGCAGCGTATTGATCGCGGGAATCCCCCACGCCTCCATGGATTCGAAGGCGCCGCCGATGTTGCCCGGCCCGTTGGTCGGCCACGCCGCTTCGTAGCCGCCCCACAGCACCTGGTTGGTCACCGGATGGCCGCCGCCCAGCCAGGGCACGGAGAAGACGCGCGCGTAGTAGAGCGCCCCGAAGAACGCGGCAAAGAACATCACCTCGGAAAAGATGAACCAGCTCATGCCCCAGCGGAACGACTTGTCGACCTGCTCGTTATACGTGCCGGATTCGCTTTCGCGGATGACGGTCCCGAACCAGCCGAACATCATCAGCAGTATGATCGCCACGCCAAGGAACATCACCTTCAATCCGCTTGGCGAGCCGTTCAGAAAATGGGCAAAACCGACGACCGTTGTCGTCAGTCCGATGGAACCGACAATCGGCCAGGTCGTGCCGTGGGGAACATAGTAACCACCATGCGCTTGGGTCATTCCTCAATCCTCTTCAAGGCAAATTTTCAATCCGTCTGGTTCTGTTTATCAAAAAACGTGCAGGCCAGCGTCAAGCTGGTCTTGCCGTTCATCCCCGTCCAATAGCAAAACACGTTGCACAGCGGCACCAGCGCGAACACGAACCCGAACATCCCCGCCACAAGGAACAGCAGCCGCCTCAACACCCGCCGGTTATCTGTGCCGGCTCGGTCCGACATTCGTTCAACTTCTCCCGGTCATCCAGATGAAGGCCGCATAAATAGCCAGCGCGACCAAGCCCAGCATGCCGGCCAGCCAATAGGAGCGTTTCTTCCTGTTCGTTTCCGCCACTCTCGTTCACCGCAACGAAGTCGGAGCGCCGCGTGACACGACACGGCGCCCCCATGCCCGTCTTTTACTTGACCTCAGGCGCAGTCTCGAAGCTGTGGTATGGAGGCGGCGACGGCAGGTGCTCGAACTCCAGACCATGCGCGCCTTCCCAGACACGGTCGGTAGCCTTCACACCGCCGCGGATACACTTGAAGATAATGTAGGCAAACAGCAACTGAGAGAGGCCGAACGCGAAGCCGCCGATACTGGAGATCTGGTTGAATCCCGTGAACTGCACCGCGTAGTCCGGAATACGGCGCGGCATGCCGGCCAGCCCCAGAAAGTGCTGCGGGAAGAACAGCACGTTCACCGAGACCGTCGACAGCCAGAAATGCAGCTTGCCCAGCTTCTCGTCGTACATGTGGCCGGTCCACTTGGGTATCCAGTAGTAGGTCGCCGCCATGATCGCGAACACGGCGCCCGTGACCAGCACGTAATGGAAATGGGCCACGACGAAATAGGTATCGTGGTACTGGAAGTCCACGGGGGTGATGGCCAGCATCAGGCCCGAGAATCCGCCGATGGTGAACATGATGACAAAGCCGATGGCGAACAGCATCGGGGTCTCGAACGTCATCGAACCCCGCCACATGGTCGACACCCAGTTGAACACCTTCACGCCGGTCGGCACCGCGATCAGCATGGTCGCGTACATGAAGAACAATTCGCCGGTCAGCGGTATGCCCACGGTGAACATGTGGTGCGCCCAGACGATGAACGACAGGAAGGCGATCGAAGCGGTGGCGTACACCATCGAGCTGTAGCCGAACAACGGCTTGCGCGCGAACGTCGGAATGATCTGCGAAACGATGCCGAATGCCGGCAGAATCATGATGTACACTTCCGGGTGCCCGAAGAACCAGAAGATGTGCTGGAACATGACGGGATCGCCGCCGCCGGCCGCGTTAAAGAAAGAGGTGCCGAAGAACCGGTCGGTCAGCAGCATCGTCACCGAGCCGGCGAGCACCGGCATGACCGCGATCAGCAGGTACGCCGTAATCAGCCAGGTCCAGACGAACAACGGCATTTTCATCAGCGTCATGCCCGGCGCGCGCATGTTGACGATGGTCACGATGATATTGATTGCACCCATGATGGAGGAAATACCCATCAGGTGCACCGCGAAAATCAGAAACGGGAAGGCATCACCTGTCTGCAGCACGAGCGGCGGATACATGGTCCAGCCGCCGGCCGGCGCGCCGCCTTGCATGAACAGCGTCGACAGCAGAATCGAGAACGCGAACGGCAGGATCCAGAAGCTCCAGTTGTTCATGCGCGGCAGCGCCATGTCGGGCGCGCCGATCATCATCGGTATCAGCCAGTTGGCCAGACCGACGAAGGCCGGCATGACGGCGCCGAAAATCATGACCAGCGCGTGCATGGTCGTCATGGAATTGAAAAACTGAGGGTTGACGAACTGGAGGCCCGGTTCGAACAGCTCAGCGCGGATGATCATCGCCATGGAGCCGCCGACGAAGAACATCAGGAGCGCGAACAGCAGGTAGAGCGTGCCTATATCCTTGTGGTTGGTGGTAAACACCCAACGCAGCAGTCCGCGCTCGGGGCCGTGGTGATGTGCTTCGTGTGTCGTCGCTGTGCTCATAACGTCTTCCTCCACAACCCTAGCGGGCGGCTTTTACTGCAGAAGGCTGAATCAGATCGCCGGTGTCGTTGCCCCAGGAGTTACGCTCGTAGGTAATCACGGAGGCGATATCGATATCGCTCAACTGGATGCCGAACGCGGCCATCGCCGTACCGGGCTTGCCGTTCATGACGCGATCCAGGTGAGCATCGATGGGGCCGGTGGCAATCGCACTGCCCTTCAGCGCCGGAATTGCCGGCGGCATACCTTCACCGGTTTCCTGATGGCAGGCCTTGCAGTTGGCGAAGTAGACCTTCTCGCCACGCGCCATCAGGTCCGATTTCGACCACTCCTTGTCCACGGCGGCGGCGTCTGCATCGGACGCGGTCTTCTGCGCAACCAGCCACTGCTGGTAATCAGCGTCGTTCTTGGCGACCACCACGATCGGCATGAAGCCATGATCCTTGCCGCACAACTCGGCGCACTGGCCGCGGTAGGTGCCTTCCTTTTCGATCTTGAACCACATCTGGTTGACGAAGCCGGGGATCGCGTCTTTCTTCATGCCCAGTTCCGGAACCCACCAGGCATGGATGACGTCGCTCGACGTGATCAGCAACCGGACTTTCTTGTTGATCGGCACCACCAGGGGGTTGTCGACCTCGAGGAGGTAGTTCTTGTCCTTGGGCTGTTCGTTGACGACCTGGCTGTGCGGTGTCGCGAGGGAGGCGATGAAGCTGACGCCTTCGTCGACGTAATCGTAGCCCCATTTCCACTGATAGCCGGTCACCTTGATGGTGACGTCGGAATTGCTGGTGTCCTCCATCGCCACCAGCGCCTTGGTCGCCGGTATCGCCATGCCGATCAGGATCAGAAACGGCACGATGGTCCAGGCGATTTCGACCGCCGTGCTCTCGTGAAACTGCGCCGGCGTCGCGCCCTTCGACTTACGGTGCTTGATCATGGAAATAATCATCGTGCCGAAGACCACGGTTCCGATCGCCACACAGACATAGAAGATCATCATGTGGAGGTCGTAGGCCTCGTGGCTGATCGGGGTGACGCCGCGGCGCATGTTCAGCGCGTAGTCGGCGGATGCCGATGCGGATCCCAGCATCAGCGCCGCACAGGCCAGCGGGGTCAGTATCTGTCTTGCTTTTCGTGCCAACATGCCAGCGTCTCTCCTTCCAGCTCCCAACGTAGTTATATTCGGCAAACGGCTCATGCGGCCGAACGCAGCGCCAAACTCAACTCCTCGGCCAGCAGCGACCGCTCTGTGTCACTCAGACAGCGACCGATCTCGACGAATCGACCGTGCGAACCAATGGTCAGACGGCTCGGGTACCAGGCGTGGTCCGGACTCTGCAACTCAACCCGGGCCCACGCGCGCTGCAGGATCACGCCAGGCGCGGGGGAACGCCCAAGGTTGCAGATTTCAACTTTATCGCGGCCGACCAGGACCAACTGCCAGCGCCGCGCACGCTGCGCGACACAGTACAACGCACCGCCGAGCACCAGCATTTCCAGACCCGCGAACGGCAGAACCAGCCAGAGCCCGCGCGACGCGAACAGCAATGCGATGCTCATCGACACCGCAACCATCCCGAAATAGAAACGCTTCGCCTCTTTCCAGGACAGGGAACAATTCGGTCGGATCAGGAATTGTCGGGTGGCCGACTCGCTGTCGAAGTGCGTTGCTACCACCCCAAACCTCCGGACGCGCGGTCGCAGACCCAGATCAAGCACGCGTTCAAGCGCCCCGAATGCTACCCCAGCGTTCCAAACGTGCGCAACAAGAAATAACGATTTGCCGTTGCAAAAATTCGCCATATCACCAACTTATACCTCGATTAGTTAGTAAATAAGCATATTCTTATAGATACAATCTTTTTTGATCGGTGATACCGCTGCTTTCTCGCCACCGGAAATTGGGTGCGATCGGCCGGGTCGGATGTTTCGGCGCGGATATTGATGACGCAGCCCGACGGCGGCAGCCACACTCGCAATTTCAAGAACCCCGCACGGCCGGACGCGAGGACTTCCCCGTGTTCCCGTCTTCCGAGCGGAGAAACTAGGTTCCGGCTATTGTCATGACCCGAACTCGCGCGGCCAAGACAACAGCCGCTGCATTCGCGCCCGGTCGAACCGCTGCGCAGTTGTCGGCGCACCGTCCCGGGACCAGGGCACGACGGCCAGCGGCGGGCAGTCCAGCATGGCGCACAGGGTCTCTACGTTCCGGCCGGCCAGCGCGCAGTCCTCATCGATATGATTGGCTACCCAGCCCGCCATCCGCAGGCCGCTGCGCTCGATGGCTTCGGCCGTCAGCAGTGCGTGATTGAGACAGCCCAAGCGCACGCCGATGACCAGAACCACGGGCAGGCCCAAGGCTGTGGCGACATCCTCCATCGTTTCGGACAGGTTGATCGGAACCTTCCAGCCGCCGACGCCTTCGACGATCACCCGGTCGGCGGCGCCGGCCAACCGCCGGAATGAAGCAAGGATATGCGCCTTGTCGATCGCCGCGCCCGCCGCGGCAGCCGCGAGGTGCGGCGCCACCGGCGGCTCGAACGCATAGGGGTTGACCAGTTCGTACTCTGCCGGCGCTGATGCGCACGCCATCAGATGTTGCGCATCTTCATTGCGCAAGCCTGCTTCGGTCCAATGACAGCCGGTCGCGACCGGCTTCATGGCGGCCATCCGCAAACCCTCGAGGGTGCCCCAGGCCACGAGCGCAGCCGCCACGCGGGTCTTGCCGACGCCGGTGTCCGTACCGGTGACGAACAGACCCGACGTCATGTCTTCTTCAACCGGTCGAGCGGAATCGACACCGCCCGGTCGCGCGCCCAGGCATGACCGTTGACGACTTCGTAGCTGGCCGGCAGCAGACCGTCGGCACGGCGGTATCGCTCGTAAGCGGCGATGAATTGTATCAGTCTCTGTTTGCCGGTCAGGCCGCGCGAACGGCCGCGCGTGACATTGTGGGCGCCGATCGCCTTCAGGTCCCGCATCAGGCCGCGCACGTCCCGGTAGGTGACGGTGAGTCGCTCGACATCCATGACCGGCTCGGCCAGACCGCAGCGCAGCAGTGCATCGCCGATGTCGTGCATGTCCATGAAGGCATTCACGTGCGTATAGCGATCGACCTGGGACCAGCTGCCGCGCAACTCCTTCAGGGTGTCGGGACCGAACGTCGTGAAAATCAACAGACCGCCGGGGGCCAGCACCCGACTGATTTCGCGAAATGCCCGGTCGAGATCATCGCACCACTGCAGCATCAGGTTGGAATACACCAGATCGAAACTGTTGTCCGCGAACGGCAGCCATTCGGCGTCGCCGCCGACGCACGACGGCCGGCGCAGCCAGCGTCCGCGGGCGCGCGTTTGCGCCAGCATGTTGGTGGCGATATCGCACGCCACCACGTGCGCGCGCTTGTAGCGTCCCAACAGTGCCGCGCTGCCGCGACCTGTGCCGCAGCCCAGATCGAGAACGTGCAACGGGTCCAGCTTGACGAGCCCGAGGCGCTCCAGCAGGCGTGACTCCACCTCATGCTGCAACACCGCCGCCTGATCGTAGTGCGCCGCCGCACGGTCGAACGAGGCGCGTGCCAAGCGTCGGTCCAGCTCGAAGTCATTATCTTCCGCCAATGGATTCCGACTCGTCTGAATCGATCAACCACTGTGCTACGGTACCCGCACAGAGGTCAGCGTGTGAAATGAACGGCGCGTGTCCCGCACCCTCGACCAGCCTGACGGGCACGTCGCCCAGTCGCGATACGATTGGCGCCGGGATCAGCATGTCGAATTCACCGAGCAGAAAATAGAGCGGCACCGGAAACGCCGGGAGCGCCTCCCGGAAATCAGCGGTTTTCAGTATTTCCAGGCCGGCGCGCAGGCCGTCCGGCCGCGGCGGCGGTTTCCGCGCAAACTCGGCGCGCAGTATCTGTAGTGTGGCCGACCGGTCGCGGCTGCCGCTGACCTGCAGGGTCAGAAACCGCTGCAGCACACGCTCGAAGTCCGTCTCGTACTCGTCGACGAACAAGCCAAGCGACTCCCCACTGACCGCACACGGCCAGTCCGGCGCGGTTACGAAGCGCGGCGTCGACGCTGCGAGCACCACCCCGCTGACCCTGTCCGGGTGGCGCAAGGCCGCCTGTTGCGCAACCAGTCCGCCCAGCGACCAACCGATCCAGTTGGCGCGCGGCGGCGCGACCCCACATACGGCGTCGACCCAATCGTCCAGATCGTGGCAGCCGTCCAGCGGGCTGTCGCCGTGTCCGGGCAGATCGATGAGGTGGCAGGTAAATCGCCCCGCCAGTTGGTCGACGAACGGCGACCAGACGCCGGAGTGCAGCCCCCACCCGTGGAGCAGCACCAGATCGGGCCCCTGCCCCCGCGCTTGTATCGCCAGGCTCATGTGCGGGGCGCTCCGAAGGCTGCAGCCAACACTTCGAGCAGCGACGCCACGTCTGCCACGCTGTGACTGGCGGAAAACGTGATGCGCAGACGCGCGGTTCCTTTCGGCACCGTCGGCGGCCGTATTGCCGTCACCAGGATGCCCCGGCGGCGCAATGCATCGCTCAAGTCGGACGCTGCGGCTGCGTCGCCGACAATCAGCGGCTGAATCGGGCTGGTCGACGGTTCCAGCGGCAATCCCCGCGTCACCGCCCCCGCGCGGAACTGCGCGATCAACCGATGCAGATGTGCGCGGCGCTCATCGGCTTTCTGAAGTTGCCGCAAGGCTTCGCGCGTCGCCCAGGCAACTGCGGGGGGCGGCGCCGTCGTATATATATAGGTGCGCGCCTGTTGTATCAGCGTTTCGACCAGGTCGTCATCGCCCGCGACAAATGCGCCAAACGTGCCACACGCCTTTCCCAGGGTGGCCATCAGGATGTGATTGCCCGTGGGCACCCCCAGTTGATCATGAAACCAGCCGCGCCCCGCGTCGCCCAGCACACCGAAGCCGTGCGCGTCGTCCACCAGCAGCCAACTCCGGTGCGCGTCCGCGATAGCGGCGAGCACTTTCAACGGGGCGCAATCACCGTCCATGCTGAACACGCCATCGGTCGCAATCAGATCGTCGGTCTCCGTGCCGTCGGCAGCCATCTTGCGCGCGAGTGCGTCCGGGTCGGCGTGACGAAACCGCTTCAGGCTGGCGCCGCACAAGCGCGCGCCGTCAAGCAGCGACGCATGATTCAGACGGTCTTCGTAGATCGATGCGCTGTTGTCCAATAGCGCATCGATCACGCCCAGATTAGCCATATAGCCGGTCGAAAAAACCAGGGTGCGGCGGCAGCCGAGGAATAACGCCAGATCCTCTTCCAGCGCCTCATGCGCGTAGCTGTGCCCCGTAATCAGATGCGCCGCGCCGCTGCCGACACCGAAACGATCGACGCCTTCGATGAAGGCTTTGCGCACATCGGGATGATTGGCGAGACCCAGGTAGTCGTTGCTGCAGAAAGACAGATAGTCCGTGCCGTCGATGGTCAGGCGGACGCCCTGCGGTCCGCTCAGACTTTGCCGTGTCCGGTACAGGCCCTGGCGGCGGCGTTCGTCCAGGACGGCCGCTAGATCGCGCATGATTCAGGCAGGATGCAAGCCCAGACGCTCGAACAGGCGCCGATCGTGCTCCGCGTCCGGGTTGCCGGTGGTCAGGAGCTTTTCTCCGTAGAAAATCGAATTGGCGCCGGCGAGGAAGCACAAGGCCTGCGTCGCGTCCGACATCTGCTCACGGCCAGCCGACAGCCGCACATACGACAGGGGCATCAGGATGCGTGCGACCGCAACGGTCCGCACGAACTCGAACGGATCGAGCGCGGCCTCATTTTCCAGCGGCGTGCCCTCGACTTTCACCAGTTCGTTGATGGGCACACTCTCAGGGTGCGGCTTCTGATTCGCGAGCGCGCGCAAAAAGGACGCCCGATCGGCCCGCGTCTCGCCCATGCCGACGATTCCACCGCAACAGACGCTGATACCGGCATCGCGCACGTGCCGCAGCGTGTCGAGGCGGTCCTGATAGGTGCGCGTGCTGATGATGTTGCCGTAGAACTCGGGTGACGTGTCGAGGTTGTGGTTGTAGTAGTCCAGCCCCGCCTGTTTGAGGCGTTCCGCCTGTTCGGCCTCCAGCATGCCCAGCGTCATGCAGGTTTCCAGTCCTTCGGCGCGAACGCGTTCGACCATCTCCAGCACCCGTTCGAAGCTCCTGCCGCGCGGATTGCGCCAGGCCGCGCCCATGCAAAAACGGCTCGCGCCGGATTCCCTGGCCCGCCTTGCCGCGGCCACCACATCATCCACTGCCATCAGGGCATCAGCTTCAACCGATGTCGCGTGATGCACGCTTTGGGGACAATAGGCACAGTCTTCGGGACAACCACCGGTCTTGATGCTCAGGAGGGTGCTTACCTGGACGGCATTGGGATCGAAATGGCGGCGAAGGGTCTGCTGAGCACGGAACAGCAATTCGTTGAAGGGCAGATTGAACAGGGCCTCGATCTCGGTCTGGCTCCAGTCGTGCCGGGCACGCGCATCGGGTGCCGGCTCAAGGGTGTCGCGAGTGTCTGATATCGTTTCCATCGCTCGATTCCGTGATCAGTGTGTCTTCCCAGGCATCCCTGCCGATTCTGAACAGATCGGCGATCGACCAGGGGATAAGGATGAGTGCGGCTGCACCCCAGGCGGCCAGGTAATACCACCATGCATCCCCTGGAATGAACGTGGCCGCCGCGACAAAAAACCCGTGATTCCGTAAAACCGGTAGGCGGCCCGTTGGGTATACTCACCCACCTTCGGATTCGGGTGATGGCGATTCATGGCATAAACGACCATGGACCGGCCCAGCCAGATCATGCCGAGCGGTATCGGCGCCAGCAGCGCGACGATATTACCCGCATTAAAGGTGGCGGCCGCGGTTCTTGCCCTGCGCGCGGTCAGCGCGGCCGCGGTGACGGTCGTCTCGGTCATCGAATCGGTCGGGATCGGGGGATCTGGGAAAATGGGGGCACTATGCGTCCAGGACGGACGTATGTCAACTAAGGAAGGTACTTATGGTTTACAAGTGGCTTAGATCAATACAGAACTTTCTGTTTCCGGCCCGTTGCCGGCTGTGTCTGGCGCCGGGCGCCGATCACCTCGAACTTTGCCCCGGGTGCATCCTGGACCTGCCCCGCATACGATTCGCGTGCCTTCGATGCGGCCGCCCCACACCCCTTGAAGACACACCGCTGTGCGGCAACTGCCTTGCAGAGCCGCCGGCCTATGACCGCTGTCTGGCGCTGTTCGCCTATGACTACCCCGTCGACTACCTGATTCACCAGATCAAATACGGCGAGGATCTCGCACTGGCCCGAAGCCTTGGCAGGCTCCTGCTGGCCAAAGTCAAGGAACACCCGGAACCCCTGCCCCACCGTCTGGTACCGGTACCGCTGCACCGCAAGCGACTCGCCGAACGCGGTTACAACCAGGCGCTGGAACTGGCGCGCCCATTTGGAAATCATGGGTTCAACCTGGACTCCGGCTGCTGTATCCGCTCGCGCGCGACCGCGGAACAGGCCGGATTACCCGCGGCGCAGCGCAGCAAGAATGTAAAGAATGCGTTTGAGGCGACAAAGCAGGTTCCGGGCGAACACATCGCGCTGATCGACGATGTGCTTACAACCGGCTCGACCCTGAGCGAACTGGCCAAAACCCTGAAACAGGCCGGCGCGTTCCGCGTCGACGTGTGGGTCGTCGCGCGAACGCTGCAAGCGCCAAGACAATGAAGTTACGCGGGTTGGGGACGCGGAACCGTACCGTCAGTCCCGGTATTCCACTGTCCCAGGACCTTGTCGCTGGCACGCCCCCCCCCGCGTCAAAGGGGAGCGAACACCGTCATGCTGTCGAGCAGTGCCGTACTGGGACTGGCTCCGAAACCGGTGAACAGACTTGCGAAATTATTACGATCGCCATTGAGCTGCATGTAGTTCAATACAACGAGTTCGACCAGCAGATTGACGTTGTTGGCCGCATAGGAACTGGCGGTCTCCACGGACCCATCGGCACGGAACCAGCCGATCTGCTGGTGGCGTGCCTGTTCCTCGGGCGTGCCCCCAAGCAGAATCGGGGTCGCGCCCGGGTTGTACACCAAGAAAAAGGACGCCGCGGTCGACTGGTTGTCACCGGTCCAGACACCCTTGCCGCGACCATCCGCAGAATTGTCCACAGCACCGTTACTGAATAGGGAACCGTCGCTGAACACGTAGATCATCAGGGGCACGCCCCGTCGCGCCGCGTATTCGAGGCATGCACCCATGCAGCGTCCGGCGCGCAAATCGCGCAGCTCGCCGGTGGAACGGTCGCCGGTATGATAGTCATAACCACCCATCGCGATCGTGCCTGCGCCGGCGTAACCGTCAATGACCATTTTCATGACCGAAGCCGTCTTGCGAAACTCCGAGTCTCCGTTGAACTCGGCGGTCGTGAAAATACCGGTGGCGTCATCGACAATGGCCGTATCGGCCGACGGATCGATATTGACGCCGGCGAAGCGATCGGCAAGATCGGCCGACTTAAGATAACCGCAACGAACCAGGTCCTTGACAACCAGATCTGCGCCGACATTGACCGACGACAGCTTCGTATCAACCCGCTTGAGTTTCGCGTCACTGATGCGTGCCACTGATTCCATGACCGCGACCACGTCCGCGGGGTCGTTGAGGATGCCGGTGAGATTGCCGGTATCGACCATGCCGGTCACGTCGCTGGGCCTGTCCACCTTGGTCGGGCGGATTTCCGGATTGACCATCATCGCCGGCGCTATCGAGTTGCCACCCGATTCCGAGTTGCTCGAGCCGATGAGCGTCACCACCGTGCCGGTGCCGCCGGCTTTCGCTATGCCATACATGGGGTTGTGGGGGTTGATATCCGTATCGTTTTCCGAGCGCACCGGGATGATCGCGCCGTTGACGTTGCCGACCGCCGTCACGGCTTTCTCCAGGATTCCACGCAGCATCGCACTGTCGGAATGGAAGGCCAGGCCGAGCGATGTGTCGGTGTGATCACCATTGCTGGTGCCGGTCGGCGTCGCCTCGGCCAGACCCGGAATCATATCGCCGGGCAACCCCAGCTTACTGTAACCGGCCGTCGTCAGGAGATCGAACTGGCCGTTCTGCTGACCCACCAGCACGTTGGAGCCGGCAATATTGGCACCGCCGGCGAGATCGAAGCAGATGAAGGGAATCTTGCCTGCGCCAACACCGCCAAGCGAGCAACCGATGTCGCTCGCCATCTGGGTCAGGTCGGACGACAGTGCGGCCCAGGCTGCACGAGGACTTGCGAACAGACTCAATACCGACCCACCCATGACCGCGCCCAGTCCGGAAATGAAACCCTGACGCAGAAAATCTCTGCGCGTTACCGGGCGTGCATGACTGCGGTGATAGAGTGGCGCATCGGGATGCAGGGGTTGTTTTCTCCTAGACATATCGGTTTTCCTCGCGCATTCTCGTGGATGTTGTCCGCCGGTTACTGCACCAGCATGGCAGCGCTGCCCAGCACCGACGCACACATGGACTTGACGATCGCCCGCGTCCTCGTCGCGTCGCAGCCCGTCGGACAACTGCTGGTCAGCTTGTCGAACAGACCATCGCCGTTGGCCGGGTCGCTCAACTCGTTCTTCACCTCGGCCCTGGTCGGCGCGCTGGTCAGTCCATTGTTGCCCGTTATGTCGGGGAGACCGATCATCTTGTCGTACAGGGCATCGATGATCTGGTTCTTTTCCGCGGAGTCCCCGGTTCCGAAAGCCGTGGCCACGTCGGAGTTGAAACCGAAGCTGCCGAAGAACCCCGAACGCAGTCCCGTGTTTTCAACGAGCGCGTCGCAATAGTCGATTGCGAGCTGGGCGATGGACATCTGATGGGCGGACAGGAAGCCCTGGATCGTCTCCACGGCCGGTAGCGCCTGACGCAGCGTGTCGAATGTCGATTTCGTCACCTGTGGATCGACGCCCGTCAATTCAGCCATCGTCGCATTGATCTCATCGAAGGTACGCAATCCGATATCGGCCAGGGTTGCAGATGACAACGCAACGCCGCTGACCGGAACGGTCGGCTCGGTGACGACATTCGTATTGGTACCTATCGTCTCGAAAGAAAGGAAGAATTCGTCCGAACCAGGACCGTTTTCCAGCGCAATGGCGGTGCCGATGTCAGACAGCAGTTGTCCTGTATCCGGAGAATAGGCGCTGCTGTCGAGGGTCACGTCCATGTGCCGATAGGCCTGTCCAACCACCGCCTCCTTGCCGTTGATGCCGATGCGCATCGCCCGCACGGGAATGCCGCTGGGCGTAACGGCAGGATCGAGACTGATAAAGGTCGGCTTGTTGAACAGGTAGCTGTAGCTGTCGAACTGGCTCACCTCGAACATGATGTAGCTGTCCGGCAGACCGACCAAGTGACTGACGCTGAACAAGAGGAAGAACTTCTCGCCGACGCCGACCTCGAAGTTGTGTTGAATCTGTTCGGGCGTCAGAGCGCGATTGTGAATCGCGACCAGCCGGATCGTACCCTGCCATTGCCGATCGTTTGACACTTCGTTACCCAGCACGAACGCGAAGCTCTCGTCCCAGTTGGTGAGCGCGCCGGTTGGATCCGGGTCAATGTCGCCGGTGAACACGCCGTTGACGTAAATTCGTCGCCCCTTCACCGGATCATAGGTCAACACGACATGCTGCAATGTTGCCTGGGCATCCTCGTCACCATCGGCAGTCGACATTGCCGGATCGCCGTTCGCGCCGCTGTTGGCCGTCCGGTTGTAAAAATCATAGTTGTACCGGGTCTGGCCCAGCATGAAGTTACGCGTTGTCTTGCTGCCTGAGTAACTGACAATGCGCGTATCCTCCTGAGTCACGTTGGCAGGTGCGATCCAGGCCTCAATGCTGTATTCCCCAGTGGCCGCAATCAGGTCGTGAAGCTTTTTGCTGGCGCTCGTCGAGCCCTGCAGCTTGCCGCTGTTGATCTGCACACCCCAGCCGCCGACCCAATTGACATCGCCACTCAGACTCAAGTGCAACGCCGGCTCAACGCCGCTGGTATCGTAAGCGGTGTTGCCGGAACCGGTCTTGAATTCCCACAGTGCGATCAGATTGGATTCAAACCGGCTGCCACCCGAGGCAACGATGCCGTCGCCAATCGTGAGTGCCTTACTGATGACAAGCTGTGGATCGACCTGATCCGGTACGATCGTCCCGGCAAAGGTTTCGATCGCACTTTGCATGACCGCCGCGTCGGAGGTGCAATCGCTGGTCCAGCAATTATGGAATTCATCGCGCAGCCGCACGACCAGACGCGAGTCCTGCGGATTGTTGACGTCTATCTTGCTCTTGGCTGCTTCATAGGACGTATCGATATTCGGGTCCGCGAAGAACGGCGCCTGCGGCACGGCCGCCGTGCTCACATGACAACCCGAGCAGTGCTGCGTCAATAGATCATGAATTGGCGAAAACCCGCCGGGTGCCGGCGGACCCGCGGGCAGATTCTTGGTTGCCCCCGGGTCTTTCAGCGTCGGCGCCTTCAATTGGATGGTGCGCGCCCCGGCGGCCGCATTACCCGCCCAGGCCTCGATGTAGTTCGTGATCGTATCGGCGCACGCCTGATCGCTGGCCAGCCAGCAATTGTGGCCACCCGCCACCTTGGTCACCATACGCGAATCAGCCGGCGACGCCAGGTTGACTACGCTGTTTGCCTCCGCGTAGGCGAGATTGATGTCGTCACTGCGGACAAATGCCGGCGACTGAACACCCGCTATATGACACGCGCCGCAGCGGTCGGTGCTTTGCAGGTTGTCCCAGACATTGATCTTGAACGCCTGCACATCTGAGGTGACGGGCGACGGTCCGCTGTAGTTTGACGAAGACACGGTGGGAGGAACCGGATTGGCGCTGGTACCGGCGCCGCCGCCACAACCCGCCAGGCCGGACAGGACGACCAGGAGCAGGCCAAACCGAAGAAAATGCCAATAGCTGGATTTGGCCATTACTCAATCCCCCATGCAGGCAACCGCCGCGCCGGCGAATACCGCTTTCAGGTTGTAGTTGCTGTTCTTGAACGCGCTGACCAGGTTGTTGATCTCGGTTCCATCGGCGATCGCCGGATCACGCAGACACACCGTCTTAAATACTTTCTTGGCCTGACATTGGGCAAAGGCGTCGGTTGCGGCCAGTTCCTCTCCCAGTGACTTGGCGCCATTGCCACTGCCCGGCAGCGACGAACTCCATCCCAGTGCCGAATTTGGTCCCGCGCGCCAGTAGTTGTCCCAGTGGTCGTCGGGCGTGACATAGCCGAATTTGAAGGTATCGGAATTGATCAGGTACTTGGGTTGCACGCTGCCGGCTGTGTAAACCAACTGACCTGCTTCCTCATCGCCGGCTGGATACTGGTAGTTGTAGTAGGCGAAAGCCTGGGCCATCGGGTCCATGCCGGCGTGGCAACCGACGCAGTTGTTCAGGAATATCCGGCTGTCCCCGCCCGGGCTGCGCGACACGTCCTGCCGGATTCGACCGGGATCGCGGCTGGTATCCTTGATCGGGTCGAGATCGGTACAGAGGTGATTAATCATCGTGAACCGGAACATGGCCCGGTTGGTCCCGTCGATAAAGAACGCCCGCGCCGCGGCCCGCGTGGTGATGACTCCAGCCGTGGCGCCGGCCGGCAGACCGGTGGTCGTCGATTGAGGTTGTTGAATCAGGACGTCTTTCAGGTTTGCGCTGTTGTTTTCCAGATACGCGTAGTGATTGTTGTCAGTGTTCGAGTAGGCGGGCAGACCCGGCACCTTGCCGCTGTCCCCCACATAGATGATGTCCGCCGACAACACTTCGTTGAATGGCACATCATCGCGCACCATGCCGATGACGGTCGCGACGTAGTCGTTCAGAGGCGCGAAGACATCCTGTGCCTCGTTGGACCAGGGCATGGCAAAATTCTTGAGCGTCACGTCGTAAAAGCCGGGATTGTCCATGGCCCGTTGGGCAGCGGCTTCTGGATTGCCGGCCAGGATGTCAGCCTCCATGAGTTCCAGCGTGGTTTCGCCGGATGGACCCACTATGAGATCGGTCGGAGGCACGCCCGCAAGACGGTCATGGATGCGCTTGGCCTGGCGCCTTTCGAGGTCACCGGCGGATGCGGAACTCAGACCGGCGGAAAGGATGGTCAGCGCAACCAGAGTAATTCCCAAGTGCTTGGCTAGAGAATTACCTCGACCGGAATTTTCAGTGTTTCGTTTTCTCATCATGGCTATCTCGTCGTAAACCGGCTTCACGTTCCGTTAACTCTGTGCTTCATCTATTGAATCCAACATAAGCAGCGGCTTTCCGTCCCCCTGGGAACTCGACCATTTTCAACCCCGGGCCTGGACGCCAATGCCGGGACTTCCACCCCCGGTACCACTAGCACGATGCAGTCCAGGCCGATCGGTCTCAGTTGCGGCCCAAGCTACTAGAACGTTGAATCAGCCACCGTGAAGCAATGCGCAGTTATCGAATTCAGCTCCGGACCAGAACAGGATGGCTGCGCAAACTCTTCCGCCTCAGGAAGTTAGTTCCGCGAACGCCGCCGTCACTGGAATTGTGAAAGGTGTCTCGGACCGACGCTCCGCCAATCACTAGAGTCAGCCGCAAGTCATAGTGGTCGGCGAAAAGACGGACCTTCTTGCCTGTTGCCGTACGGAAACAGTGTCACCTGAACAATCCACTAGCCGGCCAAGCCGCGGAAAACGGTCCAGCCCGCAACCGATCAGGCTTTCATTGGGACCGGCTCTGACAGCCGATTGGCGGGTACAGGTTTTGCATGAGCATCCAGGTCCAGCGTCAGACCGGCATGTTGCTGGCCCTGGATCACCCACGATATGAGGTCGAGCGGCATGGGTCGCAACCCTAAACTCACATTGAAACTGAAGTTCGCCCTAGTCGCGACGATGATCGCGCTGACCACGGGCTGTGGCGGCGGAACGTCCTCCGGCAGCCCGGATCCGCTGGTTCAGGATTACGGCATCGCTTACGTGAAACGTCCGGTGCCCGATATGGACACCGCCGACCTTCGCGAGGCGTCAACCTTTAATCCCGGAGCGGTGCTTTACTACAGGGGCCTCGCGTCGCCGAGCGCCCAGGAGCGTAACGTCAGCTCCCGCGTCATCGGAAATGAAGGCGACGTGAAGGATGTCGAAATCTCGTTTGATGGAACAAGACTGCTGTTTGCTATGCATCTGCCGGAAATACCGGGCGCCGATCCCGAGGATCAGCCGACCTGGAATATCTGGGAATACGATATTCAGAGCGATCAACTTCAGCGCGTCATAACTGACGATATCAAGGCGGAGGCGGGCCAGGATATCGCGCCGCATTACCTGCCGGACGCACGCATCATTTTTTCCTCGACGCGGCAAAGTCGGTCCAAGGCCGTTCTGCTCGATGAAAACAAGCCGCAATTCCCGGCCCTGGACGAGAACCGCAACGAATACGCACTCGATTTGCACGTTCTGGAACGCGTTTCTCAGGATGTTCATCAGGTCACGTTCAACCAAAGTCACGATCTGGATGCGGTCGTGCTGCAAAGCGGCGAAGTGGCCTTCAGCCGGTGGGATCACATGGGCAGCCGAAACGCGATTGACCTCTACAAGATGAATCCCGACGGCACCGGAATGCAATTGCTGTACGGCGCCCGCAGCCACGACACCGGCACAAGCGGATCGACGGTGCAATTCGCGCGTCCTCGAGAAACGGATGACGGGCAGATTAGCGCAATCCTGATGCCATTTTCCGGCTCACAACAGGGCGGCGATGTTGCCGAAATCGACACCGCAAACTACGTTGAAAACACCCAGCCCATTGCCATCAACAGTGGCATCCTGTCAGGTCCGGCCCAGACCTCACTATCCGATGGCAGCGCTCACTCCGATGCCAAGCCCTCGCCGGGTGGCCGCTTCAATTCCTTCGTACCTCTTTGGGACGGCACCCATCGGGCGCTGGTGAGCTGGACTCCTTGCAGACTGCTGGAAAACACCGCCATTGTACCCTGCACGCCCGCGCGCTTGGCGAACCCGTCGGTCCAGGAGGCGCCGCCGATCTACAGTGTCTATCTATTCGACATGAGCAACAAGACGCAGTTGCCGGTCTTCGCTCCAGTGGAAGGCTTTATGTACACCGATGTTGCGGCGGCACAGCCACGGCCATTGCCGGTCGTCATAGCGGACAAACAGCCCCTGGCCAATCCGCTCAGTGACGAGGATCTGGACGAAGGGCTCGCCAACGAGGGCGTCGGTGTTCTGAACATCCGCAGCGTCTACGATTTGGACGGCACTTACTCGGGCATGGGCAGCGGCATCACCGACATAGAGACGATGGCGGATCCGCAGCAAACGACCGCCGACCAGCGTCCGGGGCGATTCCTGAGAATCGTTAAGGCAGTCAGCATTCCCGACGACAATTTCGCCACCGTAACCGGCGCGCTCATTGGCGTTGGTCTGGATCAGTTGATGCGCGAAATCATCGGTTATGCGCCGATTGAACCGGACGGGTCGGTCAAGATCAAGGTGCCGGCCGACGTACCGCTGGCCGTGAGTGTCGTGGATGCCCAAGGCCGGAGACTCAGTGCGCGGCATCAAAGCTGGTTGGCGGTCCGACCGGGTGAAACCCTGACCTGCAACGGTTGCCATGCACCAGCCAGTGGTCGGTCCCATGGGCGCAGGGATTCATTCGCGCCGGTTTACGGCGGCGCACCATTCAACGGCTATCAATTTCCCCACACGGTCAATACGGTGTTCGCCGACGCTGGCGAAACCATGGCCGAAGCCCGCACAAGGACCGATCCGACCGCGTTGACACCGACTATGGACGTTGTCTTCGATGACGTCTGGACCGACGCAACTGCCGCCGGCCGACCGCAGGATGCGAGTTTCGCATATCGGTACAGCGATCTTGCCACCCCGGCACCAACCACGCCCGGATGCCTCACGAACTGGACTGATCTGTGTCGGACGGTAATTAACTACGAACAGCACATTCAGCCCCTGTGGGAACGTGACCGCGGCGCCAACAGCTGTCTGAACTGTCATTCCGGAGCGACGCCGGATGCTGAACTGAACCTGACCAGCACCGTCACGGAAGGGGGACGCTTTGACTCTTACAACGAACTGTTCATCGCAGATACGATTCCGGAACTGGACACTAACGGCAATCCGGTCCTGATCGACGACGGAAACGGCAACCTTATTCCAAGCCTGATCACCATTGCGCCCACCATGCGGACCGCCGGCGCGATCGCCAGCAACGCCTTCTTTTCGAAATTCGAGGCCGGCGGAACACATGAGGGATTTCTCGATGCTGCCGAACTAAGGCTGGTGAGAGAGTGGCTGGATATCGGCGGTCAGTACTACAACAACCCGTTCGACATGCCGTGACACACTCGCGTACTGAGCGGCCGTAACCCAGACTCACAAGAGAACCGGACCTGCCGGTTGGAAAAGGACTTGAAAACCAAGAACGGACAATCAACAGCGGGCAAGAGGACCGGCCCGAAATGGACCTGCACCGGCATGCTGGTATCGCTGCTGCTGTTTGCGATGCACCCGGCGGAGGCCCGCGAATATGCGTCAGTGCGGATCGCCGACCCGTACATCGAAATGCACACCGGCCCGGGCCGTGGCTATCCCGTCTTCAATGTGGAAGAACGGGACGCCTGGATCCAGGTTATCAAGCGCAAAACCGACTGGTTCAAGGTCAGGACCGAAAACGGCAAAGAGGGCTGGGTCAGCCGCGAACAATTACAGCAGACACTGTCGCCGGGTGGCGCACCTGTTCGGATTGAGGACGCATCATTGGCCGAGTTCACCCGCCACCGGATTGAATTCGGCGCAATCGGGGGCAGCTTCGAGACTTCCGATGTCATGACCGTCTACGGCGCGTATGCCCCCACGCCGAAACTGTCTGCCGAACTGTCGGCTTCGAAAATATTCAGCGACTTCGCCGACGCAGAAATGGCGAACCTCAGCCTCGCGATCCATCCGTTCCCGAACTGGCGGGTCTCGCCATTCTTCACGTTGGGCACGGGCATCATACGAACCAATCCCAATGTCACGCTGGTGCAGGAAAAAGACCGAGTGGACCAGCTCGGAAATGCGGGCGTGGGTGCGCGTGTCTACCTGACACGGCGCTTTATCTTTCGTGCGCAGTACAAACACTACGTCATATTCCAGAGCGTTGACGATAACCAGGAGATAGATGAATGGAGCGCCGGATTCGCGGTATTCTTCTAGCACAGGCCGCCGGTCTGCTGTTGACTTCACTGTTGATGAGCGACCGTGCAACAGCGGCCGACCAGGATCAGGTGATCGAACCGGAAATCGAGCGGCGCGATATCAAGCGCACCGGTATCGATACCGAGAACTTCGAAGCCGGTCTTTTCGCGGGCACGCTGAGCGTGGTGGATTTTGGCGCCAACCTGGTCTACGGGGCCCGACTCGGTTATCACGTTACGGAGGACGTCTTCACCGAGTTCAGTCTGGCGCAGTCGAAAACCAGCAAGACCAGTTTCGAACGACTGAGCGGCAATATCCAGTTGCTCGACAACGGCGATCGGATGCTGACCTACTACAATGTCTCTTTTGGTTTCAACATCTTGCCAGGCGAGGGCTTCGTTGGGGGCAAGTACGCCTTTACATCCGACTTCTACCTGATCGGCGGCGTCGGAAGTACAAAATTCGGAGGGGACGACGCCTTGACCTGGAACTACGGCGCCGGCTACCGCGTACTCCTGGCCGACTGGCTGTCCCTGCGAATCGATGCGCGTGACCACGTGTTCACTCTGGACCTGCTGGGCGAGCGCCAGACTAACCACAACCTGGAATTTACCGGCGGCATATCCGCCTTTTTCTAGGATTTCTTAACAGTTTTTTGCGCGAAAAGGTCCGCACGTGGCCGATAGACAGATACCCTTCAACGCGATGCACCAGACGAGGTTGGACAATGAAATCGACCCTATCCAAGACACTGATCCCGACAAGCTTCTATCTGTTCCTGTGCGTCGTGCCGACGGCGATGGCAGACACCCCCGAGGGCGCGGCCCCGGATTTCACGCTCAAGAGCGAAAGTGGTGAGAATCTCCGCCTGAGCGATCTGCGTGGCGAAGTGGTCATGATCAATTTCTGGGCCTCATGGTGCGGTCCGTGCCGCCAGGAGATGCCTTTGCTGAACGAACTGTATACTCAGTACAAGCCGCTCGGGTTCACCATTCTGGGTGTCAACGTCGAAGAAAACTCGCAAAAGGCCAAGGACCTGCTGAAGAACATTCCGGTGACGTTCCCTGTGTTGTTCGATAACGAGAGCAAGGTAAGCAAACTCTATGACGTCGTCGCCATGCCCAGCACCGTGCTGGTGGACCGCGACGGCAATATGCGCTACATCCACCACGGCTATAAACCGGGGTTTGAAGAGCAATATCAAGACCAGATTCGCGCGCTTATCCGGGAATGATATGGCTGTCGTGAGACTCTTGATCCTACTGGCCGTGTACGGCCTTTCGGGTTGTAGCAGCATCGAGCCATGGGTGAAGCCCTACGAACGCACACATCTGGCAGACCCGATCATGCAGACGAGCCGCAACCCCGTCTTGGACGCATACATCGGCCATATCTACGAGGTGCGTGAGGGAGCCCGGGGCGCAGAGGGCAGCGAGGGAGGCGGTTGTGGCTGCAACTAGAGGTCACGTCGCCCTGCTGACAGGTCTGCTGCTGTGCGGTGGCGCGCGGGCCGGGGTGCTGGCAGAAGATCGCGCGGACGTGCTGTACCATTCCTACGACGGAGGCGGTGTGGAAGTCACCGGTCCGTCCATTCTGGTGCGCAAAGGCGACAACAAGTCGTTTTCGCTTTCCGCCAACTACTACGCCGACAGCATCAGCAGTGCGTCCATCGATGTGGTTACGCAGGGCAGCCCCTACTCCGAATCGCGTGTCCAGAAATCGCTCAGCTTCGACTACATGCACACGGACACGACGATGACGGCGGGCTATACCAACAGCGACGAAAGTGACTACCAGGCCGATACCGCAAACTTCAGCATCGCCCAAAGTATGTTTGGGGACCTTACCACGGTAACGCTCGGCTATGCTCGCGGCTGGGATGAGGTGTCAAAAAACAAGGATTCGACGTTCGGCACCAGAAGCGTTGACCACAGAAACTATCAGGTTGGATTGTCCCAGATCCTGACCAAGAACTTACTCTTTACGCTGAATTATGAGGCCGTTACGGAAGAGGGGTTTCTCCACAATCCGTATCGCTCGGTCCGCTATCTGACTTCGCCTACGACCACCAGCAATCAGCTCGAAGTCTACCCCCGTACACGCACCAGCAATGCGGTCTCGGCGCGTTTCAGATACTACCTGCCCTACCGTGCCGCCATCGGACTCGGGTATCGGTACTATACGGATGACTGGGACATCAAGGCTCACACCGCGGAAGTCAACTATACCCAGCCAATTCTGGACCGGTGGACCATCGAAGTCGACTATCGGTTCTACACGCAGTCGGACGCAAAGTTCTATTCCGACCTCTTTCCGCGGCAGGATGCGCAGAACTTCCTGGCGAGGGACAAGGAGCTTAGCAAGTTCAGCGACCAATCGGCAGGCATTTCGCTGCAATATGAGTTCCTGAAAAACGGTTGGCGGTTTATCGACAAGGCCACGGCGAGTCTGGCCTATCGCCGGCTGTGGTTCAACTACGACAATTTCAAAGACACGACCGTGAGCGTCGCAATACCCGGCACCGAGCCAAAGTATGAATTTCAGGCAGACGTGGTTGAGGCCTATCTGTCTGTCTGGTACTGACACAGCCTGGTAAACTGTCGGCTTCCGGAGGCTCGCGACCGAATGTGTCGTTTTTCAGTCGGATCGGTCCGCTCCACCGGGTAACATGCGACTGACGATGCCTGTGATGCATACATCCAATCGACTGCTAGTGCTGTGTTGTTGTGTTTTTATGAGTCTGGCCGCCCCCGTCCAGGCTGGATGGCAACGCGACCAGCAGGATATTATGGGGACGCGGATTACCGTCGAGCTGTATCACGACGACGACAACGCCGCCACTGCGGCGATTTCGGCCGTTATGACGGAGATGCGGCGTATCGACGACGCGATGAGCCCCTATAAACCCGAAAGCGAACTGAGCCTCGTCAACCGTGAGGCCGCGCAACATCCGGTACCGATCAGCGCCGAACTCTTCGGACTGCTGCAACGATCCCTGCATTTCTCTGAACTGACCCACGGGGCGTTCGACATTACCTTTGCCAGTGTCGGTTTTCTGTACGACTACCGTGCAGGAGTCCGACCTGACGACCAAGCGCGGGCGCAGGCGGTCAAATTCATCAATTTCAGAAACGTCTTACTCGACGAAAAGACGAAATCCGTTTCATTTGCGAAATCTGGCACGAAGATCGACCTGGGTGGAATAGCAAAAGGGTATGCAGTCGACCGTTGCATCGATATCGTGCGCGCTCGAGGTGTCACAAGTGCACTGATAACGGCCGGCGGCGATTCCCGTGTCATCGGTGAACGCTGGGGGCGTCCATGGCAGATCGGCATTCGCGACCCACGCAATCGCGAGGGGCTGGTGGCAATGCTGCCGCTCGAGAATGTCGCCGTTTCGACCTCCGGTGACTACGAACGATATTTCGAAGAGGGCAATGTGCGCTATCACCACATCATCGATCCAACCACCGGCGATTCCGCGCGCGAACTGCGCAGCGTTACAATCATAGGCCCGGAAGCCACCACGACCGACGCGCTATCGACGAGCGTCTTTGTTCTCGGGGTCAAGAAGGGGCTCGAGTTGATCAATCGATTGCCCGATGTCGACGCGATTCTTGTCGACGGTAAAGGCATTCTGCATTACTCATCGGGGCTGGAACGGCTGTCCAATTGACCAAGCCATCCGCCGTCTCTTGTTAACGACGTAAACAGACAGGCACACGCCCAACGCAACGCGTCTGCGCGGACCCGTCGCAATCCGGAGACGAAACGCGCAACGATCTTCTATCATCCCCGCCGCAAGCATCGCCAGGTACATCGCCTTATGAAAGCTGGCACATGCCTTGCTTAGAACAAACACCAGTCGGTCTTTCTGCCGCATGAGGTTTAGTGACGCCGATCACACCGCCGGTGTGATATGAATCGGCGTTTTACCTGAACGGAATCGCCAGACTGCCGCTAGAAAGTGACGCAAAAGCGATACCCCCGCGAACGTTCCCGCCGGAATGCCCTACGCTGCTCGACGCGCGGTGATGGAGACCTTGGAGGATACATGCAACCCTTACTCAGATTGATCGGATTCTGGATCCTGGCGCTGCCGATGATGGCGCTAGCCGAGTCCGCCAATCTTGACGATCAGGTTCAGGATCTCAAGAAGCAGACACTGGAGTTGAATCGGGATCTTTTCCAACTCGAAGAGGAATTGTTGTTCCCGGCCAACACACAGGTTTCCGTATTTCTGTCGATGGACGTAGGCAAGTTTTTCTCTCTTGACTCGGTCAGACTGAAGATCGACGGAAAGGAGGTCAGCGACTATCTGTATACGCAGCGTGAAGTCGAAGCGCTGGCGCGCGGCGGTGTGCAACGCCTGCATATCGGCAACTTGCGCGCCGGAGAGCACGAACTGGTCGCGGTATTCACAGGCAAAGGTCCCCACGGGCGTGATTACACGCGCGGCGCCACGGCGAAATTCCAAAAGGGACTGGGGCCGAAATACGTCGAACTCAAAATCGTTGACCAAACCGGCAATTTTCAGCCCGAATTCGTCGTCAAGGAGTGGTGATGCGGTGCCGTGTTACTGCCAGTCTGCTGCTGGTGCTGCTGACCGGTTCCTGCCACGGCGTCGCGGAAGCCGCGAAGAAACCGCACCAGGTCCAGGACCTGCAATACGGAGAAGTATTGTTTCATTTCTACAATGACGATTACTTCACCGCCATCACCCATTTGATGGCGGCCCGCGATCAGAATCAGCTCACGCACCACGCCGCCGAATCGGAACTGTTGCTTGGAGGGCTCGAGCTCTCCTACGGCATGTACAACGAGGCCGAGAAGCAGTTCCTCTCCTCGCTCGACAACTCCGTGGACAATAACGTCCGTAACCGAATCTGGTACTACCTCGGCAAAATCGCCTACCAGCGCGGGCGGCCCGAGGAAGCACTGGGTTTCCTACAGAAGTTTGAGCAAGCGAGGGACAAGGAACTCAATGCGCAATACGCATTGCTGCTCGCCAACACTGAAATGGCGCTGGGAAATGACAAAGGTGCCGCGGAACGCCTCAAGAACCCGTCTGCGCCGCAAGGGATCGAGGAATATCTGCGCATCAATCGCGGCATCGCCCTGCTGCGCCTGGGCAAAGTCGAGGAAGGACGGCAGGCGCTCGACGAACTGGGTAAGACACAGACCGATGATGAAGAACTGCGCGCATTGCGCGATCGCGCCAATCTCGGACTCGGCTACGAACTTCTGCGCGCGAAACAACCAGATACGGCCCTGACCTACCTGAATCGCGTGAGACTGGCGGGCCCGTTCGCCCAAGCGGCGCTGCTCGGTGCCGGATGGGCTGATGCCGCGCGCGGCGACTTCGAGAACGCCCTCGCACCCTGGCTCGAACTCGCAGGTCGCGACAGTCACGACACGGCGGTTCAGGAGGCTCAGTTGGCCGTGCCCTTCGCCTTCGAAAAACTCCAGGACCACTCGCGCGCCATCCATTTCTATGAAAAGGCCATCGACTACTTCGATGCCGAACAGGTCACTCTCGAGGCAGCCAGGAGGGCTGTTCAAACCGATATGCTGAAGAGCATCGTCAGCCAGCTGCCGAAAGACGCTTCCGGGGGTTGGCTGCAGCGCAACAAGGAACTCGAAGGGCTGCCGGGTACCGCATACTTGATCGAAGTGCTCACCGGCAATCCATTTCAGGAACATCTGAAGAACTACCGGGATCTGTCCTTTCTGGTCGATCGGCTGGAGCGTTGGAAAGAAAGTCTTGAGTCTCTTGAGGATATCGTCGATTCACGCAGGCAGGCATACGAGGAGCACGCGCCGCATATCCGCGAACGTCTCGCAAAAAACGAGGTGGGCGGCCTGGAAGCACGTCTGAAGGACTATCAGCAAGAAATGCGCGGGCTGGACGCACGCCGCGACCCCACGGACCTCGCGAGCACGAAGGAGCGGTCCCAATGGACGAAACTGGTTAACGTCCAGAATCTCCTTGCGAAACGCGGCGACGACACGCACGCCGCCCAGGCGGCAGACAAGGCGCGCTGGCTGCAAGGAGTATTGTACTGGCAGATCCAGTCCGGGTATGCAGAGCGACTCTGGAAGGTAAAGAAAACCTTGCGTGACCTGCGGGAGCCGGTCGCCGAGGCTCGTTTCCGGCACAACCGCGTCGATACGGCGTTGCGCAACGCCGAATACGGGTTTGCCGGCTATGACAAGCGTATCGCCGCTCTCCAGGCGCGACTTCTCGCATTGATACCGTCCATGGAACGTGCACTGGACGAAACCGGGACCGTGCTGAAGCGCCTCGCCCTTGCGGCGCTGGACCAGCGAATGGCGCGCCTGGTCAGCTATCGCAATCAGGCCCGTTACGCGCTGGCACGCAATTACGACCAGTTGGCACAACAGCGGGAACCGCGCCAGTGAATCGGGTTCAGGTTCTGGCGCACGTTGCGCTGTTCACGCTGCTTGCCGGTTGCAGTTCAACATCCCTGCTGGACCGCAGCGACGCCCGCATCAGTTCGCTGAAACGTCCCCAGCTGCCCGATGCTCCAGAAGTCGCCCCCGCCGACAGTCGTAACGCAGCAATGCGCGAATATGCCGCTTTCCTATCTGACTCGTCGGAAAACATTCTGGTGCCCGAGGCAATGCGCCGTTTGGCTGATCTCAATCTTGCCGACGAACAGCAGAAACTGGCCAATGGCGATGCACCGTCCGGCTCGCAACATTCACACGCGGCCGAACTTTACAAAGAGCTACTGACACGCTTCCCGGATCATGGCCGCAACGACAGCGCGCTGTATCAGCTTGCTCGCGCCTATGAACAAAGCGGCGATCCGGCGCCGTCGATGGACGCCCTCTCGAATTACGCCAGTCGGTACGCTCGATCCGATCGGATCGACGAAGTGCAGTTTCGTCGCGCTGAATATCAGTTCACAAGTCGCGACTACGCCGGCGCCGAGCAGGCATACCAGGCGGTTGTCGACCAAGGCATAAACTCTGCGTTTCATCAGCAGGCCCTGTACAAGCTGGGCTGGACCCGATTCAAGTTGAGTGAATACGAAAATTCCCTGAACACATTCATGACGCTACTGGACGAGACCATCGACGGCCACAGCAGTGGGGAAATGCCGCCGGCGCTGGCGCGCGCGGATCAGGAGCGGCTGGAAGATACGTTGCGCGCGGTAAGTCTTTGCTTCTCCTACCTGGGCGACAGTGGAGAAGTCCAGCGCTATTTCGTGCGACACGGCGCACGCAGTTATGAGCCGCTGATCTATATGAGTCTTGCCGGGCTGCACCTCAGCAAGGAGCGCTATACCGATGCAGCGGACACGTTCCGCCGCTTTGCGACGGTACACGCCGAACATCCGGAAGCGCCACTGTTCCAGTCGCGTGTTATCGATGTATTCAAGAAGGCCGGGTTCAACGAACGTGTGCTCGAGGAAAAGCAAGCGTTCGTCGAACGCTATCAGCCCGGCGCCGCCTATTGGATCAAGAATGATCCCGGCAAGGCATCCGAGGTACTCAATCAGGTGCAGCGGCACTTGCGCGACATTGCCGAACACTTTCACGCGGAGGCCTTGCAGAAGAAGTCCCAGGTTGCGTTCGACACCGCCAGCTACTGGTACAAACTCTACCTGCGCGCGTTTCCCGAGCGCGAACAAACACCCTATATGAACTTCCTTTATGCGGAGTTGCTGACCAGCGCAGGGCGTCACGGCGCGGCAGCCGAGGAATACGAGCGGACTGCTTATAACTACGCAAAACATGACAAGGCGTCCGACGCAGGCTATGCGGCCGTCCTCGCCTACGAAAAGCACGAAAGCACGCTCAAGGATCGGTCCAGGGCACAGTGGCACAAGCGGGGTATCGCCAGCGCCTTGCGCTTTGCGGAAACCTTTCCGGCGCACCCGCAGGCGCTGGCGGTGCGGTCACGCGCCGCGGAGCAGCTCTACGGGCTACAGGAGTATGGCCAGGCGATCGATGCCGCCGAGCCGATCGTCGACGACGCGGCTGCACCCGATGATTTGAAACTTGCGGCGTGGACGGTTACAGCGCACGCTCAGTTTGACCTCGGCGATTTCCACAAGGCGGAAGCGGCATATCAGCACGTGCTGGCGCTCATCCCCGCAGCAGACGACCGCCGGCCGAAGCTGCGCGACAAACTGGCTGCCAGCATCTATAAGCAGGGTGATCAGGCGCGCGCCGCGGGTGCACTGGACGAGGCCGCGGCCCATTTCCTCCGCGCGGCCAAGACCGTCCCCGAGTCATCAATCGCGGCCACGGCGCGATACGACGCTGCCGCCGCCTACGTGTCGCTGAAGAAAGCGCCGGAGGCCATTCGCATACTGGAAGTCTGGCGCAAGGACTACCCGACGCACGAACTCAACAAGGATGCGACGCGTACACTGGCGATATTGTATAAAGAGACCGGGCAAAGTGCGCTGGCGGCAGGCGAATTCGAACGCGTCTCGATCTTCGAACAGGACCCTGCAGTGAGACGCGAGGCGTCCTGGGCCGCGGCCGAGCTGTATGCCACCGCCGGACAAACGCCCAAGGCACTTACAGCCTATGAGAAGTTCGTAACCGCGTTTCCGCATCCAGCCGAGCAGTCGATCGAGGCCCGCGCCAAACTCGTGGAGCTGTATGGCGCTTCGGGCGACGGCGCCGCGCAACACCACTGGCGTCAGGAAATTGTGAGAGCAGACAGCGGCGCCGGCGCCGAACGCACCGACCGAACGCGGTTCCTTGCGGCGCATGCACGGCTCGCACTGGCACAGGAGGAACGCCAGCCATATCAGAGCATCGCGCTTCGGGAACCGCTCAAGCGCAATCTGGCTCTGAAGAAACAAGCCATGGAAGAGGTCATCGCCGGCTACACGGAGGCCGCGCGCTACGAAGTCGCTCCGGTAACCACCGAAGCCACGTACCAGATCGCGGAAATATATACCGACTTCGCCAAGGCGTTGATGAATTCCGAACGCCCCAAGAATCTCAAAGCCGACGAACTGGAGCAATACAATCTGTTGCTCGAAGAACAGACCTACCCGTTTGAGGAAAAGGCCATCGAAGTCTACGAAACCAATCTTCGGCATATCGTGGCCGGGCACTATGACGAATGGGTGCAGAAGAGTCTGGCCAGACTGTCGGCAATCGTGCCAGCCCGTTACGCGAAATCGGAAAGGAGTGAAAAGTTTGTCACGCCTCGCTAAGTTCATCGTCTTGCTGTTGCCCGTGCTGCTGTTCTCCAGCGGCTGCAGCATAACCTCTCGGCAGCGCGGCCCGGTCGACCCTGCCATGGATGCGGCCTACTCCAGGATAATGACCGCTATGCTGGCCGGAGACTATGCACAGGCGGTGCCGCTGCTCGAAAAGCGTGTCGCGTCGATCCCCGAGGACATCGATGCCCCGGTAAATCTTGCGATTGCCTATCGTGAAACCGGCCAGCTGGACAAAGCGCTGGATGTTCTTGAAAAGGACGTTGCACGCAATCCTGACCAGGCTGCCGCCCAACACCAGCTGGGTATCGTACACCGGCAGCTCGGGCACTTCGACCACGCGCTGGAAGCCTACAAGAATGCCATCCGCATCGACGACCACTATGCGCTGGCGCACCGCAATCTCGGCATTCTGTATGACATCTATCTGCAGCAGCCGGAAGCTGCGCTTGCCGAGTACGAACGCTACATCGAGCTTTCGGGCGACGAAGATACCGAAGTCAACGGGTGGGTGGCCGATCTGAAACATCGAGTTGCCACGACCCAGGCGAGGGCCAGGTAATGATCCCACGCACTCTGTTTGTTCTGTGCTCGCTCTGCCTGGCCGCCGGTGAGTCGTGGGCCGCCGACGAATTGAATATGGAAGGCATGTCGGTGATGGGCAACCAGGAACTGCCCAAGGCACTGTTCATCGTGCCGTGGAAGGAGGCCGAATCGGCTCTGGTTCCCGACCGCCCGCTCAACAGCCTGATGAACGATGTTCTGCAACCAGTAGATCCGGATGTCTTTCGCCGACGGTTGCGGTACTTCGACGAAGTTCACAATACCGACTAAAGGCCGGTTTGCCCAATCACGAAAACCCGAGAGATAACTCATAAGGAGTTCAGAATGGATATTTACTCGAAAGTCATTGAATTCTTTCAGGCTGGAGGCCTGTTCATGTATCCCATTTTCTTTGTGCTGGCACTGGGTCTCGCCATAGCCATCGAACGCTATGTCTATCTGAGTGCCGCCCGGGCGACCAATCAACGGCTCTGGAAGAAGGTCATGCCGCTGATAATGGAAGGTCGTTATCAACAGGCGGCCGAGGTGGCCGCGCAGTCCAAATCAGCGCTGAGCCGAATTCTTCGCTACGGTCTCGACCGTGCTGACGGTTCGCGCCGTCGCGACGACGTCGAGGTCGCTATGGAGGAGGGCCTCATGGAGACGGTGCCCCGACTCGAGAAACGCACGCACTACCTGGCTACATTCGCCAATATCGCAACGCTGCTGGGGCTGCTTGGTACGATCATCGGTCTGATCCAGGCATTCACCGCCGTCGCTAACGCCAACCCCGCCGAAAAGGCGGACATGCTCTCCGCAAGTATTTCGGTGGCCATGAACACCACGGCCTTCGGCCTGATCGCGGCAATTCCACTGATGCTGATCTATACGGTATTGCAGACCAAGACCACCGAACTGGTGGACAGCCTGGAAATGGCATCGGTGAAGTTTCTCAACATTCTGACTGAACGCAGCAAGGGAGCCGCGGCCTGATGAAACGTCGTTGGTGCAGAAAGCACCTGGCCGCCACGCCAGAACTCAACATCACGGCCTTCATGAACCTGATGGTCGTCCTGGTACCGTTCTTGCTCATCACCGCCGTGTTTTCGCGCATTACCATCCTTGAACTGAACGTTCCCAAAGCGGCCAACAGCGAGCAGATGCCAGATGAAGATGTTCCGATGGATCTGGAGGTGACTGTACATCAGGGATCCATCGAGGTCGGTGACCAGCAGGGCGGGTTGTTGAAAGCGTTCCCGGCGACGACGGACGGATCGGATCTTGCTGCAGTATCGCAGCTCTTGCAGCAGATAAAGGCACGATTTCCAGAGAAAACGGACATTACCCTTCTGCTCGAAGCCGACATACCCTATGAACGCCTGGTCGAGGTAATGGACAGCGTGCGCGTGGCGAGCGTAGAACAAGATGGCACGCGGGTACAGGCGGAGTTGTTCCCGGTGATATCGATCGGAGATGCGCCTATAGGCGTGCTCAAGACAGCACAGAGGGTGTCGCAATGAAAATGTCGCGCCGTGCATTGCGCATGGAACGCCACCACAAGCGAAACAGTCGGATTCCAGCCATGAATCTTGTTTCGCTGATGGATATATTCACCATACTGGTGTTCTTTCTACTGGTGAATTCTTCGGACGGCGAAGTGCTGCCAAGCACTCGTAGCGTCGCACTGCCGGAATCGATCGCCGAGCACAAACCGCGCGAGAACGTAGTGGTCATGATCACCGGCAAGGACATTCTGGTGCAGGGAATACGCGCCGCCTCCACGGAAGACGCAAACGGCGTCACGGGCCGGATCGACGGGCTGATAGCCGCCCTGGTTGCGCAGCAAAAGCGTCTGGTCCTGCCGGGCTCCGCCGGCGAGGCAGCGCTGGAAGTGACGATCATGGGCAACAAGGACATTCCTTACAGCCTGCTGAGGCAAGTCATGGCATCGTGCACAGAAGCCGGCTACGAACGCATTTCCCTGGCTGTTCTGCAAAAAACGGCGCAGGAGATCTGAGTCTATGGTTTACTCGCATTCACTGATTCTGCCCTGGTCGAGTACCGCCGATGAGGAAAGCCGTTTTCGCAAGATCCTGACCTTTACCCTGGCTGTCACGCTCGCGTTCGGTATCGCCACGCCGCTGCTGCCGGTCTTGAAAAAGCCCGTTGCTCAGCAGATGGAACTCCCGCCACGCGTCGCCAGACTGATTTTCGAAAAGCGCGTGGAACCCAGGAAACCCGACCCGAAAAAGTCTGAGCCGGTACCGGTCGAAAAGCCCAAGCCCGAACCGATAGCCAAAAAGGAAGCCGTACCCGAGAAAAAATCCGAAATATCGCCCAAGGTCGTAAAACAGCCCAAGCCCGAGCAACCGAAGGTCGACACCACCCAACTGGCGCGCGACAAAGCCAGGCAATCCGGGCTGCTCGCGATGAGCGACGCACTGGCCGATCTGCGTGATCAAACATCGATCAACGAACTGCGCGGATCGGCGCGACTCACCAACAGCGGCTCGGAGGCAGCGAAGACGGAACGTTTTCTGATCAGTTCGAAAGCCGGCTCGTCCAGCAAAGGCATCAATACCGCGGGATTGAGCCGCGACACCGGCAGCACGCAACTGGCAAGCCGAACAGCCACCGAAATCCAGCGTCCCGTCGACCCGGTTGCGACCGTCAGAAGCGGCGGCAGGCAAGGCAAGGCACGCAACGGCGGCCGATCGGATGAGGAAATTCAGATTGTCTTCGATCAGAACAAAGGGGCAATTTACAGCCTGTACAACCGGGAACTGCGCAAGGACCCGACACTTCAGGGCAAGCTGGTTCTGCGCCTGACCATCGCGCCATCCGGACAGGTTACCCACGTCGAGATCGTTTCCAGCGAGTTAGGGCTGCCTGCGCTGGAGTCAAAGCTCGTGCAGCGCGTCAAAATGTTCAACTTTGGCGCCAAACCGGTCGAGGCGGTGACGGTAACCTATCCAATTCAGTTCCTGCCGGCCTGATCGGCGATACCCTGGAGCCTCGCACGTGAGAATCGCTATAAGTTTAATCGCAGCGTTGTCGCTGCTTACGCTCTCGGCCTGTAATCGGGCGTCGCCTCCTCAGGAGAGCAACAGGCCAGCGAACGGAAGCCGGGTATCCGATAACAACGTATTCAAGGATCAGGTACGGGCCCTCGAGAAGGCTGAGCAGGTTCAGCAGATCATTATGGACGACTACAAGAAGCGCAACACCCGGATGGACAGGCTGATCGACGATCAGATGTGATCAGGTGCACGTTTCGGTCGGGCGCAGTACGTAATGTTCTTTGCCTCCCTCGACTGCGCCAAGGTATCACCGAGCCCCACAGGGTTCAAATACGTCCGCGAACCTGTACAACAGGTCCTGCCCCAGGGCGTCAACATCCGACGGCGTATATGCCTTCCGTTCCGCACGTCCCCAGACCACGCCGGGCCAGGCGTAGTCATCCTGGTATCTGCCGACGATGTGCACATGCAACTGTCGCACGACGTTGCCGATCGCCGCGATGTTTAACTTGTACGGCACGAAGCGACGCTTGACGAAACCGGCGACCAGATTGATTTCCTGAAGAAGCACTGCCTGGCTGGCCGCACCCAGATCGATGATTTCAGCACAATCCGTTTCGGGAACCAGTATGAACCAGGGCACCAGTGCATTGTCTATCAGCAATACGCGGCACAAGGATAACCTGCCCAATTGATGACAATCTGCAATCAAGCGTTCGTCAAGTTTGAATTCAGCCAAGATGCGCCTCGCTCACAAGACAGGAATGTTCCAATTCGCGTCAGTCGACGCAAGCGTGTCGTGATCGGCCGAAATTCAGGGCTGCGCAACATATTCCAGCAGAATACCCGCAAAAACTGCGGCGCCGAACCAGTTGTTATTGAGAAACGCCTGGAAACACAAACGGGGATCACGTCCGCGGATCAGATATTGCTGGTATACCGAGGTGCCGGCGGCCAGTAACAGCCCCAGGTAATAATAGCTTTTCAGCCCGGCCACCTGTCCGGCAAACAACAGGCTCGCCAGCAGAATGGCCTGCAGAATGCCGAGCACCAGCCTGTCCGAGCGCCCGAAAAGTATGGCGGCGGATTTGACACCGATTGCAACGTCATACTCCCGATCGACCATGGCATACATGGTGTCGTAGACGGTCGCCCATAGCACGGTGGCAATAAACAGCAACCACGCCACCTTCGGCACCCCACCGGTCTGGGCCGCGAAGGCCATCGGGACGGCCCAACCGAACGCGACCCCGAGATACAACTGCGGAAGATGCGTTATACGCTTCATGAGAGGATAGCTTACTGCCAGCAGCACGCCGACGAGCGACATCAGGATCGTCAGCCGGTTCATCAGCAGTACCAGACCAAACGCAGTCAAACACAAGGATACAAACAGCCAAAGCGCCTCGCGGCCGGACAGATTGCCTGCGGCAAGGGGGCGATGACGCGTACGCGCCACATGCGGATCGAAGTCACGGTCCAGATAGTCGTTGATGACGCAGCCGGCCGACCGCATGAGCACGACACCGACGACAAAAACCAGCAGTACGCGCCCGGCAGGCGCGCCGTTGCCGGCAATCCACAACGCCCACAACGTGGGCCAGAGCAGCAGCAGGATCCCGATGGGTTTGTGCAACCGCATCAGGTGGGCATATTGAATCAGTCGTTGCCTGAGGCGCGAGCCGCTTGTCATGGCCTGATTGTAACCAACCCTGTATTGCACGGTGCCAGGGCGGGGAGAAATATCTCGCATACCAGGAGAGGTTTTCCGCCCAACCAGAACAACGACCGCCGGGCCCAGAGTTCGCCCGGTTGCAACGAAAGACCCGCCATCGCTGACCGGTAAATGGCGGTCGCCGGACGAATGCAGGCCAACTCAACCGGACCACGCCGCAGGGCTGGGTCGGCGAACAGAAAAGCGCCCAGCGGTTTGGCGCCAAGGCATGCCAGTCGGCGCTGGGGTCCCGTCAAAGTACGCACCGGAATGACCGTGCGGGCAAAAACCCACGGTTCGGTGCCGCAAAGCAGTTGGACTTCGCGGACCAGGGCGCGTTCGCGCGCGGAGAGCGCCAAGGCCTGCGCCTCGTCCAGGCGCGGGGCTGCCCATCCCTGGGAGATCAGCCGCACGCTGAATCGGCCCCGGCAGCAGGCCCGCACGCGGTCGGTCAGGGAACGGGTGTCCAGCAACCATTGCCCCAGCAAACCGCCGGGCGGCCGTCGCCGCGACCAATAACGCGCGGGGCGCCAGCTCGGGGCCGTGGAGACCGAACGGGGGGATTCGGGACGGTTGGCGCGACTCATGAAGGGACGCATTATGACACAGTTCCCACCGCGGAAAGCCCCCAAGCGAGGTCGTTGTGTGAATGGGGTCCGACTTCGATCAGAAAGCAGTCACAGACTTGCCACAGCACGTCACATTCGTGTCGCGTTGTGACAGGTTTCTCCTCAAATGGCCGGCCGCGCGGCCAATATTCTTCCCATCACCCGGCGCATCTGACGTGGAGTACACAGGCATGGCAATCAGGAAATCCTCAAGGCGCAGTCATCTTTCGAATCATCCCCGAATCGAGGCAGTCTGGCTTACGCTGATCGCACGCACGGCGAACCTTGTCCTGCTGTCTGTCCCGATCGGCGCGGCAGCGGCGGGGCTAACCACCGGCTGGATGTTTGCCAATGCCCAGACGCCGCTTGACTGGCTCATCACCGAAGGCTGCGCTGCTCTGACCTTGATTGGTGTCCTGTGCAGTTGGAGCCTGCTGGCCATCCGGCCGGCCGAACCGGAGGGGTTGGAACTGACGCCTGTGGACGCGCCCGAACTCTTTGCCATGGTAAAACGTCGCGGCACACATTTTCGAATCAGGCGACTGAACAAGATCGTGCTGGGCGACCAACCGGAAATCCGCCTTGATCCCAAGCCACGCTCAGGGTACCCGCTGCCGGCGCGTTACACACTCTATCTCGGGTGGCCGCTGTTGTGCTGCCTTGACACCAATCAGTTTCGTCTCGCATTGCGCTCTGCAGTCGGACAGTGGTCAACGCGCCTGGGTGGCGGATCGACCGTGTTCCTCTGCCATCAGGCCGCGTTCTGGTCCGCCCTGCGCGCTCACTGCGGGCGCCGGCGTGGCCCCGCAGGCTGGCTGCTGGGCAAGCCGATCGTGCTGTTTGCCGATTACTTCGAGGGCCGGACGACGGAAATCCGCAGATCACAGGCGTTTGTCCACGATCGCATCGGTCAATCACAGTCCGACGACACCCAGCTCATATCGGTGCTGACCACGCAAGCCGTTGCCAAAGCCTATCTGGAAGCCAGATTCTGGCCCTGGGTCCTGGGGGCGGCCACGCGCACCCCGGAGCCGCTGGTCAAACCATTCACGAACTTTTTTTCGATCACCGAGCAGATGCTGACTCAGGAGGACGCCAATCGGTGGATCCTCCAGGCAATGGGCGCAGTACCGGATCTGCGCACTGCAAGCCTGCGCGAGCGCTTGGCCGCCCTGGGTCACACGGGCACGCAGTGGGACGGATTTCCGGTACAGTCCGCGGCGACGGCAGTGTTCGGGCAACGCTGGCCGGCGCTCGCCGCACGTCTGGATGACCGGTGGCGCCAGCAGGTGCGCGCCGAGTGGCGGGACAGCCATGAACAATTTCAGCGCGAGAGCCGTGAGTACTATGCGCTCAAGGTCAAGGCCAAGTGCGAATCTGTGGTCGGTTCGGAAGCCCTGCGCTATCTCCGCCTTGCCGAAAAATTCGTCAAGCCGGAAGAACGCGTCGCACTGTTCAAGACAGTGCTCCGCGACAACCGCATCTGGCCGGATGTCTGCTTTCAGTGCGGGCGTCTGTTGCTGGCCGCCGGTGACGCAGCTGGTATACGTGCGCTCGAACAGGCCATGCAACTGGATCAGTCCTACGTCAATCAGGCCTCGGCATTGATTGCGACCTTTGAGCAGAATACCCGCGTCGTACCCTTTCAGCGCCCCGCGCTGGCGGCCGCAGGCTAGGGGCCCGGCCGAGGACTGTGACATCGAGAAACCCGTCCAGGGGTCGGAGCGCTTGATCGCCGCCAGAACCTCCCGCGGTCAGATCGAGTACCGATGGCTTGATGCGTCCCCGGATTTTCCTGGTCTCCGTCCCTCCAATTGGCGCAGTGTGCCACCGCTGCTCCGAGATGCCCCTAGACGTTGCCGTAGACCGCGGCGTCGCCTAGCCAGCGCCTGATCAAAGGATCCACGTGGTCAGGGTAACGCGTTGCGAGCAAGCCGGCGGCAGCCTCGACTTTCTCCAGCAGCGCGGCGTCGCGCAGCAAATCGGCGATCTGAAACCGCATGTCGCCGGTCTGGCGGGTGCCCAGCACTTCACCGGGACCGCGGAGTTCCAGATCACGGCGCGCAATCTCGAATCCGTCATTGGTTTCGCGCATCGCGTTGAGGCGTGCCCGCGACTGCTGCGAGAGGCCGCCTTTGTACATCAGTACGCAACTGCTCACCGCGTGACCCCGTCCGACCCGGCCCCGCAACTGGTGCAGTTGGGCAAGCCCCAACCGTTCGGCGTTCTCGATGATCATGAGCGTCGCGTTGGGGACATCCACGCCGACCTCGATCACCGTCGTGGCCACTAGAAGATCGAGTTCGCCGGCCTTGAATGCCGCCATCCGTCCCGCTTTTTCCGCGGCTTTCAGGCGCCCGTGAATCAGCCCGACACGAAGCCCGGGCAAACTTCCTGATAACAGTTCGAAGGTATCCTCGGCCGCCTGGCACTGCAGTGCATCCGATTCATCGATCAACGTGCAGACCCAATAGGCCTGGCGCCCTTCCCGGCAGGCCTGTCGTACCCGCTCGATGACTTCGTGGCGCCGGCTGTCGGGCACAACAACCGTCTGCACGGGTGTTCGGCCCGGTGGGAGTTCATCGATGACCGAGATGTCCAGGTCAGCATAGAAGGTCATCGCAAGTGTCCGCGGGATGGGTGTCGCCGTCATGATTAGTTGGTGCGGCTGCCGGCCGTTGCCTGCGCCCTTGGCGCGCAGCGACAGGCGCTGGTGCACGCCGAAACGGTGCTGCTCATCGATGATCACCAACCCGAGACGATTGAACAGCACATTCTCCTGAAACAGTGCATGGGTCCCGATGAGAATCGCGGTGTCCCCCTGTGCCGCGGCCGCCAGCTGCGCTTCGCGCCGGCGGCCTTTGACTTTGCCGGATAGCCAGCCGACCTCGATGGCGGACGGTGCCAGCCAGTGCCGGAAATTGTTCACATGCTGTTCGGCAAGCAGCTCGGTAGGCGCCATGACCGCCACCTGATAACCGGCAGCAACCGCCGCGAGCGCCGCGGCGACGGCGACGACCGTCTTGCCGGCACCCACGTCGCCCTGAACCAGACGCATCATCGGCCGTGACCGTTCCAGATCGACGCCAATTTCATCGATCACTCGCTGTTGCGCGCGCGTAAGCGGAAACGGCAGATCGGCGACAAGACGCCGGCAAAGCTCGCTGTCTTTGTGCAATGGCGGGGCTTCGTGGCACTGCGCCTGGTCGCGCAGCCGGCGCAGACTCAAGTGGTGCGCCAGCAGCTCCTCGAAAGCCAGGCGTTGCTGCGCGGGGTGCCTGCCCTCCTCCAGCACGTCGAGCGCCGCACCGGGCGGCGGCCTGTGCACATAGCGCAGCGCGGCGTGCAATTCTGAAAACCTGAATTGTTTGAGCAGATCGGACGGCAGCCAGTCGGGCAGCGTAGTCCGATCCAGCATGTCGAGCACCTGCGAGGTCAGCCGCCGCAGAGACTGCTGACTCAGCCCCTCCGTCGCGGGATAGATTGGTGTCAGGCGATCTTCCAGCGTGACCGGTGCGTCGTCCACCACGCGGCGATACTCCGGATGCACCATTTCCAGGGTCACCGGACCGCTGCGAACGTCGCCGAAGAACCGGAACCGGCTGCCGCGGGCGAACGCCTGTTGCTGCGCGGCGGAAAAGTGAAACAGACGTATTGTCAGACCACCGGTACCGTCCGCCACGCGTATCAACAGACTGCGCCGTCTACCGAACCTGACTTCGGTGAGTTCGACGTCGGCCTCGACGACCGCCTGCCCCCCGGGACGCAACGCGCCGATCGGCGTTACCCGCGTGCGGTCTTCGTACCGCCGCGGCAGGTGGAACAACAGATCCTGAACCGTGGTGATACCGATCGCGGCAAGCCGAGTCGCGAGTCTGCCGCCCACACCGCGCAGTGCCTCGACGGAAAGCCGGTCGAGCTGACGCACGTCGACTTCACGACGTTCGGAGATTGGCGACTCACCGCTCACGACCGTACGTTGTCGCAGTGTTTCAGTGGGCCAGTTCCATGATGGCGTCCATCTCGACCTGGGCGCCCTTGGGCAACGCGGCCACGCCCACCGCGGCGCGGGCCGGGTAGGGTTGTTCGAAGTACTCGGCCATCACCTGGTTGACCAGCGGAAAGTGACCCAGGTCGGTAAGAAAGATAGTCAGCTTGGCGATATCGGCCAGACCGCCGCCGGCGGCCTCGGCAACGGCCTTCAGATTTTCGAATACGCGACGTATCTGCGCTTCCATGTCACCACTCACCAGCTCCATGGTCTCCGGAACCAGCGGAATCTGACCCGATAAATAGACCCTGCCGTCAACCCTGACGGCCTGCGAATAGGTGCCGATCGCCTGCGGTGCCTGTTCAGTCTGTATGACCCGTCTGATCATGTAGTCTCCCGTCCATTGTGGCCTGGTATTGATTCGTCGTTCGGCAGCCCCGCGTCCATGCGACGTCGCTTTCGCGTCACTGCTTGGTGCGCACCACCTTGAGCACCGACTGCAGTTTGCGGATACCGCGCATGACGCGCGCCAGGTGGTTGCGGTCGGTGACCGCGATGGCAAAACTCAGCGAGGTCTCCAGCCCGTCGCGCTCCCCGATCGAGACGTTCTCGATGTTGGAGCCCTGCTCCGAGATTTCGGCGGCGATCATCGCCAGGACGCCGCGCCGGTTCGCTACGTCGACGCGTATCTCGGCGGTAAACTCTGCCTGAACGTCATACTGCCACTGCACATCGATCCACTTGTCCGAACGGTCGCGGTTTTCCGTCAGATTTTTGCAGCCGTTGCGGTGAATGACCAGACCCCGGCCCGCGCTGATAAAGCCGACAATTGCATCGCCGGGGATCGGCCGGCAGCAACGCGCGTAATGCACCACCATCCCTTCGGTGCCGCGTATCGCCAACGGCTTGCTGCCGCTCTCTTTGTCCTGCACGACCTCGCCGTCGCCCGGAACCAGTCGTCGCGCCACCAGCATCGGCATTCGATTGCCCAGCCCGATGTCGGCATAGAGCTGGTAAGGTGATTCGAAGCCGCACTCGCTGAGCAACGCCTGCAGCGGTTCCGCATCGATTTCGGTCAACGAGGTCGCGAAATTACGCAGCGCTCGATCGAGCATGCGCTCACCGAGACTGACCGCCTCGTCGAGCTGCAAGTGCTTGAGGTAATGGCGGACGTTGGAGCGGGCCTTGGCGGTAGTCACAAAATTCAGCCACGCGGGATTGGGGTGGGCGCCGTTTGCGGTGATGATCTCCACCGTCTGGCCGTTCAACAGCGGAGTGCGCAGCGGCGCGAGACGGCGGTCGATCTTCGCCGCGATGCAGGTGTTGCCGATATCGGTGTGCACGGCATACGCAAAGTCGATCGCCGTAGCCCCGCGCGGCAACTCCATGATTTCGCCGGCCGGCGTGAACACGTAGACTTCGTCGGGGAACAGATCGATCTTGACGTTCTCGAGAAACTCCAGTGAATCGCCGGCATTCTGCTGCATCTCCAGCAGTTCGCGCAGCCATTCGCGCGCCCGCAACTGGGCGCTGTTGCCCGACTTGTCACCGGTCTTGTACAGCCAGTGGGCCGCGATGCCGGTATCCGCGACCCGATTCATATCCTCGCTGCGAATCTGAACCTCGATCGGCACGCCGTAGGGACCGAACAGCACTGTGTGCAGCGACTGGTAGCCGTTGGCCTTGGGAATCGCGATGTAGTCCTTGAATTTGCCCGGCACCGGTTTATAGAGGTTGTGCATTACACCCAGCACGCGGTAACAGGTATCGACGTCACGGACGATGATCCGGAACGCGTAAACGTCGAACACCTCCCGGAACGTGCCGACCCGATCGCGGATCTTCCGGTAGAGGCTGTACAGGTGCTTCTCCCGGCTGACAAGCCGGCAACTGATCTTTTCCTGCTCGAGGCGCTGGCTGATCGCCGACTCGATCTTGTTGATGATCTCCTTGCGATTGCCGCGCGCCCGCTTGACGGCCTCCGAAAGCACGCGGTAGCGCAGCGGATAGAGCGCCGCAAAACCGAGGTCCTCCAGTTCGATGCGCATCTGGTTCATACCCAGCCGGTTGGCGATCGGCGCGTAGATTTCCAGCGTTTCGCGCGCGATGCGCCGACGCTTGTCCGGGCGCATGACGCCGAGCGTCCGCATGTTGTGCAGGCGGTCCGCCAGCTTGACCAGAATGACGCGGATATCGCGCACCATGGCCAGCATCATCTTGCGGAAATTTTCGGCCTGGGCTTCGGCCTGGCTTTCGAATTTTATCTGCGTCAGCTTGCTGACACCGTCGACCAGATCGGCGACCTCGCGTCCGAATTCCACCTCCACCTGTTCCTTGGGCGTGCCGGTGTCTTCGATAACGTCGTGCAGAATGGCGGCCAGGATGCTCTGATGGTCCATGCGCATCTCCGCCAGGATGCGTGCGACTTCCATCGGATGGTAGATGTAGGGCTCACCGGACAACCGGATCTGGCCTTCATGCGCCTCGGCGCTGAACAGATAGGCGCGATAGACCTCACGAACCTGCTCGACCGGCATGTAGGTGTCGAGCAGCCGGCAGAGATCGCTGATCAGAAAGCGGGGATGCTTGGCATCCGGTTTTAACGCGGTCGAACCCATGCTGGCCGTCTGAGTCTTTTCAGGACACTGACGGGAATCATAGGCGAATTGAACGGAATCCGACAGCGCCCGGTTCGGCGGGCGTCGTCAGTCTCCGCTACGGAGTGGTATCAGTCTTCCGCGCCCGGCTGCGGCACGATGGGGGCGGGTGCCTCGGACATCTCCGCCTGCAGGGCGTGGGTATCGACCTCGAAGGCGAATTCCGGCTCCGGCTCGGGTTTTTCCTCGAGAATGGAGGGGCCGATGTAATCCTCGGCAATTTCCCTCAGCGCGACCACGGTTGGTTTGTCATTTTCCCAGTCCACGAACGGCTGAACGCCTTTTGAAAGCTGTCTTGCACGCTTGGTGGCCACCAGGACCAGCTGGAACCGGTTCTCCACCTTATCGAGACAATCTTCAACGGTGATGCGTGCCATGATCGCTTCCTAACCTGACGTGTTTCCGGGGCGCCAAGTCTACCCGATTGAGCTGCCGCGTGCCAGAAGCGCGCCGAGCAGCGCCGCGTGCCTGCGGCGCTGCTCGGCAAGGGTCAGCCGCGTGGCACGGAACAGCGCGGCCAAGTCGTCCAGCGCTGCCTGGAAATCGTCGTTGATGACCAGATACTGGTACTCGTCGAAATGCAACATTTCACTCACCGCATCGCGCATGCGACGCGCCACGGTTCCGTCGGCATCCTGACCGCGCGTGGTCAGACGCGCGCGCAACGCATCCAGACTAGGCGGCAAAATGAACACCCCGACCGCATCGGGGAAATGGTTTCTAACCTGCCGCGCACCCTGCCAGTCTATCTCCAGTATTACCGTCTCGCCGCGGTCGAGCCGCGCGGCGACCGCGGACCGGCTGGTTCCGTAAAGATTGTCGAACACGCGGGCATACTCCAGGAAATCACCCTTGTCGATCATGGCTTCGAAGCGGGTTCTGTCGACAAAGTGGTAATCCACGCCGTCCCGCTCGCCGGGCCTCGGTGCCCGCGTCGTGTGCGACACCGAAATTCCGATTTCGGGCATTCGCTCTCGCAACGCGTTGATAAGACTTGTTTTTCCTGCACCTGACGGCGCCGAGACGATATAGAGGGTGCCTGGTGTCCCACTCATTGCCATTGTCACCTCTCTATTCGACGTTCTGAACTTGCTCGCGCATCTGTTCAATCAGGACTTTCAATTCCACCGCTGACTTCGTCGTCTCCGCATCCTCGGACTTGGACGCCAGCGTATTGGCCTCCCGATTGAGTTCCTGCATCAGAAAATCGAGGTGGCGCCCCACGGGTTCGTTACGGCCAATCACATGCCCGACCTCGCCGATATGGGCCTCCAGGCGATCCAGTTCCTCATCCACGTCCATTTTCTGGGCCAGATAGACCAGTTCCTGTTCCAGCCGCGCGGTGTCGACCTGTACGTCAAGTTCGGACAGGCGGCTTTCCAGTCGCTCCCGAATCCGGGCGCGAACCTCGGGCAGACGCTGGCGCACCCGCACCAGTTCGGCGAGTATCGCCTCGCCGCGGCGCGCCAGCAGCTCCGCGATCCGTTCGCCCTCGCGCTCCCGCGTGGCGATCAGCTCGGCCAGGGCCTCATCGAGCAGGTCCAACGCCTGCCCCTGGACTGCCTTGAGATCGACGTCCCGTTCCTCGATCACCCCGGGCCACCGCAACAGGTCCATCACCCCGGGAGAGCTGGCCTCGGCCGAACGTTTCTCGACCTCCCGGCAGGCGTGCAGCACCGCGTTGAGCCGCGTCTGGCTGATCTGGATCTCCTCCGCCGCCTCGCCTGCCTGGCGGTACCGCAGCACACACTCGAGCTTGCCCCGCCCCAGACGGCTGACCAGGCGCTCGCGCACCAGGGGTTCAAGCGCCCGCAGCTCGTCGGGAAGGCGCACCGCCGCGTCCAGATACCGATGATTTACGGAACGCAATTCCCACACCAGTTCGGCGCCGCCCTGCTCTCCGGCGGTCCGTGCAAACGCCGTCATGCTCCTCACCATAGCTTAAAGAAACCTCGATTTTTTGCCGATGAAACAACAATACGGAACTTACCCAATCAGGCCCGGGACGCCAAGAACAATAGACGCCTGGACGACGATATCCGACTGATGCGAAACACGATGGATACCCTCAAACCGGGGGTCCGACTCGATGACTACCGGTTGCTGGACGTGCTGGGAGGTGGTGGCTTCAGCATCGTCTACCTGGCACGCCACCGGCGCTTCGGCTCGCATTACGTCATCAAGGAATACTTCCCCCGCAAGCTGGCCAGGCGGGAGACCGACGGGGCGGTGGCTGCATTGTGTCCAGACACCGAGGCCCGCCTGAACCGGGGACGCAAGCTCTTTTTCCAGGAGGCCAGTACGCTGGCGGAACTCAAGCATCCAAACATAGTTAACGTAGTCAATTTCTTTCGCGCCAACGGGACCGTCTACATGGTCATGGACTACCAGGAAGGCGCCAACCTACAGGACTATCTTAAAAAATACAAAGGTGGACTGAGCGAGAAGTTTCTGCGCGTGGTATTTCCGCGCCTGCTGAACGGCCTGGCGGCGATTCACGCCCAGGATCTCCTGCATCTGGATATCAAGCCAGGCAATATCCACATACGCCGCGGGGGGCGTCCGATACTGCTGGATTTCGGGGCGGTGCATGGCTTTCCGCAGAGCCGCCGTGAACAGCCCAGCCAGGTCGTGACGGCGGGTTTTTCGGCGCCCGAGCAATATGACCGGGAGGGATTGCTCGGACCCTGGACTGACATCTATTCCGTGGGCGCGACGATGCGCGCGTGCATCGAAGGTACGTCGCCGCCCTCGGCGAAACAACGCGTGGCCAGGGACCGGATGGTGCCGGCGGTCATGCGCTTCAAGAAGCACTATTCGCACGGGTTGTTGACCGCGATCGATCGGGCGTTGGATCTCGACCCCCAGTGCCGGCCCCGCAGCGTCGCGCAATTTCGCGAAATGCTCAAGGCGTCCGCGGACATTGACGGTGACAGCGGCCTTACAGTCCTGGAAAAGCTCCTGACCACGCCCATCGTGCTGGGGAAAGACTGATGCGCGTCCGGGTAGCCTGCGCCAACCGTCTGGGCAATCGCGCCGTCAACCAGGATCGGTGCCTGGTCAACCAGCGCGCCAACACTGCCTTGCTGGTGGTGGCGGACGGCATGGGCGGCCACGCCCGCGGCGAGCTGGCGGCCCAGACCGTAATCGACAGTCTGAACGCGCGCTTCGACGCCACGCGCGGCCGGCTGGCGGATCCTGCGGATTTCCTGCAGACCGGGCTGGAACACGCACATCTTGACGTGGTCGCCGCCGGTCGTCACGAAAACCCGCCCGTGCAACCCCGCACCGTATGCGTGGCCTGCATCGTCCAGGAAACACACGCTTGGTGGGCCCATGTCGGCGACAGTCGACTCTATGTCATCCGTGACGCCAAATTGGTCACCCGCACTCGGGATCATTCGCCGCTCGACCAACTGCTGGCGACCGGCGCCGTCAGTGAAGCGGCGCTGCGCAAACATCCACTGCGCAATACAGTGAACCGCTGCCTGGGGGGCGGCCCCATGCCGCCCGCTCCGAGCACCGGCGCGACCGAACTGGAGCCGGAAGACCTTATCCTGCTCTGCTCGGACGGGCTTTGGGCTTCACTCCCTGAGCAGCGGATTCTCGAAACCTATCAAGGCGGCTACATCGACGCTGCGGTCGAGCATCTCGCCGAGGACGCCGAAAAGGCCAGCTACCCCAATTGCGACAATATCAGCCTGATCGCGTTGCGCTGGCTCGGGCAGTCGCCCAACCTGGCCAGAACCGGCGACCCGCTGCTGGAGTCTCTGGACTCGGTCTCGGCGGAACTCAGGAACTTCGCGAATCACGACCCGGTCAAGCGCGCCATCGATGATATTCATCGCGCGCTGCTCGAATACGCGTCGGAACTCAAGAAATAGCCCGACGCTGCGCGCAATTCAGGACAATACCGGTAATTTCAGGATGCCGGCCGCCTCTTCGACGACAAACCTCTTGAATTGTTGAGTAATTCCGGACAGACGCTTGCCCGGCCGGTACATGATGTACCAGTTGCGGCGTATGGGCAGCTGTTTGACATCCAGCACCACCAGCCGTTTCAGCGCCAGCTCCATCTCCAGTGTGTGCAGCGAGAGCAGTCCGAGGCCCAGTCCCGCCTCGACCCCCTGCTTGATCGCCTCCGAGCTGCTCATTTCCATGGTCGCCGACAGCGACAGCCCGTGCTCGACGAAGAACCGCTCGGTCGCCGAACGTGTGCCCGAACCCTGCTCCCGCACCAGAAAGGTTTCCCTGACCAGACGGTCAAGGGGAACCTGTTTCTGCCGGGCCAGCGGATGGGTCGGTGGGCCGATGGCCACCAGCGGGTTCTCCATAAAACTTTCGGCGACCAGCTCCATGCCGTCCGGCGGCTTGCCCATGATAACCAGATCCGTGCTGTTGTCGGCCAGCGCGGCGAGCAGTCGCTCGCGGTTGGTCACGTCCAGGCTGATCTGCACTTTGGGATAGCGCTGACAGAACGTCGCGAGCAACTGGGGTACGAAATAGTTGGCCGTACTGGCGACGGAGATGCGCAGACGCCCTCCCTTGACGCCGCGGAGTTCCTCGAAAACCTGCTCGGCCTCGTCCAGCGTATCGGAAATAACATGCGCATAGCGGGACATCTCCTGGCCAGCGTCGGTCAGAAAAATCCGTTTTCCGACCTGCTCGAAGAGGGGGACGCCCACGACGTCCTCAAGCTGCTTGACCTGCATGGAAACGGCGGGTTGGGTAAGATGCAATTCCTCGGATGCGCGGGTAAAGCTCAGGTGCCGGGCGACGGCTTCAAAAATTTTGAGTTGGCGCAAGGTTATGTTCATGCGGTATTCTTATTGTAAAGGCGCACTGAGCTGAGTATAGCTTATATTTGCAAGGCGCCAGGCCAGCCAATTCGAAAGACTATCGACGCCCGATGCGAACCCTGACCCTAATCCGGCACGCGAAATCCAGTTGGGACAACCCCGAACTGCGGGATTTCGACCGCCCGCTGAGCGCGCGAGGGTTCCGGGACGCGTCGCGCATGGGCGTCGTCTTTAAGAAGAAGCTGCCGCCGGTCGGCTTGGTGGTCACGAGTCCGGCGCTAAGGGCCAGAACCACGGCGACCATGCTGGCGGAAGGCATGGACTATCCGCTGGAGCGGATCGCGGCGGAAGAACGCCTCTACGAGGCGCCGCTTGGGACACTGCGGGACATTGTAGCGGGCCTGGACAACCGGTACGAACACATTGCGCTGGTGGCACACAACCCGGGGCTGGAAAACCTGGCCGGCTATCTGGGCGGTGATGTCGAACGCCTCGCGACCTGCTCGGCTGTCACGCTGGAGTTCGCGGTCGACGACTGGCGCGCAGTCGGCAAGCAGAGCGGCCGGCTGGTGGCCTTCGAATATCCAAAGAAATACCGTTAGTCCCACAGCCCGGCGGGCATCGCCGGGCTGCCGGGCGGCCGGGCGGCCTACTTGAGCCGCTCGATACCCAGCGCCTTGAGCATGTACTTCTCGAACACCGGCTCCGAGCTGCCTTTCTTCATCTTGCTGATGAAGTATTTCTCGAAGGCGATCTTGGCGTAGTGCACCCACTTGCCCTTCTTGAACCAGTTGACGTTGCGCGGCGGAATCTGCGGCAGCGCAACGAAGGCGGCGCCCGTATCCCCCATGTCCGCCAGGCAGATGGCGTTCCAGGTTCCCGTATGCGTGGGCTTCTGTCCCGCCAGTTCCTGTTTGATGTTGTGTACGATGGCAGTGACCATGGACTCGATCATGTAGCCTGTCTTCGGCGCGCCGGTCGGCACAGGCGTCGCCTCGACCGGCGGTATGGCGATACACACGCCCGCCGAGTAGATATTCGGGTATTTCGGACTGCGCTGGTTCTGGTCGACCAGTACGAACCCGCGCGGGTTGCAGAGTCCCTCGACCGCCGCGACGGCATCGACGCCCTTGAAGGCCGGCAGCATCATCGAGTACGCGAACGCAAGTTCGTGGGCTTTCTTGACGGTGCCGTCGCTGTTGACCTCGTCGACGAACATCTTGCCGTCCTCGACCTTGGTTACCTTCGCATTGCATATCCAGGTGATGTGCCGGTTGCGCAGTTCGTGCTCGAGCAGCCCCTTGGAATCGCCGACGCCGCCCAGGCCCAGGTGCCCGATGTAGGGCTCGGACGTGACGAACGTCATCGGCACCTTGTCGCGAATTTTGCGCTTGCGCAGGTCGGTATCCATGATCAGTGCGAATTCATAGGCCGGACCGAAGCAACTCGCAAAGGGCATGGCCCCGACGATGGCGTGGCCCGGCGCCTGCACGAACTTCTGGTAGGACTCCCAGGCCGTATGCGCATGATCGACGGTGCAGACCGAATGCGTGAATCCGTTGACCGGGCCGGCGCCGGGGACCTCCTCGAAGGCCAGCCGCGGACCGGTCGCGATCACCAGATACTCGTACTTGACCGACTCGCCACTCTCCAGGGTCAGCGTATTGGCCGACGGATCGATGCGGGTAACCAGCCCGGCCTTGAAGTCGATCTTCTTGCGATTCAGATAGGGCCCGATTGGGAACGTGATTTCATCGGCCGTACGCCAGCCGACCGCCATCCAGGGGTTCGACGGCACGAACTGGAACCTGTCTTCCGCATTGATGACGGTTACATGGTGAGCGCTTCCCAATGCGTCGCGCATCTCGTATGCGCAGGGCATACCACCCAGACCGGCGCCCAAAATCACGACATGAGCCATCTTTTTTATCCTCCTCTCAGGCTTTGGAATACCGCGACCCGTCCTTCAAGACGATCCGCGCGCTCATACAATACTATTATAGTATAGGGTGTGCACGCACATTGTTGGGGGTGCGGGAAGCGGGAATTGCGAATCAGATCAAAAAGTCCCGCGTTGCCGGCGGTCATCTGACCGATACGTCGGCCGCGGTGCGGGTCACGAATGAACGTGCGTCACGCATCGACCCGCGCGCGATTGTGAAACTCCAGCCGGCAACCGTAGGCATCGCGACGGAAGCGCGTCACACCGGCATTGTCGACCCGCAGGCGGTACCAGGCCAGCGGATCGGCTCGCAGCACATGTCCGACCACGGCCCGGATGACGCCGGCGTGAGCCACGGCCAGCAGGTGTCCCTGTCGATGCGGCATCAACAGAGCTTCGAACGCAGCGGCGACCCGGGCGCCAAAGCGATCGAGCGGCTCGCACCCGGCGGGACGGCGGTTCACCGGGTCCTGATAGAAAGCCGCATACGCATCCGGGTCCTGTTCGATAAGTTCCTGGGGCATTCTGCCCTCCCAGGCCCCCATCCCGACTTCCCGAAACCGCGGCTCTACGGTCAGCGGGATTGCGTATCTTTCCGACAAGGCTTGGGCGAATGCCAGGCAGCGCTGCATTGGCGAGGAAACGATCCCGTCCCAGCCCGAGAATGCGCCCACGCAGCGCCACATCTGGTCCCAGCCCGTTTCACTCAGTGGGTCATCGATGGCGTCGCCACGATAGCGCCGACCGCCGACCGGCTCGCCATGCCGAATGAAATCGATGAGGGTCGCCTGCATATCAGTCCCCGCGCCGGATCGGCGTGACGGTCGCCTGCCCTTCCGAGCCCGGGCTCCGCCGTTCCAGCAGCTCCAGCGCTTTGAAGAACTCTGCCTGCAACCGGTTCATGATCCGCCTCGACCCCTCCGTGTAGTAAACGCACTGATACGCGATCGGCGAGACAAGATCATCTCGATCGCTCACCCGGAAACCCTGCCAGGAGAGTTCGATATTGCGCGGCCCCTGGCCGTCGACAAACACGATTTCCTCGTTGTCCACCACGGCCAGGTACTGCATGGAGCGGATGGGGATGAACAGATTGTCGACGTCCGTCCGGTTGAACAGCAGGCGAATCCGGTTATAAAGCTTGGCGGGAAGCCGTCTTTCCTCTCTGACCAGTTCCTTGCCGCGCGCGAAGCTGACTTTCATGCCCGTACGCGACGCAGCCGCGTCATTCCTCGTCGCCCAGTTCCGGATTCCAGCCTGCGGCACGCGCGCGCTGCACCGCCCGTTCCTGGATCCTGAGGAAACGCTCTCTGACCGGCCCGGGCAGATTGCCGACGCGGAACCCGTATTTTTCCCACTCGGCATTCACCTTGCGCCACAGATCCTCGATCCCCTGAGGCAACCACCCCTCACAGGTCTCCGTCTCTTCGATGATCCTGAACGCCCAGGCGTCGCGGATAATCCTGCCGGCATCCGTCATGCCGCCGTTGATATCCTTGTCGATACCCACGTACCTGGACTCACCCCGCCGGTTCATGGCATGCCTCCGGTCAGCTCGTGAGACTGGCGAACAGCGCCGGCAGTTTCTCGGGCAACCGCTGCACGTGATCGATGATCGTGTAGTGGTTTTCGCCGAAGATTCGCTTCACATACTGATCGGCGTCAGGATCGAGTGTCAGACAGTAAATCAGTATTCCCCTCGCGTAGAGTTCCTCGACCGCCTTCCGCGTGTCGTGGCGCAGGTGTTGCGGATCGCGTTCGTCGATATCCGCCGGCTCGCCGTCGGTCACCACCAGCAGCAGCTTGCGCCGCTCCGGCTGCTTGAGCAGGTGGTGGCCAGCATGGCGCATGGCAGCACCCATCCGCGTGGATAACCCACCCTTCATCCCGGCCAGGCGCGCCTTGGCATCGTCGTCGAAATGCTGGTTGAAATCCTTGAACCGGTAATACTGGACATCGTGCCGTCCGTCGGAGGCGAACCCGTGGACGGCGAACGGATCGCCGATGCCGCTGATCGCCGTCGACACCAGTGAAGCCGCCTCGCGCGTCAGTTGCAGCACCGTCTTGTCGGAACCGGGCACGATTTCGTTGGTCGACTCCGACAGATCGAGCAGCACCACCACCGCCAGATCGCGGCGCTTGATGACGTTGCGCAGGGTGATGCGCGGGTTGGGCTGCTCGCCCATACGGATCGCCACCATCGCGTCGACCGCCGCATTCAGATCGATTTCATCGCCGTCTTCCATGTTGCGCACGCGCTGGACGCCTTCAGGGGTCAACAGGTCGATGATCTGCTTGATGCGATGGGCGACGGGCTTGTACGCGGTGAGGATGTCCTCGATGACTGCCGGATCGCCCCGGCTCGCACGGCGCTCGAACAGGGTCACCCAGTCCGGCCGGTGCAACTGCACCTGATAGTCCCATTCCTGGTAGTGAAAAGGATCCGACACCGGTTCCCTGCCCCACATTTCGTTATAGCTGACGCCCATGTCCTCGTAGGGAAACAACTCGGTTTCGCACGTCCAGATTTCCTGGGCGTCGTCGCCGGCGAACTCGCAGTCGACTTCGTTGGCCATTTCGATCGCGCTGACCTTGCGCCGCACCTGGCGCTGGCTCGCAGGCACGTACTCGATCTCCCTGGTCCAATCGAACTCTTCGAATTCCCACGCATATCGATTGTCGTCGCGGTAGGCGATACGGATGTTCTGCAGGATTCGCAGACTGGGCATTTCGCGGCGCTCGGCGAACAGGTGGTACAGTTCCATGCCCCTGTGCCAGGAAAGATTCTCGTTTTCCCGGTTGGCCTCGATGTCGGCGTGGAATCGGTCGGCAAACGCGTTCAGTGCCGTATCCTCGCCGCGCACGCCAGCGTCCAGCAGCATCAGTGCGAGATGCTCCAGCAGCGCGACGGTTCCGTGCTCGGGTTTGCCTTCGTACTCGGCTTCGAGCAGCGCCTTCCAGAGTTTCTTCAAGCCCGGAAAATTCCGCACCGCGCAATACTCCACGCGGGCGTCCTCCATGAAGCCGACAAAGAACATCTGCGCCTGACTGAGCTGCTCCGCGGAGATCGCCTGACTGGTGTAGCACATGTGCGCCGCCATGTGGGCCGCGATCGCGCGGTAGACTTCCGCGCCCCTGACATCGGCGACGTCGTCCACCGCATCGGGCAGGTGCAGCACACGGCGCTCGATGTACGGCTTGAACCCTTCGTGATCCGCCGCCGTCGGCCGCAGGAAAAAATCCCTGCCCCACAATGCCCGCAGGTAGAAGTTCAGTTTGCGCTGCGTGTCGATGAACAGCGTGCCGCGGCGCTCCTTCTGCAGCATGGCCGTGCTGTCGGCCGTCTCCAGATTGAAATACGCCTGCAGGTTCTGGAAATCGCGCCGGTGCGCATCGGCGCCGAAGAAGGCCCAGCGCTTGAGGCCGCTCAGCGTCAGCTTCGAGAGCAGTTCGTCCATGTGGTTGAGCATGGGGCGCAGACCGCGGGCCGCCTTCGCGGACAGTTGATGAACGAAACTCAGGTAGCCGCGCAGCAACTCCGGATCGCCCAGCCGGCGCGCGGCGGTCGGCAGCGTGGAAAACAACAGAGCAATGACCTCGCCCGAGGTCATCGACGACAACTTCATGGCCGCTTCGATGACGTCGCGAACGATGTCCTCGCCGCATTCCTTGACCACGGCCGGCATCTCTTCGAGATAGGAAATCACGATGTTGGTCCCGCGTCCCAGCTTGCACAGGCCCTTGCCGCCCTCCAGATAGTCGTGCAGGCCCGCCGGCGACATGACGCGCGAGGCTTCCTGGAACACGCTTTCCAGCGTGGACAGCACCGCCGGGTCGGCGTTTTTCATGCACTCGCGGTAATCGTCGAGACTGATCGTCATAGCGTCGCGCAGCGCGTTGCCTGGTTAACCGAAGAACGTCTGCACAGCGGCATTCAGCGTATCCCGCATGTCGGGATCGTCCGTCAGCGGCGTGACCATCGTCATTTTGCAGGCGGCAATCGGCGCGATGCCCTTGCTGATCAACTGGCCGGCGTAGACCAGTAGGCGCGTCGAAATGCCCTCATCCAGTCCGTGGCCCTTGAGATTGCGCGCGCGGTGCGCGATCTGCACCAGCTTGCCGGCGACCCCGGCTTCGACGCCGCTCTCCTTCGCCACGATGCCGGTTTCGATGTCCGCCTCCGGGTAGTCGAAATCCAGCGCGCCGAAACGCTGTTTCGTGGATTGCTTCAAATCCTTCATGAGACTCTGATAACCCGGGTTATAGGAAATGACCAGTTGAAAATCGGGATGCGCCTCGATCAGCTCGCCTTTCTTGTCGAGCGGCAGCGTACGGCGATGGTCGGTCAGGGGATGAATCACGACCGTCGTATCCTGCCGCGCCTCGACGACCTCGTCCAGATAGCAGATGGCGCCGATGCGCGCGGCGGTCGTCAGAGGGCCGTCCTGCCACTTGGTACCGTCCTTGTCCAGCAGAAAACGGCCCACGAGATCGGATGCCGTCATGTCTTCGTTGCAGGCGACAGTAATGAGCGGGCGGCCCAGCCGGTGCGCCATGAATTCGACGAAACGGGACTTGCCGCAGCCCGTCGGTCCTTTGAGCATCATGGGCATGCGCGCGCCATAGGCCGCTTCATAGAGTTCGATTTCGTCGCCGACGGCCTCATAATAGGGCTGTTTCTTGACCTTGTACTGTTCGATTTTGACGTTGCTCATGGCCATGCTTCCTGAGTAAAAAGGGGTCAGTACCCCGATTTGGGCGCGCGTCCCGAATCAAGCGAAATCAGCGGAAAAGGGTACTGACCCAAATGGCACTTACTTAAGCCCAGAACTGCCGTCATCCCGGCAAAGGCCGGGATCCAGAATCTGCAATAGTGGTAGCTTTCCTGGATTCCGGCCGTCGCCGGAATGACGAAACCCCTGAATTCAGAGCTAAGTAAGCGCCATTTGGTACTGACCCCTTTTTGCTGGGATACAAAAAAAGCCCCTGCCCGCAACCACGGCCAGGGGCTCCTTATAGACTCAAGCCACCCCGCCGCTTCAGACCTTCATCGGACTGCGGTAGATAACCATCGACGTACCCTGCGACTGCGCGTAGTTGTCATAACCGACCAGGCGCACGTGGTTGTTGGGATGCGCCTTGTGGCAGGCATCAGCCTCGGCCAGAATCCGATCCACGTCGGTTTCGCCGAACATCGGCAGCTTCCACATGTACCAGTAGTGGTCGAACGCGTTTTCCGGCTCGGTGTGCTCGATGGCCGGATTCCACCCCTGCCTGACAATGTATTCAACCTGGCTCTTGATGTCGTCCTTCTTCATTTCCGGCAGATAGGAGAAGGTCTCGAACTTGCGGCTGGTCGCATCAGTCAGGCTCGATTTGTAATCCTGCATTTCGCTCATTGGTAAATCCTCACTAGATAGGTATTCGAATTCGCGGATGCTCGCCCCGACCCTCTCGGACTGCGAGAGGATCGGGGGCCTCACGCAAACCGCGTGTACGAAGTCTTATTTGTGGGCCACGTCCAGCTTGTCCACGGTGTCGAATTCGAACTTGATCTCTTTCCAGGTGTCCATCGCGGCAGCCAGTTCGGGGCTGGACTTGGCGGCCTTGCGCAGCACGTCGTTGCCGCGTTTTTCCAGACCTTCCTTGCCGTTCTTGTTGCGGTCCTCGACGCAGGCTTCGACCGCAACACGGTTGGCAGCGGCGCCGGCGGCGTTGCCCCAGGGATGGCCGAGGGTACCGCCACCGAACTGCAGCACGGAATCGTCGCCGAAGATGGTCACCAGTGCCGGCATGTGCCAGACGTGGATGCCGCCGGACGCAACGGCGAAGGCGCCGGGCATGGCCCCCCAGTCCTGGTCGAAGAAGATGCCGCGGCTGCGGTCTTCCTTGACGTACTTCTCGCGCAGCAGGTCGATCCAGCCCAGGGTGGCCTCACGGTCGCCTTCGAGCTTGCCGACCACGGTGCCGGTGTGCAGATGATCGCCGCCCGACAGGCGCAGGATCTTGGTCAGCACGCGGAAGTGGATACCGTGGTGCGGGTTACGGTCGAGCACGGCGTGCATGGCGCGATGGATGTGCAGCAGCAGGCCGTTATCGCGGCACCACTGCGCCAGACCGGTATTCGCACAGAAGCCGCCGGTGATGTAGTCGTGCATGATGATCGGCGCACCCAGCTCCTTTGCGTATTCGGCGCGCTTGAACATCTCGTCCGGAGTCGGTGCGGTGACGTTCAGGTAGTGGCCCTTGCGCTCGCCGGTCTCGGCTTCGGCCTTGTGAATGGCTTCCATGACGAAATCGAAACGGTGGTTCCAGCGCATGAACGGCTGGCTGTTGACGTTCTCGTCATCTTTGGTGAAGTCCAGACCGCCGCGCAGACCTTCGTAGCAGGCGCGGCCGTAGTTCTTGGCGGACAGACCCAGCTTCGGCTTGATGGTGCAGCCGAGCAGCGGACGGCCGTACTTGTTCATCTTGTCGCGCTCGACCTGAATGCCGTTGGGCGGACCGTTACAGGTCATGACGTACGCGATCGGGAAGCGCACGTCTTCCAGACGCAGGGCGCGGATGGCCTTGAAGCCGAACACGTTGCCGACCAGCGAGGTGAAGACGTTGACGACCGAACCCTCTTCGAACAGATCGATCGGGTAGGCGATGAAGGCATAGAAACAGGTGTCGTCGCCCGGCACGTCTTCGATGGCATAGGCGCGGCCCTTGTAATAGTCGAGGTCGGTCAGCAGATCGGTCCACACCGTGGTCCAAGTACCGGTCGAAGACTCGGCGGCAACAGCCGCGGCGGCTTCCTCACGCGGCACGCCCGACTGCGGCGTGATCTTGAAACAGGCGAGAATGTCGGTTTCTTTTGGCGTGTAATCCGGCATCCAGTAGGTTTCGCGGTACTCTTTCACTCCCGCGCTGTAGGTCTTTACGGCCATTGTCGTCTCCTGACGTTGGTAATTCGCTGCATTGTCCGGCTTGCCGGAAAACTGATATTGATTCTCGGTCTTACGAGCCTCGCCACCGGATCGGGTGACGTGGACCGCATCGTATCGCCCGGCATCCATTATTAAAAGTAAATAATTATGATCACATCAATAACGACCGCTTATCATTGTGCGGGTTGGCGCCGCGTCGGGAGCGGACCGACGGCATGGCCCGGTCCGGCACGTGCGCACGGACGGCGGCCACACCCTTCCTACGTGATCCCGAACCGAATCGCGCGCAGCGGCCGGAAGCGGGCCCGTCCGTCATTGCGGACCCGACGCACCGGGCTCCTGCCGTCCCAAAGACGCGAAGGCATGCGTGCGACACGGCGAAACCTGGCGACGAAGCGCGGTGCACGCCGGGCGCACGCATATTTTGTAGCGGCATCCAACGCGGCTGTACCGCGTACGTTCTGCCGGGAGCCTGCTAGAAGTCGTCCTGGTCCTCGGCGCGCAGGCGGGCTGTCTCCCGGCGGCGCACGACCTGACGATCGAGCGCGTCTGCCCTGCGCGGAATGCTTTCCTCACCGAACATGATCTGCAGAATCATCCGCTCGCCGAATTTGAGCAGGGCCAGGTCGTCGGCCAGCAGCCGGTCGAACTCCGCCCGATCGACATCGAACGTCGCCCCGAACCCGTCGCTCTTGACGAACTCGCGGAACCGGTCCAGGTCATAGCAGGCCATGAAGAAGAACTGGAGACTGGCCTTCGACGGTTTGCCGATCGCAGGACCGGCCGATTTCATCTTCAGAACAAACTGGCGCCAGCCGCGGCCATGTTCGTCGTATTCTTCGAGCCCCTGCTCCTTGCGATAGTCCTTGATGCTGATTTCGCGGTCTTCCAGGTGTCCGTGGCAATGATCCTCGCGCACCAGCGCAAAGGACATCCGGTCGAAATTCTCATCCGAACGGCGCAGCGACAGCAGGCCGACCGGGTAATAACGGCATGCCGTCGGGCGGTCTTGGTAAACGCTGCAGCCCTCGTCCGTCACGAACTGACACTCGGTGGTCCCTTCCCTGGACAACAGCTTGACACCGGCGATGGAGTTCTTGCCGAACTCGAACGGTTCGGTATAGCGCTTCAGAAATTCGGTCGACGTAATCCCGAGCCGCTGCTTCAGACGCAGGATATCGTAGGGCGTCAGCATGATGTCGATGGACTTGCAGCAGGCGTTGAAACAATCGATGCCTTTATGACAACGGAACTTGAACACGTGGTTCTCGTCCAGTTGCTGCGGAACCACCGGGCTTTCGGGAATCGGGGAGTCCGAAATGAGCGTGTCGCCTGTCGCCATGGGAATTACCTCGTCACTCTGTCTGCCAGCAACCATAATACCGACGGGCTGCGGATTCTACCTTCCGTCCTGCACGGAAAATAAAAAGAAAAAGGCCCGGGCGCACGAACACCCGGGCCTGCACGTTAAATCAAGGTCAAACTCGGGGACGGAATTGAATTCCGTCCCCGCTACGACACTTACTTGAACAGCTTGGATTTGTCCACGAGGTCGACATGCTTGCGCTTGAAGCAGGTCCACTGTTTGCTGTTCTTGTCGTAGACGGAGTTCACGAAGCACTTCCAGTTTTCCTCATCGACAAAGTTCTTGTCCATGCGGTAGTAGAAGCCCGGGTAACGGGATTCCTCACGGAACTGGATGTGTTTCATGTGGGCTTCGGCCGTCAGGATGCGGTGATAGTTCTCCCATGCACGGAGCAGTTCGTGCAGGTCTTTGGCGCGCATCTTCAGAGCGTCTTCCTTCAGCATGTCCAGCTTCTCACTGGCCACTTCCAGCATCTTCGCATTGGTGGTGTAGTAGGTGGCCACACCGGCTACGTACTCGTCCATGATCTTCTGCAGGCGGAACTGCAGCATCTTGGGCGTGATGTAGTGCGGGTTGATGTCGATCGCGGTCGTGTAGTCCTTGTGCTCCAGGTACGTCTTGACCGGCCGGTAGATTTCGGCAACCAGTTGCTCGACCGGCGTGTCGAGTTCGGGCTTGTGGTCCTTGTTGTCCAGCGCGAACTTGACCATGGATTTGGCGCACATGCGGCCTTCGGCGTGCGAGCCGGAGGAGAACTTGTGGCCGGAAGCGCCCACGCCGTCACCGGCGGTGAACAGACCCTTGATCGTGGTCATGGAACGGTAGCCCCAGTTCCAGCCCTTCGGCAGGTGGGCCGGGATATCACCGTACTCTTCATCCGTCGGCGCGCCGATGTCGGTCGGACCAGACACCCAGATGCCGCAGCAGCCGGAGTGCGAACCCAGCAGGTAGGGCTCGGTCGGCATCAGCTCGGAGTTCTTCTTCTCCGGCTCGATGTTCTCACCGACCCAGATACCGCACTGGCCGACGCACATGTCGAGGAAGTCTTCCCAGGCTTCGGCTTCGAGGTGTTTCACTTCGCGCGGAGACAGGGTTTCACGCAGGTTGGCCAGCGCCGTCACGGTGTCCATCCAGATCGGACCGCGACCTTCCTTCATCTCTTTGAGCATGAGGTGGTTACGCAGGCAGGAAGCCGGAACCGCCGCCTTGCCATAGGGCGGGTAGTCATCCAGCATTTCCTTGTTGCGATCCATGTAGACTTCGCCGAAGGCATTGGTCGCTTTGGATTTGAACAGCAGGAACCAGGCACCGACCGGACCGTAGCCGTCCTTGAAACGGGTCGGGACGAAGCGGTTTTCCATCATGGTCAGTTCGGCGCCGGCTTCGGCGGCCATCGCATAGGTGGAACCGGCATTCCAGACCGGGTACCAGGCACGACCCTGACCTTCGCCGACGGAACGGGGACGGAACAGGTTGACGCAGCCACCGGCGGCCAGCAGGCAGGCCTTGAACTTGTAGACCACCACCTTGTGTTCGCGGACCGAGAAACCGACGGCGCCGGCGATGCGGTTGGGGTCGTTCTTGTCGTTGACCAGCTTGACGATGAAGATGCGCTCTTCGATGTTGTCGATGCCCAGCGCTTTCTTGGCGGCCTCAGCGACAATCCACTTGTAGGACTCGCCGTTGATCATGATCTGCCACTTGCCGGAACGCACCGGCTTGCCGCCGTCCTTCAGCGGAGTCATGCCCTTGGAACCATCGTGACGCTCGCCGTTTTCGTCGAGCTTCCAGATCGGCAGCCCCCATTCCTCGAACAGGTGCACCGATTCGTCGACGTGACGGCCCAGATCGTAGGCCAGGTCGTCGCGCGTGATACCCATCAGGTCGTTGGAAACCATGCGGGCGTAGTCCGCCGGATCCTGTTCCGTGCCGATGTAGGTGTTGATCGCGGACAGACCCTGGGCCACGGCGCCGGAGCGGTCCATGGCGGCCTTGTCGACCAGTTTGATTTTCAGACCCGTGCCCTCGGCCCAGCGCATGATTTCGAACGCCGCGCCGCAACAGGCCATGCCGCCGCCGATCAGAAGAATATCAACTTCTTCTTCGACGACTTCAGGATTTCCAAATTCTCCAGCCATTACTCGATACCTCTGAAACTGAAATTGTGATGTAGTGGATCCGCCTGCCCGTCTTACAGACGAATCAGCTCGCTGCGTTTGCCGGCGCGATAGCCGTTCTCCTGGCAGAAGTAGCCGGGTTCCTCGATCTTCGACATGTCGGCGGCGGGCTTGCCGGCATAGGGATCGATCGAACCTTCGGGCGTGGTGCGGATCGGGAACTTGAAACGCTTCATGGTGCCGTTGCGGAACTTGATGGTCCACATGATGGAGTCGGTGCCACGCAGCGGCTGTACGGAACCGCCAAGGGGCACGATGTCGGCATAGTGACGGGCTTCGATGGCATTCTGCGGGCAGATCTTGACGCAGGAATAGCATTCCCAGCACTGCTCCGGCTCCTGGTTGAACGCGCGCATGGCGTGCCCGGTTTCGGAGCCGTCCTTGTCGAGCTTCATCAGGTCGTGCGGGCAGATGTACATGCAGGCCGTCTTGTCCTGGCCTTTGCAGCCGTCGCACTTGTCGGTACGTACAAATGTTGGCATGGTCTTCTCTCCGTTTCTTAAACTACTGCAGTGATATTCAATCCGCAGCCGGGCCGCGGTCTCTAGAGTCGTTACTTGGCCGAGTGACCCGTCATCTTGATTTCGACCTTCTCAGTCAGCGTGGCGTAGTACGCCTGGAGCACCTTGGCCACTTCCGGACGGCTGAAGGTTGCCGGCAGGTCTTCGCCGTCGGTCAGCATTTTGCGCACCTTGGTGCCGGACAGCAGCACGCGGTCGGCGGCTTCGTGCGGGCAGGTTTTCATCGAACCCATGCCGCCGCACTTGTTGCACCAGAACGTCCAGTCGATCTTCAGCGGCTTGGTTTCCAGCGCATCGGCCGGTATTTCGTCGAAAATGCGGTGCGCATCGAACGGGCCGTAGTAGTCGCCGACACCAGCGTGGTCGCGGCCGACGATCAGATGCGAACAACCGTAGTTCTGGCGGAACAGCGCGTGCAGCAGGGCCTCGCGCGGGCCGGCGTAGCGCATGTCGAGCGGGTAACCGGCCTGGATCACGGTGTTCTTGACGAAATACTTGTCGATCAGCACCTGGATGGCTTCGGAACGCACCTCCGCCGGGATGTCGCCGGGCTTGAGCTTGCCCAGCAACGAGTGAACCATGACGCCGTCGCAGATTTCCACGGCGATCTTCGCCAGATACTCGTGCGAGCGGTGCATCGGGTTGCGGGTCTGGAACGCGGCGATGGTTTTCCAGCCGCGTTTCTCGAACTCGGCGCGGGTCTGCGCCGGCGTCATGAACTGTTCGCCGTACTGTTCGGGGAACTCGCCCTGGGACACCACCTTGACCGGACCGGCCAAGTTGACCTCGCCCTGGTCCATCACCATCTTGACGCCCGGGTGCTCCATGTCGGTGGTCTTATAGACCATCATGCACTCGTGCGCCTTGTCGATGCCGTACTTCTCGGTGACCTTCATGGTCGCCAGGATTTCGTCGCGCTCCGGATCGAACAGCGCAATGTCGTTGCCTTCCTTGATGGCGTCGGCGGTGGCCTTGTCGGTTGACAGCGTGACCGGGATCGGCCAGAACAGGCCGCTCGCCATCTTCATGCCGTCGCAGACGCCCTCCCAGTCGGCCCGCGTCATGAAGCCGCTCAACGGCGTGAAACCGCCGATGCCCAGCATGATCAGGTCGCCCGCTTCGCGCGAGGAGACGTTAACCTTCGGTAAGCCGGCGGCACGTTCCCGCTCTGCCTTCAGCGCGGCGCCTTCGAGTAGCAGCGGCTTGAGATCACCGCCGCCGTGGGGGTTCACGAGACTGGACATAGGACTCCTCTCAACCTGAAATGGAATTCGTGGTCTTGTCATTCAGCCGCCGTCACGCAGGACACCGGCAGGGGCCCATACAATAATGATGCTGGCCGGGAAATCCAGCAGTTTTAATTTTCGGGTCTATAAGTTGACCTTATTTCTGTAATGCTGCGGTGGGGCGCGTGTAAGTTGCTGATTGAAAACTCCATTTTCTATAGCAGTATATTAGAACATCTTGATATTTTATGTCCAATTCAACAATGCTGATTACCCGCGCCTGCCGGAGTCCCGTTAGAATGACACCCCCAGAATTCATCGGGACGCGCCATGTCCAACCCGCTGCACGACCCCATCGCCAGGACCGTCGACGAGCAGAGCCGCCTCGAGACCAGGAACACTACCTGTTATATGTGCGCCTGCCGTTGCGGCATCCGGGTGACGCTGCGCGACGGCGAGGTGCGTTACATCCAGGGCAACCCCGACCACCCGCTGAACAAGGGCGTAATCTGCGCCAAGGGTGCTTCGGGCATCATGAAGCAGTACTCACCCGCCCGGCTGACCCGGCCCCTGCTGCGCAAGTCCGGGGCCGACCGCGGCGACAATGCCTTCGAGGAAATTTCCTGGGACAGGGCGTTCCAGATGCTGGAGGAACGCCTGGGCGGCATCCGGGCGACGGACCCGAAGAAATTCGCGCTGTTCACCGGCCGCGACCAGATGCAGGCGCTGACCGGCCTGTTCGCCCGGCAGTTCGGAACACCCAACTATGCGGCCCACGGCGGTTTCTGCTCGGTCAACATGGCCGCCGGCATGATCTACACCATCGGCGGGTCGTTCTGGGAGTTCGGCGGCCCCGACCTCGACCGCGCCAGGCTGTTCGTGATGATCGGCACCGCCGAGGACCATCACTCCAATCCGTTGAAGATCGCCATCGCCCGACTCAAGCGCCAGGGCGGCCGGTTCGTTTCCATCAACCCCGTGCGCACCGGCTACTCGGCTATCGCCGACGAATGGATTCCGATCAAGCCGGGCACCGACGGCGCGCTGCTCCTGGCGCTGATCCACGAGATCATCAATCAGGGCCTGTACGACCGCGAGTTTCTGGTCCAGTACACCAACGCCGCCGAACTGGTGAACCTGGACGCGAACAGCACCGAGTACGGCATGTTCGTGCGCTTCGAGGTACCGCCGGAGGAAGGCTGCTTCGATCCGCAGAACAAATTGTGGTGGGACCGCGATCTGAACCGGCCGATCTCGATGCACACCGAAGGCTCCGACCCCTACCTGCTGGGCGAATTCACCCTCGACGACGGCACCCCGGTCAAGCCGGCCTTCCAGCTTCTGGTCGAGCGCGTGCGCGATTACACACCCACGTGGGCCAGCAGGATCACCGGCATTCCGGTGGAATCCATCAAGCGCCTGGCCCACGAAATGGGCATCACCGCGCGCGACGGCCGCATCGAGCTGCCGATCGCCTGGACCGATACCTGGGGCAAGGAACACGAATCCGTGACCGGCAACCCGGTTGCGCTTCACGCCATGCGGGGTCTCGCCGCCCACTCCAACGGCTTCCAGACCATTCGCGCACTGTCGATCCTGATGACCATTCTCGGCACCATCGACCGGCCCGGCGGCTTCCGCCACAAGCCGCCGTTTCCCCGGCCGATTCCGCCGTGCGCCAAGACGCCCACCGGCTGGGACGACATCCGGCCGAACACGCCGCTCAACGGCATGCCGCTCGGGTGGCCGGCCGACCCCGACGATCTGTTCGTCGACGACGACGGCAATCCGATCCGCATCGACAAGGCGTTTTCCTGGGAGTACCCGCTGGCCGTGCACGGCCTGATGCACAACGCCATTACCAACGCCTGGCGCGGCGACCCCTACCGCATCGACACGCTGTTCGTCTTCATGGCCAACATGGCGTGGAATTCGTCGATGAACACGTCGAACATCCGCAAGATGCTCAACGACCGCGACGACGACGGCGAGTTCAAGATTCCCTTCCTCGTGGTATGCGACGCCTTCCAGTCGGAAATGGTGGCCTTCGCCGACCTGGTGCTGCCGGATACGACCTATCTGGAACGCCACGACGTGATGTCCATGCTCGACCGGCCCATTTCCGAGTACGACGGGCCAGTCGATTCGGTGCGCATTCCCGTGGTGCCGCCGACCGGCGAGTGCAAGCCGTTCCAGGAGGTGCTGATCGAACTCGGCACGCGGCTGAAGCTGCCGGCATTCGTCACCGCGGACGGCAAGCGCAAGTTCCGCGACTATCCGGATTTCATCGTCAACTACGAAACCGAGCCGGGTTCCGGCATCGGCTTCCTGGCGGGCTGGCGCGGCAAGGGCGGCGAAAAGTTCATGATGGGCGAACCCAATCCGAAGCAGTGGGAGCTGTACGAAAAGAACAACTGCGTCTTCCACTACGAACTGCCCAAGTCGTATCAGTACATGCGCAACTGGAACCAGGGTTACCTCGAATGGGCGCGCCGCCACCGGCTGACCCGCTACGCGGAACCGCTGAACATCCACATCTATTCGGAAGTGCTGCAGAAATTCCGCCTGGCCGCACAGGGCAAGTCGTTCGGCAAACAACCGCCGGCGCACCTGCGCAAGCGGGTGGAGACCCATTTCGATCCGCTGCCCTTCTATTCCGACCCGCTGGAAACCGGCCATACCGACCTGCGCCGCTACCCGCTGAATGCGATCACGCAGCGGCCGATGGCGATGTATCACTCGTGGGACTCGCAGAATGCCTGGCTGCGCCAGATTCACACCTACAACCATTTATATGTCAATACCCGGACGGCACGCGAAGCGGGCATCGAGGACGGCGGCTGGATGTGGGTGGAATCGATGTACGGCAAGGTGCGCTGCCTGTGCCGTCACTCCGAAGCAGTCGAACCCGGCACGGTCTGGACCTGGAACGCGATCGGCAAGGCGTCCGGCGCCTGGGGCCTCGCCGGCGATGCCAACGAATCGCGCCAGGGGTTTCTGCTCAATCACCTGATCAGCGAAGAGCTGCCGCCCGACAAGAACGGCGACACCCTGTCGAATTCGGACCCGGTCACCGGCCAGGCCGGCTGGTACGACGTGCGCGTGCGCATCTATCCCGCGGACCCCGGCGAACCCAAGGTCTCGTCGCCGCAGTTCGAAACGCTGCCGCGCGTGCCCGGTCAGACGGAAGGGAAACAGCGCGGGCGGTGGCTGCGGTATTTCGCGGGTCGCAAGACATGAAGAGCCTTTACCACAAAGGACACAAAGGACACGAAGGTATATTAGGGGTTATGAGCAATTCGCTTTTTGCGCCTTGTCCGTTGCACGTCGTGCATTCGAGCGAATTTCGGCTGATTGAACTCTCCGAACGTCCGACGGCCACCGAGCCGGCAAGTGACACGACGATTTCTGAACAATGACGATTTTCTTCGTGTCCTTCGTGCCCTTTGTGGTTAATTAAACCATCGCCCGACCATGAAACAACTCGCCCTCGTCATCGATCTCAACGTCTGCGTCGGCTGCCACGCCTGCGTCACCAGTTGCAAGGAGTGGAACACCTCCGGTCCGGCCGGCGCGATGTCGGACATGAATCCGTACCAGCGGAACCCGACCGGCACCTTCTTCAACCGCGTGCAGACCTTCGAGATCGGCACCTTCCCCCATACCGAGACGGTGCACTTCCCGAAGAGCTGCCTGCACTGCGAGGACCCGCCGTGCGTGCCGGTGTGCCCGACCGGTGCCAGCTACAAACGCGCCGACGACGGCATCGTGCTGGTCGACTACGACAAGTGCATCGGCTGCAAATATTGTTCCTGGGCATGCCCTTACGGGGTCCGGGAACTGGACGAGCAGCAAAAAGTCATGAAGAAGTGTACGCTGTGCGTGGACCGCATCTACGACGAATCGCTGCCGCAAAGCGAGCGCAAGCCCGCGTGCGTGCTGGCCTGCCCAACCAGCGCCCGGTTGTTCGGCGATGTGAACGATCCGGAATCGGAGGCGGCGGTCGCGATCCGCGAGAACGGCGGTTACCAGTTGATGCCGGAATGGGGCACCAAACCGGCCAATCATTACCTTCCGCGGCGCCGGTCGCGCATCACGATTCACCACGATGAACTGGTGCGCGTTGACAATCCGCTGAAGAAAGAACGCCAGCTTCCCATGCCGGACAAGGATGCGCCGACACTGGACGATGTCACGAGCTGGTAAGACGATCAATGCCGCCCGTCGCGGAATGCTGTCATCGGTGGAACCTCCGTGGTTCGCGCAACGCACCGTACACAAGCCCGCGGTGGGCGGCGCCAGTTTTTGATTTGGGATTAACCGCGAAGGACGCAAAGGACGCGAAGGTTCAAATGCTATTAACCGCGAAGGCGCGCCAAGTAAAATCGGGCGTAGGCGGTACGCAGAAATTCACCGGCCGGCGATCCCGACGTTGTCCGCTTAATTCACGACGAGGTTCTGCAAAAGATACTTCGTGCGCCTTTGCGGTGAATAAGAGTCTTCCTTCGCGTCCTTTGCGTCCTTCGCGGTTAATCGGATGGACTTAGACGTAAGCAGTTTGAACGAGCAACAGGACTAGAACATGCACCCCGCCTTTTCCGTCATCTTTCTCACCACCCTGATCGGCGTCGGCCAGGGGCTGTTTCTGGCGCTGTACACCGGTCAGCTCTACTCGGTCGTCAAGGTGCTGCCGGCGCAGGACCCGGCGAGGTTTTACGGCCTGGGCAGCGCCGTCGCGCTGCTGTTTCTGGCGGCAGGCCTGGCCGCGTCGTTTTTCCACCTCGGCCACCCCGAGCGCGGCTGGCGCGCGGCGGCGCGCTGGCGCACGTCCTGGTTGTCGCGCGAAGTGATCCTGCTGCCGGCGTTCATGTTCATGACGTTCTGCTACGGACTCATTCACTACACCGGCTGGAATCCTCTCTTGTTCAGGTTCCGCGACACGATTGACGTTGATCTGTCGCTCGCGGCGGGCGCCCTGAACACACTGCTGGCTTTCGCGCTGTTCATCAGCACCGGCATGATCTACGCGTGCATCAAGTTCCTTCAGGAATGGGCCACGCCGCTGACCGTGGTCAATTTCCTGCTGCTCGGCGGCGCGTCCGGTTTCACGCTGGCCACGGCGTTTGCCGCCTACCATGGCTCGGGGCTGACAGTTTTCTATGGCGGCTGGGCGATCATCCTGACGCTGCTCGCCTTCATCACCCGCGCGGCATCGCTGTTTCGCAACCGGCGGATCAAGCACCTGTCGAGTCCGCGCAGCGCCATCGGCATACGCCATACTCATATCGTGCAGAAATCCCAGGGGTTCATGGCCGGCTCGTTCAACACGCGCGAATTCTTCCACGGCGCCTCGGCGGCGAAATTCAATGGCATCAAATGGCTGTTCCTGATTCTGGTATTTCCGCTGCCGATCGCCCTGCTCTCCTTCGAGCTGGGAACGCAGGCGGCAATGGTGCTGGTGGCGGCTTTCGCGGTCCAGTACGTGGGGCTGCTGGCGGAACGGTGGTTCTTCTTGGCCCAGGCCAACCACCCGCAGAATCTTTATTACCAGACAGTCTGAACCGTCGCTCCGCCGAAATACGCTGTAACCGGCGCTGGCCGGGGAATTTACTGCAAAGGCGCGCAAAGTCCATACCAGTATCGGGTTGTTCCAGGCGGGTGGCGGCGTCGGAACACAGTCTTATCTGATATTCGCCGAGACACGCGCTGGATCAGCACGGGACACTGTTCGCCCGGCCGAATATCAGCGAAAACTGTGTTCCGACCCCGGTTTCGGGACTAAACTGGCGACATGAGCCGTCTCGTCGATCCTTTCAATCGCGCCATCGAGTACGTGCGCCTGTCGGTCACCGACCGCTGCGACCTGCGCTGCACCTATTGCCTGCCCGAAGGCTTCACCGATTTCGAGGAGCCGGGCCACTGGCTGAGCTTCGCCGAGGTCGAACGCGTCGCCGCCGCTTTCGCGCGGCTCGGCGTCCGGCGCATTCGCCTGACCGGCGGCGAGCCGCTGGTGCGCAAGGACCTGCCGCTGCTGGCGGCGCGGCTGGCGGCGCTGCCGGGCATCGATGACCTTTCGCTCAGCACCAACGCCACGCGCCTGGCGCGCCAGGCCGCCAGCCTGAAAAGCGCCGGCGTGTCGCGCCTGAACGTCAGCCTCGACAGCCTGCGGCCGGAGCGGTTCAAGGCAATCACCCGCGGGCGGCTCGACAAAGTCATGCAGGGTTTGATGGCGGCGAAAGCGGCGGGTTTTGCGCCCATCAAGATCAATATGGTGGTGATGAAGGACGTCAACGACGACGAAGTCGGCGAGATGGTGGCGTTCTGCATCGAGCACGGCTTCACGCTGCGTTTCATCGAAACCATGCCGATGGGCGACAGCGGGCGCGATGCAACCGGGCATTACAAGAATCTGGACGACGTGCGCAACGAACTGGAGCGACGCTACGAATTGCTGCCGGGTGTAATGCCGGGCGGCGGGCCGGCGCGCTACGTGCAGGTTGCCGGCACCGAACTGCGCATCGGTTTCATCACACCGATATCGCAGCATTTCTGCGCGACCTGCAACCGCGTGCGCCTGGCGGTCGACGGCACGCTGTATCTCTGCCTCGGACAGGACGACAAGCTGGAATTGCGTCCGCTGCTGCGTGCCGGCATCGACGACGCGGCTCTGGAAGACGCCATCCGCAAGGCCATCGCCCGCAAGCCCGAGCGCCACGAATTCCGGGAAAAGCCCGAAAAGGTCATACGCTTCATGTCGATGACGGGCGGCTGACAAACCGCCGCCGCGCACGTCCGCGGATCGGGCTCGGGTTCGCCCCTCCGCGTGAAGCGCGATGCCAGTGGGAATACCTTCGCCGGGCTATCCCGCCGCGTTCGCCGGGGGACTCGAATACGGCGACGGCGAACCGGCTCGACCATGCCGGCGAGCCCCGAGCCGAACAGCCACGCCGACCCGGGAACCGGTGTCGGGAAGGGGCAGGTCGTACCGGAACTCACCTATCTGCAGCCAGCGACGAAACCGGTTTCGGCATAACCTTCGATCACCCAGCGCGCGGTAAAGCGGGTAAAGGACAGACTCGGGTCTTGCGCGCAGGTGATAGCGTGACTCCAGCGGAATGCGACCGCAAATCGCGATGGACTGGACGTTGCAATCGTCCAGAGCACGTCCAGCGTACCGGGATCGGGCGACATATCCAGATTTGAGCCACCCAGTTCGCACCGAACTCCAGCGAGTTGGTGCTCAGGACACCGCTGGTGATATCCGCCACCACCCCGCTTCCGAACGTGTAGGGCGCAACAGGAGCCGAGCTGAACTGGAATCCGGTCGAAAAGCTGCCGGTCGGATTGGGGAGCCCGTTACCGCGCAGGCTTCCCGTGCCGACGTTGCCGGTCCAAAGCGCGGCCAGGGCATGTCACTGGAGATCGATCGGCCGCAACTCGAAGGCGCCCGTTTCGGCTCCGCTATCGACGCATTCTCCACGGGCGGCGACAAGGACTGGTTCGAGACGCTGGTGTATCTCGACCTGCCGCCGAGCATTGCGCCCGCCGCGGCCAGCGTGGACGTACGCGTCGGCGGCACATCCATCCTGCCGCAGCCGATCGCCCTGAACGTACCGGACGCGGCGCCCAACGCGCGGCATCCCTTCGAGACTTTCGAGACGGGACCCCTGACCACCAACCAGTTTCGTGTGATGGAACGCGCGGACCACTACACGCTGAGCCCCGGCGCCGATGTTCACGCGGACGACAGCCGGATGAGCATGAGTACGCCGAGTGTGACCAGCAACAGCGCGAAGACTTTTTTCAGAAGCTCCCGCGGCAGGCTGTGCGCCAGGCGCGCGCCGACCGGCGCCGCCAGCACGCTGCTCGCCGCAACGGCACCCACCGCCGGCCAGTACACATAGCCGGTCGCGCCGCCGGGCAGACCTTCGACACGCCACCCGGCGACGACGAAGCCCAGCGCGCCGGCCAGGGCGATCGGCAGCCCGCAGGCCGCCGACGTGCCCACCGCTTTACGGATATCGACGTTGTGCCAGACCAGCCAGGGCACCGTCAGCGTACCGCCGCCGATCCCCAGAATCGCCGAGACCGTGCCGATGACCAGCCCCGCACCGGCATTCGCCCACCGGCCGGGTATGCGGCGGTGCGCCGCCGGCAGGCGCCCCCAGATCATTTGCGCGGCGACCGCGAATTCGAACAGTGCGAATAGCAATCCCAGCTCCCTGCTCTTCAACCGGTGCGCGACGGCCGCACCCAGCCATGCGCCGAACAGAATGCCGGCACCCAATTGCATCACCTGCGGCCAGAGCACGGCGGCGCGCCGGTGGTGCGAGCGCATCGACGACAACGAGGTGACGACGATGGTCGCCAGCGACGTGCCGACGGCAAGCTGCATGATGATGGCGTCGGGGAAACCCTGGTTGTCGTAGAGCCCGGCCAGCACCGGAACGATGATCAGACCGCCGCCGACGCCGAGCAGGCCGGCGGCCAGCCCCGCAAACCCACCCAGCAACAGGCAGATCAGCAGCGCTGTCGACGGCATCGTTGCAACTGTTGTGCGCGGCGGACAACTCTTTTAAGGTAGCGCTTCGGCAATCGATTCACTCGTTGGGATTCTTAGTCAGTATGAACAGCCACCTGTTCCTGTTTCTTCTTGCCATTGTCATCCTGTTTCCCGGCGCCCAAACGAGCGCCAAACAGACCGATCCGCTTGCGCGGCAGCGCGAGATGTTCCAGCGCGCGCAGCAGGCGCTGGGCGAAAACCGAATGGCCGAGTTTAACAGCCTGCGCGACCGGCTGAAACGCTACCCCCTGTACAGCTACCTCGAATTCGGCGCGCTGCGCAAGAACCTGGCCGGCGAGGCGCCCGAACGCATCGAGGCGTTCGTGACGAAGTACGCCGATCAGCCGATCGCCGACCGGCTGTACGTGGCCTGGCTTCAGCAACTGGTCGACAACGGCGACTGGAAGACCTTTCTGGCGCACTATCGGCCGCAGTTGTCGGTGGCCATGCAGTGCTACGACCTGCGCGCGCGGCTCGACCAGAGGCCGGAACGCCGGCAGGAAGTACTCAAGGATGCGCTCCCGCTCTGGCGCGTCGGTTACTCGCAACCCAAGGCATGCGATCCGCTGTTCGAGGCGCTGGACAAGGCCGGGATGCTGAATCGCGAGGAGCGCTGGCGACGCATCCGCCTGGCGTTCGCGGCCAACCGTCCCAGCATCGCCCAGTATGTCGCCCAACCGCTGCCGGAGACCGATCGGCGCTGGGTGGACCGGTGGGAGCAGATGCACCGCAAACCGGCGGAGACGTTCGCCCAGCCGTGGGTCACCGGCGAAGCGGCCGACGACGCGGGCCCCCTTGCGGACATCATCGTGCATGGTCTGAAGCGACTCGCGCGCGCCGATCCGGAGGCGGCCTGGAACCGCCTGCAGAACCTGCCGCCCCATGGGCGTCCGACGGAACCGGCCTATGGCGAGATCCTGCACGACATCGCACTGTTCGGCGCGCTCGATCGGCACCCCGACGCCGGCAAGTGGCTGGCGGCCGTTCCCGCTACGGCCACCGACGCGGCTATCGCGACCTGGCGCGTGCGCGACGCATTGTTGACGCGCCGCTGGGGCAGCGCGCTGGTCTGGATCGATGCGCTCGATCCGGACGCCCGCAACAGCCCCGAATGGCGTTACTGGCGCGCCTATGCGCTGGCCGAGAGCGGCGACCGATCACACGCGCGCGAACTGTACGAACAGATCATGCAGGACCGCAATTACTACGGATTTCTGGCGGCCGACCGCCTGCAGCAGCCCTACAGCATGAACAATGAACGCCTGACCTTCGACGAGAAGCTGCTGGGAAAACTGGAAAACGTTCCCGGCGTCGTGCGGGCGCACGAACTGCTGCTGCTGGACATGCCGCTGGATGCGCGCCGCGAGTGGCAGGCGGCGATCGCCGGATTCGACGAGGATCGGCTGGCCTACGCCGCCGAGATCGCGCGCCGCTGGGGCTGGCACGACCGGGCCATCGCCACGGCCGCTGACGCGGGCTACTGGTCGGACCTCGTGCTGCGCTTTCCGCTGGCGCACCAGGATCTGATCGAGACCAACGCCGATCGTTACAATATCGATCCGGCGCTGATCTACGGCGTGGTGCGCCAGGAGAGCGCGTTCATGGAAGACGCGCGTTCGCGTTTGGGCGCGATGGGTCTGATGCAGCTCATGCCGGCGACGGCGCGGCTGGCGGCCAAGGCCGCCGGCCTGCACTATCCGGGCAACGACGGCCTGTTGGAGCCCGACCATAATATCCGCCTGGGCAGCGCCTATTTCCGCCGGATGCTGGATCGCTACGACAATTCACCGGTTCTGGCCGCGTCTGCCTACAACGCCGGGCCGCAGCGCGTCGACGGCTGGCTGCCGGCCGACGGCACACTGCCGGCCGACTTGTGGCTGCTGTGCATCCCGATCAACGAAACGCACGGCTACGTTCAGAACGTGCTGGCCTACGCCACCGTGTTCGACTGGCGCACGCAGCGCGACCCGACACGTCTGAGCGCGCGCATGCCGCCGGTCGAGGCGCCGTCAGCCGCCGGCCCCTGACGGCGGTTGACCGGCGTGGCACCTGCCGTCAGGATGTAACGGTCAAGACCGGACAGGACACGGCCAATCCCAATCCCATGAAGACAGTCTGCATCATCGGCGGCAGCGGGTTCATCGGTGCCCATCTCGTTTATCGCCTCGCGAACGCCGGCTATCTGATCCGCGTCCCGACGCGCCGGCGCGAGCGCCATCGCGAACTGACCGTCCTGCCGCAAGTGCGCCTCGTCGGCGCGGATGTCCATGACGTTGGCCAGCTCGAACGGCTCCTGGCCGGGAGCGACTGCGTGGTCAATCTGGTCGGCATACTCAACGAGACCGGCGGCGCGACCTTCGCACGCGCGCACGTCGAACTGACCCGGAAGGTTCTGGACGTCATGCGGCGCCAGCGTCTCGTGCGTCTCCTGCACATGAGCGCGCTGAACGCCGACGCCGCGGTCAAACAGGGCGAATACCTGCGCACCAAAGGCGAGGCCGAGGCGCTCGTGCTGGCTGCGGCCGGGATTCGGGCCACGGTATTCCGGCCGTCGGTCGTGTTCGGGCCGGGTGACAGTTTTTTCAACCGTTTTGCAGGCTTGTTGCGGTTCACCCCGGGAATCTTTCCGCTGGCCTGCGCCGAATCGCGTCTTGCGCCAGTGTATGTCGGTGACGTGGTCGCGGCCTTTCAATATGCGCTGGAAAACGATGCGACGATCGGGAAGCGCTACGACCTGTGCGGGCCCGGCGTCTATACGCTGCGCGAGCTGGTCGCATTCACCGCGCGCCAGATCGGCTGCCGGCGGCTGATCGTCGGTCTGCCCGATTTCGCCGCGCGCGTGCAAGCCCGGGTGCTCGGCCTCATGCCGGGCAAGCCCTTCAGCATGGACAATTATTACTCGCTGCAACACGACAGTGTCTGCGCGGACCCGGCGTGGCCGGCGCTGGGCATCGAGCCGCGCGGCATCGAACACAGCGTCCCGACCTATCTCGCCGCGCGCGATCGCAACGCGCGTTACCAAGCGCTGCGCCGCGCGGCCCGGCGCGGGAACTGAACCGCGTTGAAAACCTATCTGGTCGGCGGCGCCGTTCGCGACAAGCGGCTCGGGCTGGAAGCGGGCGAACGCGACTGGGTCGTGGTCGGCGCGACGCCGGACGCGATGCGGGCCCGCGGCTTTCGCCAGGTCGGCAAGAACTTCCCGGTGTTTCGGCACCCGGAAACCGGCGAGGAATACGCCCTGGCGCGCACCGAACGCAAGACGGCGCCCGGTTATAAGGGGTTCGCCGTGCACGCCGCGCCGGACGTTACGCTGGAGGAAGACCTCCGGCGCCGCGATCTGACCATCAACGCGATGGCCGAGACCGAACAGGGCGAACTGATCGATCCGTTCGGCGGCGAAGAGGATCTGCACGCGGGCCTGCTGCGTCACGTCAGCCCCGCGTTTGCCGAGGATCCCGTGCGCATTCTGCGCGCGGCCCGGTTCGCCGCGCGGTTCGCGCGCTTCGGCTTCAAGGTCGCCCACGGCACCAACGGCTTGATGCGCCGCATGGTCGAGGCGGGCGAAGTCGACCACCTGGTGCCGGAGCGCGTCTGGGTGGAGCTGGACAAGGCGCTGCACACCGACAGCCCGCAGATGTTTTTCAAGGTGCTGCACGGCTGCGGCGCGCTCAAAGTGCTGTTCCCGGAGATCGACCGCGGTTACCCCGACGGCGATGGGGTACACGGCGGCGCCGGGCACCCGGCGCTGGCCGCGCTGGAACGCGCCGCGCGCGCAATTGCCGACGCGCGTGTGCGGTTCGCCGTCCTGCTGCAGGCGCTGGCACCCGAGGCGTCCGTCCAGGCCCGTGTCGACCTCGTCGAGGCGATCTGCAGCCGCTTGCGCGCACCGAACGAATACCGCGAACTCGCCGTACTTGCCATCCGCCTGGAGTCACTGGCCGGCGCGACAGACGCGGCGACCGTCCACGCGCTTCTCGATGGCGGAGGCGCGTACCGGCATCCCGGGCGCTGGTGTCTGGTGCTCGATGTCTTTCAGGCCGGCGGCTTGATCGATGAGAAGCGGCGGGAACGGCTCGAATCCTTGCGTGCGCTGACCGCGGCCGTCGGCGCCGCCGACGTGGCCGCGCCCAACCGGCAAGGACCGGAGATAGGTCGGGCCATCGGCGACGCGAGGCTGCGGCTGATCGAGGCGCATCTATCCACACCCGAATGAGCGCAGCCCGGCGGCGCGCGGTGCGCCGCGGTCGCAGCGGAATCCCGGCGGAGAATGCGGACTGGCCGGTCCGTCGTCAGGGTGTCGCGAAGCCTTCGATCGCGGCTGCCGTCGCGACCGACGTCCAGTCGAGCGGACCCCGGACGCGGCCGGCAATCCATCCGTTGCGGTCGATCAGGTAGGTGACCGGCACGCCCCAGGTCCAGTACCGATCGGTAACATCGCCGTCGCCCGCGCGGAAGACGGGCAGCGCGACACCCAGCGCTTTCGCGTAGGCGCGGACTGCGTCGCCGTCGGTGTCCGTATCGATGGCGATCAGCAGGATCTCGACATCGGTGGCGGCCAGGCGCCGGGCGAACGCGTCGATGGCCGGCAGCTCCGTGCGGCACGACGCGCACCAGGTCGCCCAGAAGTGCAGAATCACCGGGCGGCCGCGCAGCCCGCTCAACCGCACGGGGCTGCCGGACGCGTCGCGCAGCAGAAAATCCGGCGCCGCTTCGTCCAGCGATTCCAGGCGCCCGGCCAGTGGCGCGGTTTCCCGCGACGCGGACAAGGACGGCAAAGCCAGAAGCAGCGCCGGAATCAACAACCCCCATGCGCGCACGGCGGCACCCCGCTCAGAACAGCCAGGTCACCGAACCGGACAGCCGGTAGTCCTCGCCCAACTGCATCGCGTTCAGATCGTGGTAGAAGGCATACTGCCAGGTCGCTTCCAGTACCCAGCGCGACCCGTACTGATACTGGAGCCCCGGTGTGATGTAAAGCGTATGGCCGCCGGAATCGGACACCTTGTGACCGTCCAGTTTCTCCCTGGCCCGGGACTCGCCGTTCAGTCCCAGCGACACGAACCCTGCGTTGGCCGACTGACCGGGCACCGCGGGAAGGATACGGTATTTGCCGGTTACATCGTAGTTGACCGAGTTGCCGAAGCGGTGCGAATCGCCGCCGGTCTCGCCTTCGCCGGCCAAAGACGCGAGCAGGTTGGCGGACAACGAATAGCGCCCCGCCGCATGATTGACCGAAACCCCCAGCAACAGGTCGGTCGAACCGGTGCCCGGCTGCAGATGCGAATCCAGGTGTTCGCCCTGATTGCCGTGGCGATTGGTGCTGCCGGTGGGCAGCTTGACGCCCAGCACCCCGGCCAGCAGCGTGCTGGTATCGAGTGTGTGGCGCGACATCAGGGTGTAACGCCCCAGCAGGGAAAGATCGCCGACATCGGTCGTGCCGCCGGTGACGTCCTCGCGTTCTGGGTCGCCGCCCGGCCCTTCCACAAGTTCGCCGTCACCCCGCGTCTTGCGAATCGGCAGATTGACGAGCGTCATCAGCCGGTCGGTCAGCGCGGAAAAGCCGGACAGCTCGGTCGTCCGGTATTCCTCCCGGACGCCGGGGTTGTGGATTTCGTTGTCGCCGTCGTACACCGAGTCGAGTCGGGTGTAACGGTAGGTGACGCGCACGCCCGAGCCGGTCTGGGTTTGCAAGGGTGAGATGCCCTGGCTGATCAGGCAATAGTCGCAGGCCTGAACGGACGTGGAAACGATGGCGGCTGCAACCGCCATGGTGCGTAACAACCTGGTCATGCCGATCCTCCCCGAACCTTTGAAAGGGCGCTTGTTATGCTCGAGCGCCTCAGTGGAAAGCATAAACCAGAGTCGGCGCCTGCCCTATGCGGCATAGTGCCGCAGGCGGCGCACCGGATTCGAAAATGCCCGGACCGGAGCGGCGGACATTGTTTGAGCGGGCCTGCTCGTCAGCGGGACGCGCGTTCCGGCATGCGGTGCGGCGCCTCGTCCGCCAGGCCCTCGAGCCAGGCGTCGAGCTGGTCGGCTTCGCGGTGCAGTTGGTGCCGCTGCCCGTAGGCGTGCGCCACAACACTGATCCCCTGCGTACGGCACAACAGCCTGAGCGCCAGCGCGTCGGCCTGCTCCGGGTGACCCAGCGCGACGAACTGACGTTCCAGCCAGCGCTCGAAGGTTTCGAACAGCCTTCGGATCTTGAGCTGATCATCGACGCCCGCCTTGCCGAGTTCGGAACTCAACGTACCCAGCGGGCACCCGTAGCGCACGACGCCGAATTCGCTGCTACGCAGAACATCGACAAAACACTTCAGGCGGGCGAGTGGCGCTGCATGCGCCGCCTCCCAGGCAATGAGCTGCTGGGCGATGCCGCGGACCCGGTACTCAATGACCGCATCGAGTATCGCGTCCTTGGATTTGAAATAATGATAGAAATTGCCGCGTCCGATACCCGTGGCATCGGCAATGTCGCTGAACGAGGTTCGGTTATAACCCTTTTCATAGAACAGGAGATCCGCCGTCTGCACGATGCGGTCGCATTTGCGTGCACCTCTCACATTCATAGTGCTCCCTCCAAGCCTGGAGCCGCGAAGCGGCAGCGCGCCTTCAACGGGCCCGCGACGCGCCGACTGACGCCTCCGCAAGACGGTGCGGCCACGCCCGCTCATCGAGAAGCCGTATTATCCGCCCGGCAGCCTCCTCGCCGGCGGCGTCGTGCAAATAAGGGCCCGTGTTCTGTACAAGATGAAATTCGCCGCCTGGCACCCCACGGAACACCGGCCCTTTGGCTTCGTCCAGGCGGTGAAGCCTTACGCCGTCGACGGTTGCGGAGCGAGGCCCAAATGGATATTCGAATCGCATGAATTCATTTCCCTGTCGGTACTTCCGCACGGCACGACGCGGATCTGGCCCGCCATTCCGCGGGCTGCGGGCGACGGCTCACTGCTCGATCGGCTTGAACATCTTCATGGGCTTGGTCTGCCGGACCGCCATTTCCTGCATCTGGGTGTTGATGGCGTCCTGCCAGGGCACCGTCGGCCGGTAGCCGAGCCGGTCGCGCGCCCGCTCGTTGGTGGGGCTGGTTTCCTCCAGCAGGTGGACGATGCTGCGCGTCACCAGCGGTTCCCAGGGCACGATCGGGTCGAGCAGTTCCATGAACCGCGCAAAGGGATAGGCGATGAAAAACGGCACGCCGAAATGCGGTCTGGGCACGTTGAACGTCTTGCTGATATGGGTGATCACCTCGCGCGCGGTCGGCACGCTTGGCCCGACCACATTGAAACTCTGATAGCCTTGCAGTCCCTCGGCCGTCACGGCGAGCGCGAACGCCTCGCCGATGTCGCTGCCAGCGACGATCGGCATGCTGGTCCTGCCGCCATTCACCCAGGGGACCAGATGGGTCTTGAGGCGCGGCACCAGCAGGGGCAGCAGGCCCAGACCATAGCGCCGTCCGGCGAAGAGACCGACCCGCATGTTGATCATCGCGCAGCCACCGCCAGCGCGCTTGCGCATATGGTTTTCAATACGTGCGGTATTCTGCATATGCGGCCAGAGGTTCAGCCTGGTCTCATCCGCCTCGCTCATGGGGTCTGCCGACGCATAAGGCGCGGCGACGCTGGTGGAACTCAGGAAAATGAAACGCGAGACACCGCTGGCAAGCGCCTGGTCGACAAGTTGCAGAGTGGGGCGCAGAAACAGTCGCTCGGATTCCTTTCTGTAATTCCACGCCGACGTCCAAGAGGCCGCATTGCACACGACATCGACGCCACCGAACAGGGTCTTCAGGTAGGCGGGGTCGCGTATGTCGCCCTCCCGCACTTCGCCCTTGAATCCCGGCAGCAGCCTGCGCCTGTCGCGACACGCAGCCACCAGGGTAATTCCGTGGCGTTTCATCAACGCTTCGAGGATGTGGCTGCCGACAAATCCGTTGGCACCGGTTACGAGCACTGTCGCCATGTGTGTTCCTCCCCGCTGGCTGAAATCAATTATTCCATTTGTCCTTGCAGCGCGTTGACGGTGCCACTGGGGCAAAGGGTGCACCTCTGCAGGGGCGACCCGATCACCGAGCACCGGAGACGATTACCGCGAAAACACCGTCGGAACATTTCCTATTTGGACACCCGTCTCATTATTAGTGCAGCGCCATCCGGTTGTCAATGAACGCGCACGACACCTGAGCCTGATATAGGCGTCGAACGATTCATCGCCCCGGACGGATTTGCACTGGGCCATCAGGTGGAGACAGCATCGGCCGCCGTCGCGGCGACTCGCCGACCGGGCGGGCACTTTTTCAAACAGCCGGCGATGCAAGCCTGCCAGGCCATTAGGCGCTGCCCTGTTGGAGGTGATCAGGGCTTTCTGGAACCCGACGCCGCAACGTCAGCCGGAGCGCTGCCGCAGCGGAGATGCCTCCAGCGGAGCCTGTGCCTGTCGCACGCGGGAATAGCGCAACCGCGCGGCGTCAAGGTGAACTGTGCGGCCTCGCCGGGCTCCGTGTCACCTGCGCCAGCGACAGGGGACCATGATCGACGGCGCAACAGGGCGGTGCCGGCACTTGACCCATGTCATAGCAATGAACACGCCGGTTTACCAACATTGCCGGCAGGGGTTGTTCGATTCTTGGACGCAATTGCTTCAGAGAGGGTATTCACGTGGATAAGGTGCTCGAACTGCTGTTTGGAACCTGGATCGGGATTCTGTCGCTGTCGACGGTGCTGTTCATCATCGGGATGGGGATATTCTTCATCGTCTGGTTCACGCGGAACGCCAGCCGCGACGTCTGAGCGACACCGGTCCTGTCGGCCGGCCCGTTCGTTGCCGGCCGGCATTGTATCCGTCCGCGGTCCTGCACTAGGATGCACGCATGGATGGCACGGTCCCCAATACCGTTGCAATGCCCGGCGCTGCGGACAGGTCACAACGCGGTGGCGCGCGATGCCGACCGGCAAAGCCGGAGGCGGCCCGACCCGAAAGCGCCGGTCGCCCGCGCAGTCCGCGGGGCACGGCCGCCGCCATGGCTGTCCTGGTCGCGGTCACCATCGCCGGCTGTGCCGGGCCGACCCTGCCGCGCCCCTCGCTGCCCTGTACGAGCGGTCCGGTCGACAACAGGCTCGCCGAACGCAACGCCTTCGCGTTGATCAACCGGCAACGCGAGGACCAGTCGCTTCCCGCATTACGCTGGGATGACACGCTGGCCGAGATTGCACGTCGTTACAGCCAGACGCTGGCCGACGCCGACCGCGGACTTACCCACAAGAACTTCAAGCGCCGCCGCGACGCGGCGGCGCGGCGCCTGGGTGTCGTGCGGGTCGCCGAGAACCTCGCGTTGAGCTGTGGCAGCGCCCGATCCGCGCCGCGCCTGGCCGTCGACGGCTGGCTGGCCAGCCCGCCGCACCGGGAAGCCATCCTGGACAGCTTTGTAATCAGTGGCATAGGCGTGGCGCAAGGCCGATCCGGCTACCTTTACTTCACCCAACTGTTCGCTTCCCGCCGCTGAACGCGCTTGCGGGCACCTCCGGATACGCTAGAGTTATTCGTATAAAGTCATCCGTTTAGAAGAAGCCACCCGCCTGGGGAGACGGGTGCCTGTCTGTAGCGAGTTCTTTCTGAGCGGTTGCGAGCGGACGGGCGCCGGGACCCCGGCCCGGTCGCGAACCCGGGTGCAACAGGCACTCCGGACAACAGCATAACCGCGCTCGGTGCGGAACAAGACCGGAGGAACAACACATGGCCGAATCCAAACTCGATTCGCAGCCCGTCGAACGCAACCCCGATGAACTTCCGTTTGTTGCACCCTGTCGCCAACTGGCGCTGTCGCACCCGATCAAATGGTTCCGCCTGGGTTGGAAGGATTTCAGGAAGGCGCCCGTGCCGAGCCTTACCTACGGTGGATTCCTGCTCGCCATCAGCTATATCGTTGCGTACTTCACCTGGCAACTGGGTGGCTACATCCTGCTGCTCAGTATCCTGTCCGGGTTCGTGTTCATCGCCCCGGCGCTGGCGCTCGGGTTGTATTCGATAAGCTGTCAGCTTGAGCGCGGGCTGATTCCCGAGATCGGCTACTGCATCCGCGAGGGCCGGCGCAACATCGGCAATGAAGCGGTTTTCTCCATGATCCTGCTGATCATCTTCCTGCTTTGGGCGCGTGCCGCTTCGATGGTCCACGTGTTCTTTCCGGTGCGCGCCAACCCCGAGCTGGCCGATCTGGCGCTGTTCCTCGGCATCGGCAGCATGGTCGGGTCGATCTTCGCCGGGCTCGTGTTCTGCGCCAGCGCGTTCTCGCTGCCGATGATGCTCGATCGCCAGGTCGACACCGTGACTGCGGTGATCACGAGCGTCAACGCCGTGTTGCGCAACAAGGGGCCGATGCTGGTCTGGGCCGGCATCATCGTCCTCTCGCTTGCGGTCAGTTTCGCCACGGCCTTCCTGGGACTTGCACTCCTCATGCCGATACTGGGTTATGGTACCTGGCATGCCTATAAAGACACCATTGAACCCGACGCCTGGGAGGAGCAGCGGAAACTGCCGCTTGACTGAAGCGCGCACTGTTCCGCCCGGATCACCGCAGCGCGCAATGCAGGTCCACGCAGACCGGGGCGCGGCGGTTGCCTTTCGCCGCTTCCGCTATCCCGGCGGACGACACCGATGAGCCACCTCAGACTGGATCCGGGCAAACCGCTGCCGGACCAAGTGAACGACGCGCTGCGCCGGTTGACGCACCACCTCGGACAAGGCGTCTCCGGCGAATCCCCCGACTTCGACCAAGCCATCCACGCTTCACGAACGTCGCTCAAGAAACTCCGCGCGCTGCTGCGCCTGCTGAGACCCACGCTGCCGGACGAGGCCTTCCGCGAACAGGACCAGCAGGTTCGGGACTTCGGCCGCCAGCTCTGCGGCGTTCGCGATGCTGCCGTCATGCTGGCCACGTTCCGCGAAATCCACGACGAGGCCGCGGCCTACCTCAAGCAGGCCGCCACCGCGTCGATCGAGCATGCGCTCGACCGCCACTATCGTGAGGCGCTGGAAGCGCAGGATAGCGCCCGGCTCCGTGACCGGCTGACACCCCAGTTCCGGCGTCTGGAACAGGCGCTGCACGCCCTGAAACCGGCCGGATTCGATCAGGCCAGGATGATCGACGCGGTGGAACAGGTCTACCGGGACGGCCTGCACGGCTACCACAGCGCGCAGATCGATGCGAACGACGAAAAGAGCCACGCCTGGCGCAAGGACGTCAAATACCTCTGGTATCAACTGCTGCTGTTCGCCGCGCCCAGGCGCAAGCGGATCAAGCACTTCTGCAAGAAACTCGACCGCCTCGGCGAGGCTCTGGGGCGCGCACACGACCTGTTTGTGCTGTCGGAGTACCTGCACCGTCACGGCCTGCTGCACGATCCGGTGCACGAGGCGATCATGCAGGGACTGATCGCCGGCCGCCGCCACGGGCTCGTCGACGACGCCTTGCGTCAGGCGAAAGACATCTATCGCATGAAGCCCGCAAAGTTCGCCGACTGGCTGAGCCAGTCGCTGGCCGCCGACTGACGCCCGTTCAGCCGGTGTCGGCGCGGTCATGACCGGCCGCCAGTTTCGCGGCGGGCTCCGTCGCGCCAGGAACACAGCGGGAAATACCGGCTGATATGTCTAGGACGCACCGGCGGCAACGAACAGGACGGCGCAGATGACGAGCTGGTAAACGCTGAACGGCCGCATGCCGAAGGCATCGAGCAATTTGAGAAAGACGTGGATAGCGAGATAGGCGCTGACCGCCGCGACACCGGCGCCGGCCAGCGGCGACAACCCGTAAGATGCAAGGGCGGTGTCGCCCGGGATCGGCAGGTCGCGGCCGGCTTCGAGCGCGAGGGCCGGTATCGACAGCAGGAACGAAAAGCGCGCGGCGGCCTTGCGGTCCAGGCCCGTCATCCGCCCGGCGGCCATGGTGACGCCGGCGCGGGGCACGCCCGGCACCAGCGCGAGCACCTGGGCGCAGCCGATCGCGAGCACGTCCACCCGGCGTATCCGGTATTCGCAGCGCAACTGCCTGCCGCGCGCATCGGCCCACCCCAGCGCAAGCGCGAACGCCAGCGCCGTCGCCGCGACGATCATCGGTGAATTCAGCCCCGCACCGGCAGCGTCGCCGGCGAGCAGCCGCGCGATGGCCCACGGCAGCACGCCGAGCGCCACCGCGTGGACCAGGCGCGAGTCGTCGTTGGGAATGCGGTTCTTCCGCGCCTGCACCCAGCCGCCGGTCATGGCGGCGAGGTCGTGACGCAAATACAGCGTCACGCCGCCAAGCAGACCCAGATGAACGCCGAATTCGAACGCCGGGCCCGGCTCGGCCGCGCTCGTCAGTGCGGTGACAAGCTGCAGGTGCGCGGCACCGGAAACCGGCAGGAATTCGGTCAGGCCGCGCACCAGCGCGAGTATCAGGGTGTGTAACATATCCATGGACCGACCGGAGGCATGCCGTAGAACTCGGGACGCCGAACGACTATAAACGGCCGCGCAAGTCCTGCGATGCAAATCCCGAAACCGGCTCGGCCGCGCCCTTGCGCCAGGCGATGACCTTGAACCGTTCTCCCATCTCGCCGGGCAACGTCAGCGTCTTGACTTCGCTCATGCGGCGCAGGAAAGCACGCTGATCGGCGGAATCGGAGGATTCGAGCAGGGACTGCAGGCCGTTGTCGATCAAATAGAACGCCTGCGTGGCGTAACCGGACAACCGCAGGCCGGCCGGTGCCGCGGCATCGGCCAGGCGGCTGAAATCGACGTGGCTGGTGATGTCCTGCAGGCCCGGCAACACCAGCGGGTCGGCATGAACGCGGTGGCGGTAGTGACACATGAGCGTGCCGGCGATCCGCTGCGGATGGTAGTACTCGGCGCGGCCGTACCCGTAGTCGACCAACAGCAGCACGCCGTTGCGCAAGGTCCTGCCCAGCGCCTCCAGCCAGGGTTCGATGACCGGACACCACTCCGACGTGTAACCGGGCGGCCAGCCGGCGCCGCAGGCAAGACCGTTCACAGCGTCGACCAGCCGCTCGTCGGCCGCCGGCAGCGTCACCTCGACCAGCGCGCCGTCGCGCATGCCCACACCCAACTCGACGATCGCAACGCCGGTAAAGCAGAAGCGCTTCACCGGAAACGCGTCGACGACTTCATTGCCGAGAACGACACCGTCGAAGCCGTCTTCCGGAAGACTGTCCAGCCAGCCTATCCGTTCTGCAAACTGCGGAATGTCCACCTGGAACCGGGCGCGCTGGCGTTCGCGCAGTTCACCGCTGCGATCGAGGATCAGATAGCGCTCCGGCAGCGCTTCGAGCGCCGCGAGTTCGCGCAACAGGTCCACCGCCAGCAAGCCGCGGCCGGCGCCGAGTTCGAGCACCCGGGGCGAGGACAGGGACCGCAGCGGCGGACCGACAGAACGCGCCACACAGCGGCCGAACAGGTCGCTGACTTCGGGCGCGGTGACGAAATCACCGGCCGCGCCGAATTTGCGCGAACCGTTCGAGTAATAACCCAGGCCCGGCCGGTACAGCGCGAGTTCCATGTACCGGTCGAACGGAATCGCGCCGCCGCTTGCGCTGATTTCGCCGGCGATGACGTCGAACAGCCGCGCGCTGAGTTCCAGCGCGTCGCCATCCGGGCGGGGCAGGCCCTCCGGAAACGGGTTCACGCGCGCGCTCAGAATCTGACCGGCGTCATGCGCTGGGTCGAGGAATCGAAGGCATCCCACAGCGCCTGATACGTCTGCCCCTCGACCGGATGCAGCTCTTCGCCGGCAATCTCGGCCAGCGGGCCGAGGACGAAGGCGTATTTCAGTATTTCGTCACGCGGCAGCGCCAGGTCCGGCGTGTTCACTATGCGGTCTTCGTAAAGCAGCAGGTCCAGGTCCAGCGTGCGGTCGCTGAACCGCTTGCCCGTGCGCTCGCGGCCGTGCCGGTCCTCGATTTCGCGCAGCGCGGCGACCACGGCGTGCGGATCGAGTTCCGTTTCCAAACTCACGACCAGGTTGTAGAAGGCGAAGCCCTCGAAACCGACCGACTCGGTCTCATAGACGCGGGAGCGCTCCAGCGGCCCGAACCGCCGCTCCAGCGCGGACAGCGCGGAACGTATGTTCTTTTCCCGCTCCAGGTTACTGCCGACGCTTACATACACACGTGCCATGGACTCAACTCCGCACGCCCCGTTCTATCACCACACCCACCCCCGCGCCGTCGCGCAGCGCGCCGGCCTTGTCGACGCGCAGCCGCAGCCACGCCAGCTTGAATTCGTCCAGCAGCAACTGACTCAACCGCTCCGCCAGCGTCTCGACCAGTCGAAACGTCTGTTGCGCGGCAAACACCTTGATACGTTCGGCAACCGCCTTGTAGTCGAGCGCGTCGTCGATGGCGTCGCTGCGCGCGGCGGCGCGAATGTCCGTGGCCATTTCGAGATCGATGATCAGGCTCTGGCGGATAGTGCGTTCCCAGGCGTACACGCCGATCAGGGTGCTGACGCGGAGGCCCTTGATGAACACAATATCCACAGGGAAAAACCGTGATTGCAGACCTCGCACTATAAACCCTTTGCCGACCGCGAACCAGCCGAATCCGGCTTGACCGAACCGGCCCAAAGCATTCCAATAGGCCGATGTTGATCAACGTTCTGCTGATTCTGGCGGGTTACCTGTTCGGCAGCCTGTCGTCCGCGATCATCGTCTGCCGACTGTTGGGTCTGCCCGACCCGCGCGAACAGGGTTCAGGCAATCCGGGCGCGACCAACGTCCTGCGCTTCGGCGGCAAGAAAGCCGCGGCCGTCACGCTGGCCGGTGATATGTTGAAGGGCCTTGTGCCGGTGTTGATCGCGCGCGCGCTGAACGCGGACATCCTGATCCAGTCGCTGGTCGCAACGGCGGCCTTTCTAGGCCACCTGTTTCCGGTGTTTTTCGGCTTCCGCGGGGGCAAGGGAGTCGCCACCGCGCTGGGTGTGCTGCTCGGCCTGCACTGGATGGTCGGCCTGCTGACCATCGCCACCTGGCTGGTCGTGGCCCGGGTTTTCAAGATATCGTCGCTGGCCGCCCTGGTCGCGATACTGCTGACCCCGCTCTACATCGGGTGGCTGTACCCGGAACCGGCCCTGCTCGCCGCCGCGATCTTCATGGCCGCGCTGCTCTTCTGGCGCCACCGCTCCAATATCCGGAACCTGATGACCGGTACCGAGGGCCGGATAACCAAGGGGTGATCCTGTTCGGTTCGCTCGCTATTCTCAACCGCGAAGGAAAAACGCCTTAACCACAAAGCACACAAAGGTTACAAAACTCAAGCCGAACCTCCAAGTTGTCGGACCATTCCAGTTGTTCACGGCGGGCGGCGCAATTGCGGAACTCCGAGTTGATTGGTTCGCTACGGCGTTCCTCGCAATGGCACTTGGATCAGAGTCTTCTTCAAGCAGTTGCCGCATCCAAATTGCATTCGAAGTACAGGACACTTGACCAAACATTTGCCGATTTCCACGGACCCGAATCGAACCGGTAAACCAAAGGACCTTTCGCGCACGCTGACGAGTAGACAATTTCTAACCTTCGTGGCCTTTGTGTGCTTTGTGGTTAAGGGGTCTTACCTTCGCGTCCGATGCGTCCTTCGCGGTTAATTCAGCCCGGCGCAGTCAGTGTATCCAGCGCCCACCGCGGCCGGACCTCGATGGCCGCCGATTCGCGCTGGCCCGCCGCCAGGCGGCGGGCGCCGGCGAAGGCGATCATCGCGCCGTTGTCGGTACAGAACTCGATGCGCGGATAGAACACCTGGCTGCCGGTTTCTTCCGCCACGCGGTTTAGCCGGCTTCGCAACGACAGGTTGGCGCCGACGCCGCCGGCGATCACCAGCCGGGTTCCGCCGGTCTGCGCCAACGCCCGGCGGCACTTGATGGCCAGCGTATCGACCACGGCGTCCTCGAAGGCGCGGGCGATATCGGCCTTCGTCTGCGGATCGTCTCCCTGCGCCCGGGCCGTGGTCAGCGTGAACGTTTTCAGTCCGCTGAAACTGAAGTCGAGTCCGGGTCGGTCGGTCATGGGGCGGGGAAACTGGAACCGGGAGGGGTTGCCGCTGCGGGCAAGTCCGGCGAGCGCGGGTCCGCCCGGATAGCCCAGCCCCAGCAGTTTCGCCGTCTTGTCGAAGGCCTCGCCGGCGGCGTCGTCGAGTGTGTCGCCCAGAATCCGGTAGTCGCCGAGCGCGCGCACGTCGACCAGCATGCTGTGACCGCCCGACACGAGCAGGGCGATGAACGGAAACGCCGGCGCCGGATCGTCGAGCATGGGCGCCAGCAGGTGCCCCTCCATGTGATGAACTGCGACCGCCGGCAACCCCAGCGCCCAGGCCAGCGAACGGGCTACACTGGCGCCGACCAGCAGGGCGCCGACCAGCCCCGGTCCGGCCGTATAGGCAAGGCCGTCGATTGCCGTGACGGAAACGCTTGCTTGTTCAATAACTTGTCGAATCAGCGGCAGCAGCTTGCGGATGTGGTCACGGGAGGCCAGTTCGGGCACGACGCCACCGTAGTCGGCATGCAGCCCGACCTGCGTGTACAGGGCATGCGCCTCCAGTCCCCGTTCGCTGTCGTACAGCGCCACGCCGGTTTCGTCACAGGAAGTCTCAACACCCAGAACACGCATGCTCGTATGGTACGGCCCCCGGCCGTCGGCGCAAACGGGGTTTTACCTTCATTCGCCACGCTGTTACAATTTGCGCCCTTTTATCCCCCAGAGGTGGATGGCTTCATGCCTTACGTACGTGTTAGAGAAAACGAGCCCTTCGAAGTCGCGATGCGCCGCTTCAAGCGCGCCTGCGAAAAGGCCGGCGTCCTGTCCGAAGTTCGCCGCCGCGAGTTTTACGAGAAACCGACCCAGGAACGCAAACGCAAGCAGGCCGCCGCCGTCAAGCGCCAGTTGAAGAAAGTATCGCGCGACCAGACGCGCCGCGTCCGCCTGTACTGAACCGCCCCCCTTTTCCGACGCCCGCCGGCGGATGTCACTCAAGGAACGCATTCAGACCGATATGAAGGATGCCATGCGCGGCGGCGACAAGGCACGCCTGGGCGTCGTCCGGCTGATCCTGGCGGCGGTCAAGCAGCGCGAGGTCGACGAACGCATAGAACTCGACGATACGCAGGTGCTCGCGGTGCTCGACAAGATGTCCAAGCAGCGCCGCGAATCGATCGAACAATACACCAAAGCCGGACGCACCGATCTCGCCGACCAGGAGACGTTCGAACTCGGCGTGATCCAGACCTACCTGCCCAAGCCGCTGACCGATGACGAAATCGATGCCCTGATCGACGACGCGGTAAGAACGACCGGCGCCGGCTCCATCAAGGACATGGGCAAACTCATGGGTATTCTGAAACCCCAACTGCAGGGCCGGGCCGACATGGGCGCGGTGAGCGGCCGCATCAAGTCACGCCTGGGCGCCTGAGAATCTCAGACCCGGCATGCGCGAGCAACCCTCGCATCCACCGCGATCGGTTGCCGCCCGCGGCGGCCGGGACCCGGCAGGGCCGCCGGCTGACCCCGTGATTGCCTTCACTTAGCATACGCGCCATGGCGGGCCGTATCCCACAAAGCTTCATCGACGATCTGCTCAACCGGGTCGACATCGTCGAGGTCATAGACAGGCGTGTGCCGCTGAAGAAAGCCGGCCGTGACTACGTGGCCTGCTGCCCGTTCCACAACGAAAAGACACCCTCCTTCACGGTCAGCCCGAGCAAGCAGTTCTACCACTGCTTCGGCTGCGGGGCGCACGGCAGCACCATCGGTTTTCTGATGGACTACGACCATCTGGAATTCCCCGACGCCATCGAGGAACTGGCGCGCGGCGTCGGTGTGGACGTGCCGCGCGAAACCGTGCCCGGCGAACCGATGCCGCGCGAAGGCCCCGACTATCTGCCTATCCTGGACAAGGCCGACCATCACTTCCGGCGCCAACTGCGCGAACACCCCGACGCGCAACGCGCGGTCGGCTATCTGAAGGCGCGCGGCCTGAGCGGCGAGATCGCGAAGCGCTTCGGTATCGGCTTTGCGCCGCCCGGCTGGGACTCCCTGGCGGACGCGTTCAAAGCCGACCCCGCCGAACAAAAGGCGGCCGTTGACCTGGGCCTGCTGATCCTGCGCGACAACGGCTCCGCCTACGACCGTTTCCGGGACCGCATCATGTTCCCCATCCGCGACCGGCGCGGCCGGGTGGTCGGTTTCGGCGGCCGCGTGCTGGGTGACGAAAAGCCAAAGTACATGAACAGCCCGGAAAGCGCGGTCTTCCACAAGGGCAGGGAGCTGTACGGGTTGTTCGAGGCGCGCCAGGCGGAGCGCCACCTCGACTACCTCATCGTCGTCGAAGGCTACATGGACGTGGTCGCACTGGCCCAGCACGGCATCGCCAACACGGTTGCGACGCTGGGCACGTCGGCCACGGCGGAACATCTCGAGCAGCTGTTCCGGATGGTTCCCGAAGTCGTGTTCTGCTTCGACGGCGACGAGGCCGGCCGCAAGGCCGCCTGGCGCGCACTGGAGAACGCGCTGCCGGTCATGCGCGAAGGCCGCGAAGCGCGTTTTCTATTCGTTCCAGAGGGCGAAGATCCCGACTCGCTGGTGCGTAAGGAAGGCGCCGAAACCTTCCAAAAACGGATTGTCGAATCAATCCCACTTTCCACGTTTCTATTTGAAGCACTGTGTCGCCAAGTCGATATGACCAGCATCGACGGCAAGGCGCGACTGGCGGAATTGGCCAGACCGCTGCTGCTGAAATTGCCCGACAGTTTGTTCCGCGACATGATGTCCGACCGGCTAGCGGACCTGACACATATGAGCGGCGCCCTGATCCGGGAACGCATCTTCGGAAAGGAATCACCGCAACGCGACGACCGGAAACGCCGGCCGCGCCGACGGCCGTCCGGCACCCGGTCGCCCGTCCGGACGGCGATCGGACTGCTGTTGCGGGAACCGCGACTGGCCGGCCTGGTCGAACTGCCCGCCGCCTGGCAGCACCTGGACCTGGCCGGCATTCCCCTACTGACGGAACTCCTTGAATTGTTGCACGCGCACCCGAATTATCGGTTGGGACAGATCCTGGAGCACTGGCGCGGCCGCCCGGAGGAAAAGCACCTGGCGAAACTGGCGGCGGAAACGCCGGAAGAGGCGGACATCGATTATGCCTTCGAACTGCGCGGGATCATCGACATATTGGAACAAAGGTATGTGGGAATGCGTCTGGAACTACTGCGGCAAAAGCCGATCAACACCCTCAGTGACGCGGAAAAAGAGGAGTTCGCCCAGTTGGTTGGAGCGCGCCGGCCGGCCCGGCCCAGGGAGCCGCACTAGACTTTCCGATGTGGCGGGGATGATAAGAATAAGCTAAAATAGTAGATTATTTTTCGCCCGGTAAACGGGCGCTGAAATCGACATTCAAGGGGACGAAGGCATTTACATGAATCAAGACCAGCAGTCACAACTCAAGCTGTTGATCGCCAAAGGCAAAGAGCAGGGATTCCTCACGTACGCGGAGGTCAACGATCACCTGCCCGATGAAATCGTCGATCCCGAACAGATCGAGGACATCATCAGCATGATCAACGACATGGGTATCTCGGTGCACGAAGTGGCGCCGGATACGGATACGCTGCTGTTGTCTTCCGATACCGTCGCCCCCGACGACGACGTAGCCGAAGAAGCCGCCGCCGCCCTGGCGACGGTCGACAGCGAGTTCGGTCGCACCACCGATCCCGTGCGCATGTACATGCGCGAGATGGGCACGGTCGAACTGCTGACCCGCGAAGGCGAAATCGAAATCGCCAAGCGGATCGAGGACGGCTTGCTGCAGGTCTACACGGCGCTGTCCAACTATCCGCTGTCCACCCAGTTTCTGCTCGACGAATACCGGAAGGTCGACGCCGGCGAGAACCGTCTGGCCGACCTGATCAGCGGTTTCATCGATCCCGGCGCGCAGGACGCTCCCATTCCCGCGCCCGTGGCGCCGGTGAGCGACGACGACTCGAGCGACGCCGCTTCGACCGACGACGACGATGACGACGATGATTCGACCGACACCGCGCTGGTCGACAACGGCCCGGATCCGGAGGAAGCGCGGCAGTTTTTCGGGCACCTGAAATCCCTGCACGAGAAGGCGCTGGCCACCCTCTCGCAGGCGGGCAAGAGCAAGAACCCGGCGCGCACGCAGAAACTGCGCGACGAAATTCTCGACAAGCTGCTGCACGTCAAGCTGGCGCCGCGCATGGTGGACATCCTCACCGCCAACCTGCGCGAGACCGTGGAACGCATCCGCGGCCACGAACGCGTCATCATGGATATCTGCGTGCACAAGGCGCATATGCCGCGCCGCGACTTCATCACCTCGTTCCCCGACAACGAGACCGATCTGAAGTGGCTGGAAAACCAGATCAAGGGCGGACACAAGTATTCGTCCGTGCTCGAGGAATTCAAGGACGAAATCCTGCGTGCGCAGAACCGGCTGGTGACGATCCAGAGCGAAACGGGCTTGAGCATCAGCGACATCAAGGACATCAACCGCCGCATGTCGATCGGCGAAGCCAAGGCACGCCGCGCGAAGAAGGAAATGGTGGAGGCCAACCTGCGCCTGGTGATTTCGATCGCCAAGAAATACACCAACCGCGGCCTGCAGTTCCTCGACCTGATCCAGGAAGGCAACATCGGCCTGATGAAAGCCGTCGACAAGTTCGAATACCGCCGCGGTTACAAGTTCTCCACGTATGCGACCTGGTGGATTCGCCAGGCCATCACTCGCTCGATCGCCGATCAGGCGCGCACTATCCGCATTCCGGTGCACATGATCGAGACCATCAACAAGCTGAACCGCATATCGCGGCAGATGCTGCAGGAGATGGGCCGCGAGCCGACGCCGGAAGAACTGGCCGAGCGCATGGACCTGCCGGAAGACAAGGTGCGCAAGGTGCTGAAGATCGCCAAGGAGCCGATTTCGATGGAAACGCCGATCGGCGACGACGAGGATTCACACTTGGGCGATTTCATCGAAGACACCAACATCGACTCGCCGGTCGACGCGGCCGCCTCCGAAGGGTTGCGGGAAGCCACGCAGGCGGTGCTGGCCGGGCTGACGCCACGCGAGGCCAAGGTGCTGCGCATGCGCTTCGGCATCGACATGAACACCGACCACACGCTGGAGGAAGTCGGCAAGCAGTTCGACGTGACGCGCGAACGCATCCGCCAGATCGAGGCCAAGGCGCTGCGCAAACTGCGCCACCCGAGCCGTTCGGAAACGTTGCGCAGTTTCCTGGAAATGGACTGAACGAACGAAAGCAGCCCCGCACAGGGCGGGGCTGCTCTTCATCCAGCCGGGAAAGTTCGGCAGCCTCAGGAATCTCACCGCCCGCCCTACGCCAGCTGACACAGCCGGCAATCTGCACTAGAATGTCGGCCGTCGGGCCTGTAGCTCAGTCGGTTAGAGCAGGGGACTCATCACGACAATGGTGCTTTCCCGACCGAAAGGCGGGACAAGAACGGGATGAATTCAGGGAAACCTTAACAGCACGGCTGATGGCAACCCTGAGCCAAGCTGACAGTACACTGTCAGAAGGTGCAGAGACTACCTGAGGGCTGGGACCGGTTCCGATTCCCGAAGCGCCCTTGATAACAGGCCTGAGCGTCCCGCACCCCAGCATCTCCGGTTGCGGAGGATGAGGGTGATGAGATAGTCCGCTCCTGCTGGAAACAGCGGGGTTGAGTGAATCCCTTGGTCGTAGGTTCGAGTCCTACCGGGCCCACCAAATTGCACGGGGGTACAGCAGTACCCTGCACCTTCCTCGGGAACCGCGCTCCCGAACGGTCGCGCGGTACGCCGTTCGCGCGTCGGTCTTTACAACATGCATACGCCCCCATTCCCGGGATTGCTACGCCGCCAGCCAGCCGGCCGCAAAATAATGACGCAACCTCGGCCTCCAAGGCAGGCCGGGCGTCGGCCCGTGCTTTCTCGTGGAGATCCGATCGCATCGCTGTAAACTTACCTGCATTCAATCTGGACGAAACGGCCGCCACCGCGCGGCGAAAGGCTGGGGCAGGACAGCGGGTGAGCAAGGTCTTTATCAGTTCCGTCATCAAAGGGTTCGAGGAGTATCGGCAAGCCGCCAGGGAGTCGGTCGAATTGATGGATCACACACCGGTCATGAGCGAGACATTCGGTGCCAGACCATATACATCAGAGACCGCCTGTATTCATGAAGTCGAGCAGAGTGACATCTATCTTCTGATACTCGGCCCCAATTACGGGTTCGAGACCGCCAATGGAACATCGGTCACACACGCCGAGTTCAGGGCGGCGCGGGCGGCCGACCGGCCTATTCTGGCATTTGTACAACAGTGTGAGATGGACGCGAAACAGGCCCACTTCAGAATGGAAGTCGAAGCCTATCAAGGCGGCGTGTTTCGCGAGGCCTTCTCGTTGGCCACAGAACTCCGGGACAAGATAGTAAGGGCCTTGCGGCGCATGGACACAATGAGCCAGGCCATATCCGACGATGAATTCAGCGCCAGAACCGAGTCGGCACGCCGGGAAGTTGTCGGCTATCACGACTCAGATCCAGAGTTCATGCTGGCATTCCTGCCGCAGCCCGCGAGAATGGTCGACATTGTCGGTCTGGAAGACAAGCTGGATGCGAAATTCACAACCCTGTGCGGGGCAGGTCTGACGCAGTTGCGCGACGGGTTCAAAGCAAGAATCGAATCCCAATGGACGGGACTGGAGTCTGGCAGGACCAGCCTCGCCTGCTATCCGGATGGCTTGACCGTATTGCTTGTCAGGCCGGCCGCGATGAACGACAGTTTGTTTTCGGGTCACTTCCTACCGCCCGCGACACTGCAACGCGTAGCTGCCGGATTCCTGGACCTGATCGCTGGCAATTCCGGTTACCTGGGCATTGAATTGCATAACATGGAAAACGCCTTTGTGGCCGATCCGCCGCAGGGCAGCTCATTCAGCATGAGGATGTGGGGCGATGGCTCGGTGCACTTTGCCCGATTGTTTGTCCCACTGACGCCGGGAACTTACCGAGACTGGACAGAGCATTGCATTAACCGGTTGATGCGCCAGTTCGCCTATCCACCGAGGTAACCACGCATAACCACCGTAGCGGTGATGATCTACCGAATACGGCGTCAGACCAGTATTCACCCTGACGCTGCTCCAGCAAACGGCACATACGAACAGTCGAGACCGATGACAACCAGGAAAAAGACACAGGCAAAACCGGCTGTGAAATCCAAGCCATCACGCCGGACAGCCTCTGCCGCGGCAAACAAAGACAAATCGCTCGAAGCCTGGATCTGGGACGCCGCCTGCTCCATCCGCGGCGCCAAGGACGCGCCCAAGTACAAGGACTTCATCCTGCCGCTGATCTTCACCAAGCGGCTGTGCGATGTGTTCGACGACGAACTGAACCGCATCGCCGCGGAAGTCGGCTCGCGCAAAAAGGCCTTTCAGCTCGCCAAGCGCGACCACAAGCTGGTCCGGTTTTACCTGCCGCTGGAACCGAAAGACCCGGACGAACCGGTCTGGTCCGTCGTCCGCAAGCTGGCGGACAAGATCGGCGAACAGCTCACCACCCACCTGCGCGACATCGCCAGGGAAAACCCGCTGCTCTCCGGCATCATCGACCGCGTCGATTTCAATGCCACCACTCACGGCCAGCGCGACATCGACGACGACCGCCTCTCCAACCTGATCGAGGCCATCAGCACCAAGCGCCTCGGCCTGGACGACGTGGAGCCGGACATCATCGGCAAGAGCTACGAGTACCTCATCCGCAAGTTCGCCGAGGCCAGCGGCCAAAGCGCCGGCGAGTTCTACACCCCACCGGAAGTCGGCATGATCATGGCCAAGGTCATGGATGCCGAGCCGGGCATGGAAGTGTACGACCCCTGCTGCGGCTCCGGCGGCCTGCTGATCAAGTGCGAAATTGCCATGGAAGAGAAGATGAAGGCGAAACGCAAGCGCACCTACGCTCCCCTCAAGCTCTATGGCCAGGAATACATCGCCGACACCTGGGCGATGGCCAACATGAACATGATCATTCATGACATGGAAGGCGAGATCGAGATCGGCGACACCTTCAAGAACCCGAAGTTCAGAAAAGGCGGCAAGCTGCGCACCTTCGACCGCGTGGTCGCCAACCCCATGTGGAATCAGGACTGGTTCACCGAAGCCGACTACGGCAGCGATGAGCTCGACCGCTTCCCCGCCGGCGCCAGTTTCCCCGGCAAGTCCTCCGCCGACTGGGGCTGGGTGCAGCACATGCACGCCAGCCTGAACGACACCGGCCGCGCCGCCGTGGTGCTCGACACCGGCGCTGCCTCGCGCGGCTCCGGTAATGCCGGTACCAACAAGGAAAAGACCGTACGCCAGTGGTTCGTCGACCACGACCGGATCGAGGCCGTGGTCTACCTGCCGGAAAACCTGTTCTACAACACCTCCGCGCCGGGCATCGTGCTGTTTCTGAACAAGGCCAAGCCGAAGGCGCGGCAGGGCAAGGTGCTGCTGGTCAATGCCAGCCAGGTGTCCGAGAAGGGTGACCCCAAGAACTTCATCCCGGACGAAGGCATCGATCGGATCGCCGATACGATCAGGAACTGGAAGGAAGAAGACAAGCTCAGCCGCATCGTCGATCACGGTGAACTGAAAAAGAACGACTACAACATTTCGCCGAGCCGCTATATCCACACCTCGGATGCCGAAACCTACAGGCCGATTGCGGAAATTGTTGCGGAACTGGAAGCCGTCGAAGCAGAAGCTCTCAAGACGGACAGGGAGCTGAAGCGAATCCTGAAGAAGATCGGGGTATGAGTGAGCTGATCCTCTACACTACCGACGATGGCCGTACCCGGCTTGATCTGCGCGTCGACGACCAGACTGTGTGGCTCACCCAGCTCGAAATCGCCGAACTGTTCCAGACCACCAAGCAGAACGTCAGCCTCCACGTCAACAATATCTTTAAAGACGGAGAGTTGGACGAAGATTCAGTTGTCAAGGATTCCTTGACAACTGCCGCGGACGGCAAGCGCTACAACACCAGGCTTTACAATCTCGACATTATCCTCGTCAATCGGCTTCGGATCTGATGCAGACAGATAATATTCAATTGCCATCAAGCTGGGGGCTATGTCGGATTGGTGACGCCTACGAATTTACGAAGAAACCACGCGGGCTTGATCTGAAGAAGAGCGGCGATCCAATCCCGTTTTTTAGGATGGATCAGATACCACTTGGAAGACTAAAAGTGTCCGAATTCACACCAAAACCAGCAAACAAGTTGGGGAGCGGGACTTATGTTGAGAATGGCGATGTCATGGTGGCAAAGATAACGCCGTCCTTCGAAAATGGGAAACAAGCGATCGTCGATATCAAAAGCGATTTCGCGTATGCAACTACAGAGGTAATACCACTACACGGGATTGATGGGAAGTCAGACAACCAATTTCTGTTTTTCTTTCTTTTGCACCCGGAGGTGCGCGCGGATCTTGCCGGCAAGATGGAGGGAAGTACAGGACGACAGCGTCTCAGTAAAACTGTACTCGGCGACAGGCTTATTCCACTGCCCCCGCTCCACGAACAGAAACAAATCGCCCACATCCTCTGGACCGTACAGCGCGCGATCGAAGCCCAGGATCACATCATCCAGACCACTACCGAACTGAAAAAGGCCCTCTTGCAGAAACTCTTCACCGAAGGCCTTCGCAACGAACCTCACAAACAAACCGAAATTGGCCCGACTCCCAAAAGCTGGGAGGTGGTCGAGTTGGGTGAAGTGATCGTAGCCGCACAATACGGCCTTTCTGTAAAAGGAAATTCACAGGGAAATTACCCGATGCTTCGCATGACCAATCAGGTCGATGGCCGGATAAATTCTAACAATCTGCAATATGTGGAGATTGGTCCCGACGAATTCAAGAAATTCAAAGTACAACGCGGCGATGTTCTCTTTAACAGAACAAATAGCTTTGAACTTGTTGGGCGGACAGCCATTCATGACATCGAGGGAGATTACGTATTCGCTTCTTATCTTATACGTATCCGAACTGATGTTACGAGGTTAAACCCGTTCTTCCTAAACCTCGATTTCAATCGCGATGAAACACAGGCTCGGCTCAAATTTATCGCAACACGCGCTGTTAGTCAAAGCAATATTAGCGCTACCCGTTTGAAACGCTTTCCTGTGGTGTTACCTGATCTCACAGTTCAAGCAGAGATTGTGGAGCAAAGCTCAATCTTTGCATCCAAGATTGGAAGCCATAGGGAAAAGCTAGCCTCCCTTCAAGACCTCTTCCGTTCTCTTCTTCACGAACTGATGACAGCTAGAACGCGCGTTCCCTAGCGTGTATTTTTCAGGACTTATCGGAAATGTCGTTATTGGGTGATATTCTGAAGTGGACTAAAACTCTGCCGATGTGGCAGCGCGATGCTGTTCGGCGCCTTTTTCAAAAGGAATCTGACCTATCAGCAGCTGATTATGACGATCTCTCGATTCTGCTGAAAGGTGAATATGAAATCGAATGTGACAAGAAGGTTGCAGCCGAACCCCTGGCAGAATCACATTTGTCAACAGGCACCAAACCAAGCGCAACCGTAATTCTAAAATCGCTTAAAAACTTGCGACATGTCAACTGCATTCCAACTGATCAAATCCTCGAATTCTCGAGCACTGGCCTTACCATAGTTTATGGTGGAAACGGTTCAGGAAAGTCCGGATACGCGCGCGTTATGAAACGCGCATGTCGTGCAAGAGACCAGTCTGAACCAATTCATCCCAATGCCAACGACCCTGCAGCAAAAGAGGCCATTCCACGTGCGACGTTTGTCGTTCAGGTTGGCGGGAAAGATGTCGATCTCGAATGGTCTCGTGGCGCTACCCCACCGGAAAAGCTCTCTGCAATTTCAGTCTTTGACTCAAAATGTGCTCGATCGTACCTAACAGCAGAAAAGGATGTCGCGTATCTACCGTACGGCCTGGATATTGTTGAAAATCTTGCGCAACAGGTTCTTCCCCGCCTAACGCAAATGTTAGGTTCAGAAATTGTCGGCATTGATACGTCTCTGCAGGCGTTCGACCATTTGCGTGGTGATACGGAAGTCGGAAAGGCTATCGAGAAACTAAATCGCAGTGCCAACCCTGCGGCATTAATATCCCTAGGCACGCTAAACGAGGTGGAAAAAACGCGAATTACCGAGCTGAGGCAAACCCTGAAGGAAGCTGATCCGATGGCGAAATCCAAGGATCTGAGATTGTCCAGCAACAGGTTGAAGGCGTCCGCGGATCTTGTAGTCAAGCCTCTCGCATGGGTTAGCGATCGGGCGGTTGAAAAACTCCAAAAGCTCGACAAAGCCAAGACGACTGCCGAATTGGCAGAGTCGCGGGCGGCCGACACATTGCGTTCTGGAGACAATTTACTACCTGGAACGGGCGAGCAAGTGTGGAAAGCTCTATTTGAAGCAGCTCGACGTTTCTCTCTCGAAGAAGCATATCCAGAAGAGGACTTCCCTAATACGGCAGAGGACGCTGTCTGCCCGTTGTGCCAAGAGCTATTACCGCAGGCTGCTAAGTGTCGACTCAGGCGATTCGAAGAGTACATAAAAAATGACGTCGCGAAAGCCGCTAACGAAGCCCGCGGAAAGCTTCAGGGGGCTCAGCGAAAAATTGAGGCTGCCGATTTGAAGATTGGGGGAGACAAGGCCATGCTGGAGGAATTAAGGGACTTTGATGGTGCTCTCCCCGCTGTCATCACTGATTTTGCGAATAGTCTTGACGCACGACGGACTAGCATGTTGGCTTCTCTGAAGAGCCACGATTGGAAATGCATACCCCCTCTCTCAGAAAATCCGCGCTCAAATCTCCGAAATCTAGCAGCAAAGCAACTGTTGGCAGCGAGGATGCATCGCCGTGCGGCCGATGAGGAAAGAAGGCGGAAGCTTACCCTTGAACTTGAAGAGCTAACCGCTCGGGAGGCCTTGGAGAAAAATCTTAAGGCGATCCTTGCATTAGTTGAGCGAATGAAAGCAAAGACAAAGCTTGAGAGATGCCGGGCTAGCTTAAAAACGCGACCGATTTCCGACAAGTCGAAAGAATTTGCCAACTCCGCTGTAACCGGCGCTCTGAAGGATGCCCTCGATCGTGAGTTTCATGCCTTGGGGATTGGACGCATTAAGACGAGGCTTAAGGATAGGATTGACAAGGGAAAGATGCTGCACCAGCTTTTGCTGGACATACCGACTACAGCCAGAATCGAAGAGATACTCAGCGAAGGCGAACAACGGGCAATCGCAATCGGCTCGTTCCTTGCGGAGCTTTCATTGGCAAACCACAGTTGTGGGATTGTATTCGATGATCCGGTGTCGTCGCTGGATCATTGGCGACGAAGAGATGTGGCAAAGCGACTCGTGCAAGAGGCTAAACTTCGTCAGGTCGTGATTTTTACGCATGACACGGCATTTCTGGGTCAGCTATGCGATGAGATTGACGTTGGGTCTGTCACCAATTCTATGTTTTTTCTAGAATGGAGGGGCCCGAACCCTGGTTATGTAAACGACGGGTTACCATGGGATCATCAAGGGTACAAAGCGCGTATAGACGCTCTTGAGAAAGCCCAGAGGAGACTACAGAAATCCTGGCCAGCATATCCCAATGAAGCTGAGTCTGCGCAGATGCGGACGCAATATGATCGCCTTCGAGCGACGATCGAGCGTGTAATTCAGGATGTGGTGTTCAATGGTGTTGTGAAACGATATCGTGACTGGATTCGTGTTGATTCTCTTGAGGCGGTGGTTGGTTTTGAGTACAGCGAATATAAATCCATCGATATTCTACATAAACGTTGTTGTAGCGTCGTTACTGGCCATGATCCATCATCTGCGAAATCGGCCACAATCCCTACAGCCGATGAGCTTGGAAAGGACATTGAAGCCCTGAAGGCCGTGATCGATACGATAAAACAGCGCCGGCAGCAAGCAAAAGATTCACCGTAAGGGATTCTTCCTTGCCTAAACCAGGAGAACACAAAACCGTCCAGGCGCGCATCCTGAGTTACGCGAAGGCGATTGGCTGGACTTTCGTCACTCGCGATGAGGCGGAACAGCGCCGCGGTTTTGACCCGATGCCAACAGCGAGCGACCGGGCAAAAGGCGTCTCCCTGTTTTTCGACGATCAGCTCGACGACAAGGTGCGGGAACTCAATCCCCGCTACGCCGAAGCGGAAGGCGCCTTGCTTGGCAAGTTCCGACACCTGCACACGGATATCTATGGCAACCGCGAATTTGTTGATCACCTGCGCAACCGGGGTAAATACTTCGATCATGAGGAGAATCGCGAGCGCGATCTGGTCCTGATCGATTACGACCACCCCGAAAACAACGTCTTCGAAGTCACCGACGAATTTGCCTTCCACGACGGCCACTACGGCACCCGCGAGGATGTGGTCTTCCTGATCAACGGCATCCCGGTGCTGGTGATCGAGTGCAAGAACGCCGACAAGGACGAGGCCATCGCGCTGGGGGTGGACCAGATCCGCCGCTATCACCGCGAGACGCCGGAGCTGTTCGTGCCAGAGCAGCTCTTCACCGCCACCGATGCCATCGGCTTCTCCTACGGGGTGAGCTGGAACACGGTGCGCCGCAATATCTTCAACTGGAAGGCCGAGGAGATCGGCAAGCTGGAAGCCAAGATCAAGAGCTTCTGCGCCATCCCGCAGGTGCTGGCTTTCCTGAAAGACTACATCGTCTTTGCGGAGAAGGACGAGGAGCTGAACAAGTACATCCTGCGCCAGCACCAGACCGGGGCGGTGGAGCAGGTGGTCGGCCGCGCCCTCGATCCGGTGCGCACGCGCGGCTTGGTCTGGCACACGCAGGGCAGCGGCAAGACCTACACCATGATCAAGGCGGCCGAGATGCTGTTCCGGGCACCCAAGGCCGACAAGCCCACGGTGCTGCTGATGATCGACCGCAATGAGCTGGAAGACCAGATGCTCAAGAACCTGGCTTCGCTGGGACTGGGCAACCTGGAGCACGCCGGCAGCATCCGCAGGCTCAACCGGCTGCTGGAGGACGATTACCGCGGCATCATCGTCACCATGATCCACAAGTTCCGCGATATGCCGGCCAACCTTAATACACGCGCGAACATCTTTGTACTGATCGACGAGGCGCACCGCACCACCGGCGGCGATCTGGGCAATTTCCTGATGGCCGGTCTGCCGAACGCCACCTTCATCGGTTTCACCGGCACACCGGTGGACAAGACAGCCTACGGGCGTGGCACCTTCAAGATCTTCGGCTGCGAGGATGACAGGGGCTACCTGCACAAGTATTCCATCGCCGACAGTATCGAAGACGGGACCACGCTCCCGCTGTATTACAACCTGGCACCCAACGAGATGCTGGTGCCGCACGAAACGCTGGACAAGGAGTTCCTGTCGCTCGCCGAGGCGGAAGGTGTGGCGGATATCGAGGAACTGAACAAGATCCTCGAACGGGCAGTGAACCTGAAGAACTTTCTCAAAGGCCGGGATCGCATCCGCAAGGTGGCGCAGTTCGTCGCCGAGCACTACCGGCAGAACGTCGAGCCGCTCGGCTACAAGGCTTTCCTGGTCGGCGTGGACCGTGAAGCCTGTGCGCATTACAAGTACGCGCTGGATGAATTCCTGCCGGCCGAGTATTCCGCAGTGGTGTATACCGGCAACAACAACGATTCCGCGCTGTTGAAGGAATTCCACCTGGACGCCAAGCAGGAGCGCCAGATCCGCAAGAGCTTCAACAAGCTGGACCAGCACCCCAGGATCCTGATTGTCACCGAAAAGCTGCTGACCGGCTTCGACGCCCCGGTGCTCTACGCCATGTATCTCGACAAGCCGATGCGCGACCATACGCTGCTGCAGGCCATCGCGCGGGTGAACCGGCCGTACGAGAACGAGCAGGCCGAGATAGTGAAACCGCACGGCTTCGTGCTGGATTTCGTGGGCATCTTCGACAAGCTGGAAAAGGCGCTGGCCTTCGACAGCGAAGAGGTCAATGCCATCGTCAAGGACCTGAAGCTGCTCAAGGTGCTGTTCAGGGACAAGATGGAGCAGCAGGCCCCCGCTTACCTGGCGCTGATCGAGCGCGACTTCGATGACAAGGACGTTGATGCCCTGATCGAGTATTTCCGTGATCCGGAACGACGCAAGGCCTTCTTCAAGGAATACAAGGAAATCGAGATGCTCTACGAGATCATCTCGCCCGACGCCGTCCTGCGGCCGTATATCGATGACTACGGCACGCTGTCGGCCATCTACGACGTGGTCCGCAAGGCCTACGCCAAACGGGTGCAGGTGGACCGTGCCTTCCAGAAAAAGACCAGCGAGCTGGTGCAGCAGCACGTGGGGACCGACTATATCCGGCCCGTGACCGAAGTGCTGGCCATCAATGAAGAGACGGTCGAGTATATCGTCTCGAAACACGGCAACGACGGAAGCAAGGTTATCAACCTGGTCAAGAGTATCGAGCGCAAGGCGGAGGATGAAAGCGACGATCCCTACCTGGTCGCCATGGCCGAGCGCGCCCGCGCCGTACAGGAGAGCTTCGAGAACCGGCAGACCAGCACGGCCGAGGCGCTTGCAGCGCTGCTGGAAGAGGTCGAGGCCAATGAGGCGCGCAAGAAGCAGCAGGCCGAAAAAGGTTTCGACAGTCTGACCTGGTTCGTTTACCGGACACTCCTCGATGCAAAAATCGACAACGCCGAAGATGTCAGCCGCAAGATCAAAGGGGCCTTTGTCGAACTCCCCGGCTGGAAACAAAGCGAAAACGCCCTGCGCGAGCTGCGCAAGAAAGTGACCTTCGCCATCTACGCGGAGCTTGACGACCTCGATCGTGTCACGGCGCTGGTGGACGAGCTGTTCACACTGCTGGCAAAGGCGGACAGGCTCTAGGATGCGACAGGACGAATTACAACGGCGCGCTTTCAAGACTCGGGCGCACCACTGGGCCGACAAACTGGACGTGAAGGTCAACTGGCTGGCCATTCGCCCGATGCGCAACAAGTGGGCCTCCTGCTCCACCAGCGGACACCTGCATTTCAACGCGGAGCTGCTTGACCTCGATGAAACGCTCTGGGACTACGTCATCGTCCACGAGCTGTTGCATTTCTTTGCGCCGAACCACGGAAAGTTATGGAAGAGTCTGATGCGCGCACACCTGGGGAACTACGAGGCAATGGAAGAGCAGCTCGCGAGGCGTGGCGACCCCACCCCGGTCAGTTAGCCCGGTCGAGTTGAAACTCCGACCGTAGTCCCTTCCCTTCAACCGCGCAGCCCAGGTTACCTGCGGCACGCTCCGGTCTGTTACAGCATGATTTTCAATAAGTTAAATGCCACTCTGCGAGGCTCAGCCCGCCAACGGCATCTGGATTGGGAGATATGGCGGTTGCGCATCTCTACATATTTGCTAATTCGGATATATAAACGTATTATCAATGCTCATATTACATATTTTAGATATATGGATAGCAATTACCAGCACTAATATCTCCGGGGAACGACATGGCAACCTCCTCGCAACGCAGCGGCGCGTACCTTAAAACCCCACTCGGATACACTGCTTTTTTCCCCACATCCCTACCCCCCAATCCGCCGGTGGACTTGAGTGGCGACCTCCAGCTTCTGCTTTCCGAAGCCGACCGGGCCCTGGGCGCAGTGAACACGGTCGCCAGCGTTCTACCCAATCCAGATCTCTTCGTGGGCATGTTCATCCAGAAAGAAGCGCTGCTCAGCTCCCAGATCGAGGGCACCCAATCGTCACTGGTGGATGTCCTAGGCGTGGACGAAGAACATGAACCGACCACCGACGTTGGCGAGGTCGTCAACTACGTCAAGGCGATGCGGTACGGCCTGGACAGATTCCGCAAGGACGACTTCCCGATGTCCCTGAGACTGTTGCGGGAAATACACGCCGTGCTCATGCAGCAGGTACGGGGAGGCAGACCCGCGCTCACGCCGGGCGAATTCCGCACCGGCCAGAATTGGATCGGCGGCAGCAATCTGAGCAATGCCCGCTTTGTCCCACCGCCCGTCCAAGCGATGAACGACGCGCTTGGCGAGTTCGAAAATTATTTGCACGCGGACGACCACCTGCCACCGCTGATCCGCTGCGCCCTGATCCATTACCAATTCGAAACGATTCATCCGTTCAACGACGGCAACGGGCGCATGGGTCGCCTGCTAATCACCTTTTTCCTGGTGTGGAAGAAAATACTCGACGAGCCCATGTTGTATCTGAGCGCCTATCTCAAGGCACACCAGCAGGAGTACTACGACCGCCTGATGCAGGTGCGAAACAGTGGTAACTTCGAAGCCTGGATAGGTTTCTTTCTCGAAGGTATCGTGACCGTATCGGAACTGGTCGTGCACACCACGCGTCGGATTCAGGAACTGGAGCGCACGGATACGGAGCGTTTGCTCGCGGCCGGGGTCGGCCATTCGGGACTGCTGTTGATGCGGTTTCTGCTCCGGCAGCCGGTCCTGCGCGTCAGAGAACGTCGAGAAGGCCGTCGGCGTCAGTTATTCCAAGGCCAACAGTATCGTCGCCCGGGCCGAAGAACTCGGCATGCTGATCCAGATCAACCGGGGCAAGCGGAACCGGAAATACGTTTACCAGCCTTACGTCAGTATCCTGTCGGAAGGAGCCGAGCTCCCTCTGCCGGACCGGGAAACCGGTACAACATGACAATACATCCCGCCCATACACTGGAAGAGACATGACCGAACCCACCATCATATGCCCCAACTGCAAGACCGAGATCAGGCTGACCGAATCGCTCGCGGCCCCGCTGATCGAGTCCACCCGGCGCCAGTTCGAACAGCAGATCGCACAGAAGGACGCCGAGGTCGCGCGCCGCGAGCAGGCGCTGCGCGACAAGGAGAAACAGCTCGCCGATTCGCGCCGCGAACTCGATGAGCAGATCGCCGCCCGGGTGGAAGCGCGGCTCAAGGAGGACCGCGGCAGAATCGCGGCGGAGGAAGCGAAAAAGGCCCGGCAGCTTCTGGCGAACGATCTCGACCAGACGGCGCGGAAGGTGGCCGACCTGGAAGACGTGCTCAAGGCGCGCGAGGAGAAGCTGGCCGAGGCGCAGAAGGCGCAGGCGGATATCCTCAAGAAACAGCGCGAACTGGACGACGCCCGGCGCGAACTGGACCTGACCCTGGAGAAACGCGTCAACGAAAGCCTGGCGGAGACGCGGGAACAGGCGCGCAAGGAAGCGGAGGAGGAACAGAAGCTCAAGGTGGCCGAGCGCGAGAACACGATCGCCGCCATGCAGAAACAGATCGAGGAACTGAAGCGCCGCGCCGAACAGGGCTCGCAACAGCTTCAGGGTGAGGTGCTGGAACTCGAACTGGAGAACCTGCTGCGCGACAAGTTCCCATTCGACATGATCGAGCCGGTGCCCAAGGGCGAGTTCGGCGGTGACGTGGTGCAGCGCGTGGTCGGCGCCAGCGGCCAGCCCAGCGGCACCATTCTGTGGGAATCCAAGCGCACCCGGAACTGGAACGACGCCTGGCTGCCCAAGCTGCGCGAGGACCAGCGTGCGGCGAAAGCCGAGGTCGCCGTCATCGTCAGCCAGGCCCTGCCGCGCGATGTGGAGACCTTCGATGCGGTCGAAGGGGTCTGGGTCATCCATCCGCGCGTGGTCATACCGGTGGCGGTCATGCTGCGGCAACTGCTGGTCGAGGTGGCGCTGGCGCGGCAGACAGGTGAAGGCCAGCAGACCAAGACCGAGATGATCTACCAGTACCTGACCGGCCCGCGCTTCCGGCAACGGGTGGAGGCCATTGTCGAAGCCTTCACCACGCTGCGCAGCGACCTCGACAAGGAACGAAAAGTCATCATGAAGCAATGGGCCAAACGCGAACAGCAGATCGAGCGCGTCATGCAGGCGACGGTCGGCATGTACGGGGACCTGCAGGGCATCGCGGGAAAGACGCTGCAGGAGATCGAAGGACTGGAGCTGATCGCCCTCGACGCGCCGGTCGACGGCGGCGATGCGCCGGACGGCGAGGAAGCCGATTAGCCGCGCGCCCGGCGCGATGCCGGTGAACGCGCGGCCGGCAAGCCGTCACTCGACCGGCAGACCGAGCGCCTCAGAGTATCGCCGCGCTTCGTCGACGACCTCCGGCATCAAGGCATAGAGATCGGCTGCCGTCATCGGCAGCGGATCCTTGAACGGGCTGATGCACCGCCGGTCGAACGCTTCGATCGCCGCGGACGGCGGCAGCGCTTCGATGTCCGAGTGGTAGAGGATCACCATGCTGAAATGATCCGCGAGCCAGGCGATGCTCAGCAGGTTGCGCAATTCGTTGTCGCCGCGCGCGGCGGCCGCGACCATGCGGACATGGTGCAGCCTGACAACCTGGACCACAGAGTCGGGTAACAGCCACTTCCTGCAGATGAGCGCGCCCAATTCCGTATGTGGGATACCCAGCATTCTCTGCTCCATATCGATCAACGTCTCCGACGTGTTCCAGCCCTCCTCGTCGCTGGCGTCCACCTCAACCGGCACCACCTCGAAGACGATGAACCGGCCGACATCGTGCAGCATCCCGCAGAGATAGGCGGTTTCGGGATCGACCCGTCCGTTGAAATACCGTTGTGCGATGAATCGGGCGGACAAAGCGACCTGGATCGAATGCAACCACAGATCGCGCGTCTCCTTTTTGCCCGGAACAAATATCTGCATCACGGCCAGGGAGGTTGCAAGCACCGCGATCCGGTGCGCGCCGATGCGCGCGACCGCCGACCGTAGGTCGGCGATCGGGGTGGCGGGACCGAATACGCTCGAACTGGCTGCACGGATCAGATGCACCGCAAACGCAGGATCCTGCTCACCGAGATGCAGAACGGTTTCGAAATAGTTTGCGTCATCGCGATCCAGCTCCAGGAGCCGGGCGACGACCAGGGGAAGCAGGGGAAGGCTCTCGAGATGCGCGGACACTTCCCTGTACCTGGCCTGCCTGGTTTCGCTGGCGCGATCGCACTCTGCATCCATAACAACCTCTCCATATCGCTGGCTATTCCCGCAGCACGGGTACACCCGGCTTCAAGTCCCTGGCTGCGTCGATTCAAGGTCGGGAGATCGTACGAAAAGACACGTCCGATCGATTGGAACGCATCGGCAGAGCTTACGCGCCGCGCAGCCCGCAAACCAGCTCCAGGCTCTGTTCAACCGGAAACTGAAGGGTTATTGCGGTGCCGGCCGCGAGACTTCAATGGCGCACGGACAGATCTGCCTGCGCATCGGCGCGCGCCGGCAGGCGGTACCCCGCCTTGCGCATGCCGAACAGAATCATTTCCGCCATTGCATCGATGTCGAAGCGATCCGAGTTGATGACCAGGTCGTAGTCCCTGGGGTCGTCGATCGGGCGATCGAAGTAAACCCGCAGGAATTCGGCGCGTTCGTGATTCACGCTGTGTACCCGCTCATGCGCCCTGTCGGGGTCGAGTCCCTCGCGCTCGCCGATGCGGCGGGCGCAACGTTCCGGGCAGCCGACGATCCGCACCCTGAATGCGACGCCCGCCCCCAGAATCAGATGCGCACCGCGGCCGATGATGACGGCGTCGCCACGCGCAATACTCAGGATCACTTTCACCAGATTGCGGCTGAATTTCTCCCGCGTCAGCGTGGTTCCGGAGAGGAGTCCGCGCCACCACTCGCTCTTGACCGTGGCAACGTGCCGGTCGAGCGATTCCACCAGCGCCGTGTCGACGCGGGCCCGGTGCGCGACCGCTTCGAGTATCTCGCGGTCGGCGCAGGGCACCTCCAGAATGGCGGCCAGGCGCTGCGCCACGCCGCCGCCCAGCGCGCCGTGGTCGCGCGAGATCGTCACGACAAGGTGTGTACGCGGATCGAAGCGCACCGACAGCGGCCGGCCTTCGCCGAATTCGGTGTCGATGATCGCCTTGATCAGGCGCTCCGCAGTGTCCTTCGCCATGGCCTCCCCCGCCTGCATAACTGCACAAATTGTATATCAATTACCCGCAGCGGCATAACCGCTCGACCGCGATCCGGCGGCATGCCGGCGCTGCCCGGCCGCGGCAAGGTTGCGCACAACGCCCCGTGCTTCGATCGCGGGTCCCGCCGGCGACAGCCGGCATGACGCTCAAGTTTCTGAATTTTGTTCCCCCAATGAATTTGTGCCATCGAAACAAGCGGCTGTTGCTGACACAGATCAATGCAGTCTTCCGGCGCCGCGGATTGATTCGGGGCCTATAATAAGACTAAGATCAATAGATGGGGGAGTCGTGCCTCAAGCGGCCGAGCCGGATGGTTCGGTTTCATTAACTGTTTCGCAAGGTAGCCATCCGAACCGCCCGCGCGCCCGACGACATGCGGCACGCCGGCGTTCGATTGCCGGAGCCTTGCGAGACCGGGTCCGACGACCGGTAACATGCAGCCACGATAATGCGATTCGAACGCATGTCACCGCTGCGGTAACGGGAGGCCCCGGCAAAATGCACCTGGCCCGAATGCGCGACACCGATGAACCAATACCTCCGCACTGCGGCTGAAGGCCGGCAACATTATGTCGTGGTCTTCGCCATCAGTTTCCTGGTGTGGCTGCTACTGGTCGGCACCCTGAGACCGGACGAGCTGGCCGCCGGGCTGGTCGTCTCGGCGGCCGTCACGGTGCTGTTCGCGCCGCGTTTCGAGATCTTCACCGGACTGCGCCTGAGCTGGGGGTTACCGCTCTACATACTTTCGTATCTCGGCGATTTCTTCGTGGCGCTGGTGCGCGCCAATCTCGACCTCGCCGCCCGTATCCTGTCGCCCTCGCTGCCGATCAACCCGGCGTTCGTCGAAATCCGCACCGGCCTCAAGTCGCCGCTGGGGCGCATGCTGCTGGCCAACACCATCACCTTGACGCCCGGCACCCTGACCGTCGACGTCGATGACGACCGGCTGCTGATTCACTGGGTCTATTGTCCGCCGGGCATGGACCTGCAGAAGGCGACGGAACACATCGCCGCCTCGTTCGAAGCACACCTGAGCAGGTTCCTGCGATGACGCTGTCGCCGCTCCAATGGGTTGCCGTCCTGCTGCTGGCCCTGGGCGTCGCGTTCAGCACGCTGCGCCTGTTCCTCGGACCGACCGCGCCCGACCGCGTGGTGGCGGCCGACACCCTCGCGGTCATCACGACGGCCGCGCTCGCCGGACTGGCGACACTGTTCGACAGCCCGATCTATCTCGACGTTGCGCTCGTTTACGGCACGCTGGCGTTCGTCGGGACCGTCGCCATCGCGCGCGCCCTGGAGAACGACTGACAATGAGTTTCATCGGCGATCTTTTTCTGGTGATGGGCGCGCTGTTCATCGCCATCGGCAGCCTGGGGCTGGTGCGCATGCCGGATGTCTACAACCGCTTGCAGGCAGGCACCAAGGCGGCGACGCTCGGCGCCATGGCGGTGCTGGTCGGCATCCTGATCCACCATCCGGGCTGGTGGCCCAAACTGCTGGTGATCGCCGGGTTCGTGCTGTTCACCAACCCGGTGGGTTCCTCGACCATCGCCCGCGCCGCACGCGTGACCGGAATCAAGGCGGTCGGCACCGGCAAGTGCATCGAACCCAAACGCTGACGGTAACGCTCTATGGACTGGCTCACACTGATCATTACACTCGTCATGCTGGGCAGCGCCGTCGCCACGCTGCTGCTGGATAATTTTCTCGCCGCGCTGGCGGCGTTTTCCGTGGTCTCGCTGGGCCTGTCGGTGCTGTTCGTCATTCTGCGCGCGCCCGACGTCGCCATGACCGAAGCGGCGGTCGGCGCCGGCCTCAGCAGCCTGCTGTTCGCCCTGGCGCTGCGGCGCCTCGGCATCCGGCGCCGGGAAAAGTCCTAGGACCGCCGCATGCAACGCTTTGCCTCCGCGCTGTTTCTGTTCGGTCTGGGTCTGCTGATCGCGGCGATCTTTCGCCACCCCGAGTTCGGCACGGCACCCATGCTGGCCGGTCAGGCCATCAATGCCGCCTCGCCGGGTGAAGTCGGCGCGGGCAACATCGTCACGTCCGTCGTGCTGGCCTATCGCGGGTTCGACACGCTGCTCGAACTGACGATCCTGTTCACCGCCGCGGCCGCGGTCGGACTGGTGCTCGGCAAGCGCGATGCAGGCGCGCGGCACGACAAGGACGCGGGCTTCATTCTGCGGGCCGGCGCCGATCTGCTGTTCCCGCTGCTGCTGGTCGTCGGGCTCTACATCATCCTGCACGGGCACCTCACCCCCGGCGGCGGGTTCCAGGGCGGCGTCATCGTCGCCTGCGCCTTTTTCGTGCCGATCCTGGCGCGCCCCGGCACACCGCTGGATCACCGCGCCGCCAGCCTGATCGAAGGGCTGGCCGGCGCCGCGTTCATCGTCGTCGGACTGGCCGCGCTGCTGAACGGCCAGGCGTTTCTCACACCCTTGCTGGGCAAGGGAACGCTCGGCGCCCTGTTTTCCGCCGGCACCCTGCCCCTGCTGTATCTCGCCGTCGGCCTCAAGGTCGGCGCGGAGCTTGCAGGGCTGCTGGCGCGCCTGTCCGAGACGGACAGCGGGAGCGCCGACCGATGAACAGACCATGGCTACCAGGGTTCGGCGACCAGCGTTGTACGTCGCGCCGTTCTATGCGCCCTTCTATTAACCACAAAGGACACGAAGGACACAAAGATATTTACGCCGGTGTTCGTTGCGACGACGTTGTGGCACGGATTGCTCCTGCATCCACCGGCTCACGGAACCTGTTGGAAAGAAAACCCAGCAGGTTGACCGGGCTGCAGAGTGCTTCACGCATCGCTGCGCATCGCAGCGGCTTCGCTTTTGAAACCTTAGTGTCCTTTGTGGTTACAAACGAGCATTCCGAAAAACTGCACATCAGCGGCTCAACTCAATGGACACCGGACTGATCTTCAACGTCGCCGCCGCCGGGCTGATCCTGATCGGCATCGCCGGCATCGTGCTGTCGACGCACCTGGTGCGCATCATTTTCGCGCTGGCCCTGCTCGAAGCCGGGGCGAATCTGCTGCTGGTGGTGATCGGCTACCGCCCCGACGCGCAGGCGCCCATCATTCTGGACGGCCGGATACCCGCGGCGATGGTCGACCCCGTGCCGCAGGCGCTGGTGCTGACGTCCATCGTCATCGGTGTCGGCGTCCTCGCACTTGCGCTCGCGCTCGCGCTGCGCGTAAAGCGCGCCTATGGCACGCTGGACATGCGCGAGATTCACCGGCGGCTCGAAGCCGAGATCGCCGGGAAGGCCGGCATCGGTCTGCCCGCCAGCAGCGACGCGCCGCTGCCGGTCGCCGCCGGCGCCACCGAACAGAAGGGACACGCATGAGAGACCCCAGCCTGCTGGTTGTCCTGCCGCTGCTCACGGCCTTCCTGCTGCCGGTCATCGACCGCGTCTGGGCGTTCGCCGCGCGCTGGATCGGACCGCTGGTGCTGGTCGTCACCACGCTGATCGGGCTGGCGCTCTGGCAGGCGGTCGGCGACGGCGCGATCTCGGTGGCAATGGGCGGGTTCAAGCCACCGCTGGGCATCACACTCTATATGGACCACCTCGCGTTGCTGTTCGCCATCGCCGTGCCGATCGGCGCGCTGCTGCTGTGGCCACGCAACTATGGCAGCAGCATCGCCCACCATATGCTGACGCTGCTTCTGGTCGCCGCCGGCAGCGGCCTGGCGTTGTCCGGCGACCTGTTCAACATCTATGTGTTTTATGAATTGACCGCAGTGATCTCTTACGGACTGATCGCCGGCAACGCGACCTCGGGCAGCCAGGCCGCGGCCATCCGCTATCTGGTCATCAGCAGTTTCGGTGCGGCACTGGCGCTGACCGGTATCGCACTCGTCTATCAGGCCACCGGCACGCTCAACCTGGCGCACCTCGCCGAACTGGCGCCGGCCAGGCTGAACAACCCGCGGGGTCTTGTCGCCTTCGCCCTGCTGCTGGTCGGGTTCGGCGTGAAAGCCGAGCTGTTTCCGGTCAATACCTGGGTACCCGAGGTCTATGCCACCGCACAGAACCGGGTCGCGGGGCTGCTGGCCGGCGTCGTTTCCAAGCTGGCCGTGCTGATCATCCTGCGGCTGCTCGTGCTCGTGTTCCGGCAGCCGGAAGCGCTGCACATGCTGCTGGTGCTGGGCGTGCTGGGCGTGATCACCGGCGAACTGGCCGCATGGCGGGCGCGCGATTTCAACCGGATGCTCGCCTTTTCGTCGATCGGCCAGCTCGGCCTCGTTTTCATCGCCTTCTCCATGCCCGGCCAGGGTGCGCTGCTGGCCGGACTCGCCGTCGCCCTGCACCACCTGGTGGTCAAACCCGCGCTGTTTCTGCTGGCGGAACGCTGGTCGGGTTCGCTGGAACATCTGGACGGCGTGGCGAAGCGCGCGCCGGTCGCCGCGGCTTTGTTCGTGATCCTCGCGCTTTCGCTCGTCGGCGTGCCGCCGCTGCCGGGGTTCTGGGCCAAGCTGCTGGTGCTGATCGAACTGGCGCGGCAGGCACAGCCGCTCTATTACTTGGCGGGCTTCGCCGTGCTGGCAGGCGCCCTGCTCGAAGCCAACTATCTGTTCCGCGTGGCGACGCGCTTCTGGCAGCGCCGCGAAAGCCGCGTGCTGCCGGAGCCGCACGCGCTGCCCGACATCGCCACCGCGAGCCTGCTGGGCGGCGCGGTGCTTGCCGGGATGGTGCTGATCGCCCCGCTCGGCAACCGGCTGGCAACCATCGCCGCCGCCGCCGCCGACAGCGAACACTATGTCAGCACGGTCGCCCCGGAGGTGACGCCATGACGATGCTGGATCATCTGTTCCAGCTCGCTGCGCTGACCGTCGTTCTGATGCTGGTGTTCGGCCATACGCGGCCGGCCGGCTCCAACGCCGTGGTGCTGTACGGCCTGCAACTGCTGGTTCTGCTGTTCATGGCCGGCCTGGGCTACGGCAGCGTGCAGCAGGTCAACGCGTCGTTCGACGTCCGTATCCTGGAGCAGACGCTGCACTGGCGGTTCACCCCGCTGTCCTGGTATTTCGCGCTGATCACGGTCGGCGCCGCGCTGTTGAGCAGCTGGTTTTCCGCCGGTGAATGGACGCCGCGCTATCGCGAACAGGGCGGCAGCCTGCGCGTGTTTCACACCGCGATGGCGCTGAACGTGCTCAGCATGCTGCTGTTGCTGGCCAGCGGCGACCTGCTCAGTCTGTTCATCGGCTGGGAACTGGTGAGCTGGGCCAGCTTTCTGCTGATGGCGCTGGGTGGCGCCGATGCGCTGCGTTATGCGTTACGCTACGTCACCTACGCCATCGGCGGCGCGATGGCCGTGCTGGCCGGCCTGGTGCTGATTTACGCGCGCGTCGGCAGCTTCGAGTTCGACGCGCTGCAGCAGACGCTGCCGACCATGGGAAGCGGCCTGCGCTGGCTGCTGTTCGGCCTGTTCAGCGCCGGCTTCGGCGTCAAGATGGCGTTGCTGCCGCTGCACCTCTGGCAGGCCAAGGCCTACGCCGAGACGCCGGGGCCGGGTTCGGCCTTCCTCGGCGCAATCTCCTCGCGCATGGGCCTGTTCGCCATGCTGGTGGTGCTGGTGCAGCTCATCGGCGTGTCGCGGCTGGTGGATTTGCACCTGCCTTACACCTTCCTGAGCGCGCGCGACCTGCTGGCCTGGATCGCAGTGTTCACCATCATTTTCCCGACCTTCACCGCGCTGCGCCAGCACGACGCGCGCCGTCTGCTGGCCTGGCACGGCATCGGCCAGGGCGGCTACATGCTGCTCGGCGTGCTGATCGCCGACGATCTCGGGTCGGCCGGCGGCCTGATGCACGTGTTCAACCACGCGACCTATCAGGCCATGCTGTTCATGTCGGTGACCGCCGTGATCCACCGCACCGGCACCTCGGACCTGAACAAACTCGGCGGCCTGGTGACGCGCATGCCGCTGTCGTTCCTGGCGATGCTGATCGGCATCATCGGCCTGGCCGGGCTGCCGCCCATGAACGGCTTCGTATCGAAATGGCTGATCTACCGCTCGCTGATCACCGACGGCAGCCCGCTGCTGTTCGTCGGCGCGGTGATCGGCACGCTGGGCACGATCCTCAGCGTGTACAAACTGATCCACAACACCTTCCTCGGCCAGTTGCGGCTGGAACACGTCGATATCGACGAAGCGCCGGTGAGCATGCTGATCCCCATGATGATCCTGGCTGCGATCGTGTTCCTTACCGGTTATTTTCCGGGCATCGTGCTCGACTGGGTCGCGGCCGCGCAGACGTTGATCGGCCTGCCGGCGCTGGTCCACCACCTGGGCGGCGTCGCTTCCGAAAAGGGCGGCCTCGACATGATCTGGGTCGTGTCGATCCTGCTGGCAGGCTTCGGCGTCGGCGCGATCCTGTTCTACTCGGGCAACAGGAGCAAGCGGGTACACCAACTGGACAACTATGCCGGCGGTCACTTCCTGACGGCCGACACGCGCTACCAGTACAGCGACAACTTCTACCCCGGCCTGATGCACCTGATCGGCCCCTGGTACCGCAAGAGTTTCCGCTGGCTGGAGTCCGCGCTGGTGTCGGCGGTCGACGCCCTGTCGCTGGCGATGCAGGGCCTGTACCGCCACAGCCACCCGTCGGTGTACCTGCTGGCGGCGGCGGTGTTTGCGCTGTATTGGGTAAGTTAGGTTGAGCTGATTTATTAACCACAAAGGACACGAAGGACACAAAGGTATCTTATGGCAGTTTCTTGCTTCAATGCGCGGCTGACCGAAAGCTTGGCTATCACATCCGGAGCCAGCAGGGCCGATTTTCGCGCAAGAACCACACACGTTCGACTGCGCCGACAGTTCATCGCGCATCTGAACTGCGCAGAAGATTGTTCTTTGCCTTTGTGTCCTTCGTGTCCTTTGTGGCTAAAACAACAGGCGACCAAGTGAAAACCACCGAACTCATCACCGAACTCCTGCTCATGCCGCTGATCGCGTTCGTGGTCGGGCTGTGCATGGTCCTGATGATGCGCAAGATCGCCGCCAGGGTTCAGCGCCGCATCGGCCCGCCGCTGTTGCAGCCGCTGTACGACATCATCAAGCTCTACGGCAAGCAGACCCAGATCTCGCACGGGCTGATCCACGACATCGGCATCGTCATGGCGGTGGGCGGTTACGTCGCCGCCGAAACCCTGCTGCCGGTGCCCGGCATGAACGGGCTGGCCGACAAGGGCGGCGTGATCACGCTGGCCTACATGATGATGATTCCGTCGCTGGGGCTGGCGCTGGGCGTCGGCCAGTGCGCCAACCCGAACGGCTCGATCGGCATTTCGCGCGCGCTGACGGCGATGGCGGCCTATGACATTCCCTTCATTATCGTCGTGTTCGGCGCCGCCTACCTGTACGGGACCACCAACCTGGCCGACATCATCGCCATCCAGCAGGCGGGCGGCGTGCGGACCTGGGGGGTGGCGCAGGCGCCGCTGCTGGCCATTGCCGGGCTCATGACCTTGCAGGGCGTCATGGGCAAGCACCCGTTCGAGATCTACATCGCGCCGCACGAGATCGCCACCGGCCCGATGGTGGAAATGGGCGGCAAGTTTCTCGGCGGTCTGTTCGTCATGCAGTGTTTCCAGATCTACACCGTGGGCGTGCTCTACACCACGCTGTTCCTGGGCGGCGGCGCCGGCTGGCTGACATTCCTGCCCAAGGCGTTTGCGGTGGTCGCTATTCCCATGAGCATTGCCTATGTATTTCCGCGCTATCGCACCGAAGACGTGGTGCGGCTGATGTGGAAATGGCCGGTAACGATTGCCTTGATGGGACTGGCGATCTTGATGAAATGAAAATGATTGTCGTTGAAAGTCGCCCGGGGACGCCGTCCCGCGAATGCGGAGATAACGGCTCGACGCCCGGTGACGGGCCTACGCACGGAGATCGGGTGGGTGCAAACAGCATGGCGTGCGGCGGGCGATTACGCCGGGGTTTGTGCGGCTTTTGCTGAGACGGCGGCAAACCGTGCCATGCTTTGAACAGGCGCGATTTTTTGTGAGGGCAGTACCATGGACAAAGACATCGACATACCGCTTCAGATAGAAGGTGCGCCCGGCACCGCGCCGGCGAAGCGCACCAACCCCTTGGCCAACGTGTTCGACGAACTCGTGCGGTTTGCCCGCGCGCGTTCCATGTTCCTGCTGCACTACTGCACCGGGTGCGGCGCGATCGAACTGCCGCCGGCGATGACTTCGCGTTACGACATGGAACGTCTCGGCATCCAGCCCATGGTCACGCCGCGCCAGGCCGACATCCTGCTGATCACCGGCTATGTCGCGCTCAAGACGCTCAAACGCGTCATCCTGACCTACGAGCAGATGGGCTCGCCCAAGTACGTCGTCGGCATTTGCTCCTGCACGGTCAACGGCGGCATGTACTGGCAGAGCTACGCCACCGCCAAGGTGCTCAAGGACTACATGCCGGTCGACATGTACATCGCCGGGTGCATGCCGCGCCCCGAAGCGATCATCGCCGGCCTGCGCAAGCTGATGGACGACATCCACAGCGGCCGCGCCGACGCCTGGAAGGACTATTACCAGCGCTACGATCATTACCTCGGCAACCAGCAGCGGCTGTTCGGCGACCACTGGCAGACGCCGACCGACGTGATCGCCGAAGCGCACCACTACGACCTGATCACCGACCAGACGCTGGGCGAACACACGGCGCTGCTGCAACAGCACCAGCGGCCGCTGGAACCGCTGGAAATGCGCCTGAGTTCGAGAAAGAAGATCGGTAACGCGTAGATTCGCATGTCACAGGAACTCGAAACCCGGCTCGACAGCCTGCTGAAGACGATCGAAGACGTGAAATACACGCGCAAGAGCGCGCGCCGCATCCGCATCGACGTGGCCTCCGACAGCCTGCCGACGCTGCTCGAACTGCTGCAGGGCCGCAGCGGCTACGTGCACCTGTCATCCATCAGCTGCGTCGACTGGCCCGACGCCGGCGAATTCGAACTGGTCTATCACGTCTGGTCCTACGAGACGCATACGCTGGTGTCCGCACACACGCGCATCAAGCGCGACCCCGGCGTCTATCTGTCGATCTACGACCTGTACCGGCCCGCGGCCTTCTTCGAGCGCGACATCCACGAGATGTTCGGCGTGTTCTTCGAGGGCAGTCCGGACATGAACAAGTTCATCCTGACCGAGTGGGACGGTCCGCCGCCCATGCGCAAGGAGTTCAGCTCCGAAGGGTTCGTCAACGATCACTTCGACTGGCAGGACTATCACCCCGACTGGCTCAAGGACCTCGAGGCCCAGGGCGGCGGCATCACCCGCAGGCCGGGGGACATCAGAAAATGAGACCCGAGAACTACGAGGCCATCAACCATCCGCCCAGCAACGAGTACGAGCTGTACATCGGGCCGAACCATCCGGGCATCGAGGGCAACTACGCGCTCAAGCTCAAGCTGAACGGCGACGAGGTGCTCGAAGCGCGCGCCGACGGCGGCTATCTGCACCGCGGCTTCGAAAAGCTGATGGAAGGCCGTCTGTGGATTCAGAACATCGCGCTGGTGCCGCGCATCTGCGTGCCCGATCCGGTGCCGATGGAAGTCTGCTATTCGCTGGCGGTGGAGGAGCTGGGCGGCCTCGAGGTGCCCGAGCGCGCGCAGTGGATACGCGTCATGCAACTCGAGATGTCGCGCATCGCGGCGCACCTGTTCGCCTTCGGCGGTCACGCCGCGACCGTCGGCCAGTACAGCACCATGTACTGGGGCGTGGCCGACCGCGACCTGGTGCTGGATCGCTTCGAGGAACTGAGCGGCGGCCGCGTCTACCACATTTTCAACATCCCCGGCGGCGTGCGCCGCGATCTGCCGGACGGATTCCTCGAGCGCCTCTCCAGCCTGCTCGATTACCTCGCATCGCGGCTGCCAGAGTACGACAACCTGTTCTTCACCAACCAGGTGTTCGTCAAACGCGCGCGCGGCATCGGGGTATTGAATCAGGAACAGGCGCTGGAGTGGGGCGTCACCGGGCCCAACCTGCGCGCCACGGGGCTCGCCTTCGACGTGCGCCGCGACGACCCTTATCTGGTCTACGACCAGCTCGAATTCGACATACCGACCGAACAGGCCGGCGACGCACTGGCGCGCAACCTGGTGCGGCGCGCTGAGCTGAAACAGAGCATCCGCATCCTGCGCCAGGTGATTGAGCGCCTGCCGTCGATCTCTGGACCGATCCGCTGCCCGATTCCCAACCCGCTGGCGTGGAACGTGCCGGCCGGCGAAGCCTGTACCCGCGTCGAATCATCCAAGGGCGAACTCGCCTACTACGTCGTCTCCATCGGCGGCGACAAACCCTGGCGCGTGCACGTACGCGGGCCGTCCAGCATGCACGCGGTGCAGGTGCTGGAAAACCTGGCCAAGGGCGCCCGCATCGAAGACGTGGCGCAGATCATGTTCTCGCTGGACGCCTGCCCGCCCGAGGTCGATCGCTGATGGCCGACATCGCGCACAAAGACAAAGGCAGCATCCTCAACCCGTTGAAGACCCTGTCGTTCTTCGGGCGCAAATCGGTCACGGTGCCGCTGGAGCCGCGCCCGGCCGCGGCCAACTATCGGGGTTTCCACGTCAACGACTGGACACTGTGCATCGGCTGCGGCACCTGTCAGAAAGTCTGCGACAACGCCGCCATCACCATGGTGCGCATCCCGAGCCTGCCGGACGACCCGGTCAAGGGCGTGCGCAACGAACGGCCGGCCATCGACTACGGCCGCTGCTGCTGGTGCGGGCTGTGCGTCGACATCTGCCCGACCGGATCGATCGCGCTGTCGCGCGAATACGTGCACACCTGCCGCGAGGACGAACTGGACAGTTACTTCGTGTTGCCCGATCCCAACGGCGTGCACGGCGTGCCGTTCGAGAAAGGCTGGGCGAAAACGTCCGACGCCGATCTCGTGGACCTGCAGCGGCAGCCCATGCCCAACATCGACAGTACCGCGCGCATCGCTTCGTTCGCCGAGATCGTCGAGGGGTTCGACCAACAACGGGCGATCGTGGAAGCGTCGCGCTGCGTCCAGTGCGGTATGTGCCACGACGCCTGCCCCACCCACATGAACGCGCCCGAGTACATCCGCGCCATCTGGGAAGGCGACGCCGAAGAGGCGGTGCGCCAGATCTATCGCACCAACCCGTTTGCGCACGTGTGCGGGCGGGTCTGCACCCACCGCTGCGAGGATGCCTGTTCGGTCGGCCGGCGCGGCGCGCCGGTGGCGATCCGCTGGCTGAAGCGCTATGCGATGGATTCGGTGTCCGACGAACGCGTGCGCCAGATTGCCGCCGAAGGCAAGGTCGATTATTTCAGCGGCATGAAAATCGCCCTGATCGGTGCGGGACCCGCGGGGCTCACGGCGGCCTACGACCTCGCGCGCAAGGGCCACGAGGTACGCGTGTTCGAGGCGCTGGACAAGGGCGGCGGCATGGTCCGCTTCGGCATTCCCGAGTACCGCCTGCCTTACGACCGCCTCGACGCCGACATCGAGGCGATCCAGGCGGTGGGCGTGACCATCCAGTACAACACGCGCGTCGGCAAGGACCTGAGCATGACCTATCTGCGCGACAACTATGACGCCGTGCTGCTCGCCATCGGCATGCAGCAGGGGCGCTCGACGCGCATCCCGGGCAGCGACCATCCGCACGTCGGGAAGGCCATCGAACTGTTGCGCCGCGTCACCTGCAACGAGCCCTTCTACGTACCGCACTCGGCCGTGGTCATCGGCGGTGGCAACGTCGCGATGGACATCGCCCGCAGCCTGGCGCGCCTGCAGAAGAACATGCACGGCGCGGTCAAGGTCACGGTGTGCGCGCTGGAAGACTTCGCGCACTTCCTCGCCGACGAGGAGGAAGTCGCTGAGGCGCGGGAGGAAGGCATCGACGTGCTGGACGCGCGCGGACCGGTCCGGTGCGTGATCGACGAGAACGGTCACCTCACCGGCCTGGTCACCCACCGGGTGGTGTCGATCTTCGACGAAGCGGGCCGCTTCGCGCCGCGCTACGACGAGACCGACGAGTGCGCACACGTCGCCGACAGCGTGATCGAAGCGATCGGCCAGGCGGCCGACATTTCACTGCTGGGCGACGAGCTGACCGAGACGCTGCAATGGAATCGCGGCCGGCTCGCCGTGGATGACCAGGGCCGCACGTCGGAGCACTGGCTGTGGGCCTGCGGCGACATGGTGCGCGGGCCGGACGTTGTCCACGCCGTCGCCGACGGCCACCGCGTCGCCGCCAGCATCGAGTCGTATCTGACGACCCTGCAAGGAGAGAGAACCTGATGACCGAGCACCAGGAAGGCCACAGCGCCGGCTACGAGCGCATCCGATCGAAGAAGACCTTGGGCGAAATTCTGGAGGTCGCCACCTCGTTCGAAAAAGCGGCGTTCGAGTTCTACTCGGGCCTGGCGCCGAAAGTAAGCAAGCACATCCGCTATCTGGTCGATGATCTGGCCGGTGAAGAACAGCACCACTACGAGTTGTTCAAGGCGCTGGCCAACAACCCCCGCGTGGAGGAGCAGATCAAAGAGATGATCGAAATCCCGGTCGAGGATCACAAGTTCTCGGACTACGTCCAACTGCCCGACCTCGGCGGCAACCCCGACGACCAGTCGATCCTGCAATACGCGCTGGGGCGCGAAGACGTGGCGATGAAACAATATCGCGAACTGGCGGCAAACACGGAACCGGGGCCGGCGCGGGAACTGTTTCAGTTCCTGGCGAATGAAGAGACCAAGCACAAGAGGGAGCTGGAGAAGCTGTATTATCAGCTTGTTTATACGAAGCCTGCGGAAGCCTAAGGATTTTCATTCACCCGGAGTTCGACCCCCATACTCAGTGTTTCTGATATGTCAGGCTGCGGATGTGAAATGGAAGTCCGGAACGATGCGGAGCGGAAAATGCTGTTGATCGTTCTCGGCATCAACGCATTCATGTTTGTCTGCGAGCTGGCGCTGGGGTTGCTGGCCGAATCCACGGGGCTCATCGCCGACTCGCTGGACATGTTCGCCGACGCGGCCGTGTATTCGATCAGCCTGTATGCCGTCGGGAAGAGCGGCTCCCTGAAAGACACGGCGGCAAGAGCCAGCGGTCTCGTCCAAGTGGCGCTGGCTCTGCTGGTGCTCGTCGACGTGCTGCGTAGGTTCGCCCTGGGCAGCGAGCCGCTCAGTGCACTCATGATGGGTGTCGGCGGCATCGCCTTGATCGCCAATTCCGTCTGTTTGTCGCTGATCGCACGGCATAGCGACGGCGGAGCCCACATGCGCGCATCACTGATCTTTTCCATGAATGACGTCATCGCGAATGTCGGTGTCATCCTCTCGGGCGCGCTGGTTTGGGCGCTGGGCAGCCGTTACCCCGATCTCGTCATCGGTCTGGTCATTGCGGTCGTCGTACTGCGCGGTGGCCTACGTATCTTGAAGCAGACTTCGCAGCAGGAGGCGGGTTCGCCCTTTGGATCGACCGGGAATCCCTGAGCCGATCGGAAATGCAACGGCCCTCTCCGATAAATACCCGGCAACAAGCAGTGAAATCGTTTGAGCATCGCTCCCTCAACCGCGCTTGCAGATTTTGCATCGCCCGCCGGCCGGCTGCGCGTTCTTCGCCGACGATCCCCCCACGCCTGAACCCCGGATCGGTAGCCTGACCTTGACCAGCTCGCAGTCGTCTTCCCCAGCGCCGCGAAGATTCCAGGCCCTGCCCCCGGGTGTCTGGGCTCTGGGCTTCGTCTCGATGTTCATGGACACCTCGTCCGAGCTGATTCACAGCCTGCTGCCGGTGTTCATGGGCACGGTACTCGGCGCTTCGATGTCGCTGATCGGGCTCGTCGAGGGTACTGCCGAAGCAACCGCCGCGATCACCAAGGTCTTTTCGGGCGCGCTCAGCGATTATCTGGGGCGACGCAAATGGCTCGCCGTGGCCGGCTACGGGCTGGCGGCGATCACGAAACCGGCCTTTCCGCTGGCGACCTCGATGGGCTGGGTTTTCTTCGCCCGCTTCACCGATCGGATCGGCAAGGGGATTCGGGGCGCGCCGCGCGACGCGCTGGTCGCCGACATCACGCCCCCCGGGCTGCGCGGCGCGGCCTACGGGCTGCGGCAGTCGCTGGATTCGGTCGGCGCATTCGCGGGTCCCTTGTTTGCCGTGGCGCTCATGGTCTGGCTGGCGAACGACATTCGCAAGGTACTGTGGATCGCGGTCATTCCGGCGTTCATTGCCGTCGCGCTGCTGGTAGTCGGCGTTCGCGAGCCGGACGAGGTGAAGGATCGCACCGGTGAGCGAAAGCCGCTGACTTTCGCCTCGGCTGCGCTGTTGCCGCCGCGCTACTGGCTGGTTGTCGCGCTCGGCGCGGCCTTCACCATGGCGCGCTTCAGCGAGGCGTTTCTCGTGCTGCGCGCGCAGGACGTGGGGCTTGCACTCGGCGCCGTGCCCGTGATGCTGATCGTCATGAATCTCGCATACCTGCTGACCGCCTATCCCGCCGGGGTCGCCGCCGACCGTGTCGGCAATCGCAGGCTGTTGATCGCGGGTCTGGCGATGCTGGTGATCGCCGACGCGCTGCTGGCGGCCGCGACTTCACCGCCCCCGGCGTTCGCGGGCGCGGCGTTCTGGGGGCTGCACATGGGACTGACGCAAGGACTATTCGCCAAACTGGTGGCCGACGCCGCACCCCCGCTGCTGTGCGGCACCGGTTTCGGGATCTTCAACCTGGTCAGCGGCGGCGCACTCCTGGTGGCAAGCGTGGTGGCCGGTGCCCTGTGGACTGCTTTCGGTGCCCCGGCAACCTTTGTGACCGGCGGCGTCTTTGCGGCGGTCGCCGCGCTGGGTCTGTTTGCCTGCCGGCGCAAACCGCGGCGTTAAGAAAGCATGGACGGATAATTCCGCGCCCCTTACCCCTCGATGGTAACCAACGCCTCAGGCGTGCGGCCGCTGCAGGCGGGGCGGGCGGCCGCCCATTGCGCCGGTCCCGGCCCTATCGTGCCGGGGCCCGAACAGGGTGGGAGGCACTCAACCGATCGGAGTGCGGCCCGGCACGGACCGCCAGAGAATCCGGGCGCGAGTCGTCGATTTGAGACATTTATCGACCAACCCGCGCCCGAGGAAGGAAGCCGGCGTTCCGCCGGCAGGCGTGCATTACGGATTGAATATCGGGTTGTTGGCAATCACCGGGAGCGCATCTTGCCAGCCGTAACCATCGCCGGAGGCTGGAATGCGAACCCAGAAGACGTACTTCACATGCAAACTGTCGCGCGCATAGCGGAACATTTCCGACGGGGTCCAGTACTTGGTCGGGTATGAAGTGTCCTTGTGCGGGTAGCTATAGCACTCATCCTCCACCTGTGAGAACAAATCCATCTTGTTCTGGAACTGGCCGTAATAGGGGTACGCCTGATTTACCAGAGAACTGTTGTCAGGCTCTACATCCGGACCGCCCATGACGACGCCTACGCTGCTGACGGCCTGGGCGACGTTGGCAATATAGTTCTGGTTACGCGGCAGGTAGTTCATGAACCAGAAAACGCGTGACTTAGGCACGGCCTTCGCCGTCGTGGTGAGCACGTCAATCAGCGCGTCACGGTATTTCTCCGGCGTGTAGCCGGTCGCGTCCAGAATCGAATCATCCAGGCCAGGCGCCGATTCGCTGCCCGGAATGACGCCTTCAAAAGCCACGTTGCCGTCAAAACGATTACCCAGTGCAGTCAGCACTGCCTTGAAGCGGGTAGCCACATACGAATTCCAGTATACAGCCGTATAGCCGCCCTTTCTATTGGGCTGCACGTACTGGGAGCCCTGCAGATAGGGTGGCATCGGGTTCAGGTTCTTGAAGGTCTTGTTCTCGACCATGACGATCAGGTGCAGACCCTGGCCGGCGACGAAGTTCAGATCGGACTGAATTTCCGAGAAGTCATAGTTGCCCTGCGTGGGTTCCAGTTTAGACCAGAGGTACCTCTTCACGAAGCCTTGCATGCCAGCCTTGATCGACGCGCTCATGATGCTCTGGCTATCACAGCAATCCAACAGACCCAGGTAGTGACCCGGGTGTTGACTCGTGCTCGACGACGGCGGCGGCGGCGTGGGTGCGGGCGGGGATCCACCGCAGGCGCCGGAGTTGGTAAGATCAACCGGTGTCATCGCCGGTACGATATTTGATCCAAGAAACACCACTTCTTCCGTGCTGCCAGTGCTGCGCAGACAAAGCCCGGCACTCGATGGAAGAGAGAAGGTTACCGTATCCACGCCGCCCGTGTAGACAGTGAGTTTGGTACTGAGCACATTGGATGGGGACACTGCGGCGACATCGGTGGATTCCAGCGATGCGGGTGTGACCGAACTGAACGCCTGGGTCGCGTCGAACTCACCTTTGAACCTGAAACAAGTGTGTCGTGACGCTCGGGATGCGAAACGGGACGTCCAAGTCACCGTTTCGCCCTCGCTTGTCACGACAGCCTATTGTGCCCCGGCCGCCCTGCGTCCGTGCCGCTTCGCCACACCATCGCACGCTCGGCGCTGGCTACGCAGCACTCCCGCAAATGGCTTGACGGCGTGTCGGATGCGCTTGCATAGGCCCTCCGCCGGCTTGGGACCTTTCGGCCCCGCGCCACTACGGCCATACGCCCGCGCCTACGCCTACCGCGGACTACGCGCCTTCGCTTCGCTCTCCATGGCGCGCGGCGACGGAGTGATTTAATCGCCAAAACCGGGTGTTGACAGCAAGAGGACAGACGTTGATTTGGAGTAGGATTGACTGTCGCCGATTGCAAACAGCCACGCGGCTGGTGACCCGTTATGACGTTAGTATCGACTCAGAGCCACCGCATGCGCCCGCATTCGAACGGATGACTCAACAACGCATGCCAGGGGTAGACCCGAACCTTATAATAGTGCAGACCACCGGATGAACAGAGTTCATCGCTTTCAAACAGATCACAGTGGTAGGACGCCGTGCCTTCGGCGGCCATGTCGACCTGTCGGAACGGAATGTGGTGCGCCTCGCCGACCATGCGCGGATCGGACTGCCGAATCACGATACACTCCACGCGAATGTCGGAGGGCTGCAGGCCGTTCAGTTCGACTTCGACAGCGAGCGAGAGGGTCTCACCCGATCCGATGGCCGGCGCCACGGGCGAGGCAATCCGCGCCCTGAGACCCGGCCAGCCGGCCATTACCTTTCTTTTCCACAGGGCCAGTTCGCGCGCCCCGGCGGCGTCGTTGTCGTGCAGGCGCCGGCAGCCTGCGGCGGCGGGGCAATAGAGATCGCGCAGATAGTCCTCAGCCATACGAATGGTATTGAACGCGGGCAGCACCGTCTTCATCGAGGACTTGGCCATGGCCACCCAGGCTTCGGGCTCGCCTTCGCTGTTGCGGTTGTAATAGACGGGGATCACTTGGTGCTCCAGGATATTCAACAGATCCTCGGCCTCCTGCCGTTCGCGCTCGTCGTGACCGAGTTCCGGGTAGGGCGTGATCGCCCAGCCGTTGCTGCCGTCGTAGGCTTCGTCCCACCAGCCGTCCAGCACGCTGAGGTTGATGACGCCGTTGATCGCCGCCTTCATGCCGGAGGTGCCACAGGCCTCCAGAGGATATTCGGGATTGTTCAGCCAGACGTTGACACCAGGCAGCAGGTCGCGCGCCATCGACAGATTGTAGTCTTCCAGAAAGGTGATCCTGCCCTGAAACTCCGGACGCATGCTCACGTCGTACACCTGCTTGAGCAGTTTCTGGCCGGGCACGTCGTTCGGATGCGCCTTGCCGGCGAAAACGAACATCACCGGCCGTTCCGGATCGTTGACCAGGCGTTCGAGGCGCGCGAGGTCTCGGAACAGCAGCGTCGCGCGTTTGTAGGTGGCAAAACGGCGCGCGAAGCCGATGGTCAGCACATCCTTGGAATGGTGGGTCAGGAAACGGGTGAGGCGCCCGGAGAGTGAACGCGTCGACGGGCAGCGCTCGTACTGTTCCAGCGCGCGGCGCCCGACCTCCTCGAGCATGTTGACCTTCAGAATCTGGCGCACGCTGAGAAAGACATGGTCCTGGATGCGGTCGATGAAACCGCGCCAGAATTCCTTTTCGGACAGTTTCGCGCGCCAGCCGCCGCCCATGTACATCTCGAACAGCGACACCCAGGGCAGTGCCAGATACGTATCGACGTCGGCCCCGTTGGTGACATAGCCCATCGGGTTTTCTTCCGGCACGATCTCGGGCCAGACATAGGCCGACATCTCAGCGGCCACGCCTCCGTGAATGCGGCTGACGCCGTTCAGATAGCGGGCCCCGCGCAGCGCCAGACTGGTCATCGAAAAGCTCTCGTTCATACCGGGCACGGAACCCAGTTCGAGCACCCGCCCGGGCGTATCGTCCAGTTCGCCGAGCAACTGCCCCAGCGTGTGCCTGATGTCGTGGAAGGAATAGACGTCGTGGCCTGCCGGCACCGGTGTGTGCGTCGTGAACGCAGTGTTGGAGGCGACCAGTTCGAGCGCGGTATCCAGATCCAACGCCCGGCTGCGGTATTCCCGGCAGCGTTCCAGAATCAGAAATGCAGCGTGGCCTTCGTTGATGTGCCAGACCGTGGGATGCAGACCCAGCGCGCGCAGCGCGCGCACGCCGCCGATGCCGAGCACGATCTCCTGGTGCAGGCGCACGCCGCCATCACCCCCGTACAGTTGCGCGGTGATCTGCCGGTCCTGCGGCGAATTGGCGGGCACGTCGCTGTCGAGCAGATACAGGCGGATCATGCCCACCTTGACCAGCCAGACTTTCAGCTCGAGACTGCGGCCGGGAAGTTCGACGTGCACCAGCAGCTCGTTGCCGGCGGCGTCCAGTGCGGGGCGCACCGGCAGGTCGCACGGATCGCTGACGGGGTACGTGGCGATCTGCAGACCGTTGCAATCGATGCGCTGGCTGAAATAACCCTGACGATACAGAAGACCGACGCCGACGAACGGCACCCAGAGGTTGCTCATGGCCTTGCAGTAGTCGGCGGCCAGTATGCCAAGACCGCCGGCGTAGATGGGAACGCTCTCGTGGAAACCGAATTCGGCGGAAAAATAGGCGACCAGGTCCCGGATTCTGTCGAGGCTCGCGTCCAGGCGCGCGTTGGGCGGCTCCTCGTGATAGGTGTCGTACGTGGCCAGCACATGCCGGTACTCCGACACCAGAATCGGATCGCGCGCGGCCGCGTCCAGCTTCTGCTGGCGCATCCGGCGCATGAACACGCGCGGGTTGTGCCCGCAGGCGTTCCAGCAATCCTGATCGATGTGCCGGAGCAGGCCGCGGACGCCGCGATTCCAACTGTAATAGAGGTCGTTCGCCAGTTCGTCGAGGCGTTCGAAACGCTGCGGCAGGTGCGGCCGGACCTCGACCGTGAAACTGGTTCCCGGCAGTGGTGATTTTTTGTTATCGTCGTTCTTCATGAGGCTACCCCGTGCATACCGGTGCACCGCTTGGCCTTGCGACTAACCACTTGCGCGAGCCACAGCCACCGCCCACATTGAAATTGAAAGGTTACCGGTGCGGGCCGAAACTGTGCCCGTCAAATTTCATCCTGCATCTGAATCTACACTGACGGGCACTCCTGGGCGCACAGGCCGCAGCCCTTGCAGTAGCCGTAATCGAAAACGTCGTGCGAGCCGTCCTCGAAAGCGGCGTTCGCCAACAGATAAGCGGTGACGACGTAACCCTGCCCGCGACGGCCGTGAATGCGACTCTCGATCATGGCGTCGACTGCCCGAAGCGCATTTCAGTCAACTGCTCGCCATCCGGGGGGTGACGCTTGCCTCCATCTCGTTGACGATTTCCGTCATCTTCAAAACACTGTCGGGATTGAGCGAAATGCTATCGATGCCGTGCTCGACCAGCCAGCGCGTGATTTCCGGGAAGTCCGACGGCGCCTGGCCGCAGATACCGACATACTTGCCGGCTTTCTTGCAGGCCTTGATCGCCATCTCCATCAGAATGGCGACCGCTTCGTCGCGCTCGTCGAACTCCGCGGTGAGTTTGCCGGAGTCGCGGTCCACGCCCAGCGTGAGCTGGGTGAGGTCGTTGGAACCGATGGAGAAGCCGTCGCATATTTCCAGGAACTGCTCGGCCCGCAGCGCATTGGCCGGAATCTCGCACATCAACTTGATCTTGAGGCCGTCCCGCCCGCGGCGCAGACCCTGGCGGTCCATCACTTCGAGCACCTGCTTCGCCTCCTTGACGGTGCGCACGAAGGGCAGCATCAGCTCCACGTTGGTCAGCCCCATCTCGTTGCGCACCTTCTTCATTGCCTCGCATTCCAGCGCGAAACAGTCGGCGAATTCCTCCGAATGATAGCGCGACGCGCCGCGGAACCCAATCATGGGGTTCTCCTCGTCCGGCTCGAAGCCTGCGCCGCCTAGCAACGCCGCATACTCGTTGGACTTGAAGTCGCTCATACGCACGATCACGGGTTTAGGGTAGAAGGCGGCGGCGATGGTGGACACACCCTCGGCCAGCCGGTCGACGTAGAAGTCACGCGGGCTGGCATAGCCGGCGATACGTGCGTCGATGGCCGCGCGGACCTCGTCCGACATGTCGGCGTAATTGAGCACTGCCTTGGGATGGATGCCGATACTGTTGTTGATGATGAACTCGAGCCGCGCCAGACCGACACCCTGATTCGGATAGTTGCAGAATTCGAACGCCTGGTCGGGATTGCCGACGATCAGCATGATGTGGGTCTGTGGCAGTTTGAGCTTGCTGAGGTCGACGCTCTGCTTGGTGTAGGCGAGCTTGCCGCGGTAAACGTAACCCACGTCGCCTTCCACGCAGGAAATCGTGACTTCCTCCCCTTCCGGTATGCTGTGTGTGGCGTCGCCGGAGCCGACCACTGCGGGAATACCCAGCTCGCGCGCGACGATCGCCGCGTGACAGACACGCCCGCCGCGGTTGGTCACGATCGCGCTGGCGATCTTCATGACCGGCTCCCAGTCCGGGTCGGTGATGTCGGTGACCAGCACTTCGCCTGGCTTCAGATCGTGCATGTGCGAGGCATCCAGGATGACCCGCGCCTTGCCCGAACCCACCTTCGCCCCGACGCTCTTGCCCTGCGCCAGCACGTCGCCGCGCTCCTTCAGGGTGAAGATGTCCTGCTGCGCCCGGTTGCGCAGTGAATGCACGGTTTCGGGTCGCGCCTGAACGATATACAACTTGCCATTCTCGCCGTCACGCGCCCATTCGATGTCCATGGGCCTCGGCTTGCCCGCCCGACCGGAGTAGTGCTTTTCAATCGCGACCGCATAGCCGGCCAGCTCCAGCACCTCGTCATCCGTAATCGAAAACCGCTCACGCTCGGCTTTCTTGACCGCTACGTTGCGCGTCGCCTCGGCGGTAACCGGGTCCCTCGTATAGATCATCTTGATCGCTTTCTCGCCCAGGTGCCGGCGCACGATCGGGCGCTTGCCCTGGGCCAGCGTCGGCTTGAATACCAGGAACTCGTCCGGGTTTACGGCACCCTGCACGACGTTTTCGCCGAGACCGTAGGCGGACGTGATCATGACCACGTCGCGGAAGCCGCTTTCGGTGTCCAGCGTGAACATGACGCCGGACACACCGATATCGGAACGCACCATTTTCTGCACGCCGATCGAAAGGGCGATGCTCATGTGGTCGAAACCCTTGTCGACGCGGTAATGAATGGCGCGATCGGTAAACAGCGAGGCCAGCACTCGTTTACAGGTGCGCAGCAATTGATCGACGCCGCGAATGTTGAGATAGGTTTCCTGCTGGCCGGCGAACGAGGCGTCCGGCAGGTCTTCGGCCGTCGCCGAGCTGCGCACCGCCACGTCGGTACCCGGTCCGTACTCCTGTTCCATCTCGTGGTAGGCGGCCTCGATTTCGGTGGCCAGCTTCGGCGGCAGTTCGGCGTCGATGATCCAGCCGCGGATACGCGCGCCGGTGGCGGCGAGATCGTCGACGTTCTCGAAGTTCAGCGCCGCCAGTGTCTGTGTGATTTGCTCGCGAAGATTGTTGTGTTCGAGATACTCCCGGAATGCCTGCGCTGTGGTGGCGAATCCGTTCGGGACGCGCACGCCCTGGCCAGACAGGGCGCAGTACATTTCACCGAGCGAAGCGTTCTTGCCGCCCACCAGAGGCACGTCGTTGATTCCCAACTCATTGAAACGACGGATATATTGGAATGTATCCATGATCTCCTCAGCAGTCGTGGTTATGCCCACTCTCGTTGCTTGCATCCGGGGGGCATTCGAATCAGTCCGGGATCGGCGAGCCCAGTCTTCTACTGGGTACCTGTCATTATGTCATTGCGTTAGATCAATTTTACATGAAATAAGCAAATGCTTAATTTGATTTAGGTTCATCCGTCGTTTCGTCGCACGCCGGACAATATCCGAAAGTACAAGTGTAGGAAATCACCGGCCATTGCGCCAGCGCCGCGGCAAGCGAATTGAGGGAATCCGGGGCCCGCCATACACAGTTTTGATTCGCAGCGACGCGCCGGCTGACGTCGGCGGCTGGCCTTTTTCCCGGCGACCGACAACAATTGAACCTATGCGCATGAACTCGACTGTGCTGGTGCCCGTTGAAGCCGCGACCTGGACCGATGTCCTGGTGGCGGAACTCAAGCGGCTCCTCGGCGCGGCCGGCAACGAGGTCGTGTTGCTGCACGTGGTGCCCGACCTCACCGACATTCACCAAGGCGATGCACGCCAGATACTGGCGGACGCGGGCGCGCTGCTCACGCGCTGCGCAACACAACTGGGGCTGCCTGACAAGCGCACCCGGCTCGACGTGCAGATGGGCAACCCCAAAACCGTCATACCGCAACAAGCCATTCTGGTGCAGGCACAGCTCATCGCCACGACGACACACGCGCGCCGGCCTCGGTCGCCTGATCCAGCGCAGCATCGCTGAACACGTGATGCGCGTCTGTCATTGCCCGACCCTGTTGGTCCACCTGGAGTCGGCGCCCAGAGAAACTGCAACCGCCGGACGCCGGGTGCTCGTCCCGATGGACGTTTCCATCGATTCAACCGAAATCGTCGCTGCCCTTTGCCGCCTGCTCCACCCCGCGGACACCGAAGTCATCATCTATCACGACCACCCCGGCACGTCGGCAAGAGACCCGTTGGACCAAGCGACGCAGCCGTACCGCTTCATCGCAAAACAGCGCGAGCGGTTGCTGGCGGCCGGTTTCCAGGTGTCGGTCGCGACCGGGACCTTCACCAGCCCCTCGAGCAACATCGCCAGAAAAATCCAGGATCTGAACGTGGACATGGTGGCCATGGCGACGCACGGCCGCACGGGATTGTCGCGGTTGATGTTCGGCTCGGTCACCGAATCCGTGCTGCACCACAGTACCTGCCCCATGCTGGCCATCTCCCGGTCGCCGACCCGCGACCTGCCCTAGCGGGAAGAGTATCTCGGTTAGCGTCAGTCCGGTCGAGCGACCGGCTATTCCTTATCGATCCGGTCCAGTTCGCGCTCCATTTCCTCATCGGTCATCGGCCGGTCGGCTTCGTTCTCGTCCGTGCGGACGAAATAGCGCGACATGAACAGGCCGGTTTCGAACAGCATCCACATGGGGACAGCCAGCAACGTCTGCGAAATCACATCGGGCGGGGTGAGCACCATGCCGATGACGAAGCAGGCGACGATCACGTACGCCCTTTTCTGCCGCAGCGATTCCGGCGACAGAACACCGCTCCATACCAGCAGCACCGTCGCGACGGGCACCTCGAACGCCGCGCCGAAGGCAAAAAACAGGGTCAGCACGAAATCGAGATAGCGGCTGATGTCGGTCATGACCTTCACACCCTCAGGAGCGGTCCTGGTCATGAATCCGAACACCAGAGGGAACACGACAAAGTAGGCGAACAGGGCGCCCAGATAGAACAACAGCGTGCTCGAGACCAGCAGCGGGAGCACCCGCCGTCGTTCGTGCTGGTACAGCCCAGGCGCGACGAACGCCCAAAGCTGATAGAGGATATAGGGCATGGCGATGAAGATCGCAACCACCATTGCCAGCTTGAAGGGTGTGAGGAACGGAGACGCCACCTCGATGGCGACCAGCGAGCCGTTTTTGGGAAGGTTCCGGCTCAACGGGCCGGCCAGCAGGGTGAACAACCGATTGGCAAAGGGCGTCAGGCCCAAAAAGACCAGGATCACGGCCAGCACCACCCGCAACAGCCGGTCGCGCAGCTCGATCAGGTGCGAGACGAAGGGCTGCTCGTCGCCGGGGTCCGGAGACTGCGGGCTAGCCGTTTCCGTCATCGGCTGCCTTGTCGCCCGTAACCTGGGACTGATCGTGAATCGACCGTTGCGCACCGCCGCCGGCCGACGCGTCCTTCAGCGCCTCGTCGGTCTCCTCGATAATGTCGTAGAGTTCGGGCACCTCTACCTGCTTCTGCAAGGCCTTCTTCAGCTCCTCGGCGGCCAGTTCCCGATCGATATCGGCTTTCACCTCCCGCACGAACTTGCGCCCCTTGCCAAGCCACAGCCCGACTGTACGCGCCAAACGCGGCAGACGCTCCGGCCCGACGACCAGCAAGGCCACGACCATGACCATCGCAAGTTCCCCGAAACCGATGTCAAACATAGGAAGTCACGCGCCGCGGCGGCGTCAGACGTTGTCTTTGTCCTTGTGCGTCAGCTCGGCATCGATAATCCGACCCTTTTCCTTTTCGTCGAGGCGTTCGTTTCTGTCGTCACCTTCCTTGACGGACTGACGGAAACTCTTGATCGCGCCGCCAAGATCGCTGCCGATGTTGCGCAGGCGTTTGGTGCCGAACAGCACCACGACGATGGCCAGAACGATCAACAATTGCCAGACACTGATACCCATACCACTTCTCCCGATTGCGCCGGCGCATGTCGCGTGCCGCCGGCCAGCAGATCAATTCCGATTCGCTTTCTCTTCCAGTCCGGAAAGGCCGAAGCGCCGTTCCAGTTCATCGAGCACCCGCTCGGGTCCGAGCCCCCGGTGCGCCAGCAGCACCAGCGTATGAAACCAGAGATCCGCGGTTTCATGAATCAGTTGTCCAGCATCGCCTCCCTTGGCGGCGATGACCGTTTCGGTCGCTTCCTCGCCGATCTTCTTCAGAATGGCGTCCAGGCCCTTGTGGTACAGACCCGCGACATACGAAGAATCGGGCGCCGCCTCTTTGCGCGCCTCCAGTACCGCTGCCAGCTTCCTTAACGTGTCCTCGGCCACTTTCAACCCTTGTAGATCGCCGCTGGATCCTTGAGTACCGGGTCCACTGTTATCCAGTGGTCATTCTCCAGGCGCTGATGGAAACAGCTCCGCCGACCGGTATGACAGGCGATGCCACCGGTCTGTTCGACCAGGAGGAGAACAACATCGTTATCGCAGTCCAGGCGGATTTCCTTTACCGCCTGCTGGTGCCCCGATTTCTCGCCCTTGTGCCACAAGCGGCCGCGGGAACGCGACCAGTACACCGCGTGACCGGTCGCGGCGGTCAGCCGCAAGGCCTCCCGGTTCATCCAGGCCACCATCAGTATGCGCCCGTCCGCAACGTCCTGCGCCAGCGCCGGCACCAGCCCCTCACGATCCCATTTGACCTCATCGATCCAGTTGCTGCTCATCGCCTTCGCCTGCCGGCGCAACGCGCTGGACGCCGCCGTTGCAACCGGCGCCGTATTTTACGCCTGAAGTCCGGTCGTTTAACCACAGGCAACGCACGCTGTACTATGCCGGGGACGGATTCCGGGCTCATCTTCAGGGAAATCCATGGCTTGCGAATGAACGCCGCAACCGGCGCTACAGCCGCATCTCGATGCCGCGGTCGTGCAGGTAGCGCTTCGCTTCGCCGATCGTGAATTCGCCAAAATGGAAGATGCTGGCTGCCAGCACGGCATCCGCGCCAGCTTTGACCACGCCTTCGACCAGATGTTGCAACGTGCCCACGCCGCCGGAAGCGATCACCGGAACGTCCACCGCGTCACAGACCGCCCGCGTCAATGCGAGATCGAAGCCGTTGCGGGTACCGTCGCGGTCCATGCTGGTCAGCAGAATCTCCCCGGCGCCCAGCTCGACCATCTTCGCCGCCCATTCGACCGCGTCGATGCCGGTCGGCTTGCGGCCGCCGTGCGTGAAAATCTCCCAGCGCGGCGCGCCGCCGGCGGCCTGCTTGGCGTCGATCGCGACCACGATGCACTGTGAGCCGAACCGCTCGGCGCCTTCGCGCACGAAGTCGGGATTGAACACCGCCGCGGTGTTGATGGCCACCTTGTCCGCCCCGGCGTTCAGCATCCGGCGGATATCCTCCGGCTCGCGGATGCCGCCGCCGACGGTCAGCGGTATGAACACCTCGCCGGCCACGTCCTCAACCACATGCACCATGGTTTCCCGCTGGTCGGAACTCGCCGTGATATCGAGAAAGGTGATCTCATCGGCGCCCTGCTCGTCGTAACGCCGCGCGATCTCCACCGGGTCTCCGGCATCGCGGATATCGACGAAGCGGACACCCTTGACCACGCGGCCGGCGTCCACGTCGAGACAGGGAATGATGCGTTTGGCGAGCGACATGTTCGGGTTCCGTGTAAGGCCGGCGCAGATCAGCCGTCCAGCATCTTCTGGGCTTCGCCGAGATCGACCGTGCCTTCGTACAGGGCGCGGCCGATGATCGCGCCCATGATACCCTCGTCGGCGACCCGTTGCAGCGCGCGGATGTCGTCCAGGCTGCTGATGCCGCCGGAGGCGATGACCGGAATACTGATCTGACTGGCCAACCTGACGGTGGCCTCGATATTGGCGCCCTGCATCATGCCGTCGCGGCTGATGTCGGTATAGACGATCGCCTCGACGCCGTCCCGCTCGAAGCGCCGCGCCAGGTCGACGACGTCGTGATTGGACAGCTTCGACCAGCCGTCGATCGCCACCTTGCCGCCGCGCGCATCGAGACCCACGATGATATGGCCCGGAAATTCAAGGCAAAGGTCGTTGACGAAATGCGGGGCGCTGACCGCCTTGGTGCCGATGATGACGAACTGGACGCCGGCGTCGAGGTAGAGCTGCACCGTGTCCTCGTCGCGTATGCCGCCACCGACCTGCATCGGAACGTCGGGGTACTGCTCGGCGATGCGGCGGATGACGTCGGCGTTGACCGGCTTGCCGGTGAACGCGCCGTTGAGATCCACCAGGTGGAGACGCTTCGCGCCCGCGCCCACCCAGCGTTGCGCAACCCGCAGCGGGTCGTCGGCGAAAACCGTTTCGTCCGCCATGTCGCCCTGCCGAAGACGCACGCATTTCCCGTCCTTAAGATCGATGGCCGGTATCAATAACATGCTCCTTTCCTCGATGCCTCTTTTAGTGGAATTGGTTCGAACGACTTACGCGACGCCGTTCCAGACTGCAAAATTGGCCAGCAGCGTCAATCCGGCACGCTGGCTCTTTTCCGGGTGAAACTGCACCGCAAACACGTTGTCGCGCGCGAGCGCGCTGGCGAAGCGTCCGCCGTAGTCGGTTTCGCCGACGACGACGCCGGGCACATCGGCCAGCGCGCGGTAGCTGTGCACGAAGTAGAACCGGCTGTTCTGTTCAATGTCTTTCCATAACGGGTGCGGCTGCTGCTCCACCTCGTTCCAGCCCATGTGTGGCACCTTGAGGCGGTTGCCCGCGGCATCGGTCATGTGGTCGGGGAAACGCCGCACATGGCCGGAAAACAGACCGAGGCAGGGCGTGCCGCCGTTTTCTTCACTGTCGTCGAGCAGCGCCTGCAACCCGATGCAGATGCCGAGCAGCGGTCTGGACCCGGCTGCATCCAGCACCGCCTGATCCAGTCCGGATTTTCTGAGTTCGTCCATGCAGTGTCTAATGCCGCCGACCCCCGGGAAAATCACCCGGTCGGCGGCCGCCACCTGTCGACGGTCGGCGGTGACGATCACCCGGGCGTCGGGCGCGACGTGCTCGACCGCCTTTCCGATGGAATGCAGGTTTCCCATGCCGTAGTCAATGATCGCAATCGTGCTCATGACGGAAGTGCGGAGCCTGAACGAACCTGAACGCGCGCGGTCAGTCGTCTACAGCGTCCCCTTGGTGGAAGGCATGATGCCGGCCATGCGGGGATCCGGCTCGATCGCCATGCGCAGCGCGCGCCCGAATGCCTTAAACATCGTCTCGGCGATATGATGCGCGTTGACGCCCCGTATACAATCGATGTGCAGCGTCGCATTCGCGTGATTGACGAAACCCTGAAAAAATTCGTGCAACAGATCGACGTCGAATTCACCGATGCGGGCGCGCGGAAATTCGGCCTGGTACGAAAGTCCCGGGCGTCCGGAAAAATCGATGACCACGCGCGACAGGGCTTCGTCGAGCGGCACGTACGCATGGCCGTAGCGGCGAATGCCTTTCTTTTCCGCCAGCGCCTGGGCGAATGCCTGCCCCAGTGTTATGCCGACATCCTCCACGGTATGGTGGGCGTCGATGTGAAGGTCCCCCTCCGCGGTCACCGCGAGATCGATCAGTCCATGGCGCGCAACCTGATCGAGCATGTGTTCCAGAAACGGCACCCCGGTCGCCAGGCGCGCGACGCCGGTGCCGTCCAGGTCCAGCTCGACCAATATGCGGGTTTCGAGGGTATTGCGGCTAACCTTTGCCTGACGGGCCGACATCTTGTTAAGGCTCTGTTTTCTACGGTCTTTGAACTTAAGGAAGAACGAATCCTAGCGGAAAATCACGCAGGTTAGAACCTGTAATCTATAATGTGATTATCTGTTGCTCTAGGTCAAGGTATCTGTTGAAATGGCGCTCACCCACTTGACGAACAAGACATAATGCCAGGCAAACCCGATGCCATTGTTACGTTCAGAAAGATTCAGGTAGCCTGCCAGGAATGCAGTCTGAACGAGATTTGTTTGCCCGTTGGCCTAGAAAAACATGAGCTGATTCAATTAGATAGCATCATAGAGCGGAAGCGCCCAATCACCCGCGGCGAACACCTGTTCCGCATCGGCGACGCGTTTACCGCCATCTACGCGGTCCGCTCGGGCTCGCTGAAGAGCTACTGCATCACCGAGGAAGGCGAGGAACAGATCATCGGATTTCACCTGCCCGGCGAGCTGGTCGGGTTGGATGCCATTGTCGACGGCAACCACCCGCTCGCGGCCAAGGCGCTGGAAACGACCAGCCTCTGTGAAATTCCCTTCGCCGAACTCGAAACCCTGGCCAACCGGCTGCCCGGGCTGCGCCGCCAGTTCCTGCGCTTGATGAGCAAGGAAATACGCCAGGATGAGGAAAACATCGTAAATCTGGGACAGAAGTCGGCCGAGGAGCGGCTGGCGTCCTTCCTGATCAGTATCTCCAACCGGCTCCGCCGGCGCGGCTTTTCACCCAGCGAATTCAACCTCAGCATGTCGCGCGGCGACATTGGCAATTACCTGGGGCTGGCGCTGGAAACTGTCAGCCGCTTGTTCACGCGTTTCCAGAACGAAGGGTTGCTCAACGTCGACCGCAAGCACATCAAGCTGCACGAGCGAGACCGTTTGTGCCTGCTGGCCGGCGCCAAGTGCCAGGGCGGATTCTCAGCCGCCAAGCTCTGACGCCCACTGACGCGTTCTGACCACACACCCGGGCGCTCCTGACCACTCCTTAGATTATTAGTCAAACCTAATACAGCGTTGACCTGCATCAATGTTGGGGGAGGGCTACTCCCTCAAGATAACCGTGATTTTTCACCACAATAACATAGGAGCCTGCCATGATTACGACACGCATCACACTCTTCGCGACCGCATTTGCGGCAGCACTTTCGAGCGCCCCGGCCCAGGCCATCGAGGCCGGCGACCTTATCGTCCGTCTCGGCCCGGCGGGCGTCTATCCGAATACGGACTACAGCAAAGGCGATCTGGGCGGTGCCGGCGTGGACGTGCAGAGCGCTTGGAGCCTGGGCATCAGCCTGACCTATATGTTCAATGATAACATTGGCCTCGGCATTCTGGGCGCCTGGCCGTTCAAGCACAATATCGACGGTGACGGTACGCTTCCCGGCAGCCGGGTGGCGTCGACCAGGCATCTGCCGCCGACTGTGACGGCTCAATGGCATTTCCCGATGGGTGCGTTCAATCCCTACATCGGCGCCGGATTCAACTATACCTACTTCTTTGACGAGAAGACGCACGGGCCGCTGTCCGGCGTGGATCTCGAGTTGGAAAACTCCTGGGGTCTTGCCGGCGAAGTCGGCATGGACTACGAATTGGCGAACGACTTGGTCGCCAGCGCCCAGATCTGGTACGCGGACATAGATACCACCGCGAAGCTCAAAGGGGTCGGCAATCTGGACGTGCAGATCGACCCCTGGATATTCATGTTCAGCGTCGGCAAGAAGTTCTGATCGTTCTCCACCCCTCGCTCCGGTCGACGGAGCGGGGGGTCTCTTCGTAACCAACATTCAAGGGAAACGCTATGGACTCACAGACCACCTATAACTATAAGGTTGTCCGTCAGTTTACCGTCATGACCGTCGTCTGGGGCATTGTCGGTATGCTGGTCGGCGTATTTATCGCCGCAGAGCTGGTTTGGCCGCAGCTCAGTTTTGATCTGCCCTGGTTGACCTTCAGCCGTTTGCGGCCGTTGCACACCAACGCGGTCATCTTCGCTTTCGGCGGTTCGGCGCTGTTCGCCACCTCGTACTACGTGGTGCAGCGCACCTGCCAGACGCGCCTCTTGAGCGACGGCCTGGCGGCCTTCACTTTCTGGGGCTGGAACCTCATTATCGTGCTGGCTGCTGTCACGCTTCCGCTGGGCATCACCACCAGCAAGGAATACGCCGAGCTGGAATGGCCGATCGACATTCTGATCACGATCGTCTGGGTCGCCTACGCCATTGTGTTCTTCGGCACCATCATGAAGCGCAAGGTGAAGCACATCTACGTCGCGAACTGGTTTTACGGAGCCTTCATCCTGACCATCGCGGTGTTGCACGTGGTCAACAGCGCCGAAATCCCGGTCAGCCTGACCAAGTCGTACTCGGTCTACCCCGGCGCGATCGATGCGATGGTGGAGTGGTGGTACGGCCACAATGCGGTGGGCTTCTTCCTGACCGCCGGCTTCCTGGGCATGATGTACTACTTCGTGCCGAAACAGGCCGGTCGCCCCGTGTATTCCTACCGGCTCTCGGTCGTGCATTTCTGGGCGCTGATTTCCACCTACATGTGGGCCGGCCCCCACCACCTGCACTACACCGCACTGCCGGCGTGGGCGCAGTCACTGGGCATGGTGTTCTCGCTGATTCTCCTGGCGCCCTCCTGGGGCGGGATGATCAACGGCATCATGACGTTGTCGGGCGCCTGGCACAAACTCCGCACCGACCCGATCCTCAAGTTCCTGATCGTCTCGCTGTCGTTCTACGGTATGTCGACATTCGAAGGCCCGATGATGTCGATCAAGACGGTCAACGCACTGTCCCACTACACGGACTGGACCATCGGTCACGTGCATTCGGGCGCGCTGGGCTGGGTCGCGATGGTAACCATCGGCTCGGTCTACTTCCTGATTCCGAAGCTGTTCGGCCGCGAGCAGATGTACTCGATCCGGCTCATCGACTGGCACTTCTGGATGTCGACCATCGGCGTGGTGCTGTACATCGTGTCGATGTGGATTTCCGGCATCATGCAGGGTCTGATGTGGCGCGCGGTCAATGACGACGGCACGCTGACGTACAGCTTCGTCGAATCACTGCAAGCCATGTATCCGTTCTACTTCGTGCGTTTCCTGGGCGGCGCCCTGTTCCTGGTCGGCATGCTGGTGATGGCCTACAACGTCATCAAGACGGTTTCTGGCACCCGGCCCGTTGACGCGCCAATCCCACAGACGGCTTGACCGAGGAGGCAAACGTCATGAGTCATGAAGTCGTCGAAAAAAATATCGGCCTGATGGTGGTGCTCATCCTGCTCGTGATCAGCCTCGGCGGATTGGTCGAAATCGTACCCTTGTTCTTCTTGCAGAGTACCACCGAACCGGTCGAGGGTCTCAAACCCCGGACGGCGCTGGAGCAGGAAGGTCGCGATATCTACATTCGGGAAGGCTGTTATCTCTGCCATTCGCAGATGATCCGGCCCTTCCGCGCCGAAACCGAGCGTTACGGCCACTATTCGGTCGCCGGTGAATTCGTTTATGACCATCCATTCCAGTGGGGGTCGAAACGCACCGGTCCAGATCTGGCCCGTGTCGGTGGTCGTTACAGTGACGACTGGCACCGCGCGCATCTGATCAACCCGCGCGACGTGGTGCCGGAGTCGAACATGCCCGCCTTCCCCTGGCTCGCGAACAACGTGCTAGACGGCAAGCTGACGCCTCGGAAGCTGAAGGTTCTGCGGATGCTGGGCGTGCCCTACACGGACGAGGACATCGCCGGCGCGCCCGACGCGGTCAAGGGCAAGACCGAGCTGGATGCGCTGGTAGCCTACCTGCAGAACCTCGGCACTGTCATTTCGTCGAGGAGGTAGGGCGTCATGGATATCAACATACTGCGTGGCATCTCGACGGCATTGGCTCTGATCGCATTTGTCGCGGTCTGGGTCTGGGCCTGGAGCAAGCGGCGCAAGCGCGATTTCGATGAGGCGGCCAACCTGCCGTTTGCTGATGACGAACTCGACCAACAAAGTAAAAGGGGGTCGCCATGAACTCAGAATATATCTTCAGCAATAACCTGTTCTGGAATGTCTGGATCATCGGGCTGACACTGGCCAATATCCTGGGTTGCTGGTGGCTTATCTCCTGGGCCACCAAGAAACGCAAGGGCGAAGCGGCCAGCGGTGAAGTGACCGGTCACACCTGGGATGAAAACCTGGCGGAATACAACAACCCGCTGCCGCGCTGGTGGCTGTGGCTGTTTCACATTACGCTGGTCTTCGGTCTGGTCTACCTGGCGCTGTATCCGGGTCTGGGCTCGTACCGCGGCATTTTGAAGTGGACGCACCAGGACGCTTACGCCAAGGAAATGAAGGCTGCCGACGAACGTTACGGACCCCTGTTTGCCAAGTTCGCGGCGAAGCCGATCACCGAACTGGCTGGAGATCCGGAAGCCATCAAGATCGGCCAGCGCCTGTTCATTAATTACTGCGCGTCCTGCCACGGCTCCGACGCGGGCGGCGGCCCCGGCTTCCCCAACCTGCGTGATTCCGACTGGCTCTATGGCGGCTCGCCCGAATCCATCGAGGCGTCCATTCTGGACGGGCGCAAGGGTGCGATGCCGGCCTGGGGACCGGTGCTTCAGGAAAAAGGCGTCGACGAAGTCGCGGCCTATGTCCAGTCTCTGAGTGGACGTGATGTGGATCCGACGCTGGCGGCTGCAGGCAAGACCCTCTTCCAGACCTATTGCGTGGCGTGCCATGGGGCCGACGGCGGAGGCAACACCGCCCTGGGCGCACCGGCGCTGAACGACAAGGTGTGGTTGTATGGCGGGACCCCCAACGCGATCAAGACCACGATCAGCAAGGGACGCAACGGCCAGATGCCGGCTCACCGCAATTTCCTTGGCGAAGACAAGGTTCATCTGCTCGCGACTTACGTTTATAGTCTCTCGCAGAGCAACTAGAGCCGTTCGACTTTAATTGATGGACGATACAAGCGCAGCGACAACGACCAATCTGCCGCCGGCGTCGGAGGACGCCGGCGACAGTACTCTTTACGCCAAGCACAAGAAGGTCTACCCGCGCGAGGTACACGGCATCTTCGCCAATCTGCGCGTGCTGGGCGTCGTCGTGTTGCTCGGCCTGTTCTACGGGGTGGCCTGGCTGCAATGGGACGGACACCAGGCGGTACTGTTCGACCTGCCGGCCCGCAAGTTCTATATCTTCGGCCTGACGTTCTGGCCGCAGGATTTCTTCTATTTCGCCTGGCTGCTGGTGATCGCGGCGCTGTCGCTGTTTTTTTTCACCGCGCTGGCCGGGCGTCTCTGGTGCGGCTACGCCTGCCCGCAAACGGTCTGGACCGAGGCGTTCCTGTGGATCGAGCGCAAGATAGAGGGGTCGCGCAACCGGCAGATCAAGCGCGACCGTAGCGAGCTGGACGCAAGTAAATTCGGCGTCAAGGCGCTCAAGCACTTCATCTGGATCGCCTACTCGCTCTTCACCGGATTCACCTTCGTCGGCTATTTCACTCCCATCCGGGAACTGGCCGTCGAGATGGCGCATTTCTCGATGGGCCCCTGGGAGACTTTCTGGGTGTTCTTCTACGGTTTTGCCACCTACGGCAACGCCGGCTGGATGCGGGAGCAGGTGTGCATCTACATGTGCCCCTATGCCCGCTTCCAGAGCGCGATGTTCGACAGGGACACCCTGATTATATCCTACGACCAGCAGCGCGGCGAACCCCGCGGTTCGCGCAAGAAAGGTGTCGACTACCGGGCCGATGGATTGGGCGACTGCGTCGACTGCACGCTGTGCGTCCAGGTCTGCCCGACCGGCATCGACATTCGCCAGGGACTGCAGTACCAGTGCATCGGGTGCGCGGCCTGCATCGATGTGTGCGACCAGGTCATGGACAAGATGGGCTATCCCAGAGGGCTGGTTCGCTATACCACGGAACACTCGATGGCCGGCGTCCATACGGACATCGTACGGCCGCGAACCATTATGTATGCCACACTGCTCGCAGCGCTCACCGGCGGCCTGATCTACGCCGTCAGTCAACGCGTACCGCTGAGACTGGACATCATCCGCGACCGCAACAGTCTGTATCGGGAAACCGACATGGGCCAGATCGAGAACGTCTATACACTGAAATTAATCAACATGGACAAAAGGGAGCACGAGTACCATCTTAGCGTTCAGGGCCTTGATGGGTTACAGCTCCACGTCGCGAAACCCGAAATCCGGGTACCCTCCGGGGAAGTGCTGAATCTTCCGGTATCGGTCAGCGTCGATCCGTCGGTCCTGGAAAAAGCCGGTAACAATATAACATTCACGCTTACCGCCGACGACGAGCCCGCCCTCAGCAGCACCGAGTCTGCCAGATTCGTCGGACCGCGCGTCAGGTAACCACAATGCTTGAAACCAATACCGATCGGGACACCCTGCCCTGGTACCGCCAACCCTGGCCCTGGTTCCTGATCAGCATCCCCGCGTTCGCAGTCGTCGCCGGGATCGCTACGCTGATCCTCGCCATCCGGTCGCCGAACTCGCTGGTGGTCGATGACTATTACCAGGAAGGGCTTGCGATCAACCAGGAGTTGGATCGACTGAAATTCGCCCGGAACCTGAACATGGTCGGCATTCTGCGGGCCGATGAGCGGACGATCTCGTTTTCGTTCACGGACAGCGGCGACAAACATCCCCGGTCTTTGACCCTGCACGTCATCCACGCGACACGCGCCGAACTAGACAGAACCTATACGCTGGAGCGGGTCGACGACGGCCGTTATCGCACGTTGTGGGAACCGCTGCCCAGTGGACGCTGGTACTTTCGACTGGCGCCGGATGACAACCAATGGGAATTGCGCGCGCAGGGGCGGACTGAGGGGCCGTTTCAGCTACGCATGACAGGGGAGGAGCGATGAACACCCATACCAAGACAGCGAACACACATAACCGGGGTGGCAGGAGCCAGATACCGATGATTCAGCGGATCGTCGCCATTCTCTGGCCGTCCTTCCTCACGGCGGGTGCCGCGACCGCCCTGTTTTTCACTGCGTTCGATCCCAATGACCTGACCGCACTGCTGGGTTATCCCGAGGTCACCCGCACCGGCGCTTACACCATCGGCTTCTTCATGTTCTGGTTCCTGACCTCGTTCTCCTGCCTGCTGACCTGCTATTTCCAGAAGCCTTGCAGTCAAATCAAGGGCTGACCTGCAGCCAGAACGTAACCGGACCCTGGTTGATCAGACTCACTTGCATGTCGGCGCCGAAAGAACCGGAGGCCACCGGTTCGTAGACCGCACGCGCCTGCGCCAGCAGGTATTCGAACCAGAGTTTGCCTGCTTCCGGCGGCGCGGCGGTCGTGAAACTGGGGCGCATGCCCTTGCGCGTATCGGCCGCCAGCGTGAACTGCGGCACCAGCAGCACGCCCCCGCCGACATCCCGCACACTGAGATTCATCCGACCTTCGCCGTCCGGAAACACCCGATAGCCAAGCAGGCGCTCGAGCAGACGATCCGCCTGTAATGAGCCGTCGCCGCGCTCGACCCCGACCAACGCCAACAGCCCGCTGTCGATGCGGCCGGTTTCCTCGCCGGCGACCGTCACACGCGCATGGCTGACCCGTTGCAACAACGCGATCATACGTACAAAAAAAAGGCGTACCGTCGGCACGCCTTTCGATGAGTTCTCCGTTATCTAGATGAACAGGCAGACGTCGGATTGCTGTGCCACCGGCAGGAAATACGTGGCGCCAACATAGTCCTGCACTTCCGGAATGAAGTCGTCCCGGGTGAAGCCGAACACATCCACGGTCATCTGGCAGGCAACCATCTTGACATCGGCTTCCAGGCACAGGCTGCGCAGTTCCTCGATGCTCGCGACGCCTTTGTTCTTGAAGGTCTTCTTCATCAGACTGGTGGCGACTTTTTCGAATCCGGGAATGCCGGCCATGATCAGGTTCGGCATCGGCCAGGAAAAATCCTGGAACCACTTGGGCCCGAACGGCATCCTCATCGGCATGGCCGGATTGCCCAGCGGGCTCACTTCGCAGGGAATCTCTTTCATCAGCAACAGCAGTCCATAGAACGTGAAGAACACGGAAGTGTCCCAGCCCAGCGCGGATGCGGTCGAGGCGAGGATGAAGGGCGGATAGGCCCAGTCCAGCGTACCTTTCGTGGCGATGATCGCCATGGAGGGTGTCTTGCTGTCTTCAATCTTCTGCAGCTTCGCGGGCAGCAGTTCGTCCAACTTCTTGCTCAGCCACTCATCCATCTGAGCCTGGTTCATTTCTGTCGACATCTTCGGTTCTCCTCGCTAGCCGCTTGATTCTGTGGGGGGCGTTCTTTCTATGTGGAAGCCCTGCAGAAGCTCGATGTTTCCGCGTACCTTGCCGGGGCACGACGGCCCGGAGTCAATGTTTGAGGCATACAGCGCGCGATTATAGAAACGCTTCCTACGCTGGTCAAACGGTAGCCAGATCTTTCAGGCAATATGACGGAGATCAGCACTGCTCCCAAGGAAGGTCGTGGAAACGCCAGCCGCCCAGCGTGCCCCGGCGGTGGTGATCGTCGAGTTCGCCCTCAAATCCCTCAGCGACGTTGTAAATTTCAGTAAATCCATTTTGTATCAAAAGGTTACCTGCCTCAAGCGAGCGCTTCCCGCTACGGCAGATGAGGATGACCGGCGCCCGCGGGTTGGAGCCGTCGTGGCTGATCCCCCCCAGCAGGGTCTTGCGTACCTCGGCGACGAATTCCGGATTCACTTCCCAATTGGGGTAGTCGATCCAAGGAATGTGAATCGCACCGACCGGATGGCCCACGAACAGGAATTCCATGTCAGAACGCACATCGACCAGCACCGCGCGGGGGTTGGTCTGAACCAGTTCCCAGGCTTCGTTGGGAGAAATTGTTACGACTGCTGCCATCGCCTACCATCTCCAGAGGGCCGTCGCCAATCCGCGTCCGGCCGCTAAACTTGTCCAGAATGCTAGCGGCATACGGAACCGATCACTGATGAGCACACCACCCAAGTCCATCATGCGTCCTGTCGGACGGGCAATCGCCGACTTCGACATGATACGGCAAGGCGACCGGATCCTGCTCGGGCTCTCCGGCGGCAAGGATTCGCTGACCCTACTACAGGTATTGTTCAATTTACAGCGCTACGCGCCGGTGAAATTCGAGCTGGGCGCCGTGACAGTCGACCCAATGGTGGAAGGATTCGACCCGTCTACACTGCAACCGCACCTGACCGGGCTCGGCGTGCCCTGGTTTTGCCAGCACGAACCGATTCTCGATCGCGCGCTCGGTCATATGGAGGGCGATTCCTATTGCAGTTGGTGCGCCCGCATGAAACGCGGAGTGATGTATGCGACGGCGCGCCGCGAGCGCTATAACGTGCTGGCTCTCGCCCAGCACCTGGATGACCTGGCCGAGAGCTTTTTGCTGTCCGCCTTTCACGGCGGACAGCTCAAGACCATGAAAGCCCACTACCGGATCGAGGCGGGCGACCTGCGGGTGATACGTCCGCTGGTCTACGTTCGGGAACGGCAGGCGCGTGACTATGCCGAGCGCGCCGCGCTGCCGGTGATTCGCGACAACTGCCCGGCCTGCTTCCACACGCCTACCCAGCGCGCACATATGAAGAATCTGTTGGCCAGAGAAGAAGTGGCCAATCCGCGTCTTTTCAAGACCCTGCTAGCGGCTATTACTCCACTTCTCTCAATCGACAGAGCATCTTGACGATCTTATTCTCCGCATACTCAGAATAACCGAGCCCCATAGCCACCATGGCGAACTTGTGCACTCAGTGAGCCGAATATCCGTCGCCCTGTGTGCTCAGTAACGAATCAACAACCCATGTGCGATCCAAGAGGTGATCATTTTGATCTGATGAGCCGCTTTTGAAAAACCCGCATCTCCTTGGCCGCCTGCAGATCGCCTTTTCCCTCGGCCACCGCTATCCCGCGCCCGTAAACCTCGATCGCCTCTTGCAACCTGCCCACCTCGGCGAGCGTCTTCCCATAGGCCTTCCAGGCAGCGGAGTAGCCCGGGTCTTGTTCGACCGCCCGCGCCAGATGCATCAAAGCCTTGTCGATCTGTCCTTCCTTCAGACACGCGTTACCAAGGCTGAACCGCAACAGTGCGCTGTCCTGCCCGCCAGCCAGCATCTTTTCGAAGGTTTCGACCATGCTCATCGCAATCGCTCCAACGTCGTCCGCAAACCCGGATCCGGTCCGGCAGTTCGGCGCGACACTTGGCCGGAAGACCGGTCATCGACTCCGAAAGCCCGCTCGAGCAGCACCAGAAAGGTGAAAATATCCGGCGGCAGATGCCACGCGGCGCCGTCAACCGCAGGACGAGCGGGGTCGATTGGACCCGAATTGCATGGATCAATGCGCGCGCTCACGGATGCGTCAACCCTGCGCGATCAGAAAAAAGTCACACCGACCTGAAACAGACGTTCAACGTCCTGAATGTACCGTTTGTCCACCAGGAAGAGGATCACATGGTCGTCCGTTTCGGTCACGGTATCGTGGTGCGCGATTATGACCTGCTCACCGCGCACCACGGCGCCGATGGTCGTTCCCGGCGGCAATTTGATTTCGTCGATGCGGCGACCGACAACTTTGGACGTTCTCGCATCGCCGTGCGCGACCGCCTCGATGGCCTCAGCCGCACCGCGTCTGAGCGAATGCACCACCACCACGTCTCCGCGCCTGACATGGGTAAGCAGACTGCCGATCGTCGCCTGTTGCGGCGAAATGGCTATGTCGATTGTTTCGCTTTGCACCAGATCGACATAAGACGCCCGATTGATGATGGACATGACCTTGCGCGCACCCAGCCGCTTGGCCAGCATGGAAGACAGGATGTTCGCCTCCTCGTCATTGGTCAGCGCGCAGAAGACGTCGGCACCGTCGATGTTCTCTTCCAGCAGCAGCTCGCGGTCGGCCGCGTCGCCCAGCAGAACGATCGACTTGTCCAGGCATTCGGACAGGCGCTGGGCGATTTCCGGGTTACGCTCGATGAGTTTGACCTGGTAGCGACCCTCGATCGCCTGCGCCAGGCGCAGCCCGATGTTGCCGCCGCCGGCGATCATGACCCGCTTGACCGGCTTGTCCAGTTTGCGCAATTCGCCGGTTACAGCGCGAATATGCTTGGGCGCAGCCAGGAAGAACACTTCGTCATCGGCCTGAATGAGGGTGTTGCCCTCGGGCAGAATCGCTTTGCCCGATCGGAAGATGGCGGCGATCCGCGCCTCGACGCCCGGCATATGCTCATGCAGGTCGCGCAATTCGTGCCCTACCAAGGGCCCGCCTTCCACAGCGCGGACCGCGACGAGCTGGATGCGACCGCCCGCGAATTCCAGCACCTGGAGGGCGCCCGGGTGCTCGATCAACCGCTGGATATAGTCGGTGACCAGTTGTTCCGGGCTGATGAGAACATCGATCGGCAGGGCTTCCTGGCTGAACAGCTTGCTGTACTTGTGATATTCACGCGCGCGCACGCGCGCGATCTTGATCGGTGTGTGAAACAGCGTGTAGGCCACCTGGCAGGCGATCATATTGATCTCGTCGCTGTTGGTCACAGCGAGAATCATGTCCGCATCTTCGGCGCCCGCCTGAAGCAGCACATCCGGATGCGAGGCGACACCGGCGACCGTCCGGATATCGAGCCTGTCCTGCAGCTCCTGCAAGACCTTCGGTTGGTTGTCGACAACCGTGATGTCGTTGGCCTCGCTGGCCAGATTCTGGGCGACCGACGAGCCGACCTGGCCCGCGCCGAGTATGACGATCTTCATGGCACACGCCGCGGCGCAACCGGCTCAGTCGACATCGCCGCCCTTCTTGATTTCGATGCCCAGACTGCGCAGTTTGCGATAGAGATGGGTACGCTCCATGCCGACCCGCTTGGCCAGCTTGCCGACGCTCCCGCCCACTTCCTGCAACTGATGCTCGAGATACACTTTTTCGAACTGCTCGCGCGCCTCGCGCAGCGGCAGATCCATGGGCAGCGCCGGCGTCGCATGGGTCGCCGGCGAGGCCGCGGGGACCGGTGCGGATCCAACGGCCGCGTCCACTTCGTCCACACCGATCACCGAGCCCGAGCCGAGAATCAGCAGCCGCTGCACCAGATTCTTCAGCTCGCGGATATTGCCGGGCCAGTGATAGTTCCGCAGGCGGTTCTGAGCGCCGGTGCTGAACTCGCGATACGGCAGGTTCTCCTTGATGACGAAGCGGTCGACGTAGTAGTTGAGCAATTCCGGAACGTCTTCATTGTGGTCTCTGAGCGGCGGCACGTGCAGCGGCACCACGTTCAGGTGATAGAACAAGTCCTCCCGAAATCTCCCTGCGCGCACTTCGCCCTCCAGATCGCGCGACGTGGTGGCGATCACACGGAATTCGACCGGTACCGGCTGGGTGCCGCCCATGCGCAGGAAGGAATGGGTCTGGAACACGCTGAGCAGCCTGGCCTGAGTCTGCAGGTCCATGTCCGAGATGTTGCCCAGGTACAGAATGCCCCCGCTCGCCTGTTCGAGCCGCCCGTAGCCGACGTGATCGCCGTCTTCGACACCGAACAGTTCGGCCGACGAATTCTGCGGCGACATGGACCCGACCGCCACTTCCACGAATGGCCGGTCGCGCAACGGGCTATGGCCGTGAATGTAGCGGGCGACGATTTCCTTGCCCGCACCGGGTTCGCCGGTGATCAGCACCCAGGTGTTATGCTGCGCGATCTTGCGCGCTCGCTCGCGCAGAGCCTGCATCACCTCGCTCTTTCCGGCCGGTTCCGACACCGGCAGGGCGTGCTTGCGCAGGCCCAGGTTCTCCTGCTGCAGCTTGTCGGCCTCGAGCGCCCGTTTGACGATCAACAGCAATTTCGCCAGCGAGATCGGCTTTTCGATGAAGTCGTAAGCACCGAGGCGCGTCGCCTCGACCGCGGTCTCCACCGTGCCGTGGCCGGACATGACCACGACGGGACACGGAAGCTGCCCGCCTTCCGACCACTCCCGCAACAGCGTTATGCCGTCGACATCGTCCATCCAGATGTCGAGCAGGATCAGATCGGGTCGGCGCACGCGCCGAGCATGGCGCGCGGTCTCACCGTTCTCCGCCACGGTCACCTCGTAGCCTTCGTCCTCGAGTATTTCCTTTACCAGCTCGCGGATGTCGGGCTCATCGTCAACCACGAGTATGTGGCCGGAACTCATGTCGGTCTCTCAGACGCCTCTGTATCGTAGTTTGTTGTTCGGTTCAGGGACAGACCATCATCATAAAGCACGGCCGGGCCGCCTCGGTCGATCCGCCGGCTCGCCGGCCAGCCGGATTTCGATTCTCGCATGCCCGGCTTCGGTATTGAATGCACGAATCTCGGAATTGTGCTCCTCGACGATTTTTTTCACGATGGCGAGTCCCAGCCCCGTGCCGCGCGCCTTGGTCGTCACATACGGCTCGAACAGGCGGTCGAGCACCTCCTGCGCAAATCCGCCCCCGTTGTCCTCGAAGCACAACTCGATATAACGCCGACCGTCTTGGGTCACCCACCGGGTCTCGACCAGGAGCCGGGCTTCTTCGACATTCTGCACCGATTCCAGTGCGTTCTTGATCAGGTTGTGAAGCAGCTGGCGGAGGCGGCCTGCATCCGCCTGCACCAGCGGGGCCGGCTGGGCCAGTCGCATCGTTATCCTGTTATCGCCGCTTTTATACAGGTCCAGCACCTCCTGTAGCAAGTCGTGCAGCAGGAGCGGCTGCAAATCGAGCGTCGGCGCCCGGGCATAGTCGCTGAATGCGTTGACCATCTCCTTGAGCGACTCGACCTGCTGGACGATGGTATGGGTGGCACGGTCCAGGATGTCGGCTTCCTCCTTGCTCATCATGTTCAGATACTTGCGCCGCAACCGTTCGGCCGACAGTTGGATGGGCGTTAACGGATTCTTGATCTCATGCGCCAGTCTGCGTGCGATTTCGCCCCAGGCGGCGTCGCGCTGCGCCTTGATCAGATCGGTCACATCGTCGAACACCACGACCTGGCCACGCAATCCGTCCTCGTCGCCGACCGGCAGCAAGGCGCCGCGGCACATCAGCACCCGCCGCCCCCGATTCCCGGAAAATACGACCTGCGTCGTCCATTGTTCCAGGCCCGCCGATTTGTGCTCGGCGATCGCTTCGGTGAGGGGCTCCAGGAACGGGTTGCCCGACGCCAGGTCGGCGAGCGGCTTGCCAATATAGGCGCAAACATCCAGTCCCAGGATATCGGTCGCCGCGCCGTTGGCCGTGTTCAGTACCCTGTCCGCGCCGATCGACAGCACGCCCGATGACAGACTGCCGAGCACAGTCTCCAGGCGCGCACGCTGGCCCTCGACCTCGAACTGACTACGCCTGGCCTCGTCGCGCGCCTGCGCCAGGCGCCGGGTCATTTCGTTAAAGGACCTGACCAGGAAGCCCAGTTCATCCTCGGTGTCGACCCGAAGACGCTTGCTGTAGTCGCCCTCGGCCACCGCCCGCGTGCCGTCGGCCAGCACACCGATCGGCGCCACCAGCCGGCGCGCCGAAAAGAATGCCGCCCAGACGGCGGACAGCAGACTCAACACCAGGACCAGGGACAGCGTGAGGATGTAGCTGTATTTCAGGGGTCTGCGCAGAAACGACAATTCCTTGTAGCGGGTGATCTGCAACTGAACATTGTCCGCCAGTTCGCTGATCCGCCCGGGTACTTCGTACAGCGCCTGGAGTGTGTACTGGTTGGCACCCGCTATATTGGTAAGAACCGGTACGACCGCGCGCACATAGAGCCCGCGGTCCCCGAGCGGGTCCAACGCCACATAGGGGCGCCCCTGCGAAAGCGACAGTTGCACCTCCTTGGTCGGCCGCGTGGGCACGATGTGCCCGCTGTCCTGACTGCTAGACGCAATGATGCGGCCGTCACTGGAAAACACCGTTAATTCGATAGCGCTGCTGCGCACGCGCAGGTCGTAAAGCGCGATCGGCATGATCGCCGCAGTGGTCTGGTCCAGTTCGTCGGATATCTTTTGCGTCAGATCAAGCAGGTCGGCAAGCCGCACGTCCAGCGCGCCGCGGCTCAAATCGAGTGCATCGTTGAGCGCCGATTCGATTTGCACGTTAAACCAGGAATCGATGCCGCGTTGGAGAAACTGTATCGAGAAATAGTAGACGATGGAAACAGGGACCACCGCCAACACGACGAACGTCACCGCCAGCCGCGCAGTCAATAATGCACCGGGGGCGCGGGCACGGTACTGACTCACCATCCAGTAGAGGTTGGTGCCGATCAGGGCAAGCAGGATCACCAGCCCAATGGCGTTGACCAGCAACAGCCAGGAATAGAGTTGACCGAAGCGTTCCGAGTGGTGAGTGGCGTCGCTCATCAACGAAAGCGACACCAGCAGAATACCGAACAGGGCGATGACGGGCCAGATGCCCCAGCGGGACTTGCGCCTCAGGGTCTCAGAGGCCACTGATACCACCCTCCAGTCAGTTTCCAGTCCGCGTGGAAATAGGCCCACAACCGTATCGGCGTCGGCAACGATTCGACGTCGAATGCGACGCGCATGCGGGCGTCGTACGTCTCTCCGTCTTTGAGACGGGCCGCTTCGATGATCGGCACATCGTAGATATTACCAAGTGTGTCCAGCACATCTTCCATGCGGCGGAAACTCTGCTGGGTGTCGGTCGAAAGGTTTCTCACAATATAACGCTGACTCAAAGCGTGGTACTGAATGACATAACGCCAGTCCCGCTCTGCAACTGTTTCCGGCCAGGGGAACAGGCGTTCCCGGACGACCTCCATCTCTACGTCAACGACCAGCGGTACGCCGCTGTCGAGCGCCGCCTGAACCTTGCGATCCATGTCGAACTGGACCCGCGCACTCAACCGGTAGACGCCGTCAACCAGCAGACTGCGCATGTCCCTGATCTTGGCATGGCCGGCGAACGCCGGCGTACAGGCGCAGGCGATCATGACCATCGCCATGTGTATCCAGAACCGGCTCAATACCGTCGGGGTTTGCAGCGCGCCACCGGAACATTCGACCCGCGTTGTCATACGGGTTCTTTCTTCAGCAGTGCAAAATAAAATCCGTCCATCGACCGCTCACCGGGCAGTATCTGCCGGCCCGCCGCACAGGACCGCCCGTAATCCTCGGCCAGCGGCATTTCCCGGGCGTCCGGGCGGCTTCGGAGAAGACGGACGATCTGCTCATGATTCTCGCGCGCCAACACAGAACAGGTTGCGTATAACAGCATACCGTCTGGCGCCAGCAACGGCCACAGCCTATGCAGTAGACGCCATTGCTGTTCGACCAGCGCGTCAATGTCGGAAGAGCGGCGCAGTACTTTGATATCGGGATGTCGCCGTATGACGCCGGTCGCCGAACAGGGCGCGTCGAGCAGGATGCGGTCGAACGGTATTCCATCCCACCAGCTTTCAGTCGCGGCCGCATCTGCCGCCTTCAGTACGGCGCGCAACCCCAGTCGGTGGAGATTCTCCTCCACCTGGCGAAGACGCGTCGCCTCCCTGTCCAGCGCGATCAGTTCGCCGATCGCCGGCTGCAACTCCAGCAAATGACAGGTTTTACCCCCAGGAGCGGCGCAGGCATCGAGCACGCGCTGCCCTCCCTGTGGCGTGAGCAATGCGGCAGCCTTCTGCGCGGCGGCATCCTGAATCGAAACCAAGCCCTCGAAGAATCCCGGCAAACGCTCGACGCCAACCGGCGTGTCCAGGATCACCGCGGCGTCACACTCTGCCGCAGGCTGTGCTCCGATGCCGCACGCCTGGAGTTTCTCGACGTAAGCCGCAGGGCTGATCATCCGCCGATTGACGCGCAACACCATCGGTGGTCGCCGATTGTTTTCTTCCGCGATCGACTGCCAGCGGTCAGGCCAGTCGTGCATGAACAGTTTCAGCAACCACGCCGGATGAGCCCACCGCGCCTCCGGATCGACGTTCGATCTCGGCGGCCAGGAGCACGCCCCGGCGCTGGCAGTTGCGCAACACCGCGTTCACGACGCCTCTTGCCCAGGACTTGCCCATGGCGGCGGTCGCTTCAACGGTTTCATGCAGCACCGCGTGCGCCGGTTTGTCGAGATACAGGAGCTGATAAAGCCCGACCAGCACCAGCGCATGCAGGTCCGCGTCGCGCTTCTTGAAGGGGCGGTTCAGCAGACGCGCGGCAAAGCGCTGCAGGCGCGGGTACCAGCGCAAGGTGCCGTAGCAAAGCTCCCGGGTCAGCGCCTCCTGCGAATCGGTCCCTTCGCCGTCTGCCGTCCGGAACTTGAGGCTGCTGAGCGAGCGACCGTCCTCGAGTACGGCCAGGACAATGGCCGCTGCTTCCGCGCGGGCGTTGCGCCTTTTCGCGCGTCCGCCTCGCTTGTCGGGCATGGAGTCCACAGGGACGCCCCTCAGCGGCCGAGTCGTTGGCCGTTCACCGTTCGCGCGTTGAGGAAATCGGTGGCCGAAAGACGCTTGCCGCCCGGCAATTGAACCTCGAGCAAGCGCAGAGCGCCTTCGCCGCAGGCAACGTCTATACCCAGCTTCGATGCTGCCAGAACGCTTCCGGGCGCGGCTTCGGCACGATCCTCGAGCGGCGCCGACCTCCATATCCTCAACACGTCACCCTGATACAAGGTCTGTGCGACAGGCCAGGAATTGAACGCACGAATCTGCCGGTCGATCTGGACGGCGGACTGACTCCAGTCGATGACCGCCTCCGCTTTATCCAGTTTGTCTGCGTAGCAGGCGTTCGCCTCGTGCTGGGCGATCGGTGTCAACGCACGGGCTTCGAGGGCGTTGAGATCGCGAGCGAGCAGATCGGCCGACAGCCGGCTGAGCCGGTCGTGCAGCGACCCGGCGGTTTGGTCAGGACCAATGGCGCAACGCGCCGAGTCCAGCACCGGCCCGGTATCCAATCCGGCGTCCATTTGCATAAGGCAGACACCGGTCGCGTCATCGCCTGCCAGAATCGCGCGCTGGATCGGCGCGGCGCCACGCCAGCGCGGCAGCAGAGAGGCGTGCAGGTTGACGCATCCCAGCGACGGGATGTCGAGTACTGACTGCGGCAGCAACAGACCGTAGGCGACGACCACCATCAGGTCCGGGCGCAATGCCGCCAGCAAGTCCCATTGTTCCCGGCTCTTCAGCGTCTCCGGTTGGCGCACCGGGAGATCGAACTGCTCGGCCAGCTGCTTGACCGGACTCGCGTGTAGCTTGCGTCCGCGCCCGGCTGGCCGGTCCGGCTGGGTATAGACACCGACGACAGGGTGACTGCTGTCGATCAGGGCCTCTAGTATCGGGACCGAAAACTCGGGTGTTCCGGCAAAGACAACTCGCATCACCTGTCGATCGTCCTGGAAGGCGCAATGAAGCGCTGCTTATCGAAAGCGAAAATACCCACCCGGGAAGCGAAATCCGCTGGCCATCAGATGACCGGCTGGGTCTGACGGTCAGGTGCCGGCTTAGTGTCGAATCGCTGCTGCTTTTCCAACTTCTTGCGAATGCGCTGGCGTTTGAGCTGGGAAAGATAGTCGACGAACAGCTTGCCATCGAGATGATCGATCTCGTGCTGGATGCAGACCGCCAGTAACCCGTCGGCCTCCAGCTCCACGGGGCTGCCGTCTGCGCCGCATGCCCTCACACGCACCTTTTCGGCACGTCTGACCCGTTCGAAAAAGCCGGGTACGGATAGACATCCTTCGTCCATTTCCTCTTCGCCCTCGCGCCTGAGGATCTCGGGGTTGACAAGCACTAGGGGCTGGTTCTTCTCTTCCGACGCGTCGATGACGATCACCCGCTTGTGAACGTTAACCTGACTGGCCGCCAGACCAATACCGGGAGCGGCATACATAGTCTCGAACATGTCGTGCAACAGACGCCGCAGTTCATCGTCGAACTGCTCGACCGGAACCGCCACGGTTCGCAAACGCTCGTCCGGAAAATGCAGGATCTCTAAGGTTGCCATGCGAAGGCCGTCACAAATCTGTCACAGTCACCTTTTTATACTCTAACACAATGACCCATCATCTGTTTGACCGATTCCCCAGTTGTTTTGCGGGAACCCAATTTTCGCTACACTCGGCCAACCGACTGCCGTTATATATCATCGAATTAGACGCTGACCGCCCGTACGCGGGCACAAACCAATGAGAACCGGATGCAAAGGGACGCTTATGTCGATATTCAAATCTCTGGCGCTGGCAGTGGGACTGGTTGCCTCCACCGCCCTGGCGGGCCAGGTTGCGCTAAAAGACGGCCACCCCGAGAGCTATGTCGTCAAGAAAGGCGACACCCTGTGGGACATCTCCGCCATGTTCCTGACCGATGCCTGGCTGTGGCCGGAAATCTGGTACGTCAACCCCCAGGTTCAGAACCCCCACCTGATCTATCCGGGCGACGTGCTAACCCTGGTCTATGTCGACGGCCAGCCCCGCTTGCAGGTTGACCGCGGTTACCGGACCGTGAAGCTTTCCCCGCGCGCCCGTGAGGAAAGCCTGGACAACGCCATTCCGGCCATTCCGCTGGACGCCATCCGGCAGTTCCTGGGTCGCCCTTTGGTCGTCGATGACAACCAGTTGAAAACGGCTCCCTATGTCGTTTCGAGCGCCGGAGAACATTTGATTACGGGAGCGGGCGACCACGTCTACGTCCGCGGCGTCGAGGAAGGCGCCCCAAAGAGTTACAGCTTTTTCCGCCCGGGCGGCGCATACATTGATCCCGTGACTCATGAAATACTCGGCTATGAGGCGATTTACCTGGGCGAAGGCACGCTGAGCCGCCACGGTGATCCGGCGACCGCCAGCCTCACGCGCACCACGCGGGAAGTCAATATTGGAGATCGCGCGCTGCCGATTTCGGAAGAAGACTCCTACCCGTACTTCTCGCCTCACGCGGCACCGGTAGACACCAAGGGCCAAATTATTTCCGTTCTGGATGGCGTCAGCCAGATCGGCCAGTACCAAGTCGTCGTCGTCAATCGGGGCGCGCGGGAAGGTCTCGATGTGGGTGCGGTCATGGCGGTCAACAGGACCGGCGAGGTCATCGCGGACCAGGTTACCCCGGCGCGTAACGATACGGTTGAATTGCCGAACGAACGGGCCGGCGTCCTCATGGTGTTTCGGGTGTTCAACAAAGTCAGCTATGGCCTGATCATGAAAGCCACGCAGGCAATTCACGTGGGCGACATGGTGACCGAGCCCTGAGCGATCAGCAAAGTCCGTTCAGTCCACGGGGCCGGCCAGCGATGACCGGCCCCGTGTCTTTTCGAGTGGAACATAATACCATCCAGCTCTAGGCTCGGCCGGCTATCACTATCGGCAGCCTGTATATCGGCAAGTTCCAGGACGACTCACGGATGAGGGCTGGGAATGACACCATCACATAACACACGGACACCGCGCGAATGTGACGATCTCCGTTATTGGCTCGCCCTGATGAGGGCGCCCGCGATGGGTGCGGCAACGTTCGGACGGCTTCTCCGGGAGTATCATCGGCTCGCCGAGTTGTTCAGCGGACGATCGCCGGGGTCATCAGTGACGGACCTGCCCGAAGCCACACGCCTCTACCTGCGCCAGCCGGACTGGCTAGCGGTCGACCGGGATCTCGAATGGGCCTCCCGACCCGGCAACCGGATTATTACGTGTCTCGACGGAGCATATCCTGCGCTGCTCAAGACCATCGTCAATCCGCCACCCCTGCTATTCGTCGTCGGAAATCCAGAACGACTTGGTGATCTCCAAGTAGCTGTGGTCGGCAGTCGAAACCCCAGCCGCACCGGCGAACAGACTGCGCAAGCGTTCAGCCGACACTTGGCGTGTAAGGGACTGACCATCACCAGCGGACTCGCCATGGGGATCGATACCGCGGCGCACGCCGGCGCGCTGGATGCGGGCGGCCGCACGCTTGCGGTGCTTGGAACCGGGCCGGACCGAGTGTATCCGGCCGCCAACCGGGAACTCGCTCGCCGCATCGCGGATACGGGGGCGTTGGTTACTGAACTGCCGCCGGAAACGCCGCCGCTGGCGGAAAACTTTCCCCGCCGCAACCGGCTGATCAGCGGCCTGAGCCTGGGTGTGCTGGTGGTCGAAGCCGCGCAACGTTCGGGCTCCCTGATTACCGCTCGCCTGGCCTCGGAACAGGGCCGCGAAGTCTTCGCGATCCCGGGATCGATTCACAATCCGATGGCGCGCGGATGTCACCGGCTCATTAGAGAGGGCGCCAAACTGGTTGAAAATGCAGAACATGTCTTGGAGGAGCTGGGTTCGCTTGCGCTCGCTTCGCTGACGTTACCCGTCCACGAATCCGTACAAGGGAGTGATCCAGTCATTGATACGGCCTATCAGATGCTGCTGGACGCGCTCGGTTACGATCCAGTGTCCATTGATGAATTGGTCGACGCCTGCCGATTGACGCCGGAACAGCTTTCCTCCATGCTTCTGATACTGGAACTGGAGGGCCATGTGGCGAGTCACGCGGGCGGACGCTATAGCCGGAGCCGTTAGAGTACTGACATGAAAGAAAATATGTTCGATGTTCTTATGTATCTGTTCGAGAACTACTATATGGAAGAGGACGCCGACCAGAGCCCCGACCGCGAGTCGCTCCATACCGAATTGCTCGAGGCCGGATTTCCGGCCGTCGAAATCAGCCAGGCCTTCGATTGGCTCGAGGACCTGTCCGCACAGCAGGGCGCAACCTCGACACCACTCCAGACTTCCCCGTCGATACGCATTTTCGCCGACGCGGAATGTGACCGGTTCGACGTTGAGTGTCGGGGGTTTCTGCTGTTTCTTGAACAGATGGGCATTCTGACCCCGGTCAGCCGCGAAAGGGTCATCGAAAGAGTGATGGCGTTGAAGACCGATGAATTCGACCTCGGTCAGCTAAAGTGGGTCATACTGATGGTGCTGTTTAACCAACCCGGTGAGGAAGCGGCGTATGCCTGGATGGAAGATCTGGTGTTCGACAGCCTGACCGGTTATTTGCACTGACACCCCAAAGACGGTTATAAGTTCAGCCGCACCGGCCAGGGTGCGGCTTTTTTACGGACATGAGCAAGAACCTCGTTATCGTCGAATCGCCGGCGAAGGCAAAGACCATCAAGAAATATCTCGGCAAGGACTTCGACGTTCTGGCTTCGTACGGTCATGTGCGCGATCTGATTCCGAAAGAGGGCGCAGTCGATCCGGAACACGATTTTGCAATGAAATATCAGCTCATCGACCGCAATAGCAAGCACGTCGACGCCATAGTCAAGGCGCTGAAGAAAGCCGATGAACTCTATCTCGCGACCGATCCGGACCGCGAGGGAGAGGCGATCTCCTGGCACCTGCACGAACTGTTGAGCCAACGCGGCGCACTGAAGAACAAGCCCGCGCACCGCGTCGTCTTTCACGAAATCACCAAGCGCGCGATTCAGGAAGCCATGCAGCACCCGCGCAATCTTTCGTTCGAGCTGGTCAATGCCCAGCAGGCGCGCCGCGCCCTGGATTACTTGGTCGGTTTCAATCTGTCGCCCCTGCTCTGGAAGAAGGTGCGCCGCGGGCTGTCCGCGGGACGGGTGCAAAGCCCCGCACTGCGAATGATCGTGGAACGCGAGGAGGAAATCGAAAAATTCAGGCCGCGCGAATACTGGACCATCGAAGCCGATCTGGAAAAAGATCGCCAGCCGTTCATCGCACGACTCACCCATTTGCATGGAAAGAAGCTGGCCCAGTTCACGCTCACCAAGGAAGGTCAGGCTCATGCCACCAGGAAGGAGCTGGAGGAAGCGGCCGGCGGAGAACTGGTCGTCGAGACTGTAGAGAAGAAACAGCGCAAACGCAACCCGGCCGCGCCCTTTACGACTTCAACACTTCAACAGGAGGCGTCGCGCAAGCTCGGCTTCACGGCGAGCCGGACGATGCGGGTCGCGCAGCAACTTTACGAAGGCATCGACATCGGCCAGGGCGCCGTCGGGCTTATCACCTACATGCGCACCGACTCAGTGACGCTCGCACACGACGCGCTTGAGGAATTGCGCAAGCTGATCGCCGAACGCTATGGCGACGACAATCTGCCGCATCAGACCAGACACTTCAAGACCAAGGCTAAGAACGCGCAGGAGGCGCATGAGGCGATACGGCCAACGTCCGCCTACAACATTCCCGAGACCATCAGATCGTCGCTGAGTGTCGAGCAGTTGAAGCTCTACGACCTCATCTGGAAGCGCACGGTAGCCTGCCAAATGAACCATGCTACCATCGACACGGTCGGTATAGATTTCACCTGTGGTGAAGGCAACACACTGCGTGCGACCGGCTCGACGCTGGTCGATCCCGGGTTCATCACGGTCTACCAGGAAAGCTCCGATGACAACGCCAGAAGCCCCGATGACGAGAGCATCCTGCCGCCATTGAAGAAAGGCGACCGGGTGGAACTCAAGGCTATCCGGACCGACCAGCACTTTACCGAGCCACCGCCGCGTTATAGTGAAGCCAGTCTGGTCAAGACACTGGAAGAATACGGTATTGGCAGACCTTCGACCTACGCTTCCATTATCTCCACACTTCAGCAACGGGAATACGTCACGCTTGAAAACAAACGATTTCACCCCACCGATGTCGGGCGTGTTGTCAGCAAGTTCCTGGCGAATCACTTCACGCAGTATGTGGACTATGACTTCACCGCACGGCTCGAGGACGAACTGGATGCCGTTTCGCGCGGCGAAAAGGAATGGATCCCGCTGTTGAGGGAATTCTGGTATCCCTTCAAGGATCGGGTGTCTGAGAAGGAAACCAGTGTATCCCGCAGTGAAGTCACCACCGAGTCACTGGATGAGAACTGTCCGAAGTGCGGCAAGCCGCTTAATGTCAGACTTGGCCGCCGCGGGCGCTTCGTTGGTTGCAGCGGCTATCCCGAATGCGATTACACGCGCAACCTTGGTGATGACAACGGCGCCGGCGAACCCGAGATCGTCGAGGGGCGCAGCTGCCCGGAATGCGGTTCGGCTCTGATCGTACGCACCGGGAAATATGGCAAATTCATCGGTTGCAGCGGTTATCCGGCCTGCAACTACATCGAGCCTCTGGAAAAACCCGCCGATACCGGTGTTACCTGCCCGAAATGCGGGAAAGGCACAATGCTGAAGCGCAAATCACGGCGAGGAAAGATATTTTTCTCCTGCTCGACCTATCCAGACTGCGACTATGCGGTGTGGAACGAGCCTGTGCAAGGGCCCTGCCCGAGCTGCAACTGGCCAATACTGACGCTGAAGACCACCAAGAAACGCGGCACGGAAAAAGTCTGTCCGCAACCGGACTGCAAGTTCTCCGAAGCCGTGGAAGCCGAAGACAGAAGCGAGATCGCCTGATCATTCTTAATGACGACGCCGACAGACTGGCAATTGTCCCTCGCAGTTCGCGTATTGGGAGGCTGCGGCGTGATTGCGTACCCGACCGAAGCGGTGTTCGGACTTGGCTGCGACCCGTTGAACCCGGAGGCCGTGCGCCGTGTGCTCGATTTGAAAAAGCGGCGCATCGACAAGGGCCTGATACTGATTGCCTCGACCTTGCCGCAGCTCCACCCCTTCATTCGACCCCTGGACGCTCGCATCCGCCAAGCGCTGACCGACTCCTGGCCGGGGCCGGTCACGTGGGCGGTACCCGCGTCCGCGGATTGCCCCGACTGGCTCACCGGGGGAAAATCAACGCTGGCGGTTCGCGTCAGCGCGCATCCGGTTTGTCGGGCGCTGTGTGAGCGGTGGGGCGGGCCACTGGTGTCGACAAGCGCCAATGCAAGCGGCAATCCTCCGATTCGAAAACGCGAACTGCTTTGGAAGCATTTCGGGACACTGATCGACTATATTGTGCCGGGCGAACTGGGCGAATTGAAAAATCCGACCGAGATCCGCGATGCGGCGAGCTGCGCCATCATTCGGCCCGGCTGACACGGCACCGCCGCACTACTGCCCGAACCAATGATCGAAAAGAGCGTCATGGATATCACGCCGATCAAAAACTATTTGGTGGACCTTCAGAATCGCATCTGCGAAGCGCTGGGAGGCATCGACGGCGCAAAGGCCTTCGTGGAAGACAGCTGGACGCGCAGCGAGGGCGGCGGTGGTATTTCCCGCGTCTTGGAAGGCGGCGCAGTCTTCGAAAAAGGCGGTGTGAATTTTTCTCACGTATATGGGGCCGGGCTGCCGGGCTCCGCAACCGCCCACCGCCCCGAACTCGCGGGCCGCAGCTTTCAGGCATTGGGTGTCTCGCTGGTCATTCACCCGCGAAACCCATACGTGCCAACGTCGCATGCCAACGTCCGCTTTTTCGTCGCCGAAAAACCGGGTTCCGATCCGGTCTGGTGGTTTGGCGGCGGATTCGACCTCACGCCCTATTACGGTTTTGACGAAGATGCCAGGCACTGGCACCGCACCGCGAAGGCCGCCTGTGAGCCGTTCGGCGAGTGGCTCCACCCCCGACTAAAGCGTTGGTGCGACGATTACTTCTTCATCAAGCATCGCAACGAACCGCGCGGCATCGGCGGACTGTTCTTTGACGATTTCAACGAACTGGGCTTCGAGCGCAGCTTTGCTCTCATGCGCAGTGTCGGGGACCACTATATGCCCGCATACGCGCCCATCGTTGAGAGGCGCAAGGCCATCGGTTACGGCGAACGCGAACGCGACTTTCAGCGCTATCGACGCGGTCGCTACGTGGAATTCAATCTGGTCTACGACCGCGGCACTTTGTTCGGTCTCCAGACCGGCGGGCGCACGGAATCGATTCTGATGTCGCTGCCACCCGAAGTCGTCTGGCGTTATGACTGGCATCCCCAACCGGGGACTGAAGAAGCGCAGCTTTATTCAGACTATCTGATTCCCAAAGACTGGGTTTGAGCGCCGCTGCTGCGTTCGCAAATCCGCCAACGCCGTATGCGTGGACGCGACGGCACTGTTGGTATACTGCCGGGGCACCAGATCAGGCAGAGGGATGCGGGATGCGGAAATGGCAATGCAGCGTCTGCGGCTTCATATATGATGAAGTTCAGGGACTGCCGGAAGACGGAATTGCGGCGGGCACCGACTGGAACGACATACCCGATGACTGGGAATGCCCAGAATGCGGTGTGTCCAAGACTGATTTTGAAATGGTGGAAATAACTCCATAAAAAAAGCCCTACCTAAAGGTAGGGCTCAAAACGCTTTTCAGCGTCGGAGGAGTCGATCGAAAAACAATACTGCCTGGTACTGTTCACTTTTGGACTGCGCCTTGACACGCGGCCAAGACGCAATCCGAAAGGGCCACATCCCTGATCGGCCACCATCCGTGGATCGGGACACCGACCTGATCCGTGTAGCGGTCGGTTCAGCAAATCCTTTAGGCGTCCGCTGCCGCCAATTCCCGTCCCCGATACTCACGATGCAATACCGATGCCAAATTCAGAGCGCAAACATAATCTAATTAAAATACAATAGGGTAGCCTATCACGGTCTGCACCGACGATTTGAACGTGCCGCACGCCGGCGGCCGTATCGGAAAAATGCGACTATTAACCGGCGCTTCCGCCGGACTAATGACGGCTACGACCGGTATCTGATCATCTCGACGCCGGTTTGGGGGATTCGGCGGTCGACAGTTTGTCTTCGATCGCCTGGATCAGGCCGTCGAGGCCCTTGGCCTGGACTTGGCTGGCGTAGGTCGACCGGTAATTGGCGATCAGGCTGACGCCTTCGATCCTCAGATCGTAGACCTGCCACTGACGGTCGCGCGCGTGCATGTAATAGTCGATGGCAACCTTGGGGGAATCGACCGGCGTCACGGTTGTCCGCACCACAGCGGTGTCAGGTTTTCCCATATCCCGCTCCGGTAAGTACTCGATCACTGCGTTCTCGATATGCTGAACCGCCGCGGCATAGGTTTTGATCAGCAGGCGCTTGAACGCAAGCTTGAAGCGCTCCCGCTGCGTGGAAGTGGCTTGGTTCCAGTAGCGGCCGAGGACCCAGGCCGACATGGCGTCGAAATCAACGTGAGGCGACAACAGTCGGTCCGCCAACCCCTGGAGATGGGCAGGGTCGGTCTTGATAGCTTGCTGCTCGCTGGCCAGAGCCGCCCTAAGTTCGCCGGTGACGGACTCCACCATCTGTTGCGCTCCCTGCAGGACATCGGCCGCCGGGTACCCGATGCACGGCGCCCCGAAACAGACGACGCCGACAACGAGCGCGTGCACGCAGCGCCGCCCCAGGCCGGTCGCCGCCTTATCCAGGAATGTCCGTACCATGGTCGCGAATCTCCGCGGATCCCGCACGATAACTCGGAAGTCGCCTGATGACCCGCGCTTCCACCAGCAGTTCGTCCAGTGCGCGGGCGGCTCGCGGTTCTGGAAATAGCGGCAGCAACCGCAACAAATCATGTCTCTTCATCACGTTGAAATAATCGTCCGGCGATAGAAACCCGCTTGCGGCCGCAAACCCCGCATCCAGGTGCTTCATGGCGGGAAAGAGGCGACAACTCGCCAGCAGCTGGCCGAACACCAGCTCCAGCAACGCGGTACGCCAACCCGCCGAGCGCGCCATGAGCACCGGATACCGGTATTCCACCAGGCCGCCCAGCCAGAAGGCGGCAATCAGCTCCTGCAACTGTCCAGGAAAATCGTCGCCACCCGTGGCATAGGCGCTCTGCAGCGCCAGTCGAGCTTGGTCGCGGCGGGCCAGCGCCTGCTCGCGCGACAGCGGATCGGCAAACCACCTGCCCAACAACGTCGGGTCGATATTCCTCAATTCAGACTCATCGGTGGCACCACGCAGTCCATGAACGTGACATATCTCAAAATGGACCGCAAGCGTCAATACCCGGTGCTTCCGAACGTCTCTCCAATACGTCTCGAAACCTTCTTGCAAAAACGGCTCAGTTTCCGCCAACCGCATACTATGGATACGAACCCAGTCGGGATACACTAGCAGCCTGTTGAAAAGGCTGGAAAAGCTTGCACCGCATGCGACACTCCGCAACCGTATAGGTCGGTGGCCCGGTTTGGCGCTGCTCGGGTTGGTTTTCGGAAGTACGCCGGGGCTTATAATTATTCGGCGGCGTCGTCTGACGCCCGGAAGCAGGCGGAATGATGCGGCGGCGATCACCGGCCGCCAAACCGAGTGATTGGGGTAGTCACCAAATTTTAAGGAGTTTGACGTGTCTTCTATTGAAACAGGCCGTGGCCGGTTCCCCGGCATGCGCATGCGCCGCATGCGCCGCGACGACTTTTCCCGGCGCCTCATGCGTGAAACGCGACTTATCACCGACGATCTGATCTATCCGGTGTTTGTGCTGGAAGGCACCCACCAGCGCGAGGCCGTCGCTTCGATGCCGGGCATCGACCGTGTCAGCATTGATGAACTGTTGAAGGAGGCCGAAGAACTGCTCGAACTGGGCGTTCCCGCGATTGCCCTGTTCCCGGTGGTGCCTGGCGAAAAAAAGAGCGACGACGCCGCGGAGGCGCACAACCCCGACGGCCTGGCACAGCGCGCCGTTCGCGCGCTCAAGAATCACCTGCCGGAACTGGGTATAATTACCGATGTCGCGCTCGACCCCTTCACTCGGCATGGACAGGACGGCCTTATTGACGAGACCGGCTACGTACTCAACGATGAAACCGTCGAGGTGCTGATCAATCAGGCGCTGTCGCACGCGGATGCCGGCGCTGATATCGTCGCCCCCTCCGACATGATGGATGGACGAATTGGCGCGGTGCGCAATGCCCTGGAAAGCGCTGGTCACCGCAATACCCGAATTCTGGCCTATTCCGCAAAATATGCCTCCGACTTTTACGGTCCGTTCCGCGACGCCGTCGGGTCGGCGGCAGCACTGGGCGGAGGGAACAAGTATAGCTATCAGATGGACCCCGCCAACAGCGACGAGGCGCTCTGGGAGGTCAGCCTGGATCTGGAGGAAGGCGCCGATATGGTGATGGTCAAACCGGGCATGCCCTATCTGGATATCGTGCGGCGTATTAAAGATGCGTTCGGCGCACCGACCTACGTTTATCAGGTCAGCGGTGAATACGCGATGCTCATGGCTGCAGCACGCAACGGCTGGCTGGATGAAAAAGCCGTGGTACTGGAGTCATTGCTCGGGTTCAAGCGCGCGGGCGCGGATGGTATCCTGACCTATTTCGCCAAGACCGCCGCACGGTGGCTCCGGCAGGCTCGATAGGAAGATGTCGAACCCACCATGACAGACCGCTACGCAGTCATCGGCAATCCGGTCGAACACAGCAAGTCGCCCGTCATCCACGGCATGTTTGCGCAACAGACCGTGCAGGATATGACCTATGAACGCCTGCTGGCGCCACTCAACGAGTTCGAGGAGACCGTCTACGGTTTCGTCCAATCAGGTGGGCTGGGCATGAACATCACCGTGCCATTCAAACAGCAGGCGTGGGCGATGTCCGATCAACTCAGCGAGCGAGCGAATCGCGCGGGCGCGGTCAACACACTGACCCGCATGGCCGATGGCAAACTCAGCGGCGACAATACCGACGGCGCGGGCCTGGTGCGCGATCTGCGCTTCAATTGCCAAGTGCCTGTCCGGGGCGCCCGGATTCTGCTGCTGGGCGCCGGCGGCGCGGCGCGCGGCGTGCTGGCGCCGCTGCTGGCACTGCATCCCGCGCAACTGGTGGTCGCCAATCGAACCGCCGAGCGCGCCGTCGAGCTGGCCCGTTTGTTCGTAGAGCAGGGGTTGGTCCGCGGCTGCGGCTTTGACGAACTCGGCCACGGGGCCTATGACGTAATAATCAACGCCACTTCGGCAGGCCTGCACGATCAGGTCCCGCCGCTGCCTCGCGCCGCGATCGGACGGGAGACATTTTGCTATGACATGTTTTATGCGGATGAACCCACCGCTTTCGTTCGCTATGGTCGGGAACGGGGTGCCGCCCGCGCGGTCGACGGGCTGGGCATGCTGGTTGAACAGGCGGCGGAATCTTTCTTTATCTGGCGCGGCATAAGACCCGACACCGGCCCGGTCATCGCCGCCCTGCGCGGGCGTTAGCAACAACACCCGCGCTCAACGCATTGTCACCAGTTCTTCCGCGCTGGTTGGATGGATGGCTACCGTGTCGTCCAGATCCTGTTTGGTTGCACCCATGCGGATCGCCACCGCAAACCCCTGCAACATTTCGTCTGCGCCGATCCCAATGATGTGGCAGCCAGCGACTTTCTCCTGAGCGCCCACCGTCACGAGCTTCATCGCGGTCTTCTGGGCACGGCCGCTGATGGCGTGATACATGGGCGTAAAACGCGTCTGGTAGATCTTGACGGCGTCGCCGTGAATCTCACGTGCATTGTCTTCGGTCAGACCGACGGTCGCAATCGGCGGGTGACTGAAAACGACAGTGGATATGTGCTCGTAAGGCAGGTGACGATCGGCCATGCCGCCAAAAAGACGATCCGCCAGCCGTCGTCCGGCGGCTATGGCCACCGGAGTTAGCTGTGCCCTGCCGGTAACGTCGCCGATCGCATAAATCCCGGGCACGTTGGTTTGTTGAAATCTGTCCGCCGGAACGTACCCCCTGCCGTCCGTCTCAACGCCGGTGGCGCCCAGATTCAGGTCGTCGGTTCGGGGATGGCGCCCGATCGCCCAGATCAACTGGTCGAAACCCTCAAGTCGCTGGCCGTTCTCACAGTCGATGCACAGACTGCCATCACCCTCGCGCAGAACGCGCGCGACGTGGGTGCGGGCCAGGATGTCGATGCCGTCTTCCAGCATCTCTTCCATGAGCACTTCGCGCAGCATCGCGTCGAAGCTGCGCAACAGATGTTCGCGCCGCAGCAGCATGGTGACGTCCGCACCCAGCGCGTTGAGCACGCCGGCCAGTTCGACGGCGATATAGCCGGAGCCGACAACGGCGACCCGCCGCGGCAGGTCAGCAAGTTCGAAAAACCCATCGGACGTAATGCCCAGGTCGGCGCCCGGAGTGTCCGGCACGTCAGGCGCGCTACCCGGCGCAATGACGATATGGTCGGCGGTGTAGCGCTCGCCGCCGACATCCAGGGTGCGGGCGTCGACGAACCTTGCGTGTCCGACGAGTTCATCGATGTTCGAGTCGGCGAGGTAGGTGTGGTACCAACTATTGATGCCGTTCACGTACGCGTCGCGTGCGGCCTTGAGCCTCGGCCAGTCGAATTCCTGCGCGCCGATGGAGAACCCGTACCCGCGCGCGTCCTCAAGTGTGTGCGCGATAGTCGCGCCGAACCACATGACCTTCTTGGGAACGCAACCCACGTTGACGCAGGTTCCGCCCAGCCTGCCCGACTCGACCACCGCACAGCGGGCACCGTAGCGCGCCGCGCGCTCCGCTATCGACAATCCGCCGCTCCCGCCGCCAATGGCGATCAGATCGAAATGTTTGCCCATGTCCCGCTCCGAACGCTGTTACAATTCGAGTCGCCGATTGTACCCGTTTACCGAACCGGGGTCCGCCCGGAATCCACCGCAAAACGAGCAGGCAGAACATGGTCTACCGTGATCTACGTGACTTCATAGCCGGGCTCGAAGGGCGCGGGCAGCTGAAGCGCATCAGCCAGACCATCGACCCCAACCTGGAAATGACGGAAATCTGCGACCGCACGCTGCGCGCCGGCGGTCCGGCCCTGCTCTTTGAAAATCCGCGCGGGTTCGACATACCGGTGCTGGGCAACCTGTTCGGTACGCCCGAGCGGGTCGCGCTCGGTATGGGCGCCGAATCCGTCTCAGCGCTGCGCGGTATCGGCCACCTCCTGGCGGCGCTCAAAGAGCCCCAACCACCGGCCGGCATGAAGGATGTGTGGCAAAAGCTTCCCCTGTACAAGAAGGTCCTGGACATGACCCCCAGGGTGGTCAAACAGGCGCCCTGCCAGACCCACCGGCTGACAGGTGATGAGGTCGATCTCGGCCGACTGCCGATTCAGACCTGCTGGCCAGGCGATGCCGGCCCGCTGATCACCTGGCCGCTGGTCGTCACCCGGGGCCCCGACCGGCAGCGGCAGAACATGGGCATTTACCGGCAGCAATTTATCGCCAGGAACAAAGTCATCATGCGCTGGCTCGCTCATCGGGGCGGCGCGCAGGACTTTCGCGACTGGTGTCGGGCGCACCCCGGCGAACCCTTTCCGGTGGCGGTCGCGCTGGGCGCCGACCCGGCCACGATCCTAGGCGCGGTCACGCCGGTGCCGGATACCCTGTCGGAGTACGCGTTTGCAGGACTGCTGCGCGGGGCGCGCACGGAGCTGACCGATTGCCTCAGTGTCGATCTGCAGGTGCCGGCCGGCGCCGAAATCATACTCGAGGGCCACATCCACCCCGGCGAGGAGGCACTGGAAGGCCCCTTTGGCGACCATACGGGCTATTACAACGGGCAGGAACGCTTCCCGGTGTTCACCGTCGACACCATCACCCACCGCGACCGGCCGATCTACCACAGCACTTACACGGGCCGCCCGCCGGACGAACCCTCGGTGCTCGGCGTGGCGCTGAACGAGGTGTTCGTGCCCCTCCTGCAAAAGCAGTTTCCCGAAATCGTCGATTTCTATCTGCCGCAGGAGGGCTGCTCCTATCGCGTCGCCTGCGTGAGCATTAAGAAACAGTACCCGGGGCATGCCAAGCGGGTCATGTTCGGCGTCTGGAGTTTTCTCCGCCAGTTCATGTACACCAAGTTCGTGATCGTCACCGACGACGACGTTGATGTCCGCGACTGGCGTGACGTTATCTGGGCCGTTTCGACACGCATGGACCCCGCGCGTGATATCACGCTGATTGAAAACACGCCGATCGACTACCTCGATTTCGCCTCGCCGGTCGCCGGTGTCGGCAGCAAGGCCGGATTCGACGCAACCGGCAAATGGCCTGGTGAAACCGATCGCAACTGGGGCCTCCCCATTTCGATGAGCGAATCCGTCAAACAGCGCATCGACGGCATCTGGTCATCGCTCGGCCTCGATGCCTGACGCGTCTCAGCAATCTACACGCTCCATCCAGGCGCCACTATGGGCGTACGGGAATCTTTTGAGCCTCAAAAAAAGCGGAGATATCTGATAAAGTCACGCCAGCCATTGAACAGGACACACAATAATGCGAACAATCATGACGATGAATTCCAAGGGCGGTTGCGGAAAATCCACGCTGGCGACCAATCTCGCGACCTTTTTCGCCGGTACGGGAAACGAGGTCATGCTCGCGGACTGCGATCCGCAGGCCTCGAGCCTGCATTGGTTGAAGGCGCGCGAACAGTACGACGCGCCGGCAATCGAAGGATACAACGCTGCGAAACAGGGTATGCGCCTCCCCAAATCGCCGGATGTGGTCATCATGGACGCCCCGGCCGGGGTGCACGGATCGGGGCTCTCTGCGCTGGCCAGGCACGCCGATACACTGCTGATTCCGGTTCTGCCTTCACCCGTGGATATACGCGCTGCGGCAGGCTTCATTCGGGAGTTGCTGACCGCCGGCAAGGTATCGAGAAAAGACACCAGGGTGGCGGTCGTGGCCAACCGGGTGCGCGAGTACACGCGTGCCTACCAGTCGCTGGAAGCCTTTCTGTCCAACCTCAGGATCCCGTTCATCGGCACACTGCGCGATACCCAGAATTACATTCGCGCGGCTGACCTGGGGCTCGGCATTTTCGAAATGGCGCCGTCGGCGGTCGAACCCGATCTGGAGCAGTGGAAACCGATCCTGCGCTGGCTGAAGACCAACTAGCGCCGGTTCGCGGCTCCCGTCAGTTCGGCTGAATCCAGCAACGGAAAGCAACGGAGAGGCCGGGACAGGGGTGCGCGTCCTTAATACCCCTTGTGGCCCGAATCCGCGGTCAGCGGAAAAACGTCAGCGTCAATCGGACGCATTCGGATCGATCGCCGCGAGCCCCGCAGCCAAGTCGGTGTATTGAAGCCGGACGTTCAGTTCAGTCAGCAGCTTGTCGTTCTTCAACCGCTTGGACTCGTCGAGGAACGACAGCATGCCCGGGCCGAGCACCTGTTCCGCCACCGCCCGCTCGACCCTGGGTGGCGGCGGCAGACCGGCGCGCCGGGCGACGCGTTCGAAATAGTCGCACATGGTGGTGGGATGACCGTCGGAAACATTGTAGGCCTCGCCGGCGCGTCCGCGCGCCATCGCTACGATACACACCGCGGCGAGGTCGTCCGCATGAATCCGGTTCGTGTAAGGAGAATCCGATTCGGACAGCACCGGGAGCCCGTTTCTGATCCGCTCGAGCGGCAGCCGGCCAGGTCCGTAGATCCCGGGAACACGCAGAATCACGACCGGTACGCCGGTGCGGCCGCTCCAGTCGAGCATTCGACGTTCGGCGTCCAGACGGCGGTGACCCCGGTCGGTGCCCGGCCTCAGCGGTGCCGTTTCATCGATCCAGTCCCCGCGACAGTCGCCGTAAACGGCGCTGGTGCTGAGGTAGACTGCTTTGCGGGGGCGCGCGGCGGCCGCCTCAACGGCCGCGAGAAACCGCGCCACCCGTGCATCGTCCCGGCCCTGCGGCGGCGGCGGCGCCAGATAATAGAGTTCACTGGCGGCGGCCGGCAGCGCCGCCGCACTGATCGGGCCATCCAGGTCAAGGACTAACGGCGCTATCCCGGCGGCCGCCAGTCGCCGCCCGCTGTCGCCGCCGCGCACGATACCAACGCAGTAACGATCACGCAGTCCGGCCGCGATCCGCCGGCCGATATCGCCGCAGCCCGCGATTAACACAGGACTCATACGTTTATCTTGCTCCGAAAATACCTGAGAATGCGATACCTTATCATTTGCGGGACGCCACATGTCTTTCCGAATCAGGATCGAACCCACCGGCCAGTGTTTCAGCAGTGAGCCGGGCGAGACAGTCGTTGCCGCCGCGCAGCGCGAGGGTATCGGTCTGCCATACAGTTGTCAGAACGGTTCCTGCGGAACCTGTATAGGATCGCTGGTCTCGGGTGCGGTCACCTATCCGAGCGGTCGGCCGCCTGCGCTGAACGATCCGACGGATTTCATCAATCCGGTCGCCCTGTGTCAGGCAGTGCCGAGCACTGATCTCGTGCTCCGCGTGCGCGAAGCTGCCGCCAGCGAGGGCATCGAGGTAAAACGCCTGCCAGCGCGCGCGCAGCAGCTCGAAAGGTTGTCGCACGACGTCATGCGAGTACACCTCAAGCTCCCGTCGCATGAGCCATTCAACTTCCTGGCCGGGCAATATATCGAATTTGTGCTCAAGGACGGCCGGCGGCGCGCCTTCTCCATCGCCAATGCCCCACACGATGCCGCCGTCATCGAATTGCACATCCGGCACATCGACGGCGGCTCCTTTACCGGTCATGTCTTCGATCAAATGCGCGCAAAGGAAATACTCCGAATCGAAGGCCCGCTGGGTTCCTTCTATCTGCGCGAAGACAGCCCGCGGCCGGTATTGCTGATCGGCGGTGGTACCGGCTTTGCGCCTCTGAAGGGCATTCTGGAACACGCGTTTCACGAGAACGTCCGGCACCTGCTGCACCTCTTCTGGGGCGCGCAGCGCCTGGACGATCTGTACCTCGATCGATTGCCGTCCGCCTGGGCCAGGGAACACGACAATTTCGCCTATACACCGGTCTTGATGGAACCACCGCCGGGCTGGACCGGCGAAACCGGGCCGGTCACTGACGCCGTCGTGCGAACCTGTCCGGATCTGAGTGGTTACGATATCTACATCAGCGGGCCGCCGGCCATGATCAAAGCGGCGACGCCGTTGTTTGCCGAACGCGGCGCCGATCTGTCGCACGTATACTCGGACGCCTTCGAATTCGCGAAAGACGTCCTGGACAAACTGGCGACGCCGGACGCCGGCCGGTGAATTCGCCCGGGTCCGCGTCTACTCGGGCGCGCCGGCGCCCGATACCGCCAAAGCCTTACCGCCGATCCCGGCAGCCAGCAGCTTCAACCCTTTTCTGTAGGCGTCCAGTGCAGTTTCCGCGCCCTCGGTTCTTTCCAGCAAGGTTCCGAGCAGCTGATAGCTTTCCGCAGTGGGCTTGCGGCCAATACTGGCTTCCAGATAATGCCGGGCCTTGCCCCACAGTTCGTTGCGCATACTGAGCTTGGCGGCCGCCAGCAAGAGACGGTGGTCATCGGGGTGAACCTTCAACCACTCCTCTACAGTGGCCAACTGTCTGGCCCCGTCGCCTTCGCGCAGGTTGCCGTACAGATAAGCCAGTTGCGGGTTCCATAACTCGCGCACCGCACCGACGAGGAGCGTATCGGCTTGTTCGTCGGCGCCGAGGCGCAACAGGCATTCTGCGTATTCGACCAGCGACGCTTCGTCGGATTTCAGCGTGCGCGATGCGCCTGCCCAGCGCTGCTGCAGTGCCTGCAGATCACGCTCCCGGGTCGCGGCGCGCATGAGTTGCCGCAACGCCTGAAGCGCCAGGACATGCTGCTGGTCGGCATCGAGCACCTTGAATTGGCGGACCTCGGGCAGCAGGTCGCTCAACCGCCTCCAATCACCGGTCTGCTGGTATAGTTTGACGAGCATGCGCAGTACCTGCCGGTGGTGCGGATGCGCCTTGCGCAGTTTCGACAGCAAGGCCAGGGCATCCACATATTGCCCCTGCACGATCTGCAATTCCGCGCGCGATAAATCCACCGCGAGTGCGGCGCCGGGTTGGGATTGTTGCGCGAGTTCGAGATAATAGTCGCGCCTTCCCAGCGCGCCCTGTTGCTGCGCCGCGCGCGCGGCAGCCAGGTAGGCCGCGAGCGGTTTGTCCGTATCGCGCACCAGCCTTCTCAACACCTGTTCGGCACGCGCCGGATTGCCTTCGATCAGTTCGGCAAAACCCTGGTCCAATCTTTTCTGCTCCAGCGCCAGGTGGCGCCGCTCCTTCCAGTCCCTGACGTGGCTAGGCAAACCCCAAACGCCAAAAACCGCGCGCAACAGAAGATAGAACACCAGAACGCCGGCGACCAGCGTCAACAGGGTCATCTCGACACTGTACTTGCCGTAGCCGATCAGGACGTAACCTGGATCCGGCAACGCCGCAAGCCCGACCAGCACCGACACCACCAGGGCGACAATCGAGTAGACCAACCATTTCATGGTGCGGTGTCCGTCGCACCGGATTCGGCTCCCGACGGAACCCGGCGCAGGGTATTGCTCGCTGCCGGCGCGGGCTCACCACCCGTAGCGACCGACCGTGCAGACGCCAGGGCCTGCTGCTGACGCAGGGCGTTGAGCGAACCGCTGATATCCGGCAACTCAGGCCGGACATCGATCAATGCCAGTTCCGTCAGGCGCTCCCGCATAGCCGCCACACTGCTGTCGCCCGCGTCGAAATAGTCGGCAATCCACGCGCGCGCCGTCTCCAGGGCCTGACGATAGATCACCGGCGCCTCGCGCAATAAAGCAAGACGCGCCGATTCAAGCTGTAACCGCAGATTTTGCCTGAGAAAATATTCCTTGTCAGGCGCCACCATGGGTTCCACCGGCCGGTCGTGCTCGCGGATCCGGACCAGTTGCCTGACGGCGTCCCACATCACACCGGGCAGCCGTTTCCACGCATCCCACCGCTTCCAGTCCATGGCCGGCGGTGCGGATTCCTCGCCCTCTACAGTCTCCCCGCCCGCAGCCTGGGTTGCCGGATGACCCTGCAGCGGCAGGCGATCGATCTGCGCCATCAATGCTTCCAGGCCGGAAGCCAGCCCAGCCCGATCGATCGCGGGTACCGCATCCAGAGCGGCGATTTCGGCGGCGATGCGTTCACGAACGACGAGATACGCCGGATCGTCCAACACGCGCAAGGCATCGTCGGCAGACGCAAGGGCGGCACGCGCCGTGGTGCGGTCGCGCTGCAACTGAACGCTGCGATTGGCAAGCGTGAGCAGAAAGTCGACTTCCGCCAGCGCCCATTCACGGCTGCCACGGCCGACGAGTTCACTCAGGTTTTCCAGGCGCAGGCCTTGGTCGCGCTGGCCCTCGTCCAGCCGATCCATGCGGCCCTCAACGGCGAGCCGGCGGCTTTCCTCACCGCCTTTGAACTGGTCGAATCCGGACTGTACGCGATTGATGACGTTGTCGACGTTGGCAAGCCGGGCGTCAATGCGCGCGGTGAGCCGTGACTGGGTATCCAGAATCTGGTGCTGGCGATCCCAGAAGAACAACCCGGCCACGGCCAGCGCCAGCGCGATTGCCAGTGACGCGAGACCCAACCAGAGCGGCGCACCGACGGCGGCGCGCGCCTCACGCACCGCCGTCGTTCTGTTTTCCGGGGACGCGGCGTGCGGCGGAGACGTACGCGGCGCGGTGGCGGCCTCGCCAACGGCTTCCGGTTGCGCGGCCTGAGGTGTGTTGTCCGATTTCGAATCACTCATACATGCGTCCGCATCCATTACCGCTCGGTTACAAATCAATCGGACTTGCACAACCTCGCACAACCCTCGACCAGCGCGTCGATCATTGCCTGGTCCGTCGCATTTTCGGCGACCAGCGGCGGTTTTACAAACCCGCGCCGCGCCGCGACCGGCACCAGACGCAGACTGGGAATAATCAGTTGCACATGGGCGACCCAGGCGTTCCGCTCGCCGTCCAGCATCTCCCACAGGTTCTCGAGACTCTCGGCGCTGTTGGCCAATACGAAATCCACACCGCCGCGTACACCGAGTTGGGTGACCCGACGGGCATCGGTCACCGGCCTCGCGCGCCGGTAGGCCTCCACGTACGCGCATACTGCGCCACGCTCGGCGAGCACTCGTGCCAGTTCGTCCCGGCCCCCGTTGCCGCGAAAGATTGCAAACCGCTGTCCGGCCACTGCCTGCATGGCCGGATGCGCCAGAAGTCCCTCGCTACTGAAATTCTCGGTGGGACAGGCATCCACCCGGTAGCCACGCCGTTCCAGCACCCTGGCGGTCGGTCCGCCGACGACGGCGAGCTTCAGTGCAACCGGCAATTTCCGGCCCGGGGCCAACGCGTCGAGCGCCCCGTCCACGGCGTTGGCGCTTACGAACACAGCCCAGTCAGACCGCTCCAGGTCATCGAGCGCCCGCCACAGGCTGTCCGGATCGGCAGGACCCTGAATTTCCAGCGTGGGGAACCGCAGCGCCGCGGCGCCGCGCGCTTCGATCATTTGACAAAGGCTTTCTGCCTGCGCCGCCGGTCGTGTCACCAGTACGCGGAACCCTTGCAGGCTATGTGCATCGCTCATCGGGCGGCGCGATACAGGGCATCCAGGATGTCCCGGGCACCCCGCGACAGGAGGTCGTCCGCCAGCGCTCCGCCCAGCTCGCGGGCGTCTTCGGGACGACCGCTGATCACGCCCTGTACCAGTTCGCTGCCATCGGGCCGGCCCACCATGCCGCGCAGCAGAATGACGCCGTGCGCGAGTTCGGCGTGCCCGCCGATGGGCACCTGACAACCGCCCATCAGGCCCTGATTCAGCGCTCGCTCGGCCTCGATGCGCAATGCGGTCTGATGATCGTTCAACTCCCCGATCAAAGCACGGGTCGACGCATCATCGAGCCGGCACTCGATTCCGATCGCGCCCTGTCCGAGCGCCGGCAGAAACTGCTCGATCGACAGATACGCGGTGATGCGCGCCTCCCAGCCCATCCGTTTCATGCCCGCACTGGCCAGCAGAATGGCGTCGAAATCCCCATCGTCCAGCTTCTTCAGCCGGGTGTTGACGTTGCCGCGCAGGTCGAGCAGGTGCAGGTCGTTGCGGTGTGCTCTGAGTTGGCACTGGCGCCGCAGACTGGACGTGCCGACCCTCGCGCCCGCCGGCAACGCGTCGATAGACGGGGATCGATTGCTGATAAAGGCATCGCGCGGGTCCTCGCGCGGCAGAATCGCGCCCAACCCCAGGCCGTCAGGAAACTCGACCGGGACATCCTTCATGGAATGAACGGCGATATCCGCCCGTCCTTCCAGAAGTCCCACTTCCAGCTCCTTGACGAACAGACCCTTGCCGCCGATCTTTGCCAGCGGAGTATCCAGAATCTTGTCGCCCTGCGTGGTCATGGTCACCAGGTCGACGCTCAGCTCGGGGTGGCGTTCGACCAGCGCATCGCGCACGTGATTGGCCTGCCAGAGGGCCAGGGGGCTTTTTCGGGTGGCGATGCGTAATAACTTGGCGGGCATCCGGCAAATTTCCGCGTCAGGCAGGTTAGAATCGAGTCCGAGACATGGGGCGCCGCCTGACCCCGGCGCGCTCACCTCACTTACCGGAGCATAACGAGTGGCAGCGAAGTATTTCAAGTGGATCGCGCCTTTATGGAGCATACACGCGGTGTGCGCGGTAGCCGCGGCGCCGGGCGACCAGATCCCGCAGGCTGGCGATCTGGCCGGCGCCGCGCGCGAGGCTGACCGCGGATGCACCCCGTTGATGCTGGAGTTTGCAGCGGAACGCTGCCCGTACTGCCGGCGTCTGGAACAGGAATACCTCCTGCCGATGCACCTGAATCCAGCTGACACAAAAGGCGTGGTCATGCGGCGCCTGCTCTTGAATACGTACGAATCCGTCACCGGCTTCGACAACCGCCCAACCGATGCCGACAGTCTCGCCGCGCGTTACTCTATCAAGGTGACACCGACACTTCTGTTCTTGGACGCGCGCGGCAGTGAGATCGCCGAACGCATGGTGGGGTTCAACACCCCGGAGCTGTACGGCGCCTACCTGGACGCCGCAATCGACGCGGCCGGCCGGCAGCGCAGGGATCGCGGTCGCTGCGGCGGCGATTCAGGCAATCGCTGATTTCAGGCAACGCCTCACATCGGGCAGCAGGCGACGACTGACTTCCAGGCGGTCGCCGACGGCGGTGAACGTGACGAAGCACTGTCCGCCTTCGTCCTTCTCCAGTCTTTGCACGGCGGACCTGGCAACCAGGGCGTTGCGGTGAATGCGCAGGAACCGATCGCCGAACTCCTCCTCCAGCGCCTTGAGCGATTCCTCGATCAGTATTTCTCCGCCCGCCCACCGGACGGTCACGTATTTGTTGTCCGCCCGCAGATAAATGACGTCCTCGATCGGCACGAGATGAAGGTTGCCGAGTAGGCGCGCGCACAGGTGAGTCCGAGCCGCCCGGTCATTGGCAGCCGCCAGTTCGTCCAGTTGTCCCGGGTTCAGTCGCCGCGCCTTCTTCAGCGCCTGCAACAGTCGTTCTTCGCTGATTGGCTTCAACAGGTAGTCGATCGCCTGCGCGTCGAACGCCTCCAGCGCGTAGTCCCCGTAGGCGGTCGTGAAAATTACCGCCGGCGCCTGTTCCAGGGCACCAAGGTGCCGAGCCGCCTCCAGCCCGTCCATGCCCGGCATCCGGATGTCGAGCAGGACCGCGTCGGGCCGCATACGCTGAGCCAGCTCCACGGCATCGCGCCCGTTGGACGCCTCACCGCAGACTTCGACCGTCTGAAGGCGGGCCAGCAACCGCGACAGGCGTTGCCTGGCCAGCAACTCGTCATCCACTACCAGACATCTCATAAGGCTTTCTCTCTGGGAAAGTACACCGTGACATCGAAGGTTTCGTCGTCTTCGCTGACGGCGACTCCGCTGCGTCCGCCAAAGACAAGCCTGAGACGCTGGCGAATGTTCGTGAGTGCGATCTGGTTGCCCTTGCGGTGCGACGCGGTTCGTGCCGGAGCTTTGGGATTGCGCACCGTGATACGTATCAGCGGCCCGTCCACCCGTCCGATGACGCTGATGACGCCTCCCTCGCTGCGCGGCTCTATGCCGTGATAGACGGCGTTCTCCAGCAGCGGCTGCACGATGAGCGCTGGTACCTTCCGCTGTAGCGGCACGCCATCAGTGCACCAGTCGACCTTGAGGCGATCACCCAGACGCAGGCTCTCCATGCGAAGATAGCGCCGGCCGACTTCCAGTTCCTGTTCCAGCGTCACCCGTTCGGAGGCTTCGCGCAGCGTAGCGCGGAACAGGTCGGCAAGGTCCTGTACGGCCAGTTCGGCACGCACGGGATCGATGCGGGTCAGTTCGGCGATGCTGTTCATGCTGTTGAACAGGAAATGCGGCCGGATGCGCGCCTGCAGTGCCTGAATACGGGCCTGTGCCTCCGCCTCGATCTGTTGCCGCCATTGGTGTTTGACGTAAAGGTGCCGCAGTACCAGCGCGCTGACGATGGCGCTGATACCCAAACTCCGCAGCAGAAACTCGGCGTGGTCGACCCGAACCAGCGAGGCGCTTTGCTCGAGCACTATCCGGTAGGTCACCTCGGTGATCAGCATGGTGACCAGCAGCAACAGCAGATAGCTGATGAGTGCCGCCGCAGAGTTGCTGAACCCCACCAACAACGGGCGCGCGATACACAACAGCATGGCGCCCGAGAGTACGATCCATTGTATGAACAACGAAATCAGCGCCAGCCGGTTCCAGAATCCGGCTCCACCGGCCGCGAACACCAGCACGAACGCGAGCAATTGTGCGGTCATCACCACAGCGAAGACCAGGCTGATGTCACAAAAACTGGGCAGGAACAGGGTGTCGCGAATGTCGGTCGTTACCGGACGCCCCTGCTTGCCCGCGACCACGCGCCGATTGACAGATTCCGAGTGTTCCATCAGCGGAATAGCGGCAGACCGGGTCGGCGCTTTGACGCGTTTCGGGTATAATCGGGCGCTAATTCAACGCCTGACGATCAGACCATGACCAAACAGCCATCCCCTGACAAACCCTGGGGCGGACGCTTCACCGAGTCCACCGACGCGTTCGTGGAAGCCTTCACGGCCTCCGTCGGCTTCGACCGCCGGCTGTACCGGCACGACATCCGTGGCTCGCGCGCGCATGCACGTATGCTGGCCAGGGCCGGGTTGATCAGCGCGGCGGAATGCTCGGATATTCTGGCCGGCCTGGACCGGGTGGAACAGGAGATCGAGTCGGGCGCCTTCGAATGGTCGGTGCGACTGGAGGATGTTCATATGAACATCGAATCAAGGCTGACCGCGCTGATCGGCGAGGCCGGGAAAAAGCTCCATACCGGCAGGTCCCGCAATGATCAGGTCGCCACCGACCTGCGTCTTTACCTGCGCGACCAGATCGACCTGATCGCCGACCAGATCCTGCGCCTGCAGGAAGCCTTGCTGGCCATTGCCGAACGCGAAGCGGCAACACTCATGCCGGGCTTCACCCATCTTCAGGTCGCCATGCCCGTCACTTTCGGCCATCACATGCTCGCCTGGTTCGAAATGCTGCAGCGCGATGCCGAGCGCTTGCGGGATTGCCGGATCCGGGTGAATGTCATGCCGCTGGGGGCGGCGGCGCTAGCTGGCACGAGCTTCCCGATCGACCGCCACTACACCTCCGAACTGCTTGGGTTCGCAGCCCCTGCGGAAAACTCGCTGGATGCCGTGAGCGACCGCGATTTCGCCATCGAGTTCTGCGCCGTGGCGGCGCTGGTGATGACCCACTTGTCACGTTTTTCCGAAGAGCTGGTGATCTGGTCGTCGGCGCAGTTCGAATTCATCGATCTGCCCGACCGTTTCTGCACAGGGTCGAGCATCATGCCGCAAAAGAAGAACCCGGATGTGCCCGAACTGGTGCGCGGCAAGAGCGGACGCGTGTACGGTCACCTGATCGGTCTGCTGACACTGATGAAGGGTCAGGCGCTCGCCTATAACAAGGACAACCAGGAAGACAAGGAACCACTGTTCGATACCGTCGACACCCTGCTGGGCTCTCTGAAAGTCTTCGCGGACATGATGCCGGCAATCCGCCCGCGTCCCGACCGAATGCGGAATGCCGCGATGCATGGGTACGCCACGGCGACCGATCTGGCGGACTACCTGGTGCGCAAGGGTGTCGCCTTCCGGGACGCTCACGAGATCGTCGGCCGGGCGGTGCGAGCCGGGATCGAAAGCGGGCGCGATCTTTCGGCGCTGACGCTGGAAGAATTGCGCGGTTTCTCGGATCGAATCGCAGATGATGTCTTTGGGGTGCTGACCCTGGAAGGTTCCGTCGCCGCACGCAACCATTTCGGCGGTACGGCGCCGGAGCAGGTCCGCGCGGCAGTAAAACGCGCTCGGCAACGGATGATTCGGAACTGAATACGGAATATTCGCGTCGGAGGCCGGGTTGTCGGCGTCAGGCAGGCGGCGCCTCGAGCACCCTTGTGTCCAGTCGGGCTAGACCGTCGCGGCGTGCGCCGGTTCAGCGGCCGTCGCGGATCTTGATTTGGGCATTGGCGCCACGGTCAGATCGGGTGCCGGACGACCCACGTGATAACCCTGCACGTAGTCCACGCCCAACTCGGACACCCGCTCGTAGACATCCTGGTTTTCGACGAACTCCGCGATCGTTTGCATACCCATGCCCCGGGCGACGTTGACCAGCGCCTTGACGAATAGCTGGTCCGCTCCGGAGCTGTGAATTTCCCGGATGAAGCCGCCGTCGATCTTGAGCATATCGGCGCGCAGGTGTTTGAGGTACGAAAACGAGGAAAACCCCACGCCGAAATCGTCCAACAATACCTTGCATCCAAGCTGGCGAACCTTCTCGATAAATTCGACCGCGCTGCTGAGCTGCTCGCAGGCGGCGGTCTCGGTGATTTCGAACGCCACTCGCTCCGATGCGACACCTGATCGGTTCAGCTCCTGCACAATCAGCGGATAGATCTCGGGGTCGCCGACCGTGAGGCCGGACAGATTGATGGAAAATCCGATGTTGTTCATGTGCTCGGGCAGCCGGGACAATGCCGTTATCGCTTTATTGATGACAACACGGTCAACGCGCTGGATCATACCGAACTGCTCGGCCGCCGGAATGAATTTGTCAGGCGGGAGGTAGACGCCCTTGTCACCCCGCATTCGAACCAGCACTTCGTAGTGGGATATCTTACGCGCGCGCACGTCCATGATCGGCTGATACATGAGAAACAGCCGGTCGTTATCCAGCGCATCGATCAAACGGTCTTTCCAGACCAACTGACTGTCCATGCGCTCGCGAGCCATGTCCGCGGCGTTGTAGAACATGATGCGGTTGCGGCCGGCTTTCTTGGCGCTGGACATCGCCGCATCCGCCTTGGCCAGCAATTCGACCGGCTGGCGACCATCCTGAGGAATGGACACGATGCCTATGCTGGCCGAGATATTGATGACACGTCCGCCGAACCGCGGCTTGAGATCGTTGATCCTCTGCAACAGTTCCTGGGCTCTCTCCAGACCTTTTTGTTCGTTCATGTCCGGATAGGCCACCGCGAACTCGTCACCGCTGATACGGGCCAGCAGATCCTCTTCCCGGGACGCACGTTTGAGCAGGCCGGCGACCTGCACGATGATCTGGTCACCGGCTGCGTGCCCCGCCGTATCATTGACGAGCTTCAAGTGGTCCAGGTCAATCAGGATCAGCACGCCGAATTGCGACGATCCCTCCATGCGGCGGATTTCGTGCCCCAGATCCTGAATGAACCGTCGGCGGTTCGCCACACCGGTTAAATGGTCCTGGTTGGCCAATATCACCATGCGATGCTCGTCCTGTTTCAGCTTGCTGATGTCGCGCGCGGTGCCTCGGTATCCGCGGAAGCGATTCTGGCCGTCTATTATTGGCGCACCGTTGATGCGCAGACACAATTGGCCCTGTGATGCGGTAATCCAGACTTCGACATCCTTGAATGGCAGAGGCGTTCCCTTGTCGGGTCTCAGCAGCGCTGAAAGCCCGGTGACCTGGCTGCCGGGAAACACGTCGCTCAGAGCCTTCCCATTGAACTGCTCGGCGCGGACGCCCAACACCTTCAGAACACCGCTTGAAACATAGGTGTAGCGGCCTTCACCGTCGGTCTCCCACAACCAGTCCGATGAACTGTCGGCAAAATCGCGGAAGCGTTGTCTGCTGCGCTCGAGCGCGGAGTGCGACTGGTTGAGATAATTCAGCATGGTGTTGAAAGAAGCGGATAGCTGTCCGATTTCGTCGTCGCGTTTGATGTCCACGGTCTGGCTGAAGTTACCGGCACGTATGGCTTCAGTTGCCTTGACCAGCATAACCAGCGGACGGGTCAGGTTCTTGCGGCTGATCCAGGTACCGGCCAGCGACGCGGCCAGAACGATCAACACGGAGATATAGAAGGCAAGCTCTCCCAGCGTGTAGTAAGGACCCCAGTAGTACGCATGAGGTGCCGCTATCAGAACCGTCGCCGCCTGCTCCTTGGAATCGACCGAGACCAGCATAGGTAGTATCGTACCGGTGTAGGATGCGTCGCCGATGTCGAATTTGTGAACGCCTCCGTCACCGCTCCAGAGATTCAGTTCCGGAAGCAGATCCTGCAGCCCTGCGATGCTGCTCGCCAACAGCGTATTGCCGCTGAAGATTGCTACATCAGTCTGGACCAGATTCCGCATCGCGCTAAGTTCCGACGCCGCGAACTGACGACCGATGAGCAGAACCCCCACTCTTCCCCCCAGGGGATTCTCGATGGGCGTCGCTACGATCTGCAGCAGAGAGTCGTAAACCAGCACATTTCCCGCGACCAGGCTCTGGCCGCGCCTAAGGCTTTCTACCATTCCAATCAGTTGTCGGGAACTCAGAATCTGCGGAGAAGTGAAGTGGGGCCGCGATCCGGCACCGGCAATTCCCCCGGGCCCGGTGCTGAGATAGACCGCCATAAAATCGGCGCCCGGTCGGGGCGACAGATCTTCGAGCGTGCCGCGCACGGTATCGATGTCACCGGTCAGCGTGGCAGCGACCAGGCTGGGCTCGGTACGTACGCCGCGGGCGACTATCGTGAGATTATCGAATTGGGTCTTTTGCGCTGCGATGAACACGTTCTGCGCGCGCTGCACGTCTTGTTCAATACTGTTCTGAACATGTTCCCGCACCAGGAAGAACGCGGCAGTCGCGATGCCGAGCAGGACGGTCATTACCAGGCTTACGACGAACAGCGTGTTCTTCTGCTCGATGTTCATCGCCTGTCCTCAGCGCACGCCTGTCGGAAACAGACGCTCGACGGCAGCCTCGCCGCTGAGCGGGCCCGCGCCCGAGCCACCGATCATGGAACGAAGTTCGAGCGTCAGTGACGGCGGCGAAGTCAGCGCATCCACATCGATCAGACGGGTCTCGGCACCGGGCGATGCGAGACGCAAGGTCCAGCGCCCGGTCGGAATATCTGCAAACCGGAACGCTTCTCCCGCTTGCACCATCTTCTGGTAGGGCGTGTCCAACACGTCGATCCTTGCATAACTCTTGTTATGAATGCGGCAAAACACATGCATGGAGCCGGGTTTGTCGAATAGAACCTTCTGGGTCACCGGTTTCGTCGCATCGACCTTGGCCAGCACGATGTCGAACGGACGCTCCGGCGAAACCGAGAACAACTCGTGAAACACATTGTCCCGGTTAACGAATTCGACCGCGTCGCCCGTCTGGAGGGTCAGGAACGGCGGTACGATCCGATTGCCGATTACCTCGATCTGCACCACCTGCGGGCTGCGCAGGCCGACTTTCCGATCCCGCACCGGAAGAAGAGCCACGCTGACGGGAACGTCCGACATGGACGCATCAGGCTGAAACAGCCCGGCATACCGCACCGATACGCGGCCCCCTATTTCGGCCGACTGGCCCGGCGCCGCAGCCAGCACCGCGGCGACCAGCAGCGGCAGGAACGGCGCCGGCACACGGCGCTTTCGACCCCGGCTATGAACTTCGTGTAGGTTGGACAGGTCCATCGGCGACCCTATCGGCAATCGATGCGATTTGCTAAGTTGTTGCCAACCAAACCTTTGGGAGCCCCCAACATGCATCGCACCGATGACCTTTCCCAACTGACGCAACGCCTCGCCCGCTTCGCCGCAGAGCGCGATTGGGACAAATTTCACTCGCCCAAGAATCTGACAATGGCATTGATAGCGGAAACCGCTGAATTAGTTGAGCATTTTCAGTGGGTCACCGAGCAGGAAAGCCGCCAGCCTGACGCCGAGAAGCGGGCCGCGATCCGTTTGGAACTTGCCGATATTCTCATCTATCTGATTCGGACGGCGACGCAGTTGGATATTGACCTTGTGGAAGCCGCGTGGGAAAAAATCGAACTCAACGAATCCCGCTATCCGGTGGAGAAAGTAAGGGGCAAGGCCGGCCGTGCATCCGAGTATCAGTGACCAGCGCGGAGCGCAACGGTCATCGCAACGCGGATAAAGAATCGATCACAAATTCCGATACACAACCTGATCAGTTTGCACCACGACGCCGGCGGTCCGGCGCCACCACTCAGGTTGAACCCAATGCAGCTTCCCAGCACGCAAGACGCACAGATCCTCATTCAAATCTGTCCCCACCCGACGCTGGTACTGACGCGGGACGGCCGCATCGATTATGGCAACCAGGCGCTCGCCGACCTGATAGCGCCGATAGCGCTGTCGGGCCTGCTCGGTCGACAGCCGCGCCTGGTCGACGAGCCTTCCGTGGCGACGCTGCTGGCAGGCGCTCCACACGTCGAATGGCAGGACACCACCGGCAAAACGCGTCATTTCAATCTGACGGTTATTGAACTCCCCGATGGGCGCGAGGCGCGGTTCTACGTCGACTGCACGACTGAAATGGAGCTGCGCGCTTCGAATCGACGGCTCGCGGAGGAACTGCGGAACACCACCCTGACCGATCCAGCGACCGGACTGCTCAACGAACGCGGCGTATCGCTCGCGCTGGAGCCGCAGATCGCCCGTTGCCGCCGGTACAACAGCCCGCTCAGCGTCGTAGGCATGCAGATCGATGCGCCCGCACCGCACAACGAGGTGCTACTCGAAGTCGCGCGACTGCTCAAGGATCAGTTGCGCTGGGCGGATCTCATCGGCTGCTCCGAGCGAAAGCTGTTCCTGCTGGTGCTTCCCGAAACCACCGAAGACGCGGCCATGCAGCTCACCGGTAAGTTGCGATCCCTGCTCGCGGAGCTGGGCAGCAGTATCTTCGACGGCATCGCCATCCCCTCAACATACGGGCTGGCCGGCTGGCGCAAGAGCGATACGGCGGCCACCCTGATCGCGCGCGCGACCGGCGCCTTGAATGAAGCCAAATCCGCAGATAAAGCTGAAGTGCTGGCCCTCTAACCTACCGTAACTCGAACGCCGGTGCCGACTTCGGACGACAACGATCGCGATCCTTCGCACCTCGGCGCGGCGGCTTCCCATCCCGACGGCAACCCGCGCCGGACCACCGACAATACTTACGTTGAAATAGACGCGCTGGAGTTGCGGAACATTCAGCGGCGCTTCCATGCCCTCAATCAGGATCGTCTGAATCGGTTTCAGGACAGCCTTCTGATGCATCAGAAACCCTTTATCGAACTGCTGCCGCTCCTGTTTCACATCAACCATCCCATGCTGCCGGGTTATCTGTCGACGGATGCACCGAGCGGCGTTTCAGGTTATGCACCGGGACGGCGTGCGCTGCTGCAGGCCAAGCGCCTGGCCAAGAGCTTTCGCTATCTCCGTCGGGCTCAGCGCACTTACGCGATCCATGCGATCTACCTCATGGGCAGCAGCGGAACAATCGGTTACTCCGGCAAGAGCGACTTCGACGTTCTGGCTCTGCCACCGCCCCGGCCTGGACGACGATCTGCGGGCAACGCTGGCAAAGAAAGCCGAGGCGATCCAGACCTGGGCCGAATCGCTCGGACTCGAAGTTCACTTCTTTATCATGGACGACGTGTCGTTCAAGAATGGCCTGCGGCCGGCGCTCTCGGAGGAGAGCAGCGGCAGCTCGCAGCACCACTTGCTGCTCGATGAGTTCTACCGTACGGCGCTGTTGCTGGCGGGACGGTTCCCGGTCTGGTGGCTGGTGCCTCCCGAGCAGGAGCAGCGTTACGACGAATACGTGCGCAAGCTACTGCTCCACCGTTTCATAAAGGCCGGTGACACCGTCGATTTCGGCGGACTCAGCGGGATTCCGGCGGAAGAATTTCTGGGCGCGACGCTGTGGCAGCTCAACAAGGCCGTCGACTCTCCGTACAAATCGCTCATGAAGCTGATGCTGCTCGAAGCCTATGCGCGCCAGTATCCCGATATCCAGATTCTCGCAATGCGGTTCAAGCAGTCGGTGTATCTGAACAGATGCCCGCTCAACGTGATCGATCCCTACGTCATGATGTGCAACGCCGTGGAGGAATATCTGTTCGGGCAGAACGAAATGCAGCGCCTGGACCTGGTTCGTCGCTGCTTTTATTTCAAAGTGGATATCGAAGTCAGCCAACCCGGGCACCGGGACAATTGGCGCTACGAATTGATGCGGTCTCTGGTGGACATCTGGGGCTGGGGTCAACAACGGCTTGAGGATCTTGACCAGCGCAAGCACTGGAAGATCCGTCGTGTTCTTGAGGAGCAGAACCTGCTGGTCCGCGAGCTGACCCGCAGCTATGCCGAGCTGTCGCGGTTTGCACGCGAGACCCCCGAGCCTGCATCCATCAGGCAGTCGGAACTCCAGTTACTAGGAAGAAAACTCTATATCGCGTTCGAACAAAAACCGGGCAAGATTGAGCGCGTCAACTCAGGCATCGGTGCAGACCTGTCCGAGCGGCACCTGACGGTGCGCGAGTCACCGGGCGCGGGTTCCGCGTGGGAACTCTATCCGGGCTCATTGCTCGACGAGCGTCAGCGCGACAACACAATGCTCAGACGCGACGAAAGTCTTCTGCGATTGCTGGGCTGGTGCCATTTCAACGGCCTGATCAACCGTAGTCCCGGCAGCGTGCACATCCAGCCGCCGGACAGTCGGCTCAGCCAGTGGGAGCTGCGCTGCCTGATGGATTGTCTTCAGGAGCTGTTCCCGGCTCCCGAATCGCGCCAGTCCACGCTGCATGACCTTGGCAGACCGGTCCGGATCAGACAGGCCGGCGTGTTCATCAACGCAGCGCACGACCCGATGCAGGAGCTGACTAGACGGGGCATGCAGGTGATCAGCGATCGCTCTGATCCACTGAGCTACGGACAACAGAAAAGGAATCTGGCCGTCAGATTCGAACTGATCGCACGCACTTCCTGGGACGAAATACTGACCTTCGACTACGGCGGCGAGGACGCACTGGTCGACTGCCTGTGCGACTACATGGCCTGGTCACCGGTCGGCACGGGTCGTCCGGCGGCACTGTCCTGCTTCAGTTTCTCGACCTCGCGCGGGCCGTTGATCGCGCGCCGCGTAGAGGCGCTGGCACAGGATATCCTGGACTTCTTCTACAGCCACAAGCGCAATACGAATGGGCGCTACGTTTTTGCGCTCGGCACGGGATACTACGTGCTGCAAGTTGAAGATGACGTGCCCCGGTATGCGAAGGTCGCTTCACTTCCCGGCCTGTACGACCATCTGGGCATGCCCCAGGAGACGTTCAGCCCCATCCGGTGCGACCCCGTCTCATTCAACGGTTCCCCGCTGGATAGGATCGCCCTGCACAATCGCCAGGGGCTGATACAGATCGCCTATGAAATTCGCGACGGTCGGGCGCGAATCCACATGCTCGACGAACGAGGATCGCTCAGTTTCGAGGAACGCGAGTTCCACGACCAGACATCATTGCTGGGGGCCTACCGGCGCTTCTTTCGCAATATTAACCGGCGTCTGGCTGCTGCGACAGGCGAAGGCACCCAGTTTCTGCCGCGTCAGGTCGCTTACTACCAAAGCGCCCAGAACCCGGGCAAAGAATCGCAACTCCATCCGCTGCAGGACCCGATCCAGGAGGATGGCGACAACACGTTCGACGTGGTGGTCAGCTACAACACCAAGTCAGGGCCCGCGAACAGCCTGGTGATTTCCTGCCGCGGCAGGGAATTTGCAGCACAGTCGCTCGGCGAAGACACTTATCACGCGGTTGCGGCATTCATTCTGGAGCACCGCCCCAGCGGTGAGACGTACCCGATTTATGTCACCGACCTCGATATCCAGGGCGACCCGGCCCTGGGTATCGCCGGCTTGCAGACCGCCGAACTGATGCGCATCAAACACCGGTTTGACCGACGCCTAAACGACGCGTGGCAGTCGCTGGTATCGGCCCAGCCGGCAAACTGACGCCACTGCGCCGGCAGAGCTAGGCGCAAAAGCGCTCCTCGACCCACCGGTACAGCGCCGGTATCTGCGGCGGGCAGAGACTGTGCGCCATCGCAAAGCGGTTGAACTCGACGGCAAACCCAAGCGACCGCAACAATGCGCAGGAGAATTCCGCAGCCTCCAAAGGCACCACTGTGTCCGCATCACCGTGATCCAGGCGGATCGGGGTTCCCAGTTGGCAGTCCTGCTTCTCGCCCGACAGCGTAGCCGCCAGCGGCAGGTAGCAAGACAGGCCGAGAATACCGGCCAATGGCTCCGGAAAGCGCAGTCCGGTGTGCAGCGCCAGCGCCCCGCCCTGGGAAAAGCCCGCCAGGACGATCGAACGCGAACCGATTCCCCGCTGGTTTTCCTCGCGTATCAGTCGTTCGAGGGCGCGCTGCGAGGCGTGAATGCCGGCGGCGTCTTCGCGCGCGGTCAGATCCAGGCCGGCGATATCGTACCAGGCGCGCATGGGCATGCCGCCGTTGATCGTCACCGGCCGGACCGGCGCATGCGGCAACACGAACCGCAGGTGCAGGCGATCGGTGAGGTCCCATTCACGCACCAGCGGCTCGAAATCGTATCCGTCCGCGCCAAGACCATGCAGCCAGATCACAGTACCGCGCGCGGTCCCAGGCGGATCGATCTCGATGGCATCCGGAAAAACCTTGTTCATTGCGTCCTCCGCATCCTTTATACTGGCGCCCAGTCTAGAAATCACGGCTCCCAACGGCAAACCCATGCGTACACGCGCCCTGAAAGCGTTGCTCCGGACACTGCCTCTCGTGCTGCTCGCCTCGATCCTCTCCGGCTGCGGTCAAAAAGGCCCCCTGTATCTGCCCGACCGCGACGCCCGGTCCGCTTCGCTTTTCTAACATCGTTCCGGCAAAAGCGCCATGGATCACTTCGACTACCGGGACGGTCGTCTGTTTGCCGAACAGGTCGATCTGGAAGGGCTCGCCGCCACCCACGGCACGCCTCTGTATGTCTATTCGCGCGCGACGCTGGAGCGCCACTGGCGCGCGTTCGATCAGGCGCTGAACGGCCGCCCGCATCTGGTCTGTTACGCCGTCAAGGCCAATTCCAACCTGGCCATGCTTGCCCTGCTCGCGCGCCTCGGTTCGGGCTTCGATATCGTTTCGGGCGGCGAACTGGAGCGCGTCCTGAGAGCCGGCGGCGACCCGGCGCGTATCCTGTTCTCCGGTGTGGGGAAAAGCGAAGCCGAGGTCGAACGTGCGCTGATCGACGGTATCCGCTGTTTCAACGTCGAATCCGAAGCCGAGTTGCGGCGCATCAGCGGCATCGCCCAGGCACTGGCGCTGACCGCAGCGGTCTCGCTGCGCGTGAACCCGGACGTCGACGCCGGCACACATCCCTACATCTCCACGGGCATGAAGGAAAACAAGTTCGGCATCGATGTGGAAAGCGCCTTCCGCCTGTACCGCGAGGCAGGCGACCTGCCGGGAATACGTATCACCGGGGTCGACTGTCACATCGGCTCGCAGCTGACTGACACCCGGCCTTTCGTCGATGCGCTCGACCGGGTGTTGACCTTGTGCGACCGGCTCGCCGATGCCGGCATCGCGATTGAACACCTGGACCTGGGTGGCGGCCTGGGGGTGCGCTACCGCGACGAACGGCCGCCGGAACCCGGCACCTATATCCAGTCGATGCTGGAACGCCTGGTCGACCGTCCTTACGAAATACTGATCGAACCCGGTCGCGCCATCGTCGCCAACGCCGGCGTGCTGCTGACGCGCGTCGAGTATCTCAAAACCGGAGGCGCCCGCAATTTCTCGATTGTCGATGCCGCGATGAACGATCTGCTGCGGCCAGCGCTGTATCAGGCATGGCAGGCGATCGTGCCGGTGCGACCGCGCGAAGGTGACGGTACGCTGGACTACGACGTGGTCGGCCCGATTTGCGAGACCGGCGATTTTCTCGGCAAGGGACGGCCGCTCAACCTGCGCGCCGGCGATCTTCTCGCCGTCCGTTCGGCCGGCGCCTATGGGTTTTCGATGAGTTCCAACTACAATTCACGGCCGCGCGCGGCCGAGGTGCTGGTGGACGGCGAGCGCGCCTACGTGATCCGCCAGCGTGAACAGTTCGAGGATCTGATACGCGGCGAACAGATCCCCGATCTGTCGTGAGCCAGTCCAAACGATGACCCTCGACCGCACCTGCTGCGTCGTGAACCGAACTGCGGCAACCGCCGTCTTCTCGTGTAAACACCGAGCCGCACCGTGTCCGCGCCCCGTCGTGAGCCCGGCGGCGCATTCGGCAGCAAGCGCGTAAAACTCGCGCATGCAACGCCGGCCAGAACCGGAACTGATGAACGACCCCGCGCAGGCGCGCGCCTACGCCGAAGCCGATTTTTCCGAGCCGCACAACCGGTTCGTGCGCGAGTTCCGGGCGCGCTTCGGCGATGCATTCTGCGGGCGCGTTCTGGATCTGGGCTGCGGACCGGGCGATATCTGCATCCGCTTTGCCGAGGCCTTTCCGGCCTGCATTGTACATGGCGTCGACGGCGCCGAGGCGATGCTGAAGCTCGCGCGCAAGGCGGTAGCCGCACGTGGACTGGAAGACCGGATCGCACTATATAGGCACCACTTGCCCGATCCGCATATGCCGGCGGATCGCTACGATGCGCTGATCAGCAACAGCCTGTTGCACCACCTGCGCGAGCCGGCCGTCTTGTGGGAAAGTATCAGACGGCACGTCGCCGCGTCCGCCCCCGTCTGCGTGATGGATTTAATGCGTCCGGCGACGGAACGGGATACCGAACGCCTGGTCGAGCTGCACGCGGCCGACGCACCCCCCATTCTCAAGCGCGATTTCTACCATTCATTGCTGGCGGCCTACCGGCCGCACGAAATCGAGCGTCAGTTGGAAAGTGCCGGAATGCGGGCGCTGACGGTGGAGGTGCTGGACGAACATCACCTGCTGGTATCCGGCAGGCTCGACTGATCGCGCAAAGATCTACGCGCGCAACCTGACGTGCCCACTCGGCCGCCGGTCCGCGTCCAGCACCCCGAAATCCTGCAGCCAGGCCAGCGCATCCTCGGCATCGGTTTCGAACCAGGCACGCGCCGACCCCAGCCGGAAGCTGTAACCCCAGGCGTCCATGTCCTGCATCAGGCGCGCGGCGCCGACCCCCGGCAGATGGTCGGCAAGCACAATCTGTAGATAACAGACACCGTTCTCCTCGGCATAACCGCCGGCGGCGTCGGTGTGCAGGCCTGTACGCCGTGACGGCGCCATGCAGATGTAGTGACAGGCTTCGTGCAGCAGTGAGTGCACGGGCGTGTCCGCCCGGCCATAGAGCGCGGCGCCGATAAGTCCGGCTTCGGATTCGCCCCAGTAACTGCCCGGGACGCGCTCGCCCGTCGGGACCTCGACCAGCGCGAGGCCGTAGGCGTTCAGCAGCCGCTCAAGCGCGGACCGGTCCGTGTGGCTCAACGTCTGTACCGGCGGCGCAAGCGTCGGCTGCAAGGGCGATTCTGGGTTCATGGCCGGTATTCTAACGCTTGCAAACAGCGCCTGAACACGTACGCTGCTGTTCATGGAACTCGAATTCACCAAGATGCAGGGGCTGGGCAACGACTTCGTCGTCATCGACGCCACGCGGTCGCCGCTGACTCTGACGCCGGCGCAGATACGTCATATCGCCGACCGCCGCTTCGGCGTCGGCTGCGATCAACTGCTGGTCGTCGAGCCGCCCACGCGCAGCGACGCGGACTTCAACTACCGGATCTTCAATGCCGACGGCAGCGAGGTGGAACAGTGCGGTAACGGCGCCCGCTGTTTCGCTCGGTTCGTGCGCGATAACGGGCTGACGGAGAAAACGCGGATTCCCGTGGAAACGCGCGCGGGCCTCATCGAACTGATCATCGAGGCCGACGATTTGGTCACCGTTGACATGGGCGTGCCGGTGCTCGAGCCGGCGGACATTCCATTCGAAGCCAATGCGCGCGCCGCCCGCTACGCGCTGGCCGTCGACGGCGCGACGCTCGAAATCAGCGCGGTATCCATGGGCAACCCGCACGCCGTTCTGTTCGTCGAGGACGTCGATACGGCACCCGTCACGGAACTCGGGCCAAGAATCGAAACGCACCCGCGCTTTCCCAGGCGAACCAACGTGGGCTTCATGCAGATCGTCGACCGCCGGCAGATCCGGCTGCGCGTCTGGGAGCGCGGCACGGGCGAAACGCTGGCCTGCGGGTCCGGCGCGTGCGCCGCGGTCGTGGCCGGCCGCTGCGCCGGATTGCTGGACGAATCGGTGCACGTGCAACTACGCGGTGGCGATCTTATGGTAAGCTGTCGACGCGACGACGCGCCGGTCGTGATGACCGGGCCGGCAGAGGCGGTTTTCAAAGGTAAAATGACAGTATGACCTTGCAAGCGACATCCAATGTGACGGAAAGCCCGGTCGAGCCCGCCCAGGTGATCGACTATCTGCGCAACAACCCCGACTTTTTCGAAGAAAATCCCGGGCTGCTCACGGAAATCAGGCTGAGCCACCCCAGCGGGAAGGCGATATCCCTGATCGAGCGGCAGGTGGAACTGCTCCGCGAACAGAACGCGGGGCTCAAACGGCGCCTGCTTGACCTCGTCCAGGTGGCGCGTGACAACGACCGCTTGAACGACCGGATGCATCTCCTGCTGATGGCGCTGCTCAACGCTAACTCGTTCAACGCCCTGGTCGATACCCTTCACGAACATCTGCATACGGAATTCAATGCCGACGCCGTCGCGCTTTACTTCAGCGGCTTCGCCGACCACCTGATCCATGAAAGCGGTGCACGCGGCCTCTCCGACGACGACCGCACGCGGAACCTCTTCAAGATCCCGCTCGAAACCGGCAAGCCGCTGTGCGGCAGGCTCAAGTCGGACCAGCTCGAACTTCTGTTCGGCGAGCAGGCGACACAGCTCGAGTCCGCGGCCGTGATCCCTTTCCGCGGCGAGCGCCTAAGCGGCCTGGTCGCCATCGGCAGCCGCGAACCACAACGGTTTTTATCGGGCATGGGCACCGTGTTCCTCGGCCACCTGGGCGAACTGATCGGCCGTCTGGCGGCGCGTTTCCTACCTGCGAACTGACCCGCCCAAGTGATTTCCGCGGCGCTCGAACAGGTCGATGGATTCGAACGGCACCTGCGTCACGAACGCCGCCTATCACCTCACACCCTGCGCAATTACCTGCGCGAAATCGGCCTCGCGGTTGCCTGGTGCGATCGTCACGGTTTGCCCGACTGGACGGCGTTGCATCAGGCCGACGTGAGGTCCTTCGCGGCCGAAGCGCATCGACGCGGATTGTCCGGCCGCAGCGTGCAGCGCAGCCTGTCGGTGCTGCGCACCTTCTTTCGTTTCCTGATCCGCGAAGGAGTGCTCAAGGTCAATCCCGCCGTCGACGTGCGCGCGCCGAAGAGCACCCGCGCCTTGCCGCACAGCCTGGACGTTCGACCAGGTCACGCGGTTGCTCGACGCGCCGGGAGGAGACTGGCTCGCGGTGCGCGATCGCGCGATGATGGAACTGTTCTACTCGGGCGGGCTGCGCCTGGCCGAACTCGTCGGTCTCGACCTGCCGGACATCAACTTGGCCGCGGGCGAGGCGCGCGTCACCGGCAAGGGCCGCAAGACACGCCTTACGCCGATCGGAAGTCGGGCGGCCGAAGCGCTGCGCACGTGGCTGGACCAGCGCTCCGGGCGTTGTGACGAACATCAGTCCGCGTTGTTCATCAGTCGCAACGGCACACGCATCAGTCCGCGCGCCGTACAGCTTCGGCTCAAACACTGGAACCTCAGGAACGACCTTAATCTCCGCCTGCATCCGCACGCCTTGCGCCACTCGTTCGCCAGCCACCTGCTGGAGTCGAGCGGCGACCTGCGCGCCGTTCAGGAACTGCTCGGACACGCCAATCTCTCCACCACGCAGATCTACACCCACCTGGACTTCCAGCACTTGGCCCAGGTCTACGACACGACCCATCCCCGGGCCCGGAAAAAGCGCCGCTCCTGACGGTCCGAGAAGCGGAAACAGCCCATTTTCCACCGCCATTGCCCTGAATTGGCCGATGCCCTTGGTGTACAATGCCGACTTCCTGACGGGAGAACGAAGGCGTGGAACAACTGCACGGCACAACGATATTGTCGGTCCGCCGCGACGGCAAAGTCGTGGTCGGCGGCGACGGACAGGTGTCGCTGGGCAATACCATCATGAAGGGCAACGCGCGCAAGGTGCGGCGCCTGTATCACGATCGCGTTCTGGCAGGTTTTGCCGGCGGCACCGCCGACGCATTCACGCTGTTCGAACGTTTCGAGGCAAAACTGGAGAAACACCAGGGTCATCTGGTGCGCTCCGCGGTCGAACTCGCGAAGGACTGGCGCACCGACCGGATGCTGCGCCGGCTCGAAGCCCTGCTGGTGGTCGCCGACCCGGAAAGTTCGCTGATCATCACCGGCAACGGTGACGTAATCGAGCCGGAGGATTGCCTGATGGCGATCGGCTCCGGCGGCCCCTATGCCCAGGCCGCCGCGCGCGCGCTGCTCGACAACACCGAACTGGACGCGCGCAGCATTGTCGAACAGGGTCTTGCCATCGCCGCCAGCATCTGCATCTACACCAATTGCAACATCACGCTGGAACAACTCGATTACTAGCCAAAGTCATGCCCGCCAGAAACGGTTCTGCCCATGTCTGAAATGACGCCCCGGGAAATCGTCCAGGAACTGGACAAGCACATCGTCGGCCAGGACGCAGCCAAGCGCGCGGTGGCCATCGCCCTGCGCAACCGCTGGCGGCGGCAGCAAGTGGCCGAGCCACTGCGCAGCGAGATCACGCCGAAGAACATTCTGATGATCGGACCGACCGGCGTCGGCAAGACGGAGATTGCGCGGCGCCTGGCGAAACTGGCGCACGCCCCGTTCATCAAGGTGGAAGCCACGAAGTTCACGGAGGTCGGCTACGTGGGTCGCGACGTGGAATCGATCGTGCGCGATCTGGTGGATGTGGCCATCAAGATGACCCGGGAAGAGGAAATGAACAAGGTCCGGCACCGTGCCGAAGAGGCGGCGGAGGAACGCATCCTCGACACGCTGCTGCCGGCGCCCCGCGGCGTCGGCTTCACCGCCGCTGCCGCGCCGGAGAAAGCCGATTCGGACACGCGGCAGAAATTCCGCAAGCGTTTGCGCGAGGGACAGCTCGACGACAAGGAGATCGAAGTCGAGGTTTCCTCGACGCCGTTTGGCGTGGAGATCATGGCGCCGCCGGGCATGGAGGAAATGACCAGCCAACTGCAGGGCCTGTTTCAGAACATGAATGCCGGACGCACCCGCAGCCGCAAGCTGCGCATCGCCGACGCAATGAAGGTGCTGACCGACGAAGAAGCCGCGAAAATGATCAATGAAGAGGATCTGAAGCTGCGCGCGCTGACCGCGGCCGAACAGAACGGCATCGTCTTCATCGACGAGATCGACAAGGTCACGCAGCGCGGCGAACAGGGCGGTCCCGGCGTTTCGCGTGAGGGCGTGCAGCGCGACCTTCTGCCGCTGGTCGAGGGCAGCACGGTCAGCACCAAGCACGGCGTGGTCAAGACCGACCACATTCTGTTCATCGCCTCCGGCGCCTTTCACCTGGCCAAGCCGTCGGACCTGATTCCCGAGCTGCAGGGCCGCCTGCCGATACGCGTCGAGCTGAACGCGCTGACCACGCAGGACTTCGTCCGGATTCTGACCGAACCCGACGCGTCGCTGACCGAACAGTACAGCGCGCTGCTGGCCACGGAGGGTCTCACACTCAGCTTTACACCCGAGAGCATCGAGAAGCTCGCCGGCATCGCCTGGTCGATCAACGAACGTACCGAAAATATCGGCGCCCGCCGGCTGCACACCGTGCTGGAGCGGCTTCTGGAGAAAGCGTCATTCGACGCCGCCGACCAGTCCGGCCGGCACCTGGTGATCGACGCCGCGTACGTCGACCGCCAGCTCGCGGATCTCAGCCAGGACGAGGATCTGAGCCGGTATATACTGTGAAAGCCTCCGGCGCGGCACCGGCCGCGCGTCCGGAGATCGCGAACCGAAACATCGAGGTCGTTATGGCGAAGAGTCATCCGCATCCCACGGAAATCAATCTGCACCAGAAATCGCACGTGCTGGAAATACGCTTCGACGACGGCGCGTACTTCGAGCTGCCGTGCGAGTACCTGCGCGTCTATTCGCCGTCGGCCGAGGTGCAGGGCCACGGCCCTGGCGAGGGCGTGCTGCAGGTGGACAAGGAAGACGTCAACATCACCCATATCGAACCGGTCGGCACCTACGCGGTGCAGCTCTACTTCGACGACGAACACAACACCGGCATCTATTCCTGGGAAACGCTGTACCGTCTCGGCGCCAACCGAGACCAATACTGGGCGGATTACCTCGCCCGGCTGAAAGCGGCGGGCGCGCCCCACTCGCAGCTCGGCACCCGCTAGAGAACGCCGCCCATGAAGGACAGGACCACGCACTTTGGCTTCGAGCAGGTCGGCTGGGACGACAAGGCGCGCCGGGTCGGCGCCGTGTTCGACTCCGTGGCCGACCGGTACGACCTCATGAACGACATTATGTCGTTCGGCATCCACCGCCTGTGGAAGCGCTTTGCCGTCGAACGGAGCGGCGTGCGCGCCGGCCAGCGTGTGCTGGACCTGGCCGGCGGCACCGGCGATCTGGCCGAGCGCCTGGCCGCGCGTATCGGTCCGCAGGGCGAGGTCGTCGTCGCCGACATCAACGCCAGCATGCTGAGCCGCGGCCGCGGCCGTCTGCTCGATCGGGGTATCGCGGGAACCGTCGAGTTCGTGCAGGCCGACGCCGAGCGGCTGCCGTTTCCCGACCGTTATTTCGACCTGGTCACCATCGGTTTCGGCCTGCGCAACGTGACCGATAAACAGGCTGCACTGAATGAAATGTTTCGGGTGCTGAAACCCGGCGGCCGCGTACTGGTCCTGGAATTTTCCAGGCCGGTCGTGGCGGGTCTGAAGCCGCTTTACGATTTCTATTCATTCCGGATATTGCCGCTGATGGGGCGCGCCGTTGCCGATGACGCCGACAGCTACCGGTATCTTGCCGAATCCATACGCATGCACCCGGGCCAGGATGAATTGAAAGCCATGCTGGAACAGGCCGGCTTCGAAGACACCGACTACTTCAATCTCAGCGGCGGCATCGTCGCGCTGCATCGCGGTTACCGGTTTTGACCCCCCACGGTTCGCGTACGGAGGTTCAATCCGAACGGGCCGGGAACGCCCGTCGGGTTCGGTTCGATCTGACACCGAAATCAGGGCACGGATGACGCATGACATTCGGAACCACACTAGCCGCCTCGCTGGAAACCGCGCTCAATGCCTGGCTCGGACAGGATATGCAAAGCATGGCGCATCTGCCCGAACTGAGCGGCAGGGTCATCGAGCTGCGGATCACCGCCCCCCGGTTCTCGCTGTTCTTTCTTCCGGACGCGCGCGGTGTTGCGATACAGAGCGTTTTCGAGGGCAAACCGGATGCCGTGATCGCGGGCACGCTGGGGAATCTGGCGACGTCCTTCGGCGGCAGGACCGAAGACCGGTTGTTCAGGGGTGAACTCTCGATCGAGGGCGATACCGACACGGCCCAGCGCTTCCAGGTGCTGCTGACCGGCGTGGAATTCGACTGGGAGGAACACCTCTCGCGCCTGACCGGCGACATAATAGCGCACCAGGTCGGCGGCCTGGTGCGCGCCTTCGGCCGCCTGCTGCGTCACGGCCGCGAAACCCTGCGCGACGACCTCGGCGAGTACCTTCAGGAAGAAGCGCGAATCCTCCCCGCCCGCGTCGAGATCGAACACTTTATGGAAAACGTGGACGTGCTGCGATCGGATGCCGATCGGCTCGCAGCCCGCATCGCGCGCCTGCGCGACGATGATGGAGCGCCTGGGTGATCAGACCGGGGCAACTGCTGCGGGTCACCAAGATAAGCTGGGTGTTGGTAAAGCACGGCCTGGACGAGATCGTGCTGGAAACCCACCTGTTCCGGCCGGTGCGCTTTCTGACCTATTTGGCGCCGTGGCAACGTCTGACACGGCGCGCGCCCCGCGGTGTGCGCATTCGCCGCGCGCTGGAGGATCTAGGGCCGATCTTTGTCAAGTTCGGGCAGATTCTGTCCACCCGCAAGGACCTGTTGCCGGAGGACATCGCGCTGGAACTGGCCAAGCTGCAGGATCAGGTGCCCCCGTTTCCGGGCACGGTCGCCCGCAAGCTGATCGAGAAGGCGATCCAGCAACCCATCGACGCGTGCTTCCGGCAGTTCGACGAAACGCCGCTCGCCTCGGCCTCCATCGCGCAGGTGCACGTCGCCCGTCTTCTGTCCGGGGAAGAGGTCGTCGTCAAGGTCGTGCGCCCGAACATCGAGCCGGTCATCCGGCGCGACGTGTCGCTGCTGCTCTACATCGCGGGCCTGGCGGAGAAATACTGGCGTGACGGCCGCCGGCTTCATCCCTGCGAAATCGTCCAGGAATTTGAAAGGACCGTGCTCGACGAGCTTGACCTGCTGCGCGAGGCTGCCAACGCGTCGCAGTTGGCGCGCAACTTCAAGGATTCGACGCTGCTGTACGTGCCCGAGGTCTACTGGCCCTGGTGCCGCCGCAACGTGATGGTCATGGAGCGCATTTACGGAATCCCAGTCAGCAACGTGACGGCGTTGCGTGAGAGCGGCGTCGATCTCAAGCTGCTGTCAGAAAGAGGGGTCGAGATATTTTTCACCCAGGTGTTTCGCCATAACTTCTTTCACGCCGACATGCACCCGGGCAACATTTTCGTCGCCCCGGACGGCAAATACATGGCGGTCGATTTCGGCATCATGGGGGCACTGAGCAGCAACGACCAGCGCTACCTGGCGGAAAATTTTCTCGCGTTTTTCCGTCGCGATTACCGCCGCGTCGCGGAACTGCATGTGGAATCGGAATGGGTGCCGAGCAGAACCCGCGTTGACGAATTCGAGGCCGCCATCCGCACGGTGTGCGAACCCATCTTCGAGCGCCCGCTGAAGGAAATATCGTTCGGCCACCTGCTGCTGCGCCTCTTTCAGACGGCGCGGCGGTTCGACATGGAGGTGCAGCCACAATTGGTCCTGTTGCAGAAAACGCTGCTCAATATCGAGGGGCTGGGCAGGCAGCTCCATCCGGAGCTGGATCTCTGGAAGACGGCCAAACCCTTTCTTGAACGCTGGACCAGCGAACAGGTGGGAACGCGCGCCTTCGTCGGCCGCATTCGCCACAGCCTCCCGCTGCTCAGCGAGCGTCTGCCCCAATTGCCCGAACTGGTGCACCGCGCGCTGAAACAGGCGACCGAGGGCAAGTTGCGCGTCACGTGGGAGTCACAGGAACTCGCGCAATTACGCAAGGAATTGAAACGCTCGCACCAACGCCTGCTTGCGGCGGTGACAGGCAGCGGGTTACTTGTCAGCGCCTCGCTCGTCCTGGCTCTCGGTCAGCCGAATTCGGCCTGGACGCCCGGCGGCGCTCCGCTATTGGGTTGGTTGCTGGGCGGAGCGGGTGCGATCTGTCTGTTTACCGCCTGGAAGCCCAAATGAAAAGACCCGCCATGGAGGCGGGTCTTGAAGACAGCTTTAATTCTTACTCCAACTAATATTTTTAGTTTTTGTGTACCCGCCCTGGTTGCGTACTTCCTGTCCGATATTGTTGTGGTCTCCTCCAACACCGATCCGTAAACTGTCTCGACAGCGGTTACGATGCATCAGCGTGCCCAGACCCAAGAGCAAGAACTACGCCACTGGAAAATAATATTGTATAACAATCGATTACACACATACTGAAAATAGCCCCAACACGACTGTCAAATATTCCGTCAGATTCGCTCGCCCGACGGCCACACCATTCTACTGATCTTACAAAAGAAATCGGACGTTTGACTCATGTCGAAAAAATCGGTGGCGTGTAAAAAGATTCGACAGACCTGGACAGTTTGTACAGCACCGCCACGCGCTGAATTCGGTCCGGCAGGCGGCGGTGTGCGTCAGGCCGGACGCTGCAGCGGCGCTTCGACTTCCGCGCGCCGGGCCGGGCCAGCCAGCACTTCAACGAGCGTCAAGGCAAAGTCCATCGCCGTTCCCGGTCCGCGCGATGTGATCACGTTGCCGTCCTGTACGACCGCCCGCGATTCGTAGACCATTCCCGGCACCCGGCTGGCATCGACCGCTTGGGGGAAGCTGGTCGCGTGGCGGCCGTTCAACAGGCCGGCGGCGGCCAGCACCTTGGGCGCCGCGCAGATGGCCGCTATATAGCGTCCGCGCCCGGCGAGCGCCGTCAGCAGTGTGTGAATACGGGGATCAGCGTTGAGGTTATCCGCACCGGGAAGTCCTCCCGGCAGGGCGATCATGTCGAATTCGCGATCCATCACCTTCTCCAGCACGGTGTCCGGCACCAGCACGGTGCCTCTGGAGCAACGAACCGGCCGGTCGTCGAGCCCCGCCGTCGTAACCTCGATGCCGGCGCGGCGCAACAGATCGATGATCGTTACTGCTTCAAGCTCTTCGCAGCCTTGGGCGAGTGGGACAAGGACGCTTGCCATGTCTGGACTTCCTCCCGCTGTAGTCCGATCAGTTCCGACACCGGCACCAGGCGAAATCCGCGCTCCGGCAGGCTCGGAAGCCACTCCTCCAGAAACGCCAAAGTCTCCGGATAGGGATGACCAATGGCCAGCGCGGCACCAGCGCGGCGCGCGAGCGCCAGCAACCGCCGGAACTCCCGGCCAATGGCGTCGGCGCCCGGATCGTTGTCGAGAAACACGTTGCGCTCGGTGCTGGGCACACCGGATTCGCGCGCGACCCGCAACGCAACAGTCTGTTTCGTGGTGCGACTGTCCACAAAATATAGATCACCGTTCTGCTTCAGCGCGGTCATCAGCCAGGACATGGCTCCCGGATGACGCGTCAGCAGGCTGCCCATGTGATTGTTGATGCCGGTGACGTAGGGAACACGCTCGATGCTTTCGCTGACCCGCGTCATGAACTGGGCCTCGGTCATATCCAGTGTCAGGCCACCTTCATCCAGAGGCCGCTGATCCACGCTTTCCATGGGCAGATGCAGCAGCACTTCCTTGCGCCGCGCGTGCGCCAGTTCCGCGAGCTGAACCGTATGACGCGCGAGCGGCAGGAAGGCGCAGGCGACCGGCCCGGGCAGCTCGGCAGCGCGTTTTCCGGGCGCCTGCTGCCTGCCAAGGTCGTCAATGATGATAGCGATGGCGGGCAAGCGGTCGAAGGCAACATCCGCGAAAACCGGCGCTGCGACCGACAGCAGTTGAAGCACAAAAAAAACCGGCCAGAAGCGGCCGGTCTTTACGATCACCGCGCCAACTCCCGTTGTATGGCGAGGCCCTTGAGCATGTTCAACGCCTCATACAACTCGTAGTCGGACTGCGCCAGCGATTGCGTCGACTCCGTGTCGGTCTCGCTCTTGCCTGCCTCGCCTTTCGCCGGCTGTTGCATTTCCTTGTCGCCGTTGATCAGGTGCCCGGACAGATCAGCTTCCTTGATCGTGTCGAGTCCCTCGACCGAGGCGACCTTGAGCGGGTCCAGTTTGATATCCGGCACAATGCCTTCGGCCTGAATCGAGCGTCCCGACGGTGTGTAGTAGCGTGCCGTCGTCAACTTGAGCGCGGCACCGTTGCTCAACGGCAGAATCGTCTGCACCGAACCCTTGCCGAAGGTCTGGCTGCCCATGATGATCGCACGTCGATGATCCTGCAAGGCACCGGAAACGATTTCAGACGCCGACGCGGAACCCTGGTTGACCAGCACCACCAGCGGCGCGCCGTCGAGCACGTCATCGGGCGTTGCATTGAAGCGCAGCTTTGAATCGCTGACGCGCCCCTCGGTATAAACGATCAGTCCCTTGGTCAGGAAGGCATCGGAAACGGCGACGGCGCCGTTCAACACACCGCCCGGGTTGTTGCGCAAATCCAGCACCAGGCCTTTCAGCGCGCCCTTGTTGTCGCTTTTCAGCTTGTCGATCGCCTTGACCATGTTTTCCGCGGTCTTCGACTGGAACTGTGAGATGCGGACGTAACCGAAGCCGTCACCCAGCGAACGGCTCTTGACGCTCTTCACCTTGATGATCGCCCGCGTCACCTTGATCTTCAGCGGCTGTTCCGCGCCTTCGCGAACGATCGTCAGTTCCAGCGCGGTGCCCGGCTTGCCGCGCATGATCTTGACGGCATCGTTCAGTGACAGCCCCTTCACCGGCGTATCGTCGAGACGAATGATCAGGTCGCCCGCCTGGACGCCGGCTTGCTGCGCCGGTGTGTCGTCGATCGGCGCAATCACCTTCACGAACCCGTTCTCCATCCCGACTTCGATACCCAGCCCGCCGAATTCACCGGTCGTCCCGACCTGGAGTTCCTTGAACTGCTCGTTATCGAGATATGCGGAATGAGGATCCAGGCCTGCGAGCATCCCGCGCACCGCGTTTTCCAGCAGGTCGCTGTCCTTGACCTCCTCCACGTAATCGTTCTTGATGCGCCCGAATACATCGCTGAAAGTGCGCAAGTCATCGACGGGCAGGCCGGCGAACCCGGACTCCGCATCGTGCTCCGCAAACACACCCTGGCCGACGGAGATCAGGATCCCCGAAACCAGGCCGGCCAGCACCAGTAAAACATTCTGTCGTTTGATACTCATAAGTATTTATGTCGTCCCGCAAAAAGTCGCGCGTTCGATGACGATACCATAAGGTATGTCAACGGAAAACCGAGGATATCATCCGGCACCGGGCTTTCCGGCGCACCAGGCCACCGGATCGACGGGTCGGCCCCTGCTGCGCAGCTCGAAGTAGAGTCCCGGCGTCGAATAACCGCCGCTTCGCCCGGCGGCGGCGATCACCTCCCCTTCATCCACCCACTCTCCGACATCCTTGTAAATCGCCTGGTTATGGCCGTACAGGCTCATGAAGCCGTCCCCATGATCCAGAATCAACAGCAAGCCGAAGCCCCGCAGCCAGTCCGCGTAGGCCACCCGGCCCGGAGAAATCGCGTGGATGCTGTCACCTTCCCTGGTTTCGATGAAAACGCCCCGAGACGTAAGACCCGTGCCGGCGAGCTGTGTTCCAAAGCGCTGGGCGAGCCGTCCTCGCGCAGGCCATTCAAGCTCGCCTTTGCGGCCGCCGAACGCCCGGCGCTCCAAACCTTGAGCGGGAATATCGGCCAGGGCCTCGGTCAGCGACCCGATCAGCTTTTTCAGCGACTCTTCGTCACCCTGCAGCCGGGCGAGCGCGCCGCCCTGGTCGTTGAGTTCCCGCGCGAGCCGATCGACGATCCCCTGGCGCTCGCGCATGCGCGAGTCCAGCGTGCGCCGCTGTTCCTCCGCCTGGACACGCATCCCGTTCAGCTCGGCTGTCTTCTGTTCTATGCTGTCCTGCAAGTCGTGCAGTGCCCGGAGCGCATCCCGGGTCTCTCCGATCGAGGCTGTGCGCGCCTTGCCGAAGTAACCAAAGTACGTGAGCGCGCGGCCCATCAACGACGGCTGCTCCTGGTTGAGGAACAGCTTCACCTGACGCTGGCGCCCCATGGCGTAGGCGGCGCGAATCTCGCGTACCAGGCGGCCACGTTGCGCATCCAACGCCGCCTGACGCGCGGCGAGTTCGGCGCGCAGCCGAAGCAGTTCCGCGCGCAAGCCGTCGAGTTTCCGGTCGATCAGGCGGATATCGGCGACCGCCCGTCCGATGTCGCGCTCCACTCCGCGGACGGCTTTTTCGGCCTTGGTCTTCTTACCCTGATTGAATGTGACGTCTTTCTGGATCGCTGCAATCCGCTCGCGCAACGCGTCGAGCTGACGCTGTTTCTCTTCCAGATTATCGCCCCCGAGGGCGACGCCGGACAACCACTGACCGGCGACCAGCGCGAGCACCGGCAGCCACGCCCGGGCGGCGGAGCCTTTGACCGACCGGTGGGGTGTTCCGACCACTAGGCGCTGACTTCGACCGTGGAGTCGGACGCGGTGATCGCCTCGGCGTTCAGATCGATGAGGTTATGGCCGGTCATCTCCAGAGGAATCGGCAAATCCATCAGCCGGAGCATTGACGGCGCGATATCGCACAGCGAGCCGGATTCTAACAGGGCCGGCCGGCCGACGTAGACAAGGGGCACCCGATTGGACGTGTGGGCCGTGTGCGCCTGTCCGGTTTCTTTGCTCAGCATCTTTTCGGCGTTGCCGTGGTCGGCGGTGATCAACACTTCGCCGCCGGCGCGCTGCACCGCGTTCAGGATGCGCCCGAGGCAGACGTCGATCGCCTCGATGGCCTTGACGGCCGCGTCGAAATTACCGGTGTGCCCGACCATATCGGGGTTCGCGTAGTTGCAGATGATCACGTCATATTGCCGGCTCTCGACCGCCTCGACAAGCCGGTCGGTGACCCGCGAAGCGTTCATCTCCGGCTGAAGGTCGTACGTCGCCACCATCGGTGAAGGCACCAGTATCCGGTCTTCCCCCTCGAACGGTTCCTCCACCCCCCCGTTGAAGAAGAACGTTACGTGGGCATATTTCTCGGTTTCGGCCAGTCGCAGCTGGCGCATGCCCAGCTTCGACAGATAGCCACCCAGTACATTGTGCAGGCGTTCGGGCGGAAACGCGACCGGCAGGTCGAATTCGGCGTTGTACTCGGTCAGGCTGACGAACCGGCCCAGTCGCGGCCGGGCGATGCGATCAAAGCCGTCAAAATCCGGTTCGACAAAGGGCCGCGTGATCTGGCGGGCGCGGTCGGAACGATAGTTCATGAAGACGACGACATCGCCGTCCTCGACCCGGACCGGTGCTTCGCCCTGACGGCGGATGCTCGTCGCCTTTACGAACTCGTCACTTTCGGCACGGTCGTAGGCCATTTTCAGCGCCGCAAGCGCGTCCGGGGCGGTGAACTCCGCCTCGCCCCTGGTGATCAATTCATAGGCCGCCCGGATACGCGGCCAACGGTGATCGCGGTCCATCGCGTAGTAACGACCGATCATGGAAGCGAACCGGCCCGCGCCAAGTTCGGCGAATTTGGCCTCCACCGCCGCCAGCGAGGCGGCGGCGCTGCGCGGCGGCGTATCGCGCCCATCCAGGAATGCGTGCAGGTAGACTTGCGAGGCGCCGCGCTCGGCGGCCAACTGCGCCATGGCGTGAATGTGATCTTCGTGACTGTGCACCCCGCCGGGCGAAAGCAACCCGAGAATGTGCACGGCCCTGCCGTTTTGCACAGCCAGGTCGACGGCATCGGTGAGTGTGGCATTGGTGAAAAACGAGCCGGTCTTGATGGATCGGCTTACGCGCGTAAACTCCTGATATACCACGCGGCCGGCACCCAGATTGAGGTGGCCCACTTCGGAATTGCCCATCTGGTGGCCGGGTAGCCCGACTGCAGCGCCCGAGGTTCTGATCAGTGTGTGGGGATACTGGCTCCAGAGGCGATCCCAGACCGGTTTGCGGGCGGCGGCGATCGCGTTGTCTTTCGAATTGTCGCCGTGCCCCCAGCCATCCAGAATGACCAGAACAAGCGGCTTCGCGAGCATTTCTGTCATTTCGAGTCTGTCTTCGCGCCGGGAGGCGCCGTCGCTGCTTTTAGATTTAGTCTAAACTCTCGAAGGGCCACTTGCCAATGGAAAATCAGATGCTTATTTTCAGTTGCTTCCTTTGCACCTTTATTATTGTATAATGTTTTTTTGATAAAAGGCATAGTTCGCCCTCATGCATTGTCTGATCGGGTACGCTTGAAGTCCGCCTCAATGACCACACGACCGGAGTTGTTGTTCATGCTGCAAGTAGCTGAGCCATTGATTACTCGCGACGAAGACATCGACCGCGCCTCGCGTTCACTTAAAGCGATGTCGCATCCGCTTCGGTTGAAGATTCTCTGCACCCTCGGCGACCGGGAAATCAGCGTGCAGGACATCGTGGAACACGTCGGTACGTCGCAGAGCAATATCTCCCAGCATCTGGCGATACTGCGTGACAAAGGCATTCTGATTTCGCGCAAGGACGCGAACCGCGTCTACTACCGCGTCGGCGACTCGCGCACCCTGCGCCTGATCGGCATGATGCGCGAAGTCTTCTGCACCGTCGGCCACGGCTGACCGGTCGGGTTAAATCAACCCACCCAAGGCGGCACATCACCAGACCACCGCGCCATGCCCTGGAACCAGTACCTCGAATTTGTCGGCAATCACCAGCTGCTTTTCCTCGCCTTCTTCGCCGTGCTGGCAATGCTGGTCGTGGTTGAATTGCGAGCCAGAATCAGCGGCATGCGATCCATCGGTGCAAGCGAGGCGACGCTGCTCAGCAACCGGTCCAATGCGCTGTTTCTGGACGTACGTGACGACGGCGATTTTCGCGCCGGGCACATTCCCGACGCCGTTCACATTCCGTTGAAGCATCTGCACGAACGCGTCGGCGAACTGGACAAGTACAAAGACCGGCCGGTGATCGCATACTGCCGTTCCGGCAATCGCTCGACTGCGGTCGGCGCCATTCTGAAAAAACACGGATTCGAAAATCTGTATAATTTGCGCGGCGGTGTCGCAGCCTGGCAAAGCGCAAACCTGCCCATCGGCAGGGACTGATCTCAGTGCCGGGTGGATGACCACCGCAATCCCGTCTTCCACAACACAGGCACGCCATGGCTGATCCAAACCCGACGAAAGCCAACGAAAAGGCGCCCCAGGTCCGTTTCATTCGCACCTATCTGAAGGACGCCTCGCTGGAGGCACCCAACCCGTTGACGTCTTTCAAGTCGACGTGGGAGCCGGACATCAATTTCAACCTGCAGTCGCAGGCGCGCCATGTCGAGGAGAATCTTTTCGAAGTGGTGCTGAATATCACGGTCACCGCCAAACAAGACGACCGGACCGCTTTTCTGATCGAGACGCACCAGGCCGGATTGTTCGCCCTGGATCACTTCGACGACCGACAGACTCATTACATGCTCGGCGCTTACTGCCCCAATACACTTTATCCGTTTGCAGTCGAGGCCATATCCGATCTGGTGACAAAGGCGGGCTTCCCGCAAGTACTGCTGACGCCGATCAATTTCGATGCGCTGTACGCAGAGCAGGTTGCCGACACCGCGCGCGCACGCGAGGCTTCGAATAGTCCGGACGCACGCTGAGTCCATGGCCTGTGGTCGGGACGATCAATGTGTCACAGTACTCGGCGCCGGCTGCTGGGGCACGGCGCTGGCACTGCAACTGGCTCGCACGGGCGCCCGCGTACATCTCTGGGACCATGATCCGGATCTCGTCGCCGCGCTGGCGGCTGACAGGGTCAACCAGCAGCGCGTGCCCGGCATCGAACTGCCGCAATCCATCGCGCCGATGGCCGACCTGCAACAGGCGGTCGCCGGCGTCGATCTCATCGTCATTGCCGTAGCCAGCGTGGGCTTTCGTCCCACGTTGCAGGCGCTGGCATGCGCGTTGGGAGAAGCCCCGGTTCGGCTGGTCTGGGCCACCAAGGGCCTGGAACCGCAATCCGGGAAATTCCTGCACCAGGTGGTCGCCGAGACGCTGACGCGTCCAGTGGCGACCGCCATCATTTCCGGCCCCAGTTTTGCGCTGGAAGTCGCACGGCAACTGCCAACCGCTGTCACGGCGGCGTCCGACGACGCCGAATTCGCCAGCGAAGTCGCCGCACGCTTTCACAGCCGGTATTTCCGCGTCTACACCAGCGACGACGTACCCGGCGTCGAACTGGGTGGAGCGGTCAAGAACGTGCTGGCGATCGCCGCCGGCGTCGCCGACGGTCTGGGCTTCGGCGCCAACAGCCGCGCTGCGCTCATCACGCGCGGCCTCGCCGAGATCATGCGGCTGGGTCTGGCGCTCGGAGGCAAGCGCGAGACGTTCATGGGACTGGCCGGCGTCGGCGATCTGGTCCTGACGTGCACCGACAATCAGTCGCGCAATCGCAGACTTGGCCTGGCGCTGGGTCAGGGCAAGGCGCTGGACAACGCCATCCGCGAAATCGGCCAGGCGGTCGAAGGCGTGCACACGGCGCGCGAGGTGGTGCACCTGGCACGGCGCCACCAGGTTGACATGCCGATCGCTGAGCAGGTTGACCAGGTCCTTTACCACGGGCTGGCGCCGCGGGAAGCGGTCGAGGCGCTCATGATGCGTGACCTGAAGGCCGAGTGGTGGATTTGAGCGTGGCGGCGGACCCGCTCAGGTGCGGGCGCCGCAGAAATCGAGCTGGCGCCAGGCTTCGTAGAGCGTGACCGCAACCGCGTTGGAAAGATTCAGACTGCGACTGTGCGCCACCATCGGCAGCCGCAATACCCGTTCCGGCGCCAGCGCGTCCAGCAAATCCGCCGGCAGGCCCCGCGTCTCGGGTCCGAACAGGAATGCGTCGCCGGCGCGGTAGTGCGCGGCCGTATGGAGGGTGGTACCGCGCGTCGAGACGGCCCAGAGCCGGGCGTCGGCATGCTGTTCCCGGAACGCCTCGAGATTGTCGTGTATGCTCACGCTCGCCCATTCGCGATAATCCAGGCCGGCGCGGCGCAGCCTGCGATCCTCGAACTCGAAACCCAGCGGGCGGATCAGGTGCAGGCGGCAACCGGTGTTGGCGCACAGGCGAATGACGTTGCCCGTGTTCGGCGGAATTTCCGGCTGGTAGAGAACGATGTGAAACATGACAGACGACAGCCCACTTAGAATCGAGTTTTGCGGTCTTTCATTCAATTCGCCCCTGGTCTTGCTGTCCGGGTGCGTCGGGTTCGGCGAAGAGTACACGCGGGTCGTCGGCTTTTCCAACCGCGACGTCGGCGCCGTGTGCCTCAAGGGCACCACACTGGCGCCGCGCCTGGGCAACCCGCCGCACCGCGTCTGCGAAACGCCCGAGGGCATGTTGAATGCCATCGGCTTGCAGAACCCCGGCGTCGATCACGTTGTCCGCAAGATCCTGCCGGAACTCGATTTCGCGGAAACCCGGTTCATCGCCAACGTTTCAGGTTCGACCGTCGAGGAGTATTTCGAGGTCACGAAGCGGTTCGACGACTCACCCATTGACGCCATCGAAATCAATATCTCGTGCCCGAACGTGAAGGAAGGCGGCGTGGCCTTCGGCAACGATCCGGACATGTCCGCGCGCGTGGTCGAAACCTGCCGCAAGGCCACCGGCAAGCCGCTGATCACCAAGCTTTCGCCCAACCAGACCGACATCGCCAAGAACGCGCAGCGCTGCATCGACGCAGGTACCGATGGCTTCGCGGTGATCAACACGCTGATGGGCATGGCCATCGACATCGAGCGGCGCCGGCCGGTCATCGGCAACAACCAGGGCGGCCTGTCCGGCCCCGCCATCAAGCCGATCGCGTTGCTCAAGGTTCACCAGGTGTACCAGGTGTGCCGCTCGCAGGGCATTCCCATCATCGGTCAGGGCGGCGTCGCAAGCGCGGAGGACGCGATCGAGTTCCTCGTCGCCGGCGCCAGCGCAGTAGGTGTGGGCACGGCGCTGTTCTACGATCCGCTGATCTGCCAGTCCATCAACCAGGGCATCGCGGACTATCTGCGACGCCATCGTTTGGAGTCGGTTGCCGAGCTGACCGGGACCCTGCGCCTCAACGAATCCACTCATTGCGCCTGAACGCCCGTCCTGACCTCCACGCGGGACAAAAGCTACCCTGTTGATTTAACAACTCATACACCCAAGAAATCGAAATCCCCTCCGGCTGGCTCGCAATTTGCAGCCTTCCGGTCGGGATCCTCAAAACAACGCTTTTTTGACATGTATACAGCCTACTTCGGACTCAAGCTGCCACCTTTCCGGATCACGCCGGACACCCGTCGGTTCTTCGGCGGCTGCGATCGAGCCGAGATTCTCCACGCCCTGCGCTACGCCATCGGCGCCGGCGAAGGCATGGTCAAGGTCACCGGTGAAGTGGGGGCCGGCAAGACCATGCTCTGCCAGATGCTGCAGGAGACGCTGTCCGACTCCGTGGTCGTGGTCTACCTGGCCAACCCGCATCTCAGCCCGGACGAAGTCACCGGCGCGCTGCTGATGGAACTGGGCATTGCCGTCAACGTCGACCTGGGCCGGCTCCAGCAGCAGCGCGCGCTGCAGGATTACCTCATCGCACAGCACCGGGCGGGCAAGCGCGTCGTCGCGTGCGTCGAGGAAGCCCAGTGCATGCCCGAAGCGACGCTGGAAGCGCTGCGCCTGGTGTCCAATCTGGAGACGGTCCAGGACAAACTCTTGCAGCTCGTTCTGTTCGGGCAGCCGGAACTGAATCAGTTGCTCGCGAAACCCGAACTGCGCCAGTTGCGCGACCGAATCACCCACCAATTCGAGCTGCGCGCGCTGGACCACAGCGGCGTGGCGGATTACGTGAGATTCCGTCTGTACACCGCCGGCTATCAGGGCGGCGAACTGTTCAGCGCAGCCGCCTGCCGCAAACTTGCGCGCGCATCGCACGGCCTGATCCGCAAGGTTCACGTGCTGGCGGAAAAGGCTTTGCTCGCCGCCTACGCGGAGCAGAGCCGGCGCGTGGAAAAACGTCATGTCGAGCACGCCATTCGCGACGGCGCCGATCACCGCGCGCCGCCGCGCGCCCGGCCGCGCTACGCAGCGGCCCTGGCAGCCGGATTCACCGTCGTCACACTGGCCGGCATTCGCCTGTGGAACGCCCCGTCGGATGCCGGGACCACACCGGATACGAAGACGATCGCTTCCGCGTCGCCCGAGCAGATCTCGGCGTTGACCGCCATTCGACCCGCTGCCGGGGGCAGCTATGTGACACAGCGCCTGTCCGCCACCGCGGCATGGCTTGCCGGCGATTCGGACAATCGTCTGACCATTCAGGTGCTGCTCACCGACGACGACGATCAGAGCAAGCTGGAATCACTGTTGCGCCGCGACGAAATCCGGCCGCTGCTCGACGACATCTACGTGCGGGCGACCCACGTGTCCGGACGCAGGCGGTTCAGCGTGCTCTACGGCGAGTTCGGCGACAAAGCCGAAGCCTATCAGGCGCTCGCCGGACTGCCAGATGTCCTGCAGGTTCACAAACCCTATTTGCGCTCCCTGAACGCCATCCGCGCTTCGTTCGCGGCCGGACGGAGCCAGGGCTGAACCATGACCAGACGTATCGCTGGACTACCCGGGCGCGCCCTCCTGCCCGTGGCGTTCGCGCTTCTCGGGCCCGGCTGTGCGAACATCGACCACAGGACCGGGGAAGGGCACCTGGAGGCGCCTGTTGCGCGGACGGCAGCGATACCGGCGCCGGTCACCGGCGTCCCCGTGCTGCCGCCGCCACAGGCAGTGAGACCTGAGGCGACCTTCAGCACGCTGGTCACCGATGTCCCGGTCAATGAACTGCTGTTCGCACTGTCCCGCGACGCCGGCGTCAATATCGATATTCATCCGGGGGTCAGCGGGCGGGTAACGCTCAACGCCATCGACCAGACACTGATGCAGATCCTCGACCGGATCGCCGCCCAGGTGCCGCTCCGCTACCACTTCGAGGACAAGCTGCTGGTCATCGAGCCGGACCAGCCGTACCTGTACACCTACCGCATCGACTACGTCAATCTGACGCGCTCGAGCAAGAGCCAGAGCAGCGTGGCGACTCAGATCGCCACGACCGGCCAGTCCGGCGGCGCCGAAACCTCGGACCCGTCGGGCAACAGTTCGATCACTGCGGTGGAATCCAGCACCAACAACAGGTTCTGGGAAACGCTCAAGGACAACATCGCTGCCATCGTCGCCGACGGCGGCCCCGACGACGCGGCGGCCGCAGCGAGAAATGTCATCGTCAACCGTGAGACGGGGCTGCTGACCGTCCGCGCCACGCAGCGCCAGCAGCGCACGGTCCAGGCGTTCCTGGATCAATTGATGTCCAGCGCGCAGCGCCAGGTATTGATCGAGGCGACCGTCGTCGAAGTCGAACTCAGCAATCAGTACCAGTTCGGCGTCGACTGGTCGCGCCTGGCCAATGACGCCACCGGCCTCAACATCACTCAGGACCTGCTGGGCACGAATCTGACGACCCCGCCGCGCATGGTGGTCAGCTACGGCAAGGACTCGAACTCGCTCGGCAACATCAGCGCGACGGTGCGCATGCTGGAGCAGTTCGGCAACGTCAAGGTGCTCTCGAGCCCGAAGATCATGGCGATCAACAATCAGACCGCACTGCTCAAGGTGGTCGACAACGTCGTATATTTCACCGTCGAATCCGACACGACGGCGCTGAACACCAACACCGCACAGACCACCTTCACCACGACGCCGCACACGATCCCGGTCGGCTTCGTCATGTCCGTCACGCCGCAGATCAGCAGGAACGACGCGGTCACGCTCAATGTGCGGCCGACCATTTCGCGGGTGACCAGCTTTGTCAAGGACCCGAACCCGAGTATCGCCGCCGCGAACCTGGAAAGTCTCGTACCGCAGATCCAGGTGCGCGAGCTGGAATCGGTGCTGCAGGTGCAGAGCGGTCAGCTCGCGGTGCTGGGAGGACTGATCCAGGACAGTGTCGATCTGTCGGACGCCGGCATCCCCGGCACGGCGCGCATCGCGGGTATCGGCGATCTGCTCAATCTGCGCGACAACACCCGCAAGAAATCCGAACTGGTGGTGTTTCTGCGGCCGCGGGTGATCTCGGGCACCGAATTTCCGCGCGACGTGTACGCCGATTACCTGCCGAAGGCGGGCGAGCCGTTCGCACCGCAGAGCGCGAGCGACAAGGAGCCCTGGCGTTGAGCCTCCTGATGGATGCGCTGCGTCAATCCGAGAAACATCGGGAGAAAACGCGGCAGGATACGGAAACAATACCCACCGCGGCGGTGCAACCGCCGCCGGCGCCGGCGCCGCTCGACCTTGCCCTCGAGCCGGCGCACAACATACCCGAACACATGGCGCAAACGCTGGACGAGATACCGGACTCCGATGTCGTCGACGACCCCGCTTTGACGCACGGACTGGATCTCGAACCGAATACCGATAGCATCCGCAAACACGCGCCGTACACCCCGGTAACCGCGCCGCTGAAGTCGCGTCACGGACTGGACGCCCCCTGGCTGCTCGGCGTGGCTGCGGTGTTATCGATTGCCTCACTGACCACCGCGTACTATTACTGGCGCATGCGGGACAGCACGAACGTTTCGCAAGCGGCGTTGCTCGCACCGCCGGTCGACCTGTCCATATGGCCTGCCGCGCCGGCGGAAGCGGCACGTACGGCAAAACCCTTGGTCGAGGAACCGGCCAGGATCCCGGTTGCGGCGTCCGGGCCGCCACTCAATCCTGACGCGACTCCCGCTCCCCGAAGCGAGCCTGCGGCGCGCTCCAGCGACCAAGGTACTGCAACGGCTCAGATCGAAGTGAGGCGGACACAGCGAACGGATCCCCAGACCCGGATTCTGGACCAGGCCTACGCCGACTATCAGGCGGGCCGGCTGCAAGACGCCGCCACGGGATATCGCGACATCCTGAGCCGCTTTCCGCTCAATCGCGACGCGCTGCTCGGTGTGGCGGCCATCGCGTTGCGCGACGGCAACCGCGACGAAGCGCAAACATACTACCGGCGGGTGATCGAACTGTATCCGGGCGACAGCGTCGCGCGCAGCGCCCTCATGGATATCGCCGGGAACGAAGACGCCGGTGAGGCCGCCAGCACGCTCAAGTACTGGCTGCAGAACGCGTCCGGCAACGCCGCGCTGCAGTTCGCACTGGGCAACCAGTATGCGCGCACGGGCAACTGGCGCGACGCGCAGGACGCCTACTTCCAGGCGAGCACCGCGGCGGCGGACAACGCCGACTACGCATTCAACCTGGCGATCAGCCTCGATCATCTCGACAAACCGGCGCTGGCGCTGGAGCAGTACCGTCGCGCACTGACGCTGGCGGGCCGGTCCGCGAACGTCGGTTTCGATCGGCAGGCGGCGGCCGCCCGCGTGGAATCGCTGACCGCTGCCGCGGGTGGAGATAACCGGTGAGCGCGGTCCCGCGTCCCAGACGGATCGGCGACATCCTGATCGAAAAGGGTGTACTCACGCACGACCAGCTCAACATCGCGCTGACCGAGCAGAAGAAAGACAGCGCGCGGCCGCTGGGCAAGATCATCGTCGATCTGGGTTTCGTCACCGAAGCCGTGATGCGCGACGCGCTCGGCGAGGCGCTGGGCCAGGAAGCCGTCGATCTGACCAAGCTGGTGGTCGACAGCGACGTTCTGAAACTGGTGAGCAAGGATGTCGCCCGCCGCTTCCGCATCCTGCCGCTGTCGCTGGATCAGACCCGCATGGTGTTGACCGTCGCCATGGCCGACACCTTCAACGTGGTCGCCATCGACCAGCTCCGGGCGCTGCTCGGCGGCACCTACGAGATCGTGGCGGTGCTCGCCGGCGAATCAGAAATCGAAGGTGCCATCGATAATTTCTACGGCTTCGAGCTGTCGATCGACGGTATCCTGCGCGAAATCGAAACCGGGCAGATCGATTACAACAGTCTTCCCGGCACCAGCGACGAATACAGCCAGCCGCTGGTTCGGCTGGTCGATGCGATCCTGTCGGACGCCGTCAAGAAAGGTGCGTCCGACATCCACTTCGAGCCGGAACAAGGTTTTCTGCGCATCCGCTATCGCATCGACGGCGTGCTGCGCCAAATCCGCAGCCTGCACAAGAATTACTGGTCAGCCATCGCGGTGCGACTCAAGGTCATGTCGGACATGAACATCGCCGAGACCCGCGCGCCGCAGGACGGACGCATCTCGCTGACGCTGTTCGGGCGCCACATCGATTTCCGCGTCTCCGCCCAGCCGACCGCCCACGGCGAGAACATCGTGCTGCGCATCCTCGATCGCCAGAAGGGCATCGTGCCGCTGGACAAGCTGAGCTTCACCGACTCGTCGTTGTCGACGCTGCGCCTGATGATGGCGCGCCCCGAGGGCATCATTCTGGTTACCGGACCGACCGGCAGCGGCAAGACCACCACGCTCTATTCGATGCTCAACTACGTCAACGACGAGAGCGTGAACATAATGACGCTTGAAGATCCGGTGGAATATCCCATGGCGATGATACGCCAGACGTCGGTGAATCTGTCGGTGAAACTGGATTTTGCGGGCGGCATCCGCTCCATGCTGCGCCAGGACCCGGATATCATCCTGGTGGGCGAAATCCGCGACGAAGCGACCGCCGACATGGCGGTCCGTGCGGCCATGACCGGCCACCAGGTCTACTCCACGCTGCACACCAACTCGGCGATCGGCGCCATACCGCGCCTGCTCGACCTGGGCATCGTGCCTGACATTCTTGCCGGCAACCTGATCGGCATCACCGCCCAGCGCCTGGTGCGGCGGCTGTGCGATCGCTGCAAGCGGCCCGACCGGCCTACAACGCTGGAGCGCCACCTGCTGTGCCTGGCCGACGATCAGGATGTCACCCTGTATCGGGCCGTCGGGTGCAGCCATTGTTACCATCACGGCTACAGGGGCAGACTGGCTGTCGCGGAACTGATCAAGGTCGACGAGCGGATGGACGACCTTATCGCGCGGCGCGCAACCCAGCGCGAGCTGTTGGACCATGCGCTGCACAACGGCTTCATACCGCTGGCCGAGGACGCCTTGCGGCGCGTGCTGGACGGCAGCACGACCATCGAGGAAGTCTCCCGCATGGTCGATCTCACCGACCGGCTGAACTGAGGCGTCCGCGCCCATGCTTGCGTTCGAATACAAAGCGATCGACAGCCTGGGCAACCGGATCATCGGCCGGATCCAGGCCAACAACGACGCCGACCTGGAGTCGCGCCTGGAGCGCATGGGACTCGACCTGATTCGTTACCGGCCGGCACAATCCCGGCGCGCGCTGTTCGGCAGGGCGAAGATTCAGCGGCGCGAACTGATCGCCTTCTGCTTTCAACTCGAACAACTGGCGCGCGCCGGCGTTCCGATCCTCGAAAGCCTGCGCGACCTGCGCGACAGCATCACCCATCCGCGCTTCCGGGATGTCGTTTCGGCGCTGCTCGAGGATATCGAGGGCGGCCAGACACTGTCGCAGGCTATGGAACGGTTTCCGTCGCTGTTCAACCAAGTGTTCGTCAACCTGGTCAGGGCCGGGGAGCACAGCGGTATGCTTCCGGAAGTGCTGCGCCGGCTCACCGAATCACTCAAGTGGCAGGACGAACTGGCTGCACATACCAAGAAGATCATTATGTACCCGGCTTTCGTCGGTATCGTGGTGCTGTCGGTGATGATGTTCCTGATGATGTACCTGGTGCCGCAACTGGTCTCGTTCATCGAGAACATGGGCAAATCGGTCCCCCTGCAGACACGGATGTTGATCGGCGTGTCGCGGTTCGTCGCCGATTACTGGTACGCGATACTTCTGGCACCGCCGGCGGCGTTCTTCCTGATCCGTCATCGTGCCCGCACGAATGAGCGCATGCGCCTCCTGGTCGATCGGTGGAAACTGCGCGTCTGGCCGGTCGGTCCGGTTTATCAGCGTATTCTTCTGGCGCGTTTCGCCGGCAACTTCGCGCTGCTCTACCGGGCCGGCGTGACCGTGCTGGACGGCATCGGCATCGGTGAACGCGTGGTGCAGAACAAGGTGATTGAGAAAGCGCTCGAACGCGTGCGTTTGCAGGTTCGGGACGGCGAAGGGTTGACCGCAAGCTTCGAGAATACCGGCCTGTTTCCGGCGCTGGTGATCCGCATGCTGCGCGTCGGCGAGCAGACGGGCGGCCTGGATGTGGCGCTCGAAAACGTCAGCTATTTCTACAACCGCGACGTCAAGGAGTCGATCGACCGCGTACAGGCCTTGATTGAACCGACGCTCACGGTGATTCTCGGCCTGCTGCTCGGCTGGGTGATGCTCTCGGTGCTGGGGCCGATCTACGACATGCTCGGGCAGATTACGAGGTGACGCCGTGCAACTGATTCTATACCTCGGCGGCGAACAGGCGGACCTCTACCGGGCTGCACGTCGTCAGGTCGGGCGCATCGCGCAATTCGCGACTGACGCGGACGGTCAGGCGGCGTTCGCCGAATTCATGGCCGGACAGCCGGCGACGCCGTGCCGGATTCTGGCCGACCTGATCGAAGAGGAATTCCGTCAGGAAGCCCTGCCGCACGTTGGCGGTTCGGACAAAAAGGCACTGCACGCCCGGCACGCGGCGCGCCTGTTTCGCTCGACTCCTTTCCGGCACACCCGCGTGCTCGGCCGCGAAGCCGGCGGGCGCCGCGACGACAAGGTATTGCTCAGCGCGCTGACGAATCATGAGCTCGTGGAACCCTGGACCCGGATACTCGAAAAGGCGGGACAGCCGCTGTTCGGCATTCATTCGCTGCCGATCGTCTCCAGACACATTGTCGCCGCGCTGAGCGCCGCGCGCGGGAACGCCTTGCTGATAACGCTGCAGCGGGGCAACCGCTTGCGGGAAACCTTTCTGCAAAACAACCAGGTCTGCTTCAGTCGCCTGGCACCGCTGTCGGATACCGAAAACGCCGGCTTCGGTTTCACGGTCAAGGCCGAGATTGAAAAGACGCGCCGTTACCTGACGACGCTGAAACTGCTCGGGTTCGAGGAGCGTTTCGCCGTTCACGTCGTCTGCGACGGCGCGCACCTCATGGCCACGCGTGCGCTCGGCGGGTACGGCGACTACTGCGATACCCACGCCCATGGCCTGCGCGAACTGGCCGCGCGCTTCGGGATCGTTGACTATCCGGACGGCAGCTACAGTGACCTGTTGTACGTGGCGTTGCTCAACAAAGTCCGGGTCCTGAACCATTACGCACAGCACGATCACCGGCGACTGGCCCGGCTCCACCGCGTCAGATCCGCCGTCAATCGTGTGAGTCTGGGCGTCGTCGCCGGTGCCGCGCTCTGGAGCGGGATAAACATCGTCGATTCGCTTGCACTCGAGGCGAAACGACAGGCGCTGAACGCAAACAGCGCCCAGACGCGCCTGGCGATGGAACAGATAGACCGCCTGCAGCAACGGGTGATGGCCGACCCGAGGGACGTACAGGCGGCGGTGGAGATCGCCGACAGACTCAAAGCCCAAAGCGCGCAACCGCGCGCATTCCTGACGCAACTGGGGTCGGTGCTGCGGCGCAGTCCGGACATTGCGCTGGACAACCTGGCCTGGTCGGTCGGGTCGGCCGACGACGCCCGCGACGCACAGGACGGCGCGCCGCGCACGACCGTGACGCTGGAGGGGCACATCCGCGCCTTCGACGGCAGCTACCTGCACGCCGATCAGCAGGTTGCGCGTCTTTCGACGATGCTCGGCGATGTGCCCGGGGTGCAACGGTCCGAGGTCCTCAAACATCCCGCCAATGCCGCGCCGGACGCCAGCCTCAACGGCAGCGTCAATGCCGAGCAGGATGGCGAGCGTGCAAGTTTCACCCTGCAGTTCGTGTTCGGTGAAGCGCATGGATAGCCTGAGGCATCGGTTGCTTCCGCTCAGAGGCGCGCTCGTCACGCTGTCGCTGGCGTGCGCGCTCGGCGCCGGCCTGTTGCTGGTGAGCGGCAGCTACAAGCGCGAACGTCTGGACAGGTACCGTACACAAGTCCAACAACTCGAGACGCTGAAACGCGAACAGGCCGAGGCGCTCGACGCCTGGCGCATCTTCAACCGACACCTGTCCCGATACGCTGAGCTGGTCGACCGGGGTTTCGTGGGGCCGGAAGCACGCCTCGAATGGATCGAGGCGCTGCGCCTCGCGGCGCGCGCCGCCACGGCTTTTGCCGTGGATTACCAGATCGACAGACAGGTCGAAGCCACCGACCTCACCGCTGGCCAGAACCGGTTCGAGGTACACAGGAGCGACATGCGGGTTCGCCTGCCACTGCTGCACGAAGGCAGGCTGCTGGCCGTACTCGACGCGCTGGAAAACAGCAAGAGCGGGTTGGCAGAACTGCGCGGGTGCACCCTGACACCGTCCTACAAGGATCGGCCTGTCGCCGGGGCCGCCAACGTCCAGGCCGAATGCACGCTGAGCTGGTACACACTGGGCCGCGCCGCCGGCCAGGACGACGGAACATGATTCGCAGATGTACGCTGGCGTCAGGCCTGGTCCTGGTGGTGCTAGCCGGCGCCGCCGTCGCTGGCGACGGCCTCGGCACGCTGTTCACCTCGGAACCCGAGCGTGCTGCACTGGATGCCGGCCGACCCACCGATGCGACACCGGCGGACGGCCTGCCCGTCTCGGCCCCGGCAGCGCCGCAGCGCGTCAAGCTGTCGGGCGCGCTCGTCAGCAGCAGCGGCCAGCGCCGGTTCTGGATCGACGACCGCGCGGGCGGTGTGACGACCACCGCGGAACAGGCTCGCGTGCTGGACGCCGGCCATGTGCGCATGGAAAACACGAACGGGACCTACCAGTCGGTCCGGCCCGGCCAGGTTCTGGACCGGGACGCCGGCAGCGTCTATGAGTCCTATCTGCTGAACCGCGACGCCGGCGTCGGCAGCGCCCCGGCGCCGGAGTGAACCCCGGTCATGAGGCGGTCACCGTTCCGGGAAAAGGGCGCCGCATTGCTGGCATTGCTGGGGCTTCTGATCGTGGCCGCCGGCTATCTCCTGCTGACCCGCATCAATGCCACGGATCTCAGATTTGAGACGCAATTCGACACGCGGCGCGCGCTCGCCGGCGCCAAGGCCGCCCTGCTCGGTCAGGCCGTGGCATCGCCGACGCGTCCGGGCGAGCTGCCCTGCCCCGATCGAACCGGGGACGGCATCGCGGATGCGTGTACCGGGACGGGCCCGGCGCGGATCGGCCGCCTTCCGACGGTCACCCTGCAACTGGACGCCGGGCGCGACGAGACCGGCGAAACCTTCTGGTACGCCCTGGATCGCGCCTTCGACGCCACCGCCGGCATGATCAACAGCGACACCGTCGCCAGCCTGCACCTCGACGGCGAAAGCGTCGTGGCCGTGATTCTGGCGCCGGGCGCGCCCGTCGGCACGCAGAGCCGACCGCCGAGTGCCGTGAACAACGTCGCGCGCTACCTGGAAGACGACAACGCCGACGGCGACGCCGATTTCGTCAGCCATGCCGCCGGTGACTTCAACGACCGCGTGATCGCCATAACGCGCGACGAACTCATGCAGGCGGTCGAACGCAGAGTGCTCGGCGAAGCAAAGCGGATGCTGGTGGACTATTTCGATCCGGCTGCGGGCGCCAACCGCTTCCTTCCGTTCGCCGACGGTGATTTCGACGGCAAGTGCGAAAGCGGCACCCTCCAGGGCTGGTTCCCGCTGCAACTGACCGACTGTGGGCTGCCGGACTGGCACGAACCGCTGCCCGGCTGGTTCGCTGCCAACGGCTGGCACCACTTGGTCTGGTACGCATTAAGCGACTATTGCCAACAGGGCACACATGATTGCGCGGACACCGGCACCGGCACCTATCTCACGCTCAACGGGGTCGCGACGCCTGCGGGCAAGCATGCCCTGTTGGTGGCGACGGGCGCGGCCCTGCCAGCGCAGAACCGCACGGTACCCGCGCCGCCGCCGGTCACGGCCTATCTGGACAAGCCCGAGAACCAGAACCTGGACGCCGTGTTCGAGCGCTACGCCATCGATGCCGCCTGCAACGATCAGATCATCGAGGTCACGACGCCGTGACGACAGGAGCGAACGCACGAGGATTCACGCTGGTCGAGATCGCCATCGTCATGGCAATCATGGCGTTGCTGCTGGGCGGGCTGCTCGGCCCGCTGTCGGTACAGCAGGAACAGAAGCGGCGCGACGAAAACCGGGTGCTGATGGAGCAAGCCAGTGAGGCACTGATAGGCTTCGCTGCAGCCAATCGGCGCCTGCCCTGCCCCGACACCGACACGGATGGACTTGAAAACGTGCCGTGCTGGGTCGCCGCTTCGGACCCGGACGGTGACCCGGCCACGGACATCTTCCAGGGCGACCTGCCGACCGCAACGCTGGGACTCCAGGCCCGCGATGGCTGGGGGCGTCCGTTCCACTATGCGGTCAACGGTGCGTACACGGTCGACCCGGTCGCCAACCCCAGCTTCAAACTGTCGCTGCAAACGCAGGGCGCCGGCGCCGGCATCATTCGCGTATTCAATCGCGATGCGCCCGTGGTCGATTGCAGTTCGGCGCCGGCCAATCTGGCCGAGAACGTACCCGCGGTGATTCTGTCCAGCGCCAAGACGCTTTACTCGACGGCGGACGAACTGGAAAACAGGAACAACGATGCGTGCTTCTACGTCCGCGGTTACACCCTCGCTGCCGGCGCGGAATTCGATGACCAGGTGCAATGGCTGTCGGGCGGCATCCTGTTCAATCGTCTCCTGGCCGCCGGCGTGTTGCCGTGACGTCAGGCGGCGGAGAGTCCCGGTGGCATCGTATCTCGTGACAGGATTTGCGCAACCATGACGGTCTGACGGCGGCGAACTCGGTTCGAACCCCGCGTCCATGCCTATCCGGGTTGAGGGACGCCCTTAAGTCCGGCCATGTCGCCGCCGCTACAGTTCGGGACACGCAAGTACCCGGACCATCTCAACAAATGGAACTCTTCCGAGGGAAGAGAGAGGCGAAAGGGACGCCGCCAGGATACGGCGCAATGCCTTGCAGGACAGCGGCGACATCACCGATCCATAGAAAATGGCCTTGCTGATGGGCCGTCCGGCGGTATTGAGGAACTGACGGATGCGCGCACGACCGGCGCAGCAGTGATTGGGATCTAAGGAGCAAGAACATGTTTAAGAAACAACGCGGCTTCACACTGGTGGAAATCGCCATCGTCCTGGTTATCATCGGCTTGCTGCTGGGCGGTGTGCTAAAGGGCCAGGAGATGGTAACCAACGCCCGGATAAAGCGCGTCGTGAGCGACATCAGCAGTGTCTCGGCCGCGGTTCTCGCTTACCAGGACCGCTACCAGCAACTGCCGGGCGATGACAGCGGCGCCGACGCGCACTTTGGCACGACCGGAAACTCCGGTGACGGCAACGGGCTGATCGCCGGCAACTTCGACACCGGCACAGCAGGCCAGGAAAGCCGGAAACTCTGGTCTCACCTGCGCAGCGCGCAGTTGGTGACCGGCAGCGGCGATGTGCAGCCCAAACACGCGTTCGGCGGGATCATGGGCGTCGAAGATACCATGTACAACATTCGCGGCAACGTCGTGTGCATGAGCAACATGCCTGGCGACATTGCCCAGACGGTCGACACCCAGATCGACGACGGTGCTCCGGACACCGGCACCGTGCAGTCGGGTACGACACATAACGCTGTAGCGACCAGTTACGTCGCGACCTCGGCCTATGATCTCTGCTCGCGGATCTGATCGGCCGCCACACCTTTGCGGACACCCGACCCGGTTGGCGCCAACCCGGTCGTCGGACGGCTGCCCCGGCGTCTAAAGCCGGCTGTGACGTCACCGTAACCGATATTGCCGCTCATGAAAGGATCAGTTACAAAGAAAGCCGTGTGGTTCTTCGAGGTCTTCGCGATCCTGGTCATCGCAGCCCTGATCGGTGTGATGGCCTTCCCCAAGCGGGCCCCCGACGAAGCCGGTGCGGCGGCCGACGCGCCGGCCCGCGGCACCAACGTCGTGCGTGCGGCGCACGCCTCGGCAATCGCCAGGCTCAAGCGGTTTCCGACCGTTAAGGAGCTTTCGGCGTTCGTCCAGGAGACGAACGCCAGCGCCACGCCCGGTGGTATAGAACTCTCGTTCGACCAGTCCCGACTGACCATACCGACTTACTCGGACTCGAATTGCACCCGCCCCACACTCAACGTGGATGAACCGGTCGCCTGCCTGGGCAACCTGTAATCCTTGTTCGATCGAGACGTCCATTTCCAGCTCCTTGATCTTCCGTGTGAGCGTGTTGCGCCCCCAGCCAAGCAGCCGGGCCGCATCCTGACGCCGCCCTCCCGTTCGTGCAAGCGCCGATTCGATCATGATGCGTTCGAAGGCCGGCGTGGCTTCGTCCAGTAACGCTTCCTGTCCATTGGCGAGGCGGATGTCGGCCCATTTGCGCAAAGCCGCTTCCCATTCACGAACGGATTCCACGGCCTCGCCACCGGTGCGCAGGTCGTCCGGCAGATCCTCCAGACGCACGCGCTGACCGCTCGCCATCACCGTCAGCCAGCGACAGAGATTCTCGAGCTGCCTGACATTGCCCGGCCAACTGAGCTGTTTCAGGTAATCCTCGGCCTCGTGCGTCAATGCCTTGGGTTCGGCCTTGAGTTCCTTGGCGGCGCGTCCGAGGAAATGCCGCAGCAACAAGGGTATGTCGTCCCGCCGCTCGCGCAGTGCCGGAAGATGCATGCGAATGACGTTTAGCCGGTGAAACAGATCTTCGCGGAACGCGCCTTCGGCCACGCGCTGTTCGAGATTCTGGTGGGTCGCTGCCACAATGCGCACATCCACCTTGACGGGTGTGTGGCCGCCCACCCGGTAGAATTCGCCGTCGGCCAGCACACGCAACAGCCGTGTCTGCAATTCGGCCGGCATATCGCCGATCTCGTCGAGAAACAAGGTACCGCCGTTGGCCTGTTCGAAGCGGCCGACCCGCTGCGCCTGGGCGCCGGTGAACGCACCACGTTCATGACCGAACAATTCCGACTCCAGCAGGTCACGCGGGATGGCCGCCATGTTGAGCGCGACGAAAGGCTTGTCGCTGCGCGGGCTGTGACGGTGCAGCGCACGTGCGACCAGCTCTTTGCCCGTGCCGGACTCGCCGTTGATCAGCACCGTAATATTGGATCGCGACAACCGCCCGATCGCCCGGAAGACCTCCTGCATCGCCGGCGCCTCGCCGATGAGTTCCGGCGTCTGCATGGCGTCGGCTTCCTGCTTCCCACTCCGGTTGCCGCGCGCGTGGTCGATGGCGCGCAACGCAAGACTCACCGCGTCGCCCACGTCAAAGGGCTTGGGCAGATAATCGAACGCGCCGCGCTGATAGGCGTTGACGGCGCTGTCGAGATCCGAATGCGCCGTAATGATAATGACCGGCAGGTCGGGGTATTTTTCCTGAATCTGTTGCAACAGCATAAAGCCGTCGATACCGGGCATGCGCACGTCGGTGATCAACGCATCCGGTTGCTCGCGATTCAGTTCGGAGAGCACGCCCCCGCCCTCCGCGAAACTTCTTACATCCAGATCCGCTTTCATGAGCGCCTTTTCCAACACCCAGCGGATGGACTGATCGTCATCGATAACCCAGACGTTACCTCGCATACTGACTCTCCAGCGGCAGCAAAATGGTGAACACGGTTTCTCCGGGACGACTCCTGCATTCGATCAGACCACCGTGTTCGTTGACCAGCGACTGCGCGATCGAGAGGCCCAGACCGGTGCCTTGCGGGCGACCCGTCACCATGGGGTAGAAGATCTTTTCCTGCATCTCGGGATTGATTCCGGGGCCGTCGTCGACTACTTGCACCTGCACGACCAGCTTGAAGTTCTCGTGTCCAATGGTCATGTGGCGGCGCACGCGCGTGATGATGACCACCTGGTTGCTGCCGACCTGCGCGGCGTTGAGCACGATGTTCAATATGGCCTGCACCAGCAGTTCAGGGTCGGCGTTCAGGTCCGGAATACTGGGATCGTACTCACGGATGATCTGGAGGTCGGAATGCTCGCCGGCTTCCACCAGACTGCACACGCGCTCCAGTATTTCATGGATGTTGACGACACGTTTTCGCGGCACGTTGTTCGGTCCGACCATGCGATCGACAAGATTCCGCAGGCGATCGGCTTCGCCGATGATAACGTTCGTATACTCGTGCAACTCCGGGTCCCGCAGTTCCTGTTCGAGCAGTTGCGCCGCGCCGCGCAGACCGCCGAGCGGGTTCTTGATTTCGTGCGCCAGCCCGCGCAGCAACTCGCGCGCGGCCTGCTGTTGCACCAGAAGTTGCTCTTCGCGGCTGACACGCAACCGTTGATCGACCTGAGTCATCTCGATCACCAGTTGACAGGAGGCCAGCGGCGTCACGGTGCAGTTCACGGTTTTCTTGCTTGAACCCCGGCGGATCTCAAGTTCATGCTCGGTATAGGGGCACAGGTCGGCCAGTGCGGACTCGATGCGTTGCACCAGTCCGTTCCCGACGCCGAGCATGTCCGGCCAGTAAGCATTGCGGATTTGGCGTGCACTGATGGCGAACAGGTTTTCCGCGGCGGGGTTCAGGAACAGGACGCGAAGCTGTGCGTCCAGCAACACGATCGCCGTGTTCAGCGACTCCAGCAGAAGCTGCGCCTGATGGTTGGACATGTCCATACGCTCCGGAAAGCAAGAAACAAACCACTAAGGTGCGTCCGGACGGCCAGTGCAGCCAAATTTAATAGTAGCCTTGAAACAGTAGGTTACTGTGCGGGACCCGTTGGCAATCCGGCGGTGCACAACCACCGGCTGCCAGGGGAGCACTAATGTAGTGCATTGTACCACCCAGGGGGACAGCCTGCACCAACCGGGCGCGTGATTGCGCAGGCCTCTCGCTGGACCGAACGGCTGAATTCGCCCGCCGCGTTCGAACAGGAAACCGATCGAACGATCAGGGCGCGGGTTTCGGGTTGGGCTTTGGAGTAGGCGGCGGGCTGTTGTTTCGGAGGGGGGCGTTCAGTGATAGACGGTGAAGCTGAAAACGCACCTTTTCCGTTGTCTGGATCGTCTTCCCGGTTGCATCAATGACCGCCGCCGAGACGGTGTGTTGGCCGCGATCCACGTTGTGAAACACCGTGCTGGTGTCCTCCGCAGGCTCGCCGCCGGCGACTCCATCCAGATAGAAAACCAGCCGGTGACCGGCTGCGGTCATCAGCGCGGGTTGCAGCGACACCCGGACCTCAACATCGCCCGCATTGTCCCAGAACGCCTGGTCCTGACCCGGCGCCACCACCGCAAACTGCTCGTAGCCGGGAGTCGGCGGCAACTTTATCGGCGTGGTTTCGGTGGTCACGGATGCCGGCATGGGTGGCGGACTATAGGTCGGCACCGGTGGCAGCTTCAGTGGTTGGGCATTGCCGCCCGGTTGATCCGAGAAAACGACGTTGCCCTGCGCATCAACCGATTTGTAAATGGTCGCATGCGCGGAACTAACTGAAATAACTAGACTAATAAACAGGATACTGGATTTCATTGATGCACGATAATACGCCTCGTTGCCGTGCGCAAGCCCCTAAATTGGAGCGACCTCAAATTATATACACTTCCAAAACACCAACGCCCCCTATAAAGAGGGGGCGTCGGGCCTTCGCTACGACCGGACGTCGGCGTCCGGGCAAGGCTGCTACAGGCTGTAGTACATATCGAACTCGACGGGATGGGTGGTCATGCGCAGGCGGGTGACCTCCTTCATCTTCAGATCGATGTATGCGTCGATGACGTCATCGGTGAACACGCCGCCAGCCGTCAGGAACTTGCGATCCTTGTCCAGAATACCCAAGGCCTGATCGAAGCCGTAGCACACCTGCGGGATCTTTTTCTCTTCTTCCGGCGGAAGATCGTAGAGGTCCTTGTCCATCGCGTCGCCCGGGTGGATCTTGTTCTGGATACCGTCGATGCCCGCCAGCATCATTGCGGAGAATGCCAGGTAGGGGTTGGCGGTCGAATCCGGGAACCGCACTTCGATACGCCGCCCCTTCGGGTTGGACACATGAGGAATACGGATCGACGCCGAGCGGTTGCGGGCCGAGTACGCCAGCATGACCGGCGCCTCGAAACCCGGCACCAGGCGCTTGTAACTGTTGGTCGACGCATTGGTCAAAGCATTCAGCGCGCGGGCGTGCTTGATGATCCCGCCGATGTAATAGAGCGCGATGTCCGACAAGCCGGCGTACTTCTTACCTGAAAACAGGTTGGCGCCCTTCTTGCCCAACGATTGGTGAACGTGCATGCCGCTGCCATTGTCGCCGACCAGCGGTTTTGGCATGAAGGTCGCCGTCTTGCCGTAGCTGTGCGCAACGTTCTGCACGACGTATTTGAGAATCTGCACTTCGTCGGCTTTGCGCACGAGCGAACCGAACCCGACGCCGATTTCGCACTGGCCGGCGGTCGCCACCTCGTGGTGGTGCACTTCGACCCTGCAGCCCATCTCGGTCAGCGCCAGGCACATGGCAGAACGCATGTCGTGCAGGGAATCGACCGGCGGGACCGGGAAATAACCGCCCTTGACGGTCGGACGGTGGCCGATGTTGCCGTCATCGTACACGCGTTCGGCGTTCCAGGATGCCTCTTCCGAGTCGACCTTGTAGAACGCGCCGCTCATATCGGCGCCCCAGCGCACGTCGTCGAGCACGAAAAATTCGTTCTCCGGACCGAAATAGGCGACGTCGGCGATACCGGTGGATTTAAGGTACGCTTCGGCACGCTTGGCAATCGAACGCGGATCGCGCTCGTAGCCCTTCATGGTGTTCGGTTCGAGGATATCGCAGCGGAGGATCATGGTCGCCTCGTCCGAGAACAGGTCCATAACCGCCGTTTCCGTATCGGGCATCAATACCATGTCCGACTCATTGATGCCTTTCCAGCCCGAGATACTGGAACCGTCGAACATCTTGCCGTCCTTGAAGAAGGTGGCGTCGGCCTCGGTGGCCGGCACGGTGACGTGCTGTTCCTTGCCCCGGGTGTCGGTGAAACGCAGGTCAACGAACTTGACCGCGCTATCCTTCATCAGCTTGTTGACCTTTACTACGGACATGGACATTCCTCCGAACTTGTCTTGTTAAATGCGAACTTGACCCGGGCCGGGCACCGCTGCCGGGTCCCCGCTTTCGATCAAACCTTCAAACGTTAAATTTTGTTGCAGAAAAGAGCACGAATTATGCCACGGCATAATCTCATGCGAAATCATATCTTTGCTAGGGCGCCACCCTCCTGGGTCGACGTGGTTTGCGCGAATATGGAGCGCGCAAAATCAGGCATGCATCATAACAGAGCATCAGGGCCTGAACCAGATTTGCACGTCGCCCAAGTCCGGCAGATCACCTGCCGCTTCCTTGAGTCGCCGGACCAGCGTCTTCGCATCGCCGGTCGAATCGAGGATATCGATAGGCAGCACCATTTCAATGTGCAGTTCGCCGGACAGATAGTGCAGCGTCAGATCGGCAAACGCAATATTCGGAATCTCCGGCCAGCGTAATTTGAGATGATTTAGTATCGCCTCGCGCGACGGCAAGCGCTCGGACTGGGAACCCTGCTCGTCATCTTCCGGATCGATGTGCACCGTGACGTCGGCCACGGCGTCGACCTTGTCGATCAACTGGCGGCGCACGGACTCTCCGATCTGGTGGCCCTCGGACACGCTGACACGGGGATCCACCTGAATATGCACGTCCACGAAGGCATCGCTGGCGCTCTTGCGGGTGCGCAGCATGTGCACCGCGCGGACACCGGGAATGGTGAATATCTGATCGCGAATCGATTCCACTTCGTGCGGTTCCAGCGCCGTGTCGATCAACTCGGCCCCGCTCGATCGCACCTGGTCGAAACCGATCTTGGCGATCATGGCCGCCACGACGATCGCAGCGACCGAGTCCAGGTACGGGTAGCCGTACATCGCTCCGGCGATGCCGATCAACACGACGATCGAGGATATCGCGTCGGAGCGGCTGTGCCAGGCGTTGGCCATCAGCATGTCCGAGCGCAGGCGCCGGGCCGATCGAACCGTATACTGGTAGATCGCCTCCTTGGAGACTATGGAGATGAACGCGATCGCCAGCGCCACGGCACCCGGCTTGAGCAGCAGGCCGGGCTGATTCATGCGCTGCACCGCCTCCCAGCCGATCCCCAGCGCCACCAGAATCAGCGTAATGCCCAGGGCAACCGTGGCAAGCGCCTCGATGCGGCCGTGGCCGTAGGGATGTTCCTCGTCCGCGTCCTTGTGCGAATGCTTGGCCGCATAGAGCACCAGAATATCGGTCGCCAGGTCGGACAACGAATGAACGCCGTCCGCTACCAGCGCCTGCGAGTGCGCCAGCCAACCGACAAGAATCTTGGTGACGCCCAGCGCCAGATCGATCACCGAACCGATCAGCGTCACCTTGCGAACTTCGTTATAACGGGCCTGCTGAACTTCAGAATAGCCGGTTGCGGACATTGTTGTTCCAGTTCAACGTCAGATGCCGTCAGTTTACCATCGCGCTCTCAGGGCCTGCCCTTCACCCGCACCAGAAAGAAGATCTCGTCGTCCGCCTCGCGAATCTCCAGCACCTCATGACCGTGCACGCGGCACCAGGCGGGTATGTCGTAGCTCGCACCGCGGTCGGTGCAGCGCACGCTCAGAGTGTCGCCCGGCGCCAGCGTATCGATCCGTTCCTGCGTGCGGATGACGGGCAGCGGACACAACAGTCCGCCGGCATCGAGATCCTGGTGACTCACAGGTACCAGTCCCGCGGAATTGCGTCGCTGGAAAGCGGCGCCACGGACAACGTGCGCACCGATCCGTCAGGCGCCTGGTACTGCACCTCGACCCGGTCCGCGTCGCGACCCTGGCTGAAGCGTGCCGTCAAGCGTGCTGCAAGCTCGACGTCCTCCTCGGTCGGCGAACCGTCGAGCAGCACCAGTGGTCCCTTGTGGCTGACGGGGAGCAGGTGCGCGAACCGCTTCCGGTACCCCTCCAGATAGCGGTTCTCTCCCTCTTCCCGCCCGACGATCATTTTGAAATGCGGTCGCGGCCGCAGATGGCGGCCGACCTTGAGCAACATGATGTCGTCGAGTTCGTAGCGCCGTTCGCCGCGCGTTTTCCACAGGTCGGCCAGCTTGACCGAATACTGCTTGTCGGTCAGAAAACAGCAGCCGCCGGCCGGTTGCGCGTAATCGCGAAAGCCGTATTTTGCGGCCAGCGCCATCTGTGGTTTGCGCGATCGGCCGGAGAACGCATACAAACGGTCCCGGTCGATCCAGCCCTCGCGCTCCGGGCGGGTCGGCGCCAGGTTGCGTGCACACAAGGGCCGTACCAACAGATCGTCGGCGCCGGATTCGCGGCACACCACGCGCATGGTGTCGCGGCGCTGCGACTTGGGCCGCTGGCCGATCACTTCGCCGGTGACGATGAAATCGAAGCCTTTGGCGCGAACCCACTCGAGCGCCTTGTGCACCATGAAAACCTTGCAGTCCAGGCAGGGGTTCAGGTTGGCACCGTAACCGTGCTTCGGATTGATGACGACGTCCTTGTATTCTTCGATGACGTCGACGATGTGCAGCTTGATCCCGAGTTGCTCGGCGACCCAGAGCGCATTGTTGCGCTTCGGCCGGTTGCGGTCCTTCTGGCGGATGGCGTGGGTGTGGCCTTCCACGCAGAAGCCGGTGAAGAAATTGATGCCCTCGACCCGAATGCCCTGGTCGAGCACCACCCTGGCGGCCAGAAGCGAATCCAGGCCACCCGAGATAAGCGCCACCGCTTTGCGGGGTTCCGACATGCGCGCCACGACTCCGACGTGAAGAAGCCGGTCATTTTAGCGGATCAGGCGCGCGTGGAAAGCCGCACAAACACCCGGGAAAGACCTGCCGCGGGCGGCGGTCGCCGGATCACTGGCTGCGTTTCGGTACTGAATCGGGGATCAGGGGAAGCACGCCCCGGTCGGCCAAGCGGTTGAACGCCGACCGGCTGCCGGTGTCCGCCCAGAGATCGACCGCCTGCGGCAGCGTCAGCGCCGGGTTGCCGCCCAGCGCCCGCACCGCATGCAGCACTTCCATGATGATGATGAAGCTGCGTGCGAGGTGCGTATAGAGCCGTTCGCCCTGATGTCCGGCGCGCAGGGATAACTGGTCGTACGCCGAGCGGCCGAGATTGATGAAATAGCTCACGCGGACCATGCGCCTTTCGGCAATTTCAGGGAACAGACCAGAAAACAGCAAGCATTGATCGCCAACGTCGCGCAATTGATCGCACTGGGCACGGCTGTCGGCGACCAGCGCACCAAGGTAGTCGAGCGCCATTACTCGCTCGACGAAGCGCGGCCGCTCGCAAAACCGCATGAGGGTGAAGACAAGGTAGGACTGCTGGGTTTCGTCCAGGCGATGGGGACTGGCGGCCTCCGCCTCGCTGATCAGCGCATGCCATTGAGCGACATCGGTCGGGTGCAGTACCAGTGACATCGGTCCCCCCAGTCAATCCCCTTGTGCGTCACCTATCGGCGCACCGCACGCGCGGCTTGAACCGGACGCGCACCCGGAAGCCGCCCCCGCTCAAGGCGTTACGCGATCAGTCCGACTTACACCGGGCGCGCGCCACAGGCTATACTCTCACACTTTATAGTGAGTATAAGAACAGGCAAGCCGCGTGTCCGCCCAAAAATCCCCGAAAAGCGTGAGCCAGAGTTTTCAGGCGCTGGTGCTGGCCCTGCAGCGCTACTGGTCGCGCCAGGGCTGCGTCATCCTCCAACCTTACGACATGGAGGTCGGCGCCGGCACCTTTCACCCGGCCACCTTCCTGCGTGCCATCGGGCCCGAACCCTGGCGCACAGCCTACGTACAGCCCTCGCGGCGGCCGACCGACGGCCGCTACGGCGAGAATCCCAACCGCCTGCAGCACTATTACCAGTTCCAGGTGCTGCTCAAACCCAGCCCCGACAACATCCAGGAACTGTACCTGGATTCGCTGCGCGAACTGGGTTTCGACCCGCTCGTCCACGACATCCGCTTCGTCGAGGACAACTGGGAATCGCCGACGCTGGGCGCCTGGGGTCTGGGCTGGGAAGTCTGGCTCAACGGCATGGAAGTCACCCAGTTCACCTATTTCCAGCAGGTTGGCGGCCTGGATTGCAAACCGGTCAGTGGCGAAATCACCTACGGCCTCGAACGCCTGGCGATGTATCTGCAAGACGTGCGGAGCGTGTTCGACCTGGTCTGGACCGACAGCCCGGCTGGCAGGGTGACCTACGGCGACGTCTTTCACCAGAACGAAGTCGAGATGTCGGCCTACAACTTCGAGTACGCCGATGTCGGCGAACTGTTCAAGGCGTTCGACCACTACGAAAAAGAGAGTCAGTCCCTGATCGAGCACAATCTGCCGCTGCCGGCGTATGAGCTGATGCTGAAAGCCTCCCATACCTTCAATCTGCTCGACGCGCGCAGCGCCATTGCGGTGACGGAGCGCCAGCGCTTCATGCTGCGCGTGCGCGCGCTGGCGCGCGCCGTGGCCGAGGCCTATTACGCGCGTCGCGAAGGGCTGGGCTTCCCCCTGCTGGCCGGAGGGCGCGCATGAGGCCCGCTGTCGACCTGTTGATCGAAATCGGCACCGAGGAGCTGCCACCCAAGGCATTGCTGCGCCTGTCGGCGGCGTTCGCCGACGAAGTGCGCAAAGGCTTCGCTTCCGCCGGCATCGGCGCCGCAAACGTCACGGACTACGCCGCGCCGCGGCGCCTGGCGTTGCTGGTCGAATGTCTGCCCGTTGCCCAGGAAGACCGCGAAACGATCAAGCGCGGACCGGCGCTCAACGCCGCCTACGACGAAGACGGCTGCGCAACCAAGGCCGCGACCGGCTTCGCGAGTTCCTGCGGCGTCGCCGTCGAGGCGCTGGAGCGGCTGGAAACCGACAAGGGCGCCTGGCTGGCGCACCGCCATATCGAACCTGGTCGCAGCACGCGCGATCTGGTGCCCGACATTGTCAGGAAGGCGCTGGCCGGCCTGCCGATCCCGAAGCGCATGCGTTGGGGCGACCGCGACGACGAATTCGTGCGCCCGGTGCACTGGGTGGTTCTCTTGTTCGGCGACCAGGCCATCAAGGCCCGCATCCTCGGTGTGGACTCGGACCGTTATACGCGCGGACACCGGTTCCACCACCCCGATGCGCTCTACCTGGCCGCGCCGGATTCCTACGTGCCGCTACTCGAAACCGAAGGGCACGTGCTGGCCGACCACCGCGTGCGGCGCGAAGCTATACGGGCCCAGGTGATCGAGCAGGCCAGCCTGCTCAAGGGCAAGGCCGTGATCAGCGAGGAGCTGCTGGACGAAGTTACCGCGCTGGTGGAGTGGCCCGTGGCCCTGTCGGGCCGTTTCGACGAGGCATTTCTCGATGTGCCGTCGGAAGCGCTGATCTCCAGCATGCAGGACCACCAGAAATATTTTCCGGTGCGCGACGCCAAAGGGAAGCTGCTGGCGCATTTCATCACCGTCGCCAACATCGACAGCAAAGACATGACGCAGGTGCGCGCGGGCAACGAACGGGTCATCCGCCCGCGACTGGCCGACGCCAAGTTTTTCTGGGACCAGGACCGCCGCCAGCCGCTTGAACGACGTGCCGAGGGGCTGCGCGCGATGGTGTTCCAGACGAAACTCGGCTCGCTGCACGACAAGCAGGCGCGGGTGGCGCAGCGCGCTGCGTCGATCGCCGGCCAGCTTGACGGCAATCCGGTCTGGGCGGACCGCGCCGCGCATCTGTGCAAGTGCGATCTGTTGACCCAGATGGTGTTCGAGTTTCCGGAACTCCAGGGTGTCATGGGCCGCTACTACGCGCAGCACGACGGCGAGCCCGGCGAAGTCGCCGCCGCGATCGAAGAGCATTACCGGCCGGCGTTCGCCGGCGACGCCCTGCCCGCCACACTGATCGGGCAGGCCGTCGCGCTCGCCGACCGGCTCGATACGCTGGTCGGCATCTTCGCGATCGGCCAACAGCCGAGTGGCGACAAGGACCCGTTCGGACTTCGCCGCGCCGCGCTCGGGGTACTGCGCATCCTGATCGAAGGCGGGCTGGACCTGGACCTGCGGCAACAGATCCAGCACACGGCGGCGACGTTCGACCCGAAGCTTCGGGCGGAAAAGGTCGTCGACAACGTCTTCGACTACATGATGGAGCGTTTGCGCGCGTACTACGCCGACCAGGGCACGGCCGCGGACCAGTTCGAAGCGGTGCTGGCGCGGCGCCCGACCCGGCCGCTCGATTTTCACCGCCGCCTGGAAGCCTGCCGCGTGTTTCGCGCGCTGCCCGAGGCCGAGAGTCTGGCGGCCGCGAACAAGCGCATTCGCAACATTCTGCGCAAGGCGGACGACGCCATTCCTGAGCGGTACCGGCGCGACGCGCTGCGGGAGCCGACCGAACAGACGCTGGCCGAACGCATCGAGACGCTGTCAGCCCGGGTGCTGCCGCAGATGGAAGCCGGCGAATACGAAGACGCGCTCAAGCAACTCGCGGCCCTGCGCCAGCCGGTCGACGCGTTTTTCGACGACATCATGGTCATGGTCGATGATGCGCCGTTGCGCGTGAACCGGCTGGCCCTGCTGCAATCGCTGAACAACCTGTTCCTGCGGGTCGCGGACTTCTCCCACTGGCAGAGTTGAGGTGCCGCGCATGACGAACCGCGATTCCTACCGGGCGATGCTCGCCGCCGTGCAGGCATTTCACGACAAGCACGATTTCAGAAACACCGGCGGCGAGGAGATGCTGTACCGGGTGGCATTGATGGCCGAGGAACTGGGCGAAATCTCCTCCTGTGTCTCCAAGGGCAAGGACAAGGCGAAACTGGCCGAAGAGGTCGCCGACCTCTACATACTGATTCTCGGTACCGCGATCGCCGCGGACTTCGATCTCAACGAAGCTTTCTGGTCGAAGATGGACACACTGATGCAGCGCGAGTCGCGCATGGTCAACGGCCGCATCCGCGTGTCAGATTTCCGGGATATGTGACGACCGCCCGTGTCCGAGGCCAGGCGCCCCACCGCAACCGCCGTGCTGTTCGTGCGCTCGGTCCTGTTCTGGGTCGGCTTCACCCTGGCCACGGTGGTCTACGCGACCCTGTCGCTGTTCACGATTCCACTCTCGTTCGACCAGCGCTACAGGTTCATGTCGAGCTGGGCGCACCTCAGCATCTGGTGGCTCGCAAAGACCTGCAGGCTCACCTGTCATGTCGAGGGCGTCGAACACATACCGGCCGGGGCCGGCATCGTGTTGGCCAAGCATCAGTCCACCTGGGAGACGCTGGCGCTCAAGCGCTGGTTTCAACCGGAATCCTGGGTGCTCAAGAAGGAACTGCTGTCGCTGCCGTTCTTCGGCTGGGGCGCGCGCCTGATGGAACCGATCGCGCTCGACCGCGGCGCGGGGAAACAGGCGATCGAACAACTGATCGAGCAGGGTCGCGACCGGCTGGCGAAAGGCCGCTGGGTGATCATGTTTCCCGAGGGCACGCGCATCGCACCCGGACAGAAAGGCCGTTACAGGATCGGCGGCGGCGCGCTGGCCGAGGCCACCGGCGCGCCGGTCGTGCCGGTGGCGCACAATGCCGGCGAGTACTGGCCCCGGCACAGCCTCATCAAGCAACCCGGCGTCATCGAGCTGCGCATCGGTCCGCCGATCTCCCCGGTCGGCAGGACGGCGCAGGAGATCGTCGCCGAAGCCGAAGCCTGGATCGAGGCGCGCATGGCGGAGATCACCCGGTCGCGCCGGCCGGCCGCGTGACGGCCGCTGGCTTCGTCCCTACTGGAGGAACCCGGCCTTGACCTCGGCCTGCGTGAGCAGGCGCACCGGCACCGAGCGCACTTTCCAGATGTCCTCGCAGTACTCACGTATGGTCCGGTCCGAGGAAAAGATGGCGGAGCGTGCGGTGTTGAGGATCGACATCTGGCTCCAGCGCTCCGGGTCGTTGTAGGCCTCGCCGACCGCTGCCTGGCATTCCGCATAGGACGCGAAATCCGCCAGCACCAGATAGGGATCCTCGTTGAGCAGATTGTCGGCCAGCACGCGGAACAACTCGGCGTCGCCGCGCGAAAACAGACCGCTCTGGATCAGCCCGAACACCGCCTGCAGCTCGGGGTTGGCGTGGACGTAATCCATCGGCCGGCAGCCGCCCGCCTTCAGTGCGGCGACGTCCTGCGCCTTGTGCCCGAACAAAAAGAAATTGTCCGGTTCAACCGCATCCCGTATCTCGATGTTGGCGCCGTCGAGCGTGCCGATGGTGAGCGCGCCGTTCATGGTGAACTTCATGTTGCCGGTGCCGGACGCCTCCTTGCCCGCCGTGGATATCTGCTCGGACAGATCGGCGGCCGGATACACCCGCTGGCCGTTGCTGACGTTGAAGTTCGGCAGATAGACGACGCGCAGCCGGTCGCGCACGGCGCGGTCGCGATTGACGACGCCCGCCACCGAATTGATCAGCTTGATGATCAATTTCGCCAGGTGATAGCCGGGCGCGGCCTTGCCGCCGAAAATGAAGGTGCGTGGCGGTGCGTCGGTGCCCATGCCGGTCTTGAGGCGATGATACAGCGCGATCACGTGCAGAATATTGAGGTGCTGGCGCTTGTATTCGTGAATGCGCTTGACCTGCACGTCGAAGATGGAATCCGGGTCCACGAGCACGCCGGTGCATTTCTGCACAAACACGGCGAAATGCGTCTTGTTCGCGCGCTTCACTTCGCGCCACTTGGCGCGAAACACCGCGTCGTCCTTAAACGCCTCCACGCGCCGAATCTGGGTGAAATCCCGGATCCAGTCGCCGCCGATCGCCTGCGACAGCAACCGGGTCAGGCGCGGGTTGCTGAGCGCCACCCAGCGCCGCGGCGTGACGCCGTTGGTCTTGTTGCTGAACTTTTCCGGCCACAGCCGGTGGAAATCCGCCAGCACACCCTGTTTCAGCAAATCGGTATGCAGCGCGGCGACGCCGTTGATCGCGCTGCTGCCGACGCAGGCCAGGTGCGCCATGCGCACATAGCGCTCGCCTTGCTCGTCGAACAGCGACAGCCGCGCCACCAGCACCTCGTCGCCCAGGAAGCGCATGCGCACTTCGTCGAGGAAATTGGCGTTTATCTGATAGATGATCTCGAGGTGCCGGGGCAGCAGCTTGCCGAACAGTTCGACCGGCCAGCGCTCCAGCGCCTCGGGCAGCAGCGTGTGGTTGGTATAGCCGAAAGTCTTGCATGTTACTGCCCAGGCGGTGGTCCAGTTCATGCCCTTTTCATCGACCAGCAGGCGCATCAGTTCGGCGATGGCGATCGCCGGATGGGTGTCGTTGAGCTGGACCGCGAATTTTTCGTGGAAGCGCGCCAGCGGAATGTTCTGCACGCGCATGATGCGCAGCATGTCCTGAAGCGCGCAGGACACGAAGAAGAACTGCTGCTGCAGGCGCAGTTCCTTGCCTTGCGACTGCTCGTCGTTGGGGTACAGCACCTTGGTGATGTTCTCGGAAATCACTTTGCGGTTCACCGCGCCGTAGTAGTCGCCGCGGTTGAACACGGCGAAATCGAAGGACTCCGGCGCTTCGGCGCGCCACAGCCGCAGTGTATTGGCGGTGTTGTTGCGGTATCCCAGTATCGGCGTATCGTAGGGTATGCCCTTGACGATCCAGCCCGGCACCCAGCGCACGCGCTGCGCGCCGTTTTCGTCGGTGAAGCGCTCCGTGTGCCCGCCCAGTTTCACCTCCACCGACCACTCCGACCGGATCACTTCCCAGGGATTGCCGAAACGCAGCCATTTGTCGGTGCGCTCGACCTGCCAGCCGTCGACCAGCGCCTGATCGAAAATGCCGAACTCGTAGCGGATGCCGTAGCCGAGCGCGGGCACCTCCAGTGTCGCGAGCGAATCGAGGAAGCAGGCCGCCAGTCGGCCCAGCCCGCCGTTGCCAAGCCCCGGTTCCTCCTCCTGCGCCAGCAGTTCCTCCAGATCCAACCCCAGTTCCGCGACCGCCGCCTTGACCCTGTCGCCGATGCCGAGATTGACGATATTATTGCCCAGGTGCGGACCCGTCAGGAACTCGGCCGACAGATAGGCGACCGTGCGCGACCCCTGCGCGGTGTAGGCCGACGCGGTGCTGATCCAGCGCTGCAGCATGCGGTCGCGTACCGCGTAGGCCAGCGCGAGATAATAATCGTTGCGCGTCGCCAGCCGCGGGAACTTGCCTTGCAGGTAGAGCAGGTTGTCGAGGAAACTGAGTTGCAGTGAATGCTTGTCGAGCGCAGCGCGAATTGACGGTTCGGCCGGTGCGGTGTCTTGTTTGGGCATTAATGGCGCAAGCATGGGTTTTCCTCTGGCAGGCCCTTTGCATTTGCACGATCAGCAAGAAACGTGCTCAGCGGCGATCCTCAGATCACGGTGATTAATCGCAATGAATATCGACAGTTACCAGCAGCGCGCGCGCTGCCGCAGCGTTCGGGCGGCGCGGCGCGCACCGCCTGTGTGCGCGCAGGGAAAAGACTGCCTTGATTCAGTGCGCTCCACTCCATCGCGGTTGCGCAGGGTTTCGTTGCGCAAAGACGCTCGGACGCTCGAGTGGCGTTCCAGGCGGAGCTGACGCACGCGGCCGGCGAAGACCACGAGCTGCGGTCGCCCTGTCAGGGCATTGCGATGGTCAGGGATCTGCCGCCGCAGCGCGTCGTCTGCGTCAGACGCTGCCGTCGTCGAGCAGCGTCACCGTCGCCAGCGCCGTGGCCGTGTCGATGTCGAAGCGCAGTTCGCAGTACTCCGGTTCTTCCGCGACCGGGGTCGGGTCGTCCGCGCAATTGCACCCCGCGATGACGCCGGTGTAGAACACGCCGGCCTTGACGCGTATCGAGCCCGCCTCTTCCGTGATGCCGAGAATCATCGCTTCACGGTCGCCGGTTCCCACGTGACTGCCGCGCGACAACGCCTGCTGCAGGGGAAGCCACCGGGTATCGAGCTGCTCGATTTCACGTTTCAGGATATCCGTGAAGTCCGGGGTTCCCCAGGCCTTCATCGCTTCGCTCAGTCGCAGCACGCTTGATCTTCCCGCAACGGCCTGCCAGTCCCGTTTTGCCGCGTCGGGCCGCTTCTTCAGCGTTTCGAGGGAAACAGCAACGGTGGACGGCCCCTCGAATCGATTGCCGAGCACGTCGGTGCGCGCGCCGATGTGAAAGTAACGATACCCGCTGATCATGGCTGACAGATACGCGCCCCTGCCTTTCAGGTCGTGCAGGAACACCGTGACCACGTGAAACAGTGTAAATACAATCAGAACCTCGGATAGACGCCGGTGCCAGTGAAGGAGACGCTCCGGATCGGCCGGCCCGGCGCCGAGCAGGACGCCGGTGGCGGCGCTGGCCGCGAGCACCAGAAGCACCATCGCATAAAGCGGCTTCCAGAACGGATTGTGCGCGTACCAGTTAGGCAGCGGGGTGCGGGCGAGCGTCAGGTAGAACTTCACCATCTGTATGTACGCCTCGGACTGTGATCGGTCCGGCAGCAACGCGCGCCAGTGGCTGCTGCCCGGGAAGAACAGCAGCACGAACCGCAAAAGCAGCGCCATCAGAAGAACCTGACCGACCATCAGGTGCCAGTCGCGCCAGAATGCAGCATCGACCGCACCCTGATCGATGGCCCAGGCGCTGGCGGTCTGAAACAGGACGCCGAATGCGATCGCCCAGTGGCTGAGGCGCAGCCAACCGGACCACACGCGCACGCAACGTATTTCCTCCTGGTTCGCACTCGACATTCGTTCAGCCCTTCAGCTTGGTTGGCAACCCGCAACGTCGCGGGTCGATGGCCCTCGCGGCCGCCCCGGAAATCGGAGGCACGGCATGCCCCGAGAGTACCGCCGGTCACTATCGACCGGCGCGTTAACGGGTGTCGTCCTTGCGGGAGCGGGCATGATGATCCAGGCCTCGAGCAGGGGGCGCCTCAGGCGATCGTCAATAGGATAGCGCAATTGAACCGCCGTTTTCAGTGCCGCCGCCGGGCAGTCTGAGATACGCCTCGATGCATCGGCTTCCATCCAGCCGAACTGACGTAGATCAAACTGCTGCGACGAATGGCTCGGGCGCACGCCCCGGCGGAGTCCGAGCCGCGAAGCCGGAACCGCTTCATACGCTTTCGTCGCGTTCGGACTTTCTTACCCGCGTGACGATTTCGTAGAGAAGGCCCGTGAAGGCATTGAAGCGGGTGAAGCGAAACACCAGTGCGTAGGGGGAAATCTTGCGCCGGGGTTCGCGAAGTTCCTGGATCCGCGGCATGTACAACAGCGCGACGATCGAACGCAGGAGCGTGGACAACAGGAACGCCCACAGCATGCCGGTCGGCAGGTCGATGCGAAACCCGGCCAGGCTCAACTGTGCCGGCACGAACCGCGTCACCAGGACACCCAGCATCGAGCCCAGAAAGACGCCCAGCGTCATGATCACATTCTGCAACGCCTGATAGGTGGCGCGCTTTTCCCTGGGTATCAATTCGTAGAGGATATTGCCGGCGCTCAGGCTGAAACCCGCCCAGCAAAATCCACTGACAATCTGGACACCCAACAAATACCAGAAGTTGCCCGAGATCGCCCAGAGGGCGGGCAGAAACGGAATGATCGATCCGGTGGTCATCAGCACCAGCCGATTTCCCATGACATCGCCGATCCGCCCCCAGTACCTGAGCGTCAGAAATTGCACCAGCACGGCCATCCCGGTGTTCGCCGTGTACTGTAAGTAGCTGAATTCCAGCGTTTTGAGCATATAGACCGAAAAGAACGGCGCCGAGACACCCACAGCGGACTGAAACAGGATGAAGAACCGGCTGAAGCGCAGCGCTGCGCGGAAGGGCGGCAGGCGCAGCCAGCGCAGGTCGTAGACAGGCTCGATGCTTGCGGCATGAGGATGCGGTTCCTGCATGCGCTTCAGGTGCCAGGCCGAGACCAGGCGCGCACCGAAGGCGACCAGGTAGAGTACGGCGAACCCACCCAGGGTGACGGACAGCCGATCGAACACATGGAGCAGAATACCGCCGGCGCACAGGGCGGTGAACGAAGACATGGTCGCCAACGCGGTTCGCCGCGCGAAAAATCGGCCCCGCCGCCGTTCGGGCACCAGCTCGCCCATCAGGCTCATCCATTGGGGCGCGATCAAGTGCCCGGCACCGTAATAGAAGGCCAGGCAGACCAGCAGCACGGGGACCGCGTGTTCGGGGTACAACCAGGGCAACAGGAACATCAGGGGCAGCGTGGCGGCCTGGCTGTATGCGCCGAAGACGATGATCGGTTTGCGCCGCTGCAACCGGTGTCCGAGCCACGCCGACAGAAGCTGCGCCAGCGAACCCAGCAGATTTGGCAGCGTGGCCAGCAATGCAACCTGCGGGGCAGTGGCCTTGAGAAACAGCGCAAACGCCGAGAAATAGGTTTCGCTGCCACCGCTCATGACGGAGTACGCGACGGCGTCTTTCAGCGAATGGTGCAGACTCTTGTCGGTCTGTGGATCTTTGGTAAAACGCATGCGGCAGGTCTCGGGCGCCGGCCCGGTTCCGGCTTGAGTCAGAGCGCGCGCCGGCCGGCTGCCAGGCCGGCACGGCGCTGGCGCCGCACGTCACGGACTTTCATCGCCAGGATCAGCGCCGACAAGGTCAGGGTGATGGCGTTGGCGACAATGATTGGCACGGCCTGAAGTGCAATGCCGTAAATCAGCCAGAGCAGCACGCCGACCGTGAACAATACAGACGTGAAGAGCGAAATGTCGCGGGCCATGCCGGAACGCCAGGTCTTGAAAGCCTGGGGGACGAACGCAATCGTGGTCAGCATGCCGGCGCACAGCCCGATGATACTGGTGGTGTCCATTGGATGTTTACCTGCGGCGTACGTTCTATTCGGGTACCAGCCAGTCGAGATAATGACCGCCCTGCGCCTGTCGCTGCAACTGCCGTGTGAGCCACGGCAGCACATTCGCGAGTTCATCGTCCAGTTGCCAGGGCGGGTTCACGATCAGAATGCCGCTGCCAGACAACTGCAGGTGGTGGCTCAGCGGAGCGATGGATAGTTCCGCGCAAAGAATCTTGCGGATGCCGGTCCGGCGTATGTTTTCGTGGAATGCGTTGCGCTGCGCCGTTGACATCAGGGGATACCAGATCAGAAAGACGCCGTGCGGCCAGCGCGCACAGGCGGTCTGCACGCCCTGGACCACGTGGTCGTACTCGTCCCTGCGCTCGTACGACGGGTCGATCAGCACCAGGCCCCGCCGCTCGGCAGGAGGCAGAAAGGCCTTCAGCCCCTGCCAGGCATCCTGCTTATGAAGGTGGATGCGCCTATCACCCCGAAACCCCGAGGACAACGCCGCGTGATCGGCGGGGTGCAGTTCGGTCAGTAGCAAACGGTCGTCGCGTCGCAACAAGGCGCTTAGCAGTGCCGGTGATCCGGGGTAGTAACGGGCAGCGGCGTTTGGTCCTGGATTGAGCAGCCTGACGATGTCGAGGTATCGCCCAACCGCCACTGGTGGTTCGGCGTCATGCGTCCAGATACGGCCAATGCCCGAGTCGAATTCGCGATTTTGCGACGCCTCTGGCGTGTCCAGGTCGTACACCCCGCGACCGGCATGGGTGTCCTGGAAATAGCAGGCGCCGTCCTTGCGGTGCAGTGCCCTGACCGCGGCGACCAGCGTGACATGCTTCATCACGTCGGCAAAATTACCGGCGTGATAGCTGTGTCGGTAGCTCAACATGAGGAAACATTTCCGCGTTGATTCGGGACGCCCATAGATTAAGTAGACCAGAGCCGCGTTGATTCGGGACACCCATAGATTACTCAGAAGTCTGTATTTATGAGTACAAGAATGTGCGTGGAACCAACGTTAAGCTAAGGTTCAATGTAGCCATATTTGCTGACTTCTGAGTAAGTAGACCGGAGCCGCGTTGATTCGCGACACCCAGGATTGTGCCCCCGAGCCAATACGGAGGGAACCGATCTTGAACATCCTTAGATTGTCGCAGACCCTGACTTACGAGCTTGTCCAAGTAATCCTGTTGCTACTGCGGTGGCGGGAGATCGGTTCAGTCTTCCAATCGCTCTCGTCAGATAGCGCTCGTTGCTCTCCTCGAACGATTGAAAAGCCGGCCTCGATGTCCCATGCGCCTCGCGACGCACAGATGACTCGGACAGGCTCCCGGCAGCGGTCTTCATGCGGTCAGTTTGGGAAGCCTCACACTATGTCCTCGGACGCAGGGGAGGCGATTTGGGGCGCCGACAGACTTTAGCGACTGATTCGGGACATCCAAGATTCTAGCCCGGAGCCAGTACGCAGTGCGCCGATTGGGAAACCCGCAGATTGTCGCAGGCCATAACCTGGCAGAGGTAGTTCATACAATCGATTCGGGACACCTGCGCATCCTGTCCCCTGACGTAACCGTGGTCATGCGTAACCGAGACAGCCCTTCCCTCTACCGCAACCCCAAATCCACGCCTGACCGATCTGCCCGGCGAAACGGCGCAGCCGATCACGGGCTCCGACGGCCACGCGCGGGCGGCGGCCCAAGCTTCTGAATTGGTCGAGCCACTGACCGGCCTCGACGCCGAGTCTGGTCAGAATACCAGGCGCAGTCACGCCGATTGATCCTCGTTTTCCAGTCAATATCGCGTGCCCCGCCCAGTCCACCAGTTCAAGGTAATCCTGCAGGTTGCAAGGCAGGCAACGGTCTGAGTCGCCGCCGCGATCAGTCTGAAATGGCGTCAGCGAATCCGCTGGCTGATGGCGACCGGGTACCTGGAGAGCCCGAATCCTCTGAAAAATCGAGGTATACACGGATGTTTCCGGTGTCGGCGCGGCGCCTGCACGTATCGGATTGAGGTCCACGTAGCTCAGGCATGTCAACAGCGCAGTCTCATCCAGCAACGCCTGACTTTTGAAGCGTCCCTCCCAGAACCGTCCTTTGCAGCCGTCTTCTGCATTGGCTCGGCGTGCGATCGCTTCGTTCAGGCAGCGCATGAACCATGAAAGCTCGGTCAGGCGTTCCCGCCATATCCTGGTCAGCGATCGAACCAGTGACAGTTCGGCCTCCGTAAGCACCTCGCCCCGCCGACATCGATCAATCAGCGGATGCCCCTTGAACAGCTGGTACCAGCGTGCATGAACTTCGTCGACGGCCCAGTTTTCGGCGCGCACACGGCAGAGCTTCAGCACGACGTGATAGTGGTTGTCCATTACCGCATATGCGCAGACCTCGATGGCAAAAGCCGCAGACAACTTCGTGAACTGTTCCTCGATCCAGCGCTTGCGGTGCGCGAACGAGCGCCCGGTGAGCGCATCGTCCCCGCACAGAAACGCGCGGCGAACACAGCGGTTTACGCAGTGATAATAAGGAGTGCATTCCGGACAGACCTGACGTTGACGGGCAATAGGCATGATAGGCTCTTCCTTGAGTACTGTAAGACACGCTGACTTCCCGACAGCGCGACCGAGTTTAGCAGCGTACCGGCAGACTTTCAATTCCCGCGTGGCTCCCGGATGACCGATGATCACAATTTGTGGGTGTCCAGGATTACCCCATTCGGCCCGGTTGCAACCGGTTCCCGATTGCTGGATGTCCAGGATTCAACCCAATTGCAATTTGTGGTGTCCAGGATTCAACCCAATTGCAATTTGTGGGTGTCCAGGATTCACCGGTGTCCAGGATTCACCTTACCAGTGCAGTCGCCTGAGCCGCGACACCTTCTTGTACTGGTGCGCGTCCATTCTTGTGAGAATGTCATTCAGAATCACAACCGCGTCGGTTATTTACGGTCCCTTGTTCATCATCACACACTCGGCGCGCACACTCATGGCCGCGTCGGCAATCTCCGGTCGGTTGATCACCCCATCCTTGGCCAGCGTTTCCAGCACCTGCATCGCCCAGATAACGGGCACGTGGGCCGCCGCGCAGATCCACAGGATCTCCTCCTGGATCTCGGCCATGCGCACACTGCGCAGTTCTACGGCAAGATCGCCGCGAGCGATCATGATACCCACGGCATGTTGTCCCAGGGTGCCGAGCGGAATATCGGGCAGGTTCCTTACGGCCGCCGCAGTTTCGATCTTGGCAACGAGCGGTAATCCGGGTTTATCGCGCGCCGTCAGTTGGCGGCGCAGTTCATCGATGTCATCGAGCGTTCGGACAAACGACAGACCCACCGTGTCCGCGCTGGCGCACACGAAATCCAGGTCCCGAAGATCCCTGTCCGTCAGGGCCGGCAGCGGCGATAGTGTATCCGGCAGATTGATACGCTTGGCGCTTTGAATGCGCACGTCCTTGGGGCCGGCATGAGTAACGCGCAACCGTGCACCGTCCGCCCTCACCTGTTCGACCGTGCAGCCAAGCTTGCCATCGTCTATCCAGACTGCGTGCCCGGGTTTCAGCGCATCGATAACCTCCGGGTGAGAACAACCGACCTCGGCCGGGATACCGTTTCGCCGTCGCGCCTTGCCGGACACCCGGCACGGAAATCGCGGTGCAGAGTAACCAGTCACCAGGATACGGACGGATGACCAGAGGCTTGCCATCCAATGCATCGACAGGGTGCTCGATGTCGGACAGACGTGGCCTGCGTCGGCTGCCGCGCTCAAGCCGGAGCGGCATGCCCGGCACAATATAGGCGCAGCGCGCGATCTCCGTCAGTCACTCGCCGCTTGCCAGGCGCTCGCGCACGTGAAACTTGCGCGGCTTCTCGCGCGCGTCGCTGAAAACCAGACGGTCGCCCGGTTTCAGGATGTCCAGCACATCCGGTTTGTGGGTGTCCCGAATTTCGTGGTGGGTGTCCCGAATTTCGTGGGTGTGCCGAATTTCGTCGGGATTTTCTGCCACCAGCAGGAGGCGCGGCAGATTGGCATGTTCGCCGGACGTTGTCGCGGGTGCCGAGCCGCCGGTCAGCAGCACGCGTGCGAAACCGACACGCTGTCCGATCAGACCGCGTGGAACCTTGACGCGGACGACCGCCGAACCCGATTGCGCCGGGCCCGTCCGGATCCTGTGTCCGCCGAGGTCCATAAACACGCGTATTCACTGACTTGTCGCGGCTTCCGCCGCGCGCAGGCTGTCGATCACACCCTGCCAGACCGCCGGGCCGTCGTGGGCGCCGTTGATGCGTGCGCAGTCCGTACCGCTGGCGACCAGCCCGGCGACCGGCGCAGGGTCGGTCGGCAGCGTGGCCATGATCCGAGCATAGCGCTCGTGATTGCGTTTCCCGAAAAGGACTTAGGTATGAAGCTCGAGACGCGGCTGACCATCATCGGGAAAATCCATACGCTCCGGCATGCCGAACGCATTGCTCAAAATACCGATGACGCGATCCAGGTTGGTCGTCACCTGCGCTTCACCGCGTCCCAGCGACGAAACCCCGGCCTCGACCAGGCGCTCCTGAAGCGGTCGCAGATCATTACCCCTCAGGCCAGGTAACTGGCCAAGTTGCGGGCGTCGGGGGTATAGCCGTTTGGATACCGCGCTCGATAGGGTTCAAGCCGCGTGTTTGCGTCGGCGCCGACACGTTCGCGAAGCTCGACGACTTCGTCGAGCAGGGCCGCGAGGTCTTGCGGCCTGATCGGGGGTGGCTGCATGGAGATGCTTCAACCGCCGACGGAAACGATGTGGGGAGCGCAGGATAGACGGGCAGTGTTACGGTTGTGTGAGCAGGGTATTACGAGAACAACGAATCACGATAACTCAATGACTTGCATTGTGTCACCCGACCGGCACAGGCTATTTCCCTTTCAGCAGCTCTCCGAGCCCGGCGAAAGGATTGTGTGTCGCGTTGCCGGTAGTCTTTCCATCCGATTCGGCCGCCTTCAGGGTTTCGCTCTCCAGCAAGCGGGCGTGCTCATTGTCGTGGCAGTACAGACACAGGAGTTCCCAGTTACTGCCGTCGGGTGGATTGCAGTCATGGTCGTGATTGCGGTGATGGACCGTCAGCTCGTGCAGGTTGGCGCGGGTGAACTCGCGCGAACATCGGCCGCACACCCAGGGGTAGAGCTTCAGCGCCTGTTCCCGATAGCCCTGTTCGCGCTTTGCACGGTTCCGCTGCGCTTCGGCCACCACATCGTCAAGCCGTTTGCCGGAACCATCCTTTCTTTGTGTCGGCATGCTGTCGATCCGTTGCAGTCTGGTCGCCGCGGCATCCGTGACGGATTGCGCGGCGTTAAATCAACCCTTCCGTATCGATGGGTTGCCGGTCCGGCGTCTTGTCCAGACCGCCCCGGCGTTGCTCGCACTCGCCGGGGCCGCGCATCGATATAAGGGTTGCGGTCATGATTTCGTCGCGGCTGAGCTTGCGGTACAGCATCGAGGACGTATCCCGATCCTTGGCGGTTGCGGCGACGAAAAATTCGAATCCCGCGTCCGAGAATCGGGTCTTAGCCTTGTTGCCGATGCATCCGCACACCTCCGCGGAGCGCTGTTTGGCGGTATCGCCGGTGCAAACCCTGACGTAGTCCGCAACCGAAACGGCATGTGCACCACCGAACCAAAGGGTCAACAATGCACCGGTTGGAATCGCTTTGCCTGCCATAATCGCTCCCGGGTAAATGCTTTTCTGATTATTGGGTGTCCAGGATTTCCTCCAGGATCTCCCTCCAGTATCACCCCCGAATCTCGGGGTGCTTCTAATTGTTGGGTGTCCAGAATTTCCCTTCTAATTGCTGGGTGTCCAGAATTTTCTCCGGAATTTCCCTCCCGAATTTCGGGGGTACGATTCCAGCGATCCGGTAAAATTTTTTGATATATGGGTGTCCCGGATATCTCCCGGATATCGGTGATATTAGCAGCAGATGGGGCCCAATCCCATCGGCGGCGACCTGACTCGCATTTCGGCGTAGCATCAGCCGGTTGATCCAAAGGGCCACGCGGGGCCTCAGGCGAGATCACACGCCGCGCCGCCGGTTTTCCGGGACGGACCAGGCTTGGATCCGGACGTGAATTTACGACCCCGCTACCGTACCGCACCATGGCCCTTCCGTCCTGCGCCGCGCTCGAGGTCCCCTCAGTAGGTGGTCAAGACGAGCACCCTTCGGGCTTGTGGTACTGATCGGGTTGTCCGCCGCCCTGAGCGGCTGCGCCGGTCTGGTCGAGGGCAGGAGCACGGCAGTCCAGCAGCGTGGTGGATTTTCTCTGCCCTGAACGCGCCAGCGCCGTAGATTCGCCGTCCGCACCGGAGCTGACCCGGCCGCTGAACGTCGGTGCCGCCATCGTGTCGGCCGGAGGCAGCCGCTTCGGAACGCATGAACGCGACGCAGCGGCGTTAAGGTCGTGTGCCGGCCGCACATCTTACCGGCGCGCTGCTTGCGCTGGTCTGGTTGGGTTTGGCAAGACCTCGGCCGGCGCCCTGCTGAAGCGCCCCGCGCAGGGGGCTGCCGTACGCCTCGCTGGCCGCCGGCAGGACTTTATGTATAAGTCCGCGTCCGCGGCTTCCCCCGAGTCAGCCCGCTTGAATCCCAATTCCGACGTCCCGGAATCCACCGATGGCGTCCCCCTTGACCGCATTGCCGAGGCACTGGCGACCGACGGCTATCTGGTGCTGCCCGACGCGCTGCCCGCGACACTGACCGACGCGCTGTTTATATACCTGAGTTCGATCCCGAAAGACGCCTTCGCGGATGCCGGCATCGGCCGCGACACACTGCGCCAGAACGATCCGTTCGTGCGCACCGACAAGACACGCTGGATCGACCGGGATCACCCGGCGACGGCGGCGTATCTGGACTGGGCCGAACATCTGCGGCAGGGTCTGAACCGGCGCCTGTTTCTCGGATTGTTCGATTTCGAGTGCCACTTTGCCTGGTACCCCGCCGGCGCCTGCTACCGGCGGCACGTCGATGCGTTCACGGGCGAAACCAATCGGGCGCTGACTGTCGTTCTTTACCTGAACCCGCACTGGACGCCGGCCGACGGCGGCGAACTGCGACTGTACCGTCCAAACGACGACACCCCGATCCTGCGCGCCCTACCCTATTACGGGCACATGGTGATTTTCCTCAGCGAGGATTTTCCGCACGAAGTCACAGTCGCCGGGCGGTCGCGCTTCAGCCTGACCGGCTGGTTTCGCGTAAACCGTGCCGGCGTGCCGGTGTGACCAATC